>NZ_MDUX01000011.1 GCF_014736495.1 Candidatus Dactylopiibacterium carminicum
CGATCTTGAGCGTCTTGCTCTTGAGCACCCCGGACAATGCGTCCTGCGCTTGCGCAGGCGACAGCGTGAGTGCCAGGGCGGCGAGGCCGAGGGTGGCGAGGAAGCCTCGCTTGGTGAGTTTCAACATGGTGTGGGTCCTTTCGGAATGGGTGGAGCGGAGGTGGGAAAACGGTGCGCCTAGGCCAGGAAGCGCTCGGTGAGATGCACCCAATAGCTGGCGGCCACCGGCAGGATCTGGTCGTTGAAGTCGTAGCGCGCGCTGTGCAGCGAGCAGCCGCAATGGCCTTCGCCCTCGCCGTTGCCGATGATCACGTAGCAGCCGGGGCAGGCTTCGAGCATGAAAGAGAAGTCTTCGCTGCCGGTCAGCGGGCGCATGTCGGGAATCAGTGCGTCGGCGCCGAAGCAGTCACGGATCGTTTCGTAGGCGAAGCGCGTCATCTCGTGGCTGTTCTTCAGTGCCGGATAACGCCAGCGGTAATCGATGCTCACCGTCGCCCCCAGCGCGCGGGCCTGTGCGCCGGCCAGCTCGGTGATGCGGTCGCGCAGCAGGGCGCGTACTTCGGGGGAGTAGGCGCGCACCGAGAGATCCAGCTGCGCCGTCTCGGCGATCACGTTGGAAATGGTGCCGGCCTTGAGATTGCCGACGGTGATCACCGCCATCTCACGCGGATCCACATTGCGCGCCACGATGCTCTGCAGCGCGACGACGATGTGCGCTGCCACCACAGCGGCATCCACGCAGTTGTGCGGCATGGCGCCATGGCCGCCACGGCCATTGACGGTGATGAAGACGGTGTCCGAGGAGGACATGAAGGTGCCCGGCAGCACGCCGAACTTGCCGACAGGAAAGCCCGGCCAGTTGTGGAAGGCGAACACGCCATCACAGGGGAACAACTCGAAGAGGCCGTCTTCGATCATCTTGCGTGCGCCCCCCAGACCTTCCTCGGCGGGCTGGAAGATCAGGTTCAGCGTGCCGTTGAAACGGCCGTGCTCAGCAAAATAACGAGCGGCGGCAAGCAGGCTGGCAGTGTGTCCGTCATGCCCGCAGGCGTGCATCTTGCCGGTATGGGTGCTGGCATAGGAAAGCCCCGTTTCTTCCAGTACCGGCAGCGCGTCCATGTCCGCGCGCAGGCCGAGCCGGCGGGCACCGTCACCCCGCTTGAGCTGGCCGACCACGCCAGTGCCGCCCAGACCACAGTGCACCTCATAGCCATAACTGCGCAGTTTTTCCGCTACCCAGGCACTGGTGCCATGTTCCTCGAAGGCGAGCTCGGGGCGTGCATGCAGGTAGTGGCGCATCGCGATGCTCTCTTCACGATGTTCGAGAATGCCGGGGATCAGTTGGGGCTGGGTCATACGAACGGGGCTTGCGCCTTTTGTGGTCATGCCACGAAAGTGAGCAGATAGCGTTCCCACCCCGTCCCGCCGTGTCAGCAACAAGCCACAGGTGGCCGCCCCGGCACAGATACAAGAATCAAGCATCTGATTATCAAAAGAAAAAACAGATTCCGCGAAAAGTGAGTATTGGTTTACATGCTCACTTCTCTTCATCTTCACGCCGCGACGCCAGAAATTGGTGCAAGAAGACCGCGCCAGTGCACACCATGCGCTGCGCTAGACTGCACGGCGCAGCCCGTCAGCCGGACACCTCATGGATACGCTCCCAGGACTCAAGCTCTACCAATTGCAGTACCTGATCGCCGTGGCCGAGCAGGGCAGCCTGCGTCAGGCCGCCCAGCGCCTGGGCGTCTCCGCTTCGGCCGTGAGCAAGGGGTTGAAGGAGCTGGAGGATGCGGCCGGCACCCCGCTTTTCGAGCGCCAGGCCAGCGGCTACCAGCCCTCGGCCGCGGGCCGCCTGCTGCTCACGCGTGCACGCACCATCACCGCCGAGATGCACGCAGCCATGCGCGAACTGAACGATCGGCAGGCCGGCGCCATCACCCTGCTGTCGATCGGCGTCACCCCATGGATCATTCACAGCATCCTGCCCGCCGCGCTGGAGCGCTTCTCCAGCCTGCGGCCAGACGTGCGCCTGCGCATCCAGGAATCCCTCGGCACCGACTACAAGGCGCTGCGCGACGGGGAGGTGGACATAGCCATCGGCCTTTCCCCCGCCGCCGAGCTCGCCACCGAGTTTGTCGTACGTCCGCTGTTTTCCTATGCCCAGGCGGTTTCCTGCCGCGTCGACCACCCCTGCGCCAACGTCCGCACGCTGGAGGGCCTCACCGGCCAGGGCTGGATCCTCGCCCATGCCATCGAACAATACGGGCCGCCCTTCCGCGACTTCTTCCTGGCCAACTTCGCCGAACGCAGCGATGGCAGCTGGCCCGCCACCCTGCACTTCACCCGCTCCGCCATGGCCGCCGTGCATCTGATCGAGCACAGCGACCTGCTGACCATCCTGCCCTGGCCACTGGTGGAAGCCATGCGCGACCGCTACCACATCACCGCCATTCCGCTGCGCGACGACATCACCGAACGCCAGACCAGCTTCATCACGCGCCGCAACACCGTCTGCAACGGCGCCCTCGGCCAGTTCGTCGACGTAATGATGGCCGCGATCCAGGAGGCCGCCGAGAAGCGCGACGGACAATGGCTGCGGGTTGCACGGACAGTGGATCTGATCAGGCGATGAAGCGCCATTCCCGGGGAGGACAAAACCGATGAACATGGAGACCGCACCGGAACGCAGGCGGATGTATATCGAAGCACCGATCAGGGTCCGCTCCTACGACACCGATTACATGAAGGTGGTGAGCAACACCGTGCATGTGAAGTGGTTCGAGTATCTGCGCATGGAAATACTGGACCGGTATTTTCCGCTGGCGGAGATGATGAAGGAGAACAACACGCCGATCCTGGCGAAGACCAACATCGTCTACAAAAAGCCGCTGACCCTGCAGAACAGCCCGATGGGGTGCGCCTGGGTGGAAAGTCTGGAGAAGAGCCGCTGGGTGGTGCGCTTCGAGATCGTCGAGGATGGCGTGGTGTATTGCGAGGGACGCCAGGTGGGGTATTACTTCAATCTGGACCGGATGCGTCCGGTGCGATTCCCGGAGTCTGTGCTCCAGAGGTTCGGGGAAATGTCGGGCATCGATCGGGAAGCACCGGCAGACTGAGGCGCCCGCGCCAGTTCAGCCACACGCCCGCGCATGCAGCCCTTGATGTAGCGCACAATCCTTTCGCCCACCACTTTCGTCAGTCATCCCAGGAGGCCCTGTGAAGCTCATCGGCATGCTTGATTCCCCCTACGTGCGCCGCGTGGCGATCTCGTTTCAGTTGCTCGGCCTGAAGTTCGAGCATCAGTCGCTCTCCGTGTTTCGCGCGTTCGACGAATTCCGCCGGATCAACCCCGTGGTCAAGGCGCCCACGCTCATCTGCGATGACGGCGAAGTGCTGATGGATTCGACGCTGATCCTGGCGTATGCAGAAGCGCTCGCCCGCCCGAAAACACTGATGCCTGCCGCCGTGAAGGCACTTCAGCATGACCTGAGCCTGATCGGTCTGGCGCTGGCAACCACCGAGAAAAGCGTTCAGATCGTCTATGAACGCGGACTCCGCCCGCCGGAAAAACTGCATGCGCCCTGGCTGGAACGCATCATCGGCCAGACGCTCGCAGCCTACAGCGAGCTGGAGCGGGAAATCGCCCCCAGGCCGGTTCCGCAGGAGGGCGCCGGCATCGATCAGGCGGGCGTCACGATTGCCGTGGCCTGGCATTTCACGCAACAGATGATCCCCGAAGAGGTTCCTGCCGGGCAGTTTCCCCGGCTGGCGGCCTACTCGGCAGCGGCGGAATCGCTGCCGGCCTTCAGGGCGGCACCACACGGCGACAGCACCTACCGGGGGTAAAAACCGGACCGTCACCGCAGCCGCCTTCGGCCGCGCTGCGGTATCGTGACACCCTCCCGCCTTCTGAAGCAGACAAACATGCGCAGCAAGAAAATCGCCGTGGTCGGCAGCGGTGCCATCGGCAGCACTGTGGCCCATTCGCTGATCCTGCGGAATCGCGACATCGAAGTCCTGCTGGTCAACCGGTCGCAGCAGAAGGCCTGGGCCAAGGCCTTCGACATCGGCCACACGCTGGCGGAGCTGGAAGGTCGCAGCATCCGCGCGGTCATGCCAGAGGAATGCGAAGGCGCAGACGTCATCGTGATGACGGCAGGAGCCCTGCCGCGCGAAGACGGTACGCGGGCGGATGTCATCCAGGACAACGTGGCGATCTTCAGACAGCTGGTCCCGCTGCTGGCACGCCACAATCCGGAAGCCTGCTTCCTCAACGTCACCAACCCGGTCGACGCGATGGCCTACGCCATCCGGCGGCTCTCCGGGTTTTCACCCGGGCGCGTGCTGGGCACCGGTACGGAGCTGGATGCGATGCGCCTGCGCGCCTTTCTGGCCGAGCAATACCCGCTGGAGGCGCAACGGATCTCGATCGACGTCATCGGTGAACACGGCGACAGCATGGTGCCGGTCTGGAGCCGCGCACAGCATGGCGGCACCCCGCTCGAAATCGCCATCGGGCTGTTCGATACCGCCGAGAAGGAAGAACTGCTCACCAGCACCCGGCGCGCCGGCTGGGATATCCGCCTGGCCGGAGAACACAGCTGCTATGCCATCGCCTTCACCGCGACCCGGATCGTCGAAGCCATGATCCAGGCCTCGCCCAGACCGCTGCTGGTCTCTTCCCTGATGCAGGGCGAGCTGGGCATCCACGGCGTCTACATGAGCCTGCCCACCACACTGGGCCCGGGCGGCGTCGTGCAGAAGCACCTGCCCACGCTGACGGCGGAGGAAACCGCGCAGCTCGAACACTCCCGGGCTCAGCTGGCATTGCAGATCGCGCAGGTGGAGGCGCTGCTGTAGTAGCCCCTACAGCATGACGCGGCTTCCCATCTCCACCACGCGCGCGGGCGGCAGCCTGAAGTAGTTGGCGGCACTGGAAGCGTTACGGAACAGGAATTCGAACAGGCGTTCGCGCCACAACGCCATGCCACTGCCATTGGCTGTCGGCAGGATGGTTTCACGGCTGAGAAAGTAGGAGACCTGCTGCGGATCGAGTGCCAACCCTTGCGCAGCACAGACCGCGAGCGCAGCGGGCAGGTCCGGATCCTCCATGAAACCGTAGCGCACGAAGACGCGGAAAAAGCTGCGGCCCAGCGCCTGCACCTCGACGCGATCCTCCTGCGGCACGCGGGGCACGGACTCGATGAGCACGCAGACGAACACCGTCCGCTCATGCAACACGAGATTGTGCTTGAGGTTGTGCAGCAGCGCGGCCGGCATCTGGTCGGTCAGCGGCGAGAGGAACACCGCCGTATGTGGCACACGCGTGATGGGGCGACAAGGCCGCAAGCACCTGCGGATTGGTCACGATGTTGCTCAGCCCGATCAAGGCGAGACTGGCGAACCAGAGGATCACCACATAGCCGAACAGGCCGCCAACACGTGCCGTGCCATGGCGCTGCACCATGAACAACGCAACCAGGATGCCATCGTGATCGGCAGCACATAGGGCCGCAACGCCGGCGTGGCGACTTCCAGCCCCTCGACCGCGGAGAGTACCGAGATGGCTGGCGTGATGATGCCGTCGCCATAGAACAGCGAAGCACCGACGATACCCAGGGCCAGCGCCAGCGTGCGGCGCCGGGGGCTGGCGGCGGCCTGCTGCATCACGCGCGCCATCAGCGCCACCACGCCGCCCTCGCCCTTGTTGTCAGCCCGCAGCACGATGCACACGTATTTGAAGGTGACGATCAGCAGCAGGCTCCAGATCACCATCGAAAGCACGCCCAGCACGTGCTCCGGCGTCACTGCGAGCGGATGATGCCCTGCAGGGTTGAAGACCTCCTTCAGCGCATAAAGCGGGCTGGTGCCAATATCGCCATACACCACGCCGAGCGCGGCAAGCATCAGTTTTGGCAGGGATTGAGGGCGATTTTCGGCAGCGTTCACAGAAACCTCGTCGGTGGGGGTCAGAACACGAAGCGGTAACCGGTACCGGTTTCGGTGAGCAGATGGCGGGGCCGTGCAGGATCCGCCTCCAGCTTGTGGCGCAGATGGCCCAGATAGATGCGCAGGTAATGGACGCTGTCGACATAGGCCGGCCCCCACACCTCGCGCAGCAGTTGCCGGTGCGTCAGCACCCTGCCCTAACCTGCGATCAGCGCACAGAGCAGGCGGTATTCGATCGGTGTGAGATGCACCTCGATGCCCTCGCGGCAGACCCGGCGCTGCACGAAATCCACCTCGACCTCGCCGAAACGCAGTTGTGGCGGCTCCTGGCCACCGCCACGGCGGAGCAGGGCGCGTACGCGCGCCAGCAGCTCTCCCCGCGAGAAAGGCTTGACCAGATAGTCGTCGGCACCAGCATCCAGGGCGGCGATCTTCTCCTGTTCCTGGCTGCGTGCCGAGAGCACCAGCACCGGCAGCTCACTCCAGGCGCGCAGCTCGCTGATGAAGCCCCGGCCATCGCCATCGGGCAGGCCGAGATCGACTACCAGCAACTGCGGCAGCACGCGGGCCATCTCGACACGCGCGGCCTCCATGCTGCCCACGCCGACGCAACGCAGTTGCTGCTCACGCAGGGCGTCGCAGAGCAGGTTGCGGATCTGGGGCTCGTCCTCCAGCACCATCACCAGCGCGACGTCAGACATCTTCCGGCTCCGGGGCCAGCGCCGGCTGGGCACTCAACGGCAGGGTAAAGGCAAAGCAGACGCCGCCCTCCACGCGATTAGCCGCCGTCAGCTGCCCGCCATGCGCTTCGACGATGAGGCGGCAGATCGACAGGCCAAGCCCGAGGCCCGGCACCGAACCCGCCGTCTCGCCACGCTGGAAGGGTTCGAACAGATGCTGCAGCGCCTGGGCCGAAAGCCCCGGGCCATCGTCTTCCACCATCAGTTGCAGCATGCCGGGCAGCAGCCTGGCCCGCAGGTGGACGGTGCTGCCGGGCGGCGAATACTTGGCGGCATTCTCCAGCAGGTTGCACAGCACGCGCTCGATCAAGACGGCGTCGAATTCCAGCAAGGGCAGGTCGGACGGCAGTTCGATCCTCAGGCAATGCTGTTGCAGGCGCACTTCCAGATGGGCCGTGGCGGCGCCAACGATTTCCTCGACCGATTGCCAGTCGCGCCGCAGTTGCAGGCGGCCGGATTGCAGGCGGGCCATGTCCAGCAGGTTGTCGACCAGTTCGCTCATGTGCATGGCCTGCTCCCGCATCGCCGCCGCCAGCCGGCTCACCGGCATGCCGCGTGCCTCGTTCTCATAGAGGGCATCGGCCTGCCCCACAAGCACGGTCAACGGCGTGCGGATGTCATGCGATAACGCAGCGAGCAGCGTGCTGCGCAGGCGCTCCCGCTCCATCTCCACCGTCGCCTGCTGGGCCACGCCCACGTAATGCAGACGCTCCAGCGCGGTCGCCACCAGCAGGGCCAGCGCTTCCGCACGGCTGCGCGACAGGCGCTCGGCCCGCACGACCGGAATTTCCAGCAGCAGTACCCCGCGCCGGCGCCGGGGGGCTTCCAGCACCAACATCAGCAGACGCCCGCCCGGATCCGCCGGATCAGGCATTTCGCGTGTATGGCCTTCGGCAAGCGCGACTTCGACAAGGGTACGCCGGACCTCCTCCGCGCCATCTGGCCCCAGAGCCTGCAGGACTTCATCGCGGCCCAGCCACCAGATGCGCGCATGGCCGCTGCATTCACGCCGCACGAAGGCGTCCACCGCTTCGCAGACCTGCGCCACCTCGATGCAGCCGGCCAGCTCACGTGCCAGCCCGTACTGATGCCGAACAGCCTCTTCCTCCGCTGCCGCCGCAGCGGCCTGCGCACGCAGCCGCGCGGTGAGATGGGCCAGCAGCAGGCCCACCAGCAGCATCACCACAAAGGTGACCAGATACTGCATGTCACCCACCCGCAGCGACAGGCGAGGCGGTACATGGAACACATCGAACGCCAGCACCCCACACAGGGCGCACCAGGCAGCCGCACCACGCGAGGACAACAAGGCCACGCCCACCACCAGCAACAGGTAGAGCATCACCACGTTGGCTGCATCGACACGCCCGGCCAGCGGCTCGCTCAACAGGCTGAGCCCGGCGACGCCCGCCGTGGCAGCGATATAGCCGCGCGCACTGCGCAAAAGGAAGAGCGGGTTTCCAGTCATGCGATCAGCCTAGCCCGCCCGGCATAAAAAAGATGAAAAAACACCTGGCCTGCCCCAAGCGCCCGTCACCCTGCCGATACGTTATCCTCGCGCCAGCCATTTCCGCCAGATCGCCAGACCCGACATGATCCAGCCTCATCCCAGCTCGACATTGCAGCTGCTGGCCCAGCGCCGCTTCGGTCCGCTCTTCGCCACACAGTTCCTGAACGCATTCAATGACAACGTGTTCAAGAACGCGCTGCTTCTGCTGCTGGCCTTCCAGGCCGGCAGCGTGGCCGGCATGAGCCCGGCAATCGCGGTGCAGTTCGCCGCTGGCATCTTCGTGCTGCCGTTTTTCCTCTTCTCGGCGATGGCCGGGCAACTGGCGGACCGATTCGAGAAATCGCGCCTGATCCGCTGGGTGAAGTTGCTGGAGGTCTTCATCGCACTGCTGGGGCTGGCAGGTTTCGTCTTCGTGCAGCTGGAATTCCTGCTCTTCGCGCTGTTCCTGATGGGGCTGCAGTCGACACTGTTCGGCCCGCTGAAATATTCCATCCTGCCGCAGCAGCTGTATCCGCAGGAGCTGGTGGCCGGCAACGCCTGGGTGGAGAGCGGCACCTTCGTCGCCATCCTGCTCGGTGCCATCGCCGCCGGCCTGCTGATGGGCAGCGGGCCGCAAGGCGCGATCTGGTGCGCTGCGCTCAGCGTGGCGGTATCCACCCTGGGCTATCTCACCAGTTTCGGCATTCCCCTCGCCCCGGCGCCGGCCCCCGATCTGAAGATCCGCCTCAACCCCTTCACCGAGACCTGGCGCAATGTGAAGCTGCTGCACGGCAACCGCCCGGTGTTCCATGCCACGCTGACAATCTCGTGGTTTTGGTTTTACGGCGCGGTGTTCCTCACTCAGTTCGCGCCCTACGTGAAAGAAGTGCTCGGCGGAACGGAAAACCTCGTCACGGTGCTGCTGGCGGCCTTCATCGTCGGTATCGCCATCGGCGCCTTCCTGTGCGAAAAACTCTCCGGCAAGCATGTGGAGCTGGGCCTGGTGCCACTGGGCGCGATCGGCCTGTCGCTGTTCGGCATCGACCTCTGGCTCGCCAGCCCGACTGCCGCGCCGGAGGCAATGAGCGTGGCCGGCTTCCTTGCCGCGCCGGCCCACTGGCGCATCCTCGTCGATCTGATCCTGATCGGCGCCTCCGGTGGTCTGTTCACCGTGCCACTCTACGCCATGGTGCAGCAGCGCTCGGCCGAGGCGGAGCGCTCGCGCGTGATCGCCGCCAACAACATCCTCAACGCGGCCTTCATGGTCGCCTCCGCACTGTTCGGCATGGTCGTGCTGGCGGCTGGCGTGAGCATCTCCGGCCTGTTCCTCGCCACCGCGTTGATCAATTGTGCCGTGGTGGTGTACATCTGCCGCCTGATGCCGGAGGCCTTCGTGCGCTTCACGGTGTGGCTGCTGCTGCACTTCGTGTATCGCATCCGCGTGGTGGGGCGCGAGAACCTGCCCGAGGAAGGTGCTGCGCTGCTGGTGTGCAACCACGTGAGCTTCATGGATGCGCCGATCATCACCACGCGCAGCCGCCGCCCGGTGCGCTTCGTGATCGACCACCTGATCTACCGCACTCCGCTGTTCTACCGCGTGTTCCGCGCCATGGGTTCCATCCCCGTAGCCGATCCGCGCATCAATCTCGATGCCACGCGCGAAGCCTACGACGAGGTCTCCAGGGCACTGGCGGCCGGCACGCTGGTGGCGATCTTTCCCGAGGGTTTCATCACCGAGGACGGCGAGATCGGCCCCTTCAAGAGCGGCGTAGCGCGCATCCTGCGGCGTACACCGGTGCCGGTGGTGCCAATGGCGCTGCGCGGGCTTTGGGGCAGTTTCTTCTCGCGCAAGGACGGCCCGGCGATGCGCAAACCTTTCCGGCGCGGTTTCTGGAATCGCGTCGAGCTGGTGATCGGCAAACCCATCCCGGCCGATGAAGCCACACCTGCCCGCTTGCGCGAGGAAGTGGCACGGCTGCGCGGGGACTGGCGCTGAAGCCCCATCCCTGACAAGGCCGTGCGCTGGCAAAGATGTGTCAATCGACCGGCACTGAAATGCACTTTTGCTGCATTGCGTGATAGGGTAAGTGCCTAAGCTCCATACGTGGCCGTCCGGCTGCGTACACTCTCCTATCCCCTGTTAGATGAATCAGATCGCCTATCCGCTGCTGGCGCTGCTGCTGGCATTCCTCAATGCCATCGGGCCGTTTTCCATCGATGCCTACCTGCCGGCCTTTCCGGCCATGCAGGCCTCGCTTGCCACCGATGCGGTGGCGATGCAGCAGTCTCTGACTGCCTACATGATCCCCTTTTCGGTCATGATGCTGTGGCACGGCGCCATCTCCGACGCGCTGGGCCGCCGCCACGTGATCATCGCCGGCCTGGTCGTGTATGTGGCCGCTTCGCTGCTCTGTGCCTTTGCACCGAACATCCATATGCTGCTGATCGGCCGCATGCTGCAGGGCCTGTCGGCCGGCAGTGGCGTGATCGTGGGCCGCGCCGTGGTGCGTGATCTGCTCGACGGTCCGGCCGCGCAACGCATGATGTCGCACGTGGCGATGGTGTTCGCCATCGCGCCAGCTGTCGCTCCCATCCTCGGCGGCGCGATGACGGAATGGTTCGGCTGGCGCTCGATCTTCTTCTTCCTGGTGCTGCTTGCCAGTGCGCAGATCTTCATGACCTGGCGCTTCCTGCCCGAGTCGCTGCCGCCTGAAAAGCGTCAGCCGCTGCACGCGGGCGACATGCTTCGCGGCTACCTGGCCGTGCTGGGCAGCGGGCGGTTCGTGTTGCTGGGCCTGTCGATGAGCTTCGTCTTCCTGGGTTTCTTCCTCTACGTGATGTCGGCGCCGGTGTTCCTGATGCAACACCTGAAGCTGGATGCCACGCAGTTCGGCTATCTCTTCGTGCCACTGGTGGTCGGCATGATCGGCGGCTCCGTGACGGCGGTGCGGCTGTCACGGCGCATCACGCCACTGGCCACCATCCGCCTGGCCTTCGTGGTGTCGGCCGTGGCGGCGCTGTGGAACCTCGCCGCCAACCTGTGGCTGCCCGACAGCGTGGCCACACGTATTCCGCAACTGGCACTGCAGACCTTCGCGATGAACCTCTCCTTCCCCAGCCTGACGCTGCTGGCGCTGGACATGTTCCCCGAGCGGCGCGGCATGGCCGCCAGCTGCCAGGGCTTCATCCACACGCTGATCATGTCGGCGGTGGCAGGCGTGCTGGCGCCGCTCCTGTGGGATTCGCTGCTGCAGATGGCACTGGCGATGTGCGTGATGTGGGTGCTCTCCATCGGCTTCTTCTACTGGAGCCGGCAGATCAGCCGTCCCGCCGCGCCCGCGCACAAACAGATGTAGGCCCTTGAAACCACAGGAGGAACACGCATGGAATACCGTCGTCTAGGCCGCTCG
Source organism: Candidatus Dactylopiibacterium carminicum (assembly GCF_014736495.1). Lineage (GTDB taxonomy): Bacteria > Pseudomonadota > Gammaproteobacteria > Burkholderiales > Rhodocyclaceae > Uliginosibacterium > Uliginosibacterium carminicum. The sequence continues at coordinate 11,592 of NZ_MDUX01000011.1, forward strand.
GGCCTCAAGGTCAGCGCCCTGTCGCTGGGCTCCTGGGTCACCTATGCCAATCAGGTCGACACTACCAACGCACGCGAGATCATGGCTGCCGCACGCGATGCCGGCGTGAACTTCTTCGACAACGCCGAGACTTATGCGGCCGGTGAGTCCGAACGCATCATGGGCGCGGCGCTGCGCCAGCTGGGCTGGCCGCGCGAGCACGTCGTGGTCTCCAGCAAGTTCTACTGGGGGCTCTCCGATGACCCCAACGTGCACCACACGCTCAACCGCAAATACCTGCTGGGCGCCATCGATGGTTCGCTGAAGCGCTTCGGCCTCGACTACATCGACCTGATCTTCTGCCACCGACCGGACCCCGACACCCCCATCGAGGAAACGGTGTGGGCCATGCACGACATCATCTCGCGCGGCAAGGCGTTGTACTGGGGCACCTCGGAATGGAGTGCCGATGAAATCCGTGCCGCCTGGGAAATTGCCGAGCGCCATCACCTGCACAAGCCGGTGATGGAGCAACCGCAATACAACCTCTTCGTCCGCCGCCGCGTGGAGCAGGAATACAAGCGCCTGTACGAAGACATCGGCCTGGGGCTGACTACCTGAAGCCCGCTGGCCTCCGGTGTGCTCTCGGGCAAGTACGTGGATGGCATTCCCGCCGGATCGCGCGGCACGCTGGCCAGCTACGAATGGCTGCGCGAACGCCTCACGGATACCGGCCGCAACGCTGCCGCCGCGAAACTCGCGCCGATCGCCGCCGAACTCGGCTGCACGCTGGCCCAGCTCGCGCTCGCCTGGTGCCTGAAGAATCCGCACGTTTCCACGGTGATCACCGGCGCCTCCCGGCCAGGACAGGTCCAGGAAAACATGCAGGCGCTGCAGATCGTTCCTCGGCTCGATGCGGAGCTCCTGACGCGCATGGAGGCTGGCTGCGAGGGCGTGACTGCTTGAACACCCACGCAGACAGGATGGTTTCGGCTAACCTGCGGGGATCTCCGTTCACCGCGCCTTTGCGTTCGCCCTCGTCATGAAAAAACTCGTCCTCGCTTCCAACAATGCCGGCAAGCTGCGCGAATTCCAGGCCCTGCTCGCACCGCTGGGCTGGGAAGTGGTCCCCCAGGCCGATCTGGGCGTGCCCGAAGCCGAAGAGCCGTATCCGACCTTCATCGAAAACGCACTGACCAAGGCGCGCCATGCCGCCGCCCATACCGGCCTGCCCGCGCTGGCGGACGATTCCGGCATCTGCGTGGCGGCACTGGCCGGCGCGCCCGGTGTGCACTCGGCGCGCTTCGCCGGCGAACCACGCTCGGATGAACGCAACAACGCCCTGCTGATCGAAAAGCTTGGCGGCGAAACGGACCGCCGCGCACATTACGTTTGTGTGCTGGCGCTGGTGCGCCATGCCGAGGACCCCCAGCCGATCATCGCTGAGGGGGAATGGCACGGAGAAGTCGTCGACACGCCGCGCGGTGAACACGGTTTCGGGTACGACCCCTACTTCCTGTTGCCGCAGATGGAACAAACCGCCGCCGAACTCGAACCGGCACTCAAGAACGCCCTGAGCCACCGTGGCGCGGCCTGCCGCCAGCTGATCGAGCGACTGCGCCGCGAGGGCTGAAGCCATGACCGTGGCCGAAACCCTGATCGCCCAGGCGCGGGAGCGTTTTGCCGCAGCCCTGTGCGACATCCTGCGCAGCAGCGGCTACCGCATGCCGGAGGTGCAGGAAGTCATGGCCAGACAGGCCGCACAGGCCTTCGACGAACTCGCCGGCCTGCGCAGCAAGGCTGAATACACGCGGCTACGCAGCCTCACGGCTTCACGCATCAGCCTTGTGCACCCTGAGGACATGGACCTCACGGTGCAGCTGATCAACCTCTCCTCGGCCATCAACGACACCTGCGAACATACGCTGGGCCGGTTGCACCTGCTGTTCATGACCTTGCTCGAGCAGAGCAGCGCGGCGCCGGAGCAGCTGCCCGTGGGCACCGATGCCATCTGTGCCGCGCTACGCGGCCTGCTCGACAGCGATGTGCTCGACCCGGCGCTGCGGCCCGGCTTGCCGGAACGTATCGAGACCCCGATGCAGGCGTTGTTGCCGGATTTCTATTCCGAGCTGCTGAGCATGCTGCAGACCGAAGGCGTCACCACGCAACGCGCCTCCGTGCGCCGCGCGCAGGAAGACGCCGCCACCTGCCCGACCGATGGGGCGCTGGCCCGTCTGCAGGCGCAGCTGCAACAACGGCATGGTGGCGCGCCAGCGGTAACCATCCCGATGGACCCGACCTTGCTCGCCGGTATCATAGACCAGGTCTACGCTTGGCTCGCCCGCCAGCAACAGGAAGCGGCAGCCAGCAGTTCCCCTGCCAGGACTCGCCTCGGCGAGCTGGGCAAGCTTCTGCCTCCTGAGCGCACCACCTTGCTCGAAGCACTGGAAGACTGTTTCGACACCCTGCGCGACGACGCCACGCTGCCCGCCACGATCAGACCCGCGCTCGAGCGCCTGCGCCTGCCCACGGTGAAGGCGGCACTGCGCGAGCCAAACTGCCTCGGAGAAAAACTCCACCCCGTTCTGCGCCTGCTCGAAGTCGCGCTGCGCCTGGCACGCACACTGCCGCTCGACGTAGCCGCTGGGCATCCGGTCTGTCAGGCACTGATCGAAGCCTCATTACGCGTGCAGCGTGATTACGGCAACCACAGCGCCATCTTCGAAGAGACCGCACTGCATCTGGAGGTGCTGGAGCAGGACCGCATCGGTGCGGTCAATGAACGCACCCTCAAGTTGCGGCCACTCGCCGAGCGTGAAGCGCGGCGCGAGCATTCGCGCACGCGGGCTGCGCGTGCCATCCGCGCCCTGTGTGCCAGCCAGCCGCCACTCCCCGTCAGCGATTTCCTGGAGAACGTCTGGGTGCGCGTGCTGGCCGCGATCCAGCTGCGCAACGGCGAGAAAAGCCCGCAATGGCATGCCGCGCTGACCACCGCCAACAAGCTGGTCGACAGCGTACAGCCCCGCGCCGATGTCGCCGAACGCCGCCAGCTGGCAGCCGGCCTGCCCGCGCTGATCGCCGAGCTGCGTGCCGGCCTGGAAGCCATTGGCGCTCCGCCGACCCTGCGCGAAACCGTATTCACCCGCTTCGCGGATCTGCACACCGCCACGCTACGCGGCCAGCAACCCGTGCTGGAGAAATACCAGCCCCTGCAGGTTTCTAGCGAAGCGCGCGTGCAGACCGTTTCCGAGATTCCCGGTCTGTATGTGGTACGCCTGCCGCCGGCCTCCGAGATGGAAACCGACGAACCTGAGTGGGTCGGCTCGCTGCAACCCGGCGAGTGGTTCTGCCTGACACTGCCCGGTCAGGGGCAGCAGGCATTCTGCCTGGCCTGGCAGGACGGCAACCCGCGCCTGCTGCTGGCAGCCACGCCGGACGGGCTCAGCCTGCTCGCACCGATGCGCTGGCTGCTGGAGCAGGCCCGCGCAGAGCAGGCCCGACGTCTGTCACTGGAAGCGCTTTTCGAACAGACAGCTGCCCAGGCCCTCGCACGCGGACTATAATTGAAGCAAAACCCACACACGCGGGTCGCAGCCCCCCGAGGGAATGCTTTCTGTCTTAGAACCTGTTCAAGGTCTGTAGCGAGAGGCCGTCAGCGGTGCGAAGAGCAGCGCATGAGCCCCGATCACGGACTCGCAGTAAGACTATGAACAGGTTCTTAGGGCGGCTCAGCGGGGAAAAACCCCACCCGAGAGGACGAATCATGAAAAAACACATCCCTCTGTTACTCGCCCTGCTGCTGGGCACCGCACCGGTGCTCGCTCAGACCACCCGCCAGGAAGTACCCGAGCCGCCCGCCCTTGGCGAACTGCCTGGCGCCGACGCCCCCGATGTCACCATCCGCAACCGTGGCGGCGACCGCGTCGAAGAATACCGCCGCAACGGCCAGCTCTACATGATCAAGGTGACGCCACAGGTCGGCCCGGCGTACTACCTCGTGGCACGCGATCGCGATGGCGGTTTCGAGCGTGTGAACGATCTGGACCGCGCCCGTACCATGACCCAGTGGATCCTGCTGCAATGGTAGGCTGACGGCCCGCCTCATTTCGCCGCAATCCGCATGTCAGCGCCCCACGACAGCCGCGCCCTGCGCGAGTACCTGCTCGCCCTGCAACGGCAGATCATCGACGCACTCGAGTCCTTCGACGGTCAACGCTTCCGGACCGAGCGCTGGACCCGCCCCGAGGGCGGCGAGGGCATCACGCGGGTGATCGAAGAAGGCAACTTCTTCGAGCGCGGCGGCGTGAATTTCTCCCACGTCTTCGGCGACAGACTGCCGCCCTCCGCCAGCGCCAGCCGCCCCGAACTGGCCGGCAGCGGCTTCGAGGCCATGGGCGTGTCGCTGGTGCTGCACCCGCGCAACCCGTATTGCCCCACGGTGCACATGAATGTGCGCTGCTTCATCGCCCGGCCGAAGGATCAGGCTAGCAGCACGCCGGTCTTCTGGTTCGGCGGCGGCATGGATCTCACGCCCTATTACCCGTTCGAGGAAGACGTGCGCCATTTCCATGCCACCTGCCGCGATGCCGTGACGCCTTTCGGCGCGGCGCTGCACCCGCGTTTCAAGGCCTGGTGCGACCGCTATTTCTTCCTCAAGCATCGCAACGAGCCGCGCGGTGTCGGCGGGCTGTTCTTCGACGACTTCAACGAGCTGGGCTTCGAGCAAAGCTTCGCACTCACACGCAGCGTGGGCGATGCCTTTCTGCCCGCCTATCTGCCGCTCATCACCCGCCGCCGCGAGCAGCCCTGGGGCGAACGCGAACGCGACTTTCAGTGCTGGCGGCGCGGCCGTTACGTGGAATTCAACCTGGTGTGGGATCGCGGTACGCTGTTCGGCCTGCAATCGGGGGGACGTACGGAGTCCATCCTGATGTCGCTGCCGCCCGAAGTGAAATGGCGCTACGACTGGCAACCCGAGCCTGGCAGTGCCGAAGCGAAGTTGTTCACGGATTTTTTGCCCCCCCGTGACTGGGTCTGAAAACTCCCCCCTCGGTCCATTGCCCCGTGATGATCCGGACGACCCGGCGATGAAAAACACACCCCATCCGACACCACCGACCCACATTCGATGAACACCCGCCCCCCTCGTCTGGCCAAGACGCTCGCCACGGCCGCCGCCGATTACCAGACCACCGCCGTCATCCCGCATTGCCGGGTTTGCAGCAAGCCCTGCTGCAAACTGGACACACTCGTGCTGGAACTGGAGTGGCCGCAGGTCAAAGGCCTCTGGCTGCTCGCCGAATCGCGCAATGCCTTCGACAAGCGCCTGGCCTCAGGCCGGGGGCCTATCGAGATCCGCCCGGCGAACGGGCTCTATTACGCCCACAGCCGACCCTGCCCGGCCTACGACCAGGCTGGTGGCGGCTGCCGCGTCTACGACCAGCCGCTCAAACCCGTGGGCTGTTCGGATTTCCCCGTGTATGAAGACCAGGGGCAGATCACCGCGGATCTGCGCTGCGAGGCCGTGGACCTGGATGCCCTGAAAGCCCGGCTGACCCAGGCACTCGGCCCTGGCAGCCGCATCACCCGGTCCGCCGATCGGGATTTCCCCTTCCTGGTCACGCTTTCGGTGAAGCGCTGAACCCGGGTTTCGCGGACCACGTACAGGCGCTCAGTGCGCGAGGAAGACTTCCAGCAGATCGTTGAGGAAGCGCCGGCCACGCTCGGTAGGGCGGATCAGGCCGTCGCCGATCTCCAGCAGCCCACGCTGACGTGCAGCGATCAGTTCCTCAGCCACCACGTCCAGCGCTAACCCGGTATGCGCCTCGAACAGATGACGCGGCACGCCCTCGGTGAGTCGAAATGCGTTCATCATGAACTCGAAGGGCAGATCGTGGGCATCTACTGTATGCCTGGCCTGGATGAAATCATCACGGGAGGCGCCTTCGAGATAGGTGGCCGGATGCTTGTGGCGAACCTCGCGGTGGATGCCGAGATGGTCGGAAAGCTTGGCGTGCGCACCGGCACCGATGCCCAGGTAGTCGCCGAACTGCCAGTAGTTGAGGTTGTGGCGGCAGCGATGCCCCTGGCGGGCGAAAGCGGAGGTCTCGTAGTGCGCATAGCCGGCTTCGGCCAGGCGTGCTTCCAGCATTTCCTGCATATCCGCCGAGAGATCATCGTCAGGCAGAGCAGGCGGATTGCGGTGGAACAGGGTGTTCGGTTCCAGCGTGAGGTGATAGCAGGAGAGATGCGGTGGCGCGAAGGTCAGCACGCCCTCCAGATCCTCCCGTGCCTCGGCGAGGCTCTGCCCGGGCAGGGCGTACATCAGGTCGACGTTCCAGGTCACGAACCAGCGCGCGGCAGCTTCCATGGCGCGCAAGGCTTCGTCCCGATCATGGATGCGCCCCAGCGCCTGCAGGTGCCGCGGATTCAGGCTCTGGATGCCGAGCGAGACACGAGTCACACCAGCGGCATGGAAATCACGCAGATGGCCGGTTTCCACGGTGCCGGGATTGGCTTCCAGCGTGATCTCGGCGCCGGGCGTCAGGGGCACGAGGTTGCGCACACCGGCCAGCAGACGCTCCAGCGACTGCGGCGAGATCAGGCTGGGCGTGCCGCCACCGATGAAAACGGTATGCACACGCCGCCCCCACACGCCCGGCAGCGCCAGTTCGAGATCGCGCAGCAAGGCATCGACATAGGCCGTCTCGGGGATGCCTTCGTCCTTGACCGCATGCGAGTTGAAATCGCAGTAGGGGCACTTGCGCACGCACCAAGGGAAATGGATGTACAGCGCCAGCGGCGGCGGGGCCGCGAGGCGTGGAGCATGCGTGGTGCGCGCGCTGGCGGCGGGCAGGATCGGGATGCTGCGGGCCACGAAGCGTCAGTGCCGGATCAGTGGAGCTTTTCCGGCGAACCGCAGCACTTCTTGTACTTCTTGCCGCTGCCGCAGGGGCATTCTTCATTGCGCCCGGGAGCGTCTTCGGCGAGCACCGGCTCGCGCGGCGCATTGACCACCTTGAGGTAGCGCCGCCAGAACACATAGATGTATTGCAGGCCGGCCACCAGCAGGCTGATCACCTCGTCACGCTCGTCCTCGGTGAGCAGCTGGCCAGGCGATTTCTCGCCGGTATCGAAGGCGGCGATGAGGTTGAGCACGGCGACGCATTCCTCGTCCTGCTCCAGCGCGTCCCAGTACTGCTCCTCAAGCCAGTCGAGACCGTCGCGGAAACCGCGCGCCCAGCCTTCGGCGAGCGGGAAGCCACTGTCGGCGGGATCGTCGAGGAAAGGAAAATACATCTGCTCGGCACCTTCCTCGGCGGAAAGGCCGGACCAATCCTCGCGGAAGCCGCTGACCACGGTATTCCAGTGGCGCAGCAGCAGTTCGAAGACACGGCGGGTGTCTTCCTCGCTGATCTCGTAGGCTTCTTCCTCGCCCAGCACCACCGGCAGCCATTCGCTGGGCATGATCACTTCCGGGCCGACGATCAGCGCACAGAACAGGCCGTCGAGTTCCTCCAGCGAGCAGGAACCGGGATAGTTGTCGAGCAGGCGGTCGAGTTCGGCGAAGTCGGCGTCGGTGAGCGGGATCTGGAGTTCAGGATTCATGATGCGCACGGATTGGGTAATGTGAGTATTGTCGCCGATATCGTCGCTCATCGTGGCGGGAAAAATCCCGCTGCGGGCGTCATCGATGCGTGCGGCTCAGGCTGCTGGCGACGCCGGGCGCGAAGGCGGTTGATGCAGCCCCATCGACAGGTAGATGCTGGTGAGCTGCTCCACGCCGATCTCGGCGGGCTTGACCCATTCGGCCGGCACATAGAGCAGGCCGCCGCCGACGGGGATCGGCGCCGTGGGCACCAGCACCGCGTGGTAGGCCTTGTCGCCGAACAGGATGGGCTGCGGATTGGGCATCAGCGCCAGCACGCCGGTGCCCCTCTCGCCACCGAAGAAGCACCACACCGGGCTCATCGCGGAAAGGTCGGCCTGCTGCTTGCGGTCGAACATGCCGACGAAGCGGTCGGTAACTTCGTAGAGTGGGCCGATCACGGGCAGGCGGCGCACCGAACGGTCGATCAGCGCTTCCACATGGACGCGCAGGCTGGTCTGCACCACCAATCCGAGCAGAAAGATCATGCCGGCCAGCACCAACGCGCCGAGCAGATAGGCCGTCCATTCATCCGCCACCATGTGCAGGCCGATGGCGGCGAGCATGCGCCCCGGCAGGCTCTCGGGGCCGAGGAACTGCTTGAGCAGGCCGGCCACCCAGCCCAGCAGCAGGAAGGTGAGGATCAGCGGCAACGAGGCCAGCAGGCCGGCGAGGAAGGTCTTGAGAGGCGCGGCAAGGATGCGCGGCAAGGGTTTCACGATGGATTCTCGAACAGGTCGGACGCGCCATTCCCCGGCTGTGCCAGGCCGAAATGGCGCCAGATCGCCGGCGTGGCGACACGGCCGCGCGGCGTGCGTTGCAGATAGCCCTGCTGGATCAGGTAGGGCTCGAGCACATCCTCGATGGTATCCGGCGCCTCGCCGATGGCTGCAGCCAGGTTGTCCAGGCCGACCGGACCGCCACCGAATTTCTCCAGCATCGCACCCAGCATCTTGCGGTCCATGAGGTCCAGCCCCAGGCGGTCGACATCGAGCATCGACAGCGCTGCATCCGCCACGGCCTTGCTGATGCAGCCATCGGCCTTCACTTCGGCATAATCACGGCAACGGCGCAGCAGACGGTTGGCGATACGCGGCGTGCCGCGCGAACGGCGGGCGATCTCCAGCGCGCCTTCATCCTCGATCTGCACACCGAGCAGACCGGCCGAGCGGCTGACGATGTAACCCAATTCTTCCGGCGTATAGAACTCCAGCCGCGCATTGATGCCGAAGCGGTCACGCAGCGGATTGGTGAGCATGCCGGCGCGCGTGGTGGCGCCGACCAGCGTGAAGGGCGGCAGATCCAGCTTCACCGAGCGTGCGGCTGGGCCTTCGCCGATCATGATGTCGATCTGGTAGTCCTCCAGCGCGGGGTAGAGGATTTCCTCGACCACCGGCGAGAGGCGGTGGATCTCGTCGATGAACAGCACGTCATGCGGTTCGAGGTTGGTCAGCAGGGCGGCGAGATCGCCGGCGCGCTCCAGCACCGGGCCGGATGTCTGGCGCAGGTTCACGCCCATCTCCGCGGCGATGATGTGCGCCAGCGTGGTCTTGCCCAGGCCGGGCGGGCCGAACAGCAGCACGTGGTCCAGTGCCTCGCTACGCTTCCTGGCAGCATGGATGAAGATCTCCAGCTGTTCCCGGATCTTCTTCTGGCCGACATATTCGGCCAGCCGCTTGGGCCGCAGGGCACGCTCGATGGCGTCTTCCTGCGGGTTCGAGGAGGCCGCCGAAACGATGCGTGGCGCGGAAAGCTGGTCGGTCTGGATCATGCGCTGGAACATAGCACAGCGTACCCGCAAGGCGTACCCTTGCACCCTCTCGAAAAGATTGGATTTACAGAATGGGATTGCTGGACTGGTTCCGTCAGAGCACGCCAAAGCTCGACCAGACACGGGTTTCCTCCGCGCTGGTGGATGAAACCATCGATTATGTCGTCAAGGTGACCGATGCCCGCCTGCCCCTGGTGCATCACTACCGCGAGCGGCTGAGCGGCCCGGTGACACGCACGCTGGGTTATATCAACGAGCTGCGCGATCTGGTGCCGGCCGCGCATGAGGTCGGCCCTCTGTCCTGGTCGCTGGACCCGTCGATCCGCGCTTTCTTCGCGCGCTCCAAGGACATGCTCGAAACCTTTGCCAGCTGCAAGGACCTGCGCGCGCACGCCGCGCGCGCTGCCGTGGACGAGGATATCTACGCCATCCTGGCAATGGACTTCAACGAACAACGCCGCTTCGGTACCGCCATGCAGGGCAGCATGATGGTACGCGAGATCCCGCGTACCGCGTTTTCATTCAACAAGCACCGGCTGCGTCTGTTCGCCCCCGACGAAGACACCCTGCGCCGCGCCATCGCCCGCCGCCTGCTCGACGAGCTCGCGCTGATCGCGCTGGGCACCATGCAGTCCGAGCAGGAAACGCGGCGCGAGCTGGAGAACAACCGACAGTTGCTGAGTGCCCGCCTGACCACGCTGCGTCAGCGCGGCATGGGCATGGAATCCTTTCTCGGCGACGCGGGGGTGGGCGAGGGCGACGAGGAGGAATCCAGCCGCCTGCTGCGCCAGCTGGAAGAAAACGAAACACGCCTGGCCGCGATGGGCAACTCCGCCGAAGCGCTGGATCGCCAGCTCGACTATCTGGCCCAGGTGCTCGCCGAGCCGATGAACTACATCAGCCTGGAGCACCGCACCGCGCATCTGGACAGCATGAATCTGGTGGTCGATGACAAGCAGGGCGATCCCGTCGAATTCAACATCGCGAATGCCGATCGCCATCCGCCCTGGCGCCGCGCCTTCCTGCCGGTCCGCATCGACCGCGCCCTGCTCGGCGGCCCGCAGCGCAAACTACGTCTGGACAACGCCGAACGCTGGCTGTAGGCGCGGAAAGCCGGAATCCCCGTCGGCATCGGCGCCGTGCTTGACAGCGTCAGTAGCGGCTCGGATACTGTATTCATTTACAGCATCCGAGCCGTTGCCATGGATGTCCAGCTAGCACTCCCCTTCGTCAGCCTCGTCGGCGCCTCGCCGCTGACACCCCCTGAAGCCTGTGCCGAGGTGAAGCGCCCCCGGCGTGCGACGCGGCAGGCGCTACCGCCGCCACTGGCCAGCTCCGGCCAGGAAACGCCGCCGCAGGCGGGCCCGGATGACGAAGCACGACGCCTGGACGTACACGACTATCTCGTACGCAACGACGCAGCCACCTTCTTCTTCCAGGTCCGGGGCGATGCCATGGCGGCGGCGGAGATCTTCGATGGCGACATCCTGGTGGTAGACAAGGGGCTGCAGCCGCAACACGGCCATCTCGTGCTGGCCTACGTGAATGGCGAGCGCCTGGTACGCCGCCTGCACCATCGTGGCCGCAAGACTGCGCTGCAGACCGACAATCCGGAGGATGCCGAACTGGTGCCCGAGGATGGCAGCGAGTTGGTGATCTGGGGTGTGGTGACCGGCAAGTTCAGACGCTTCCAGACCTGACTCCCCAGCTGTGGCGCCATTCAGCCTCCATTCAGGCATGGCCCGCCAGAATCCTTGTCATGCCGGGGCGGTTTTGATCCGGCCTTCTGCCAAGGAGCTGAAATGAAACGCCTGATCACTCTCTGCGCCGCAATCCTCACCCTCTCGGCCCTGCCGGCCGCAGCGCAATACACCGGCCTGGGCGCTGGCCGTTCGAAACCCCTGTGAATCAAAATACGAAGGTCGAGGTCTATGGCAAATATGTGCACAAGACCTTCGGCATCAGCAAGGTGAAGGTCATGGACATGCGCATTGCCCGCTGATGCGGTTTCACCTGCAAACGCATGACTGCGTAGGGTCGCTTTGCCGTGCGACAGCACTGTCTGCAGCGCCCCGCCTTGTCCTACGCTTGAATGCAAAACCGCAGGCAGCTTCTCCGAAAGGCGAAACCATGCTCGACATGCTGCATTTCACCGGCTGTTTCGTACGATCCCCTTCGACCGTGGGCGCGCTGCTGCCGTCTTCCGGCGCGCTTGCCGACGCCATCGCACGGCGTGCACACGGGCGGCGGCAGGTGGCCGACACGCTGATCGAGCTGGGAGCAGGCACCGGCAGCATCACACGCCGGATCGACCATGGACTGTTTCGCGACTACGTGGCCTTCGAATGTAACGAGAAGCTTGCCGGCATCCTGCAGACACGCCATCCCGAGCTGCGTGTACATGCGCTGGCGGTGCCCGAGCCGGTGTCGGAATCCTATGTCGGGCGCAATTGCACCGTCATTTCCTCGATCCCCTTCCGTTCGCTGCCGGAAGACGACCGGCGCGAAGTCGCCGCTTACATCGAGCGCCTGTTGGCCGCCAACCGCAACAACACGCTGATCCAGTATTCCTACTTCCCGGCCGTCCCGTTCGTGCCCGGCAACACCGGCTTGCGCTGGCAATGCAGCGGCATCGTGCTGGCCAATCTGCCGCCAGCCTTCATCTGGGAACTGGCCCACACCGATACCGGGTAAGGCCTGCGGAAGCCTCTCCGGCTCAGACTCCGCGCAGCAGGGTATTCACGCGTTCGCGCGTCAGCCCCGTGACGGCAGGCGCCAGTTCGCGGACGGCGGTATAGGTCGCCCCCTCCGCCAACTAGGTGAAATCATCGGTCAGGATCTGTGCCTGGTCGATGCCGATCACGGTTTCATCCGTGGCGGCAAGCTGATCCAGGTTCGCCTCCGCAGCCCGGCGCGCGCGCGTCAGGCTGTCTCCCAGGCGAACGGCCTGGGTCAGTGTTTGCTGGACGCCCTCGGCATCCGCCACGCTCCAGCGCTCCGGCTGGACCGTGGTGGCGGATGCCTCCGCGCGCAGCGCACTGAAACGCCCGGTCGGGAAAAGCCGGCCTTCACCACGCACCTGGATGCCGCTCTTCACCGCATTCCAGTTGCTCTCTGCCGTCTGGAAGCCCAGTTCGCCACGATCGCTCCGGGTCGCGCGGATACCCAACGGCGCCAGTGCCTGATCCAGAGTACGCACCGTGGATTGCTCCGACTGCCCCGCTTCCAGCACCACCGGCGCCGAAGTACGCGTGCCCAGGGAAAACTGTACGGTTTCGCTGCGTGCGAGCTGCACGCTCGCGGCATCGATGCCACGCAGGGAAAAGCGCTGCTGGGCACTTCCGCCCTCGGCATAGCGCGCTGTTGCGTCCAGCCCGCCACCGGTGGCCTGCAGGCGCTGCTGCCAGGCAGTCGAAAAATCGTTCAGCTTCGCCTGGAGACGGCCCTGCTCGATCTGGCTGCCGGACAAGGCCGCACTGGCCGACTGCTTGAGCGCATCCAGACGAGGCCTGACCTAGTCGATGAACGCCAGGGTCTGCTGGGCGACGGTGGCATCACGATTGCGCGAATCATCACCACCGATCAGGCTGGCACGCAATGACGAAGCCTGCCCGATCCCGTCCACACGACTCTGCTCCGCCACGGCTGCGACAGCCGTGCCGGCCTGCACCTTGCCGGTGCTGGCCGTGATCTGCTGGGGGGCGGAAAGTGCGGGGTTACGGACGAGATCGATCTGCATCGCTCAGAGAATATCAAACAGGGAAAGCTTGCTGATCTGCGCATACGCCTTCTGCGTGGCCTGCAGCGCGGTGGAATAGCCATTCAGCTTGACGGCGGCATCGGAGTAGTCGAGCTGGCCGAGATCGATCAGGGCCTGCTAGTTGGCCACGCTGACGTTGGCGTGATTGTTGTCCATGGTCTCCAGGACGTTCTGGATGCCGCCAAGGCTGGCGATCTTGCCGCTCAGCGAATCCATCGCGGCATCGATGCCGTTGAGCATGCTGGTCAGCTGGTCGCGCACGGCGGTGTCATTGACGTTCACGTCATCGGTCTGGAGCAGCGAAATCGTGTTCTCCAGCAGGTTCAGCACCGCCGGCAGTTCTTCCACCGTCACGTTGGCGGCCTGGGTCACGCCATTGCCGACCACGACATCCTGTTTGGTGGTGTTGCCGTCAAAACTGTAGCGGGATCCCAGAGGCGCGCTTTCGTCATAGCTCACGCTGGCGGTGTCGGTCAGCGTTCCCGAAAAGAGGTAACGCCCTTCCTGATCCTTGCTGTTGGCGCTGTAGTAAAGACTGCTGAGCAGCGCTTCGAGCGATGAGGACATGGCGCTCAGATCCTCGGCGGAATTGCTGCCGTCCAGCGCCCAGACCATCAGGTCACGCGCGTCCTGCAGGTCCGAGCTCATGCTGTCCAGCGTCGTTTCATTCTGCGTCAGGCGTACCTGCAAGGCGCCGATGTTGTCGCGATACTGGGCGAGCGCGGCTTCTTCTCGATTCAGGCGCGAGAGACGCACATGGGTTACCGGATCATCCGAAGGCACCGACAGCTTCTGCCCGCTCGCCATCTTGGCGATGATGCTCTCCAGACGCGCGGAGGCGGATTGCAGGGCGGTATTCATGGTGCTGTGGTACTGCGTGCTGGCAATTCTCATAACAATCTCCGCAATTGTGCGTTCAACCCCGGCTCACGGAACGGACAGGTCATTCCGCCGCAGCCCCCATTGATCGGTTCAGGCGGGCCAGGGCTGCCTGCAGCACGGCTTCGTCATCCGCGCCCAACGCCGGAAAGGAGCACCCGATCAGGTATTGCTCACCCAGCAGATAAGTCCGCCACAAAAAACGGGAGCGGATTTCGAGATCGACCTCGATGGCGATCCCGTCGCCCAACCATAGCCTGACCTGCGGCAGGCGCCTGCCGATCACCAGCCGCCCGGCCTCTTTCGGCGAGGCTCGCAGCCCCACGCCGCCCGGCGACAAATCGACCACGCTCAATGAATACGCCCGCCCGGCAAAGCCGAAATCCGCCTGGAATGGCAGCCCGATCGGCGCGTTCTGGCGCATGTGGCGACGCCGCTGCAGCTTCACGAGACGCTGCGGCAGGGGCATCGCCATGCGGCGTGCGCTCATGCCTGGTGCCTCGGGTTGCCAGGCCGTGACGAACTGATACTTGGTGCCGCCCTGAAGGGCGACGAAAAGCTGCTCTCCCGTCGGCACGATGGGCTCGCCCACGGGGTCGAAGACGATCTTTCCCGCCGCGCCGTCCACCTCGCCCAGGCGCCCCAGTACATAAGACACCTGCCCGGGCGGATACAGCGTGATCGCAGCCCCCGACTCGGCCAGGCGCTGCAGATCCTGTGTGATCTGCAGCACGTCCAGCACCGTGAACGGAGAGACATCCATGTCGGCAGGAATCGGCTCTACCGCCCGTCCCACGGCTGCGGCGCTACGCAGGGCCATGGCGTCAGCCGATCAGATCCAGCGTTGCCTCGAACAACTCCGTGGCCACGGCCATGACCTTGAGGTTCGACTGGTACATCTGCTGATACTGGATCAGGTTGACCGCTTCCTCATCGCTATTGACCCCGCTGGTGGAGTTCCAGCTTTCCTCGGCCTGGTCCCGCACCGTCTGGGCCGTGCTCAGGGAGGCCTGATTCTGCTGGCTCTGCATCCCCAGCTTGCCGACCAGCTGGGTGAAGGCATCGCTGACAGTCACGGAGCCCAGCGAATCCACGTCGATCGGAGACGACTGGATGGCGATGACCGCCAGCAGGTTCTCGCTGTTGCCGGCTTCGTCCGCACTCGCCGAGAAGCCCAGCATCGAGGCTGTCAGCCCGGAGTTGATGCTGAGCATGCTGGTGACGCTGCTCTGGTTGAAGGTGAACAGGTCCACGCTCTGCTGCGTACCATCGAGGCCGTAACCGTTCGACAGCTGCTGGTTCACCGCCGCGGAGAATTCGCAGGCCATGTCGGTGATGGCCGTCATCATTGGCAGCAGCACATTCTGCTCGACGTCATCCAGCCCCCCCAGCTGCCCGCCGAGGTTACCGGTCGAGGCAATCGTGAAGCTTTCCTTGGCGAAATCGAGCTTGAGCGACACGCTGGTGGTGCCGTCAGCCTGCTCGACCACCTGCACACCGACCATGCCGGAGAGCGAGTCGATCTTGCTGTCACGCGCGTCCAGCAGGCCGGAAACGTTGGCGCCACTGGCCTGGGCCGCGGCAATCTGCTTGTTCAGGGTGGCGATGTCGGCCGTCAGCGTGTTGATCTGTGCCACCACCGTGCTGCGCTGCTGCTGAACCGCCGCGCGCTGATTGGAGAGCACCTGGTTGAGACTGTTGAAGCCCTGGGCCAATGCATCGGCGGCCGTGATCACCTGTTGGCGCAGAGGGCTGGAGGTCGGCTCCACACTGGCGGCATTGAGCGCGGCGAAGAGTGCGTCGAGTGCATCGTTGATGCTGGAAGAATCATCTCCCATCACCTGCTCGAGCTGGGTCAGATAGGTCTGCGCAACGTCATAGCGCCCCAGCTCGGATGCAGCACTCCACAACTGCATGTTCTTGTAGCCATCCGAAAATCTCAGCAGCGAAGAGACCGTGACGCCGTTGCCCGCCGCAGAGGCGCCGGTACGCGTGCTCTGTACCGAACTGAGGAGCACCCCTTGTCGCGTGTAACCATCGGTCATGACGTTGGCCACGTTCTGGCTGGTGGTGTAGAGGCCGGCCTGGGCCGCCAGGGCACCGCTCAGTGCGTTGTTGATGATGCTCATGATGGGTGGCTTTCTTCAGGGTGTGCGCCGTCACAGGCGCTTCTGATAGGGGAAGGGCGACCGCTGCGGCCTATCCCTTAACTGCGCTGGCGTCACTCGGCAGCAACTGGCGCAGGATGACGTCGGCGATGCCGAAAGCGCGCTGCCCGGCCATCACGTCGGCAAACTGTCCGTCCGCCAGGGCCAGCATCTCGCGGCTGACGCGGTTGCGGAAAATGCTGTCCTCATCCGCCATCGCTTCCGTGGTTTCGCGCATCTGCTTGAGCATGCTGGCGATGAAGAAGGATTCGAACTTCTCGGCGGCGGCTTCGGCCCGGGCGCGATAGGCCGGGTCGTCCAGCGGGCTGGCGGTCACCTGCTCCTCCGCAGACGCGCCCGATTGAGCGACCTCGGCTGACAGCGCGGAAATGTTCTTCATGGCATCTTCCTCATTCACTCAGATGACGATCAGCTCGCCATCGATGGCACCCGCCTGATCCAGCGCCTGCAGGATCGCCATGATGTCGTCCGGGCTGGCGCCGGTGCTGTTGACGGTATCGATGATGGTCTGCAGCTGCGCGCCGGGGGGCCAGGCGAACATGCGCCCGCCGCCTTGCTCGACGCTGATCTGCGATTGCGGCGTGACCACGGTCTGCCCGGTACGGGCGAACGGCGCCGGCTGGCTCACCTGCGGGTTTTCCGAAATCACCACCTTCAGCGCGCCATGGGACACGGCGGCAGC
This sequence comes from Candidatus Dactylopiibacterium carminicum, assembly GCF_014736495.1. GTDB lineage: Bacteria > Pseudomonadota > Gammaproteobacteria > Burkholderiales > Rhodocyclaceae > Uliginosibacterium > Uliginosibacterium carminicum. The sequence goes on from NZ_MDUX01000011.1 coordinate 28,479, forward strand.
ACGTACGCGCACGCCTTCGGTGATCACCACGGTACCGGTGCGCGAATTGAAGATGATCTTCGGCCGTGCGGCGCCGGCTTCCACCGACAGGCCTTCGAGGTCGGCGACGAAGGCGACGCGCTGCGTCGGATCAGCGGGAGCCAGCACCTCGACACCGGTGGCGTCGCGTGCCGAAGCAATCTCGCCGTAGCGGGCATTGATCGCCTGCACGATGTTGGTGGCAGTCTGGAAGTTCGGATGGCGCAGGCTCAGGCGCACACTGGGCGTGGCGTCGAAATCGGTCTCGATCTCGCGCTCCACCGTGGCACCGTTGGGGATGCGGCCGGACGTGGGGGAATTGATGGTCACGCTGGAACCGCTGGCACCCTGGGCGGCCACGCCGCCCACCACCAGCTGCCCCTGGGCCAGCGCATAGACTTCGCCATCCGCTGCGCGCAACGGTGTGAGCAGCAGCATGCCGCCGCGCAGGCTCTTTGCGTCACCCAGCGAGGAGACCGTGACATCGATGCTCTGCCCCTTGCGGTATCCCGGCGGGAATACCGCGCTGACCATCACCGTGGCCACGTTCTTGAGCTTCGGGTTGGCGCTCTCCGACACCTGCACGCCGAACTGCTTGAGCAGGTTGGTTACCGACTGGCCGGAAAACTTCACCTGGGTACTGTCGCCGCTGCCCTGCAGGCCGACCACCAGGCCATAACCCAGCAGCTGGTTGTCCCGCACGCCTTCGACGCTCGCCAGCTGGCGCAGGGTCTGCGCGGCACCGGCAGGCAGGGCGAGCAGCAGGAGCACGAGCGCCCAGCACGATACGGATAGACGATGTTTCATGGTCTGCTCCCTCAGAACGGCATCCACGGACTGGTGAAGAAACGCGTCAGCCAGCCGGCGCTGTTGGCGTCGTGGCCGGCGCCACGGCCGGAATAGGTGATGCGCGCATTGGCCACGCGCTGCGATGACACGCGGTTGCCGTTGTCGATGTCGCCGGCACGCACGTAACCGGAAAGGCGCACGAATTCCTCACCCTGGTTCAGGTACAGGCTCTTCTCGCCGCTCACGCGCAGCAGGCCGTTGGGCAACACCTCGTGCACCACCACGGTGATGGCGCCCTGCAAGGTGTTCTGCTGCGTGCTGGAGGAACTGCCGGCAAAGTCGCGCGAGGCATCGATGCCGACCTCGGTCTTGGCGACGTTAGTGCCGAAGATCACCGAGGGCGAGATGCCCACGCTGCCGCTCTTGCCGAACTTGGTATCGGCAGTCTTGCTGGCCTGGGTGGTTTCCGAAAGGATCACGGTGAGCAGATCGCCGGGGCGGAAGGCACGGCTGTCCGAAGTCAGCAGCCAGGGCGTGTCGGGCGTGAAGGTACCGCCCGCGCTGCCCTTGCGCACCACGGGCGGCGGCAGGTTGAGGCGCGCCCCGTCGTCGGCGGGCGGCGGCACCTCGGGCAGCACGGAGCAGCCACCCGCCAGCAGCATCGGCACGAGGACGGCAGCGCGCCACATCTCAGCGCACCGCCTGGGCGAGGGCCTGCAGCATGTTGTCCGCCGCCGAGAGCACCTTGGTGTTCATCTCGTAGGTACGCTGCGCCGCGATCATGTCGACCATCTCTTCCACCACCTGCACGTTGGAGCCTTCCAGCGCGCCCTGCTTGATCTTGCCGAGCGCATCCTCCCCGGGCACGCCTTCGGTAGGGGCGCCGCTGGCTTCGGTTTCCTGATAGAGGTTGTCGCCCAGGGCCAGCAGGCCGGCCGGATTGATGAAGCCGGCCAGCGTCAGCTGCCCCAGCTGGGTCGACGTGGTGCTGCCGGAAACCGTCACGCTGACGATGCCGTTCTCGGCGATGGTGATGTCCGTGGCATTGGCCATCTGCACCTGCAGGAAGCCGTTGCCGACGATGGCCACGTCCAGCGCCTGGCTGGTGGTCTGCAGACTGCCCGTGGTGAAGACTTTCTGGGTGCCGGCCACGCGCGTGCCGTTGCCGAGCATCACGCCGGTGGGCGAGTTGGTGGCGTCGTCGCGCTGTGCGCCGGGCTGGCGCTCGACCTGGTAGAAGAGGTCTTCGTACATCACGCGGTCGCGCTTGAAGCCAACCGTATTGACGTTCGCCAGGTTGTTGGCGATCGCCTGCAGCTTGGCGTCCTGGGCCTGCACGCCCGTCTTGCTGATCCACATTGCCGGATTCATGTTCTGCTCCTCAAACTAGGCGTGCGCTCATTCGCGCACGAGACGATTGCCTGTCTCGGCCATGGAATCGGCCGATTTGTACAGACGCATCTGGATTTCAAAATCACGGTTGAGGCTCATGGTGGCCACCATCTCTTCCACTGCCGAGACGTTGCTGCCTTCCAGATAGCCGCCACGCACGCGCACGGTCTCGTCCGCAGGCAACTCGCCACCGTTACGCGGCACCAGCAGGCCGGCGACGTTCTTGGTGAGCCCACCAGCCTCGGCAGAGACGAGCTTGAGGCGGTCGATCACCTGCATCTCCGTCTGCCCAGGCGTGAGCACCGAGACCGTACCGTCCTGCGCGATGGAAAGCCGGGTGTATTCCGGCAGCACGATGGGGCCGCCGTCACCCATGACCGGCCGGCCATTCACCGACAGCGCGCCCTCGGCATCGATATCGAGACCGCCGGCACGCGTATAGGCTTCGCCTTCGCCGTATTGCACCGCCAGCAGGCCCTTGCCGCCGATGGCCACGTCCAGCTCGCGCCCGGTTTCACGCACCACGCCTTCGCGCAGCGTGAGCGTGTCCGCCTGCAACTGGCTCATGTGACGGGCATCGTAGCCGTAGCCCTGCACCTGGCTGCTGGTGGCCAGTTCCAGATCGGCACGGAAACCCGCAGTTTCCAGGTTGGCCAGGTTGTTGGCGTGCACCTGCTGGGCCTTCAAGGCCCGTTCGGCGCCGCTCATGATGGTGTAGATCAGTGCATCCATGGCTGCTCACCCCGCACCGGTCAGATGGCCTGCATCAGCGTCTGCATCATTTCGCTTTCGGCCGAAATCACCTTGGTGTTGGCCTGGTAGTTGCGCTGTGCGGACATGAGGTCGACCAGTTGCTCGGTCATGTTGACGTTGGATTCCTCCAGCGATCCCGAAACGAGCGTGCCGGCCATGCTGGTGCCGGGTGTTGCGTACAGCGGCGTGCCCGAAGCGTTGGAGGCGGTCCAGGCGGTATCGCTGACCTGCACCAGGCCCCCCTGATTGACGAAGGTGGCCAGCGCGATGGTGCCCACCTTCTGGGTCTCGCCGTTGCTGTACTGGGCGTAGATGCCGCCATCCTCGTTGACCGCCACGCGGGTATAGGCGCCCGAGGCGTAGCCATCCGCGCTGTTGGTCGTGGTGGTGGCCGAACCCGCGTACTGGGTGATGCCGGAATAGTCGATCGCGATGCTCATCGCGGCCGCACCGGTGGGCGTGCCCAGCGCCACGGTAACACTGTCGGCCGAGGTCAGCTGACCGTTCTCGTCAAACGACATGGTTGCCGTCGTGCCCAGCTGATCGCCGTCGAATGAGTAATACACGGTGACTTCGTTGGTATCCGTCTTGACGAAATACTGGCTGACCGTGTGCTGAGCCCCCAGGGAGTCATAGACCACCGAGACGACGGAGCTGTTGTAGGTCGAGGCGTCGTCCTTGTCGAAGGCCGCAGTCTTGGTTTCCCAGTCGGCGGAGAGGTTGCCTGCGTAATCCAGCGAGGTGCTCGCCTTGGCCGGGATCTGGCCGTTGGAGACTTGCAGGTTGCCTATCGCGCCCAGTGCGGCGCCGGTGACGGGGTTGCCATTGGCATCCAGCGCCTGTTGATAGCCCTGGACCTTGTTGCCGAAGCTGTCCACCAGATAGCCGTCGGTATCCAGCGAGAAGATGCCCACCCGCGTGTAGAGCTCGGTGCCGCTGGCATCCTTCGTGACGAAGAAGCCGGTACCGCTGATGGAAACATCCAGGCTGCGTCCGGTGGTCAGGATGCCGCCATCCGTTTCCATCGACTGGGTCATCGACGAAACCTGGGTGCCGCTTGCCTGGGAGCCCGCGTAGGTCGCGGAGAAGTTCGCACGCGAAGTCTTGAAGCCATAGGACCCCGAGTTGGCGATGTTGTTGGAGATGACATCCAGCTGGGAATTGACGGAGTTGATGCCAGACAGTGCAATCGAGAAGCTCATGATGGTTTCCTTTCAAGGGTATCCGGGCAATACGGGAGAAATCAGGAAGCGTGGGCGAAGAAGCCGGTGACCACGGAAGAAGACACATCGCCGATGCCGGAGACGGACAGGATCACGCCGCTGTCGCTGATCTTGACGCCCTGCAACTGGCCGATGATGTCGACACCGGGAGAGGAATCGTTCGATGTCTTGACGCTGATGCTGTAGCTGCCGGCCGGAATGCCGAGTTCGTCCGGATCCAGCGTGAAGCTCACCGTGCCGGGCGACTGGGTGCCCAGATCCAGGCTGTATGTCTTGCCGGCGCTGTTGGTCAGCACCACGCTGGTGGCACTGCTCGAACTCGACAGGGTGAAGCTGCCCTGCACGGCGTCCTCGCCAACCTCTAGCGAGGTGGTCCGCACGCTCACGTCGGATCCCAGCTGGGAGGCCATGGCCATCACCTGCAGGCTTTCCAGCGCGGAGTTGGTTGACTCGCTCTGGCTGGCCAGGGTCTGCAGGGCCTCCATCTGCGACAGCTGGGTCAGCTGATTCACGAATTCGCTGGCATCGACCGGATCGAGCGGATCCTGATTCTGGATCTGCGCCACCAGCAGGGTGATGAACATATAGGACACGGAGCCCGACGTACTGGATGAAACCGTGCTGCTGCTCGTGGATGAGGACGTCGACGACGTCGAGGTATAGATTTCCATTTCAGCTTTCTCCCAGTCGCAGCAGCGATTGCTGCATGTTCTTGACGCGGCTCATCACCTCGACGTTGGTCTCGAAGGCACGCGAGGCCTCCAGCATGTCGGTCATCTCCGCCACGGGATTCACGTTCGGGTAGAAGACCATGCCGTCTTCATTCGCCTGCGGGTTTTCCGGCTCGTAGACCTGGCGCAACGGCTCGGTGCTCTCCACCACATCGAGCACCTGCACGCTGGCGCCGGCGAGCTGCTCGTCGTAGCCGCCGCGATACACGGTGGCGAACACCGGTTTGCGGGCGTGATAGGTCTGGTCCTCGGCGCCGGCCGCCGTCTGCGCGTTGGCGAGGTTGCTCGCCACGGTGTTCAGGCGCAGGCTCTGGGCCGTCATGGCCGAGCCGGCGATCTGCGATATCTCACGGAATGACATGTCATTGACCCTCGATGGCGCGGGCAAGGCCCTTGAGTTTCAGATTGAGGAAGGTGAGGCTGGTCTGGAAGTCAGAAGCGTTCTGCGAAAATGCGGCCTGCTCGGCGCCCAGCTCCACGGTGTTGCCATCCGCGCTGGGATGGAAGGGCACGCGGTAGAGCAATTCCGGCGTTCCGGCGCTGAGCGTGTCCAGTCCGTCACCCGCCATCGCCCGTTTCAGGCTGGCGGCGAAATCGATATCGCGCGCCTGGTAGCCAGGCGTGCTTTCGTTGGCCAGATTTGATGCGAGAATCTTCGTGCGCTCGGCGCGCAGGCTCAGCGCCTCGCCGTGCAGTCCTATCGCCTTGCTGAAATCGATGCTCATGCGCTTGCCTTTCATGAAGATGTGCTGCCTGGCCATGCTCCCGGCCATGGTGACGGGGGTTTCGGTCGCTGCTCCGAGCGGCACGGAGCTGGTGGAAAACGCCGCACGCCGCTGGCTGGAAGAACTGGCGCAGCGCCATGCCTTGCAGGAACCGCTGCTCACGCTACGCGTGGTGCCGCCGACCGGACGGACGCCGAAAACCTGTGCCACGCCACCGGAAATCTCGGCGCTGGACACGCGCCAGATCTCGCGCATGCGCTTCGCGCTGGCCTGCACCAGCGGCAACTGGCGCGAGGAATACCTGGTGCGCGGTGCGCTCAGCGCACGGGTGCTGGTCGCGGCCACGCGCATCGAAGCCAGGCGCCCGCTCACCGAAGACGACGTCAAACTGGAGCGGCGCGATCTGCCCAACCCGGCGGAAACCGTCGCCGATGTCGAGGAACTGGCCGGCCAGGCCAGCCGGCGCGCGCTGCAACCCGGCCAGGTGATCAACCGGCGGACCCTGGCACCGGCGTTGCTGGTCCGGCGCGGTGCGAACGTGCGCATCATGGCGCGCAACGGCAACATCGCCGTCGCCGCAGCCGGACAGGCGGTCGACAATGGCCACCAGGGCGAAACCATCAGCGTGCGCAACCTCACCAGCGGCAAGCTGATCCGCGCGCGGGTGGTCGGCATCGACGAGGTGGAGCCTGCGGACGCCATGCCTCAATCCCCCTGAATCTGCGCGGTGATGCGCGCGAGCTTGCCGACGTAGTCCGGGTCGGTGGCATAGCCGCCGCGCTGCAGGGCCTGGGCATACGCCCGCACGTCACCGCCGGCATTCAGCGCTTCGCGATAACGCGGGCTGCTGCTGATCAGGCGCGTGAAATCCTCGAATGCGGCGGCCGGATCGGTGTAGGCGCGGAAACTGTCGCGCTGGGACACCATGCCCGTGCCATCGAATTCCGTGGTCATGATCTCGGTGCTGTCGCCACGCCAGCTGGACCCGGCCTTGATCGAGAAAAGGTTGTTGCTGTCGCTGCCATCGGCGCGACGGATCGGCCGCGTGCCCCAGCCGGTTTCGAGCGCGGCCTGCGCGACGACGATCTCCGGCGCCACCCCCAGACGCTGCGCGGCATCGCGCGCCAGCGGCGCGATGCTGTCGACGAAACTGCGCTGCGTGGCTGACAGCTCGCCCTCCTCGCCCAGCGCGGAAGCCTCCGTTCCGCCCTGCACGCGGGCAAGCCATGCGCGGGCCTCGGCATTCAGCGAGGAAGCCGCCGGCGAACTTCCATCGCCACGCTCGATATAGCGCTGGATGTCCGCGTTGAGTTCGCGCATCAGCCCGGAGAAGCCCGTCTGTTGCGCGCCTCCGCCAGTCGAGTTGCCAGCCACCGGAGCCGATCCGGCTGCGGGCAGCAGACCCGGCGCGTCGAAGAAATCAGCGCGGAGCATAGGTTGCCTCTTCCTGGCCAAGCACCCGCTGCATGATTTCGTACTGATCCACGATCAGCTGGCAATTGCGCGTGTTGAGCGCCTTGCATTCACGGATCAGGCCGCCCAGATCCTGCCAGGCCGCCATGGCCAGCGTGCGTGGCGCGGAGGGCAGTTGTTCCAGCAGGCTCGGCACCTGCTGCTCGCACGGCAGCCGGGCCAGCTCCGGCTCCTGCTCGAGCAGGGCGACACGGTGCCGGCGGCGGCGCTCCAGCTCGGCGCAGAGCATGCCCATGTCGCTGGCGACATCCACCAGTGCGGCGGTGTCGTGCCGCAGGGCGGCCTCGAACTGCTTTTCCTGCAGCTCGCGCAGCGAGCGGTAATCCACCAGGTCCGACTGGATGCCGAACACGATGCGCTTGAGCAGATCGATGTTCTTCATGGCTTGCCTCCGTGATAGCGATCGATCAGTGCGGCGAGCTTGGCCGGATCGAAAGGCAGTTCGCCCCTGGCGAGCGCATCGCGCAGGGCCGCCACCTTGGCCTGATCGACTTCCGGCAGACCGGCCAGACTGGCCTGTGCCTGCTGCAGACCGGCCGACTGTGCCGACGTGGCCGCACCCGCGGCTGCCGTGGCGGCCGGCGCTGCGGCCTCCGTCTCGGTGCGCTGGGCGACGGCCGGTGCGGCGGGCGTCATGGCTCCTGTGATCTTCATCCGTTGACCTCGCACTTTCATGAATGGCTACTCGCTACGTGGCGCGCGCACCGCGCGCGCGTCCTCCGGCCGACGGCCGGGTTGCAGAAGATTGAACGGGGTATTGCCTTCGGACGTGGTGGTCACGCCGTCGATCAGCGTCGCCACCTCGCCCGGCATGCCGAACATGGCCGCCAGGTTCTCCGCCTGGCGCGTGCTCAGAATCATCAGTTCGATGCGCCGGTTGACCGCGGCCCGTGGATCGTCGCGGTCCAGCGGCGCGCGGTCGGCCATGCCGATGACCTGCAGCACGCTGCCTTGCGGCATGCCGCCGGCCAGCATGTTCAGCCGCGCGGCCATGGCGCGCTCGTTGGAAAGCGTCCAGTTGGAATAGGCCGAGGGGCCACGCTCGCGATAGGGCAGGGCATCGGTATGGCCGAGGATCAGCATCTGATTCTCGATCTGGCTGAACAGCGGCCCCATCTTCTGCAGCAATGCACGGAACTGCTCGCTAGGCATCGCCGAGCCGCGCGCGAACATGCCCTGCTTGTCGGTGTCATGCAGCATCACGCGCAAACCCTGCAGCGTCACTTCGGTACGCAGGTTATTGCCCAGGCCGGCGCGGTCCGTCAGGCGTTGCAGCACGCGCGCCAAGGCCTGCATGTCTTCCGGCGACTCCAGGCGGCGCTTGCCGAGCAGCAGCTCCGCATCGTCGTCGCCATTGGTGAAACGGCGGCGTGGCGACAGCGTGTCGCCCTGGGCCGGCACGGGATGACGGTCGATGAGGCTGCCGCGCGGGCCGCCGATGGTCTCGACGCGGCGCTCGGCACCTTCGTTGATGGTCTGGCCCTGCGCCATGCGCGAGACTTCCTCCATCTGCTCGGCGCTGCGCGCGGCCATGACCCAGAGCACGAGGAACAGGCACATCAACGCCAGGCAGAAGTCGGCGAACGCGACTTTCCAGGCGCTGCCATGGCCTTCATGGCCATGCTTGCGTGCGACCTTCTTGACGATGGTCTCTTCGTGCTTGTTGTCGCTGGCCTTAGCCACGCTGCCCTCCCCGCGCCGGGATCGGCTCGTCGTTCATGGCATTGATCCAGCCTTCCAGCTCCGCGAAGCTGGGCTTGATGTTCAGCTGCACCAGGCGGCGCCCGGCGTCGATCGCCAGCAGCGCAGGCTTGCCGGCCACGTGGGTGACCAGCACTACCTTCACGCATTCCAGCGCCGAGATTTCCTCCGTCACCACCTGGTTCATGACGTTGGAAATCGGATCGAGCACGCCATAGCAGAAGAAGATGCCGATGAAAGTCCCCACCATGGCCGCAGCCACGCGCTCGGCGATCTCGGCTGAATTCGCCCCCTCGCCCACGGTATTCATGGCCATCACGATGCCCAGCACGGCGGCGAGGATGCCGAAGCCAGGCATGGCTTCAGCGATCTTCTGCAGGGATTTGGCGGGCTGGGCCAGTTCCTCGTGGATGGCTTCCAGCTCCTGATCGAGCACGCCTTCGAGCTCATGCGCGTTGATCTTGCCCATGGCCATCAGGCGGAAGTTGTCGACGATGAAGTGCAGTAGCTTCGGATCCTTGAGGATCAGCGGATAACGCTGGAACAGGGGGCTTTTGTGCGGCTCCTCGACGTGCGCATCCAGCGCCTTGAGGCCGCCGGCGGCGGTCTGCAGCAGTTCATACATCAGCAACAGCAGCTGGCGCTGGTACTCCGCGCCGTTCTTGCGCATGGTGATGATCTGCTTGAGCTGCAGCCACATCTCGGCCAGTACGTGACGCGGATTTCCCAGCACCAGGGCGCCGACCGCCGCACCGCAGATGATGATCAGCTCGACGGGCTCCCAGATGACGCGCAGGATGCCGCCGCCAAGCATGAATCCACCGAACACGGTGAGCAGGACGATGACGATTCCGAGGATCTGTTGCATGGTCTGGCGTTCCTTCCTGGCACTCAGTGCGACTGCAGGCACTCGCGCATCTTGCGCAGTGCTCCCTTGTTGATCTGGCAGACACGGGCCTCGGTGAGTTCGAGTACGGCGGCGATCTCCTTGAGGCTCAGGTCGAATTCGTAATACAGCTGGATCACGCGCTGCTCGCGCTCGTCCAGCCGGCGCAGTGCCTGCTCGATGCTGCGGCGGCGCATCAGCTGGGTTTCCGGCGTCGGCTGCTCGGACGCCTGCTCGCCGAGGATCTGGATCATTTCGTCGAAACTCGCCAGCGCCTCGGCGTTCTCCGCCATCAGGTAGGCCTGGTAGGCCTCGGCGGAGAGCCCGAGATGCTGCTGGACCTCGGCCTCACCCGGCTCGTGCCCCAGGCGCCGTGCCAGATCGCGGATCGCGTCGCGCAGGCGGTGGCTTTCCTGGCGCACCGAACGTGGCCGCCAATCCTGGCGGCGCAGCTCGTCGAGGATCGCGCCGCGTACGCGCAGCTGGGCGTAGGCGCCGAACTTCTCGTCCGGCGTGCCATAGCGGCGCAGGCAATCCAGCAGCCCGAGCAACCCGATCTGCTCCATGTCCTGACGGTCGATGGCGCCGCCGGTCTGCGAGGCGAGCTGGCGGACCACGCGCTTGACCAGCGGCAGGTAGGCCAGCAGATGCTGCTGTTCCACCGCCGCTTCACAAGTCTGTGCGTAGCCCATGTTCATATCCATGCCGCCTACTCGATGATCAGCTTGCTGATCAGCGCTTCGACGAAGGGCTGCTCGGCATTGTCGCGGGCGTAGCCTTCGGTGAAGGCCCGGTTGACGTCGACCGTCAGATCGTCGATCGACTTGTTCAGCGCTTCCTCCAGGGTGTAGGCGGACAGCGCCTTCACCGCGATGCTGCGCAGCAGCGGCAGGTGTTCCTTGGTGTGCTTCTCGGCCTTTTCCTCGGCCTTGAACACCAGATCCATCGCCAGGTAGTGCGACATCGGTGCGCCGGAATCGCTGCGCAACATGACGATCACCTTGTCCAGGCTCACGTACTTGTAGTTGCGCTTGTCCTTTTCCACGGCGGGAGCCGGGGTCTCGCCCGCCACTGCGGGCGCGCGGGCGCGCAGCAGCCACCAGGCGCCGCCGGCGCCAGCGCCGGCCAGCAGCACGCCGGCGATCAGAAACAGCAGGATCAGCTTCAGTTTGTTCATGCCGCCTGCTCCTGCTCGCCGGAACCGTTACGGGCCGACTCATCGCGGTCGTCGGCTTCCGCCAGGGCTTGGCCCGGCGCTTCCCGCTGCGCTCCTTGCTGCTGGCGCTGACGTCCGTCGGCCGAGGCTTCACCGAACAGGCTGCGCGAGGCCGAGGATTCCTCAACCTGCACGGAGACTTCGCCCTGATGGCGGACCGAGAGGTCCTGGCGCAGTTGTTCGCCGATGCCCTGCAACTGGCGCAGCACCTCTTGGTGCGTGGCGGAGAGCTGTACCGTCAGCGCGCCGTTCTCGTGGCGGATACCGATTTCGATGCGCCCCAGGCTGGGCGGATCGAGGCGGATCGTGGCCTGATCCAGGGTGTGTGTGGATTGCAGTTGCAGGCGTTCGCCCAGTGCCTGCATCAAGGGCTCGCGCCACTGCGAACTCTCGGTGCCGGCCAGCTTGAGCACGGCGACGCCGCTCTGTGTCACCGTGGACGTTCCTGTCGCATTCCCCTGCATGACAGGTGCAAGGTCGGCGTCGACCTGTGCAGCGGCTTCGGCACCCCCGGTTTTCAGCGCCGCCACGCTTCCGGCGGCCGCTGCCGGTGATGCGGCAGCCTTGGTGGCGACACCTGGCAATTCGATGGCCTTCACCTGACGCAAGGCTTCGCTTTCAGCCTCATCAGGCACGGCGGCGCCCGTGGACGCGGCAAGGAACTCCGTGCCGGCATCTTCGGTGGCGAGGTTCTGTGCTGGTCGTGGCGTCACCTGCGGCATGGCCGCCGCCTGGGAAACGCCGCCCTCCACTTCGCCCGTGGCGGGCAAGGCGCCAGCCGGGGCGCTTTCCCCGTCACCGCCCTGCGCCACGGCATCCAGCTGGCGCATCACGAGATTCACCGTGAGCATCACCGCTTCGGGCAACAGCCCTTGCACCGGGGCAAGCACCTGCGGAGTGCTGCCATCCGTCTGCGGGGCGTCTTCATCGGATCCTGCATGGGGTACGCCCGGCACCTGCGCCGGCTGTAGCAGGCGCTCCGCATCCCCGGTATCAGCCTCGCCATAGCCGATCAGCGCGGCATCCAGCGCCGCACCGAAATCCATGCCGGCGAGCGATGTGCCTTCCGCCTCCGGCTGGCCGATCTGCAGCAGGATCTGCACGGTGCTGGCGGGCGTGGAGGGCTGCCCCGTGGATATTGTCGTCATAGGAATTGATCCCCTTCGTCATTCACTGCATAGGCCGTCCACGCTTCACGCCGGTCACGCATGTCGGCCAGGCGGGCGTCGAGCCGTACGGTTTCCCGACGGCAGCGCGACAGGGCTTCCGCATGCACGCGGCGCAGGTACCCGAGTGCCTGCTGCTCGCCCGCGGAAGGCGGGGCGGCAGGCGGCAGGCGGCGCAGTGCGACGGCCACTTCGGCATCCAGTCGCGCAACGGTCTCCCAGTCCTCGCGGACCGTGGCCTGGCCGAGGCGTTGTGCCAGTTCGCGCAGCGCCTGTGCTTCAGCCATTTTTTGCCTGGACGCTCTGCCAGCCTTCACGCAAGGTCTGCAGGATCGCGACGACCTCGTCGATCTTGCCGGGGTCCAGTGCCACGCCGGCCTGATGGAGATGCTCCGCGCAGAATGCGTAGAGCCGTTCAAGATTGGCCACGACCTCGCCGCCGGCATCCATGTCGAGGGCGCTGGACAACCCGTTGAGCATGCCGATGGCGCGCTCCAGGCTGCGGGCCTTGAGCTCGAAGCGGCGGGCCTCGATATGGGCCCGTGCACGCGCCAGCTCGTCGAGCAGGCCATCCATCAGCAACAACACCAGTTGCACGGGAGATGCCTGGGCTGTCTGCGCATCGACATTGACTGTCTGATAGCTCTGGTAAGCGTCGTAAGCGAGTGTGGTCATGTCCGTCCCTGTGAAGGCATCAACTGCTGCTGCTACTGCTGCTGGTGCCGAAGTAGGCGTCGAAGATGCTGGAGGTGTATTCCATCTGGGTTTGCAGGGTCTGCAGCGCGGTGTATTGGACGAGGTAGCGGTTGTAGGCGCGCTCGTAGTTTTCGTCGATGCGGGTCTGGCGCGTGTCCAAGCGGCTCTGAGTGCGCTCCACGGAGTCCTTGCGAGATTTGATCAGCCCGTTGGTGCTGTTGGTCCAGAGCTCCAGATAGGTGGTGAAATCCCCGAGCACGCCGCTGCGGCTGCCCTTGGTGGTACTGCCGAAGAGGGAATCCAGACCATCGGGATTCTTGGCCAGCGCAGCTTCCAGCTTGTCGCTGTCCAGAGAGATGCTGCCGTCCTTGCTGGTGGTGATGCCGTAGGTCATCAGGCTGACGCCATCGACGGATTCCCGCAGGATGCTCGACAAGCGCGAACGCAGGGCGCGGATGCCGGAATCCGAGGCGAAGGCGGCGGAATCCGTGGTGGAGCTGCCGTTGGCGGTCAGCGTGTCGAGGATCTTTTCCAGTGCGTTGTACGCATCCACGAAGGACTGCAGATTGGCCGTGGTACCGCTGAGGTCGCTGTCGACCGACAGGGTGATGGCGGAGGTGCTGGCCTTGGTGAGCGTCAGCGTGACGCCGCTGATCGCCGTGAAGGTGTTGCTGGATTGCTCCAGTTTGATACCGGTATCCTTGTCGCCCAGCCAGACGATGGCGTCCTGTGCGGCCACCAGCTCCTTGCTGGAGGACAAGGCGGTCTTCAGATCACCGTCCGGCAGGCCGCTGACATCGACGCTGATCGCGCCGGCCGTGCCGCTTTCACCGGCACTGAGGATGAGCTGGCTCTTGTTCCCCACGGTCACCACCGAAGCGACGACCTTGCCGTTGTTATTGTCGGCCTGGTTGATCGCACGCGCGATCTCTGCCGGGGTGAGTTTGCCGTCACCGTCGGCATCCGCGGTCTGCAGATCCAGGCTGATGCTGGAGCCGTCGCCCAGGGTGATCACCAGGGGGCTGTCTGCATAGACGTCCAGCTCCGCCGGCAGATCCTGGAATGCGATCTGGTGGGTCGTGGCGATCTGCTCGACGTACAGGGAATAGGTGCCGCTGGCCGCGCTGCTGCTGGCGCTTGCCGTGAGCGCGGAAGAGTCGCTCACCGTCGCGGTGTTCGCAACCATCCCTTTCTGGCCGGACAGCGTGGCCAGGGCGGATTGCAGCTTGGTCAGCGCGCTGGCGGTTGCCGTGGCGCGCGTGCTTTCCGTATCCAGCTGGTCCTGTGCGTTCTGTACGTACAGGGTGGCCAGCGAATAGGCCATTGAGGTGGGGTCGATATCAGTCGCCATGAGGTGCTCCTGCAAAGGGGGAATGGAACCTGCCCTTTGAAAGGGCGACCCGATCGGCCGCACACTGAAATGGCATCTGGATGGCCCGCCTGCCCTGCTTCATCGCACCCCCCTCAGCCAGGCTTGCGTGGCCAGTTCGTCCTGCTGCTTCTGTTCGCGCACGTTTTCCTCGCGCTGCAGGCCCGCACGGCGGCGCTCCAGCGTCTGCTCCAGCGCTTCGTGCCTGTGCATCGCCTGCATCAGCGCGGTCTGCGCCAGACGCATGTCCGCCTGATGCAGCTGCAGCTCGAGGCGGTGTTCGGCTGCCATCTGCAGCACCGCCTGCTTGTAGTCACCCCGGTTCTGCGACAGCACGGAAAGCTGCCCCACGCCCTGGCGGGCACTCGCACCGGCGCTCTCGCTCAGCGCCTCCAGCCGCTCCAGATTGGCGCGATAGCGCGCTTCCGTCGCCTGCTTAACGGCCAGTTCGGCCTGACGCTCATCCTTTTCCCGCTCGCGCAGTTCGGTGGCCATGCTCAGGCCGCGCAGCTTGCGTTCCGCTACCTTGTTCATTGCGTCAGCTCCTCGAGGCGGGCCAGCGTGTCGGCCAGCGGCGCGGCTTCGTGCGTGCCCTGGCAGAGGAAGGATTCGATCCCAGTGCCAGTGCCACTTCGCGGCGCGCCATGGCGTAGCGCGTGAGCGAGTCGACGAGCAGCAGCACATGCTGGCCCTGATCGCGGAAATGCGCGGCGATGGCATGGCACAGCTCGGTAGCGCGGATGCGCATCAGCGGCGACTCGTCGGCCGGCGCGGTGACCACCACGGCACGCGCCAGCCCTTCGGCACCCAGCGACATGTCGATGAATTCACGCACTTCGCGGCCGCGCTCGCCGATCAGGCCGACCACCACCACGTCGGCCACGGTCTGGCGCGTGATCAGGCCGAGCAACACGCTCTTGCCCACGCCGCTGCCGGCCATCAGGCCGACGCGCTGGCCACGCCCCAGCGTGAGCAGGCCGTTGATGGCGCGCACACCCACGTCCAGGATTTCGCGTACCGGCTGCTTGCGCAGCGGATTCACGCGCGGCGGCGTCGGGTCCAGCGGCTGCTCGCCCCCCAGGGCCGAGTCCGTCCAGCGGCTCGCCCAGGCCATTGACGATGCGCCCCAGCCAGGAGGGACCGATCATCAAGCCCTGTGCGTCCGGCGCAGGCAGCACGCGCGCGCCGGTGGCAAGCCCTTCGGCATGCTTGAAGGGCATCAGATACGAGACTTCGTTGCGGAAGCCCACCACCTGCGCCGCGATCCATTCGCCCGAAGCCGTCTCGATGCGGCAGCGCTGCCCGGTCTGCAACAGACAGCCGGTGCATTCGAGCAGCAGCCCGGTGGCTCCGACCAGTCGCCCGGTATGCGTGGCGACCGGCACTTCACCGAGTTCGAGCTTGCGCAGCGCGGCAGCGATCATGACGCCTGCCCTTCTTCTGCCGTCGGCAGCAGTTGCGTGCTGACCTGCTCGATACAGGCGGCAAGACGCTGGCGACAGCCCGCGTCGGCTTCGTGTCCATCGGCGCTGACGCGGCATTCGCCGGGCTCCAGGCGCGCATCGGGAATCAGTGTCCAGCGTGCGGCACGCTCCGGCGCCAGTTCGCGGATGCGCTCCAGCTCTTCGGGATTCAGGTAGACCTCGACACCTTCGCGCGCTGGCGGCATGGTCGCCAGGGTCTCGTCGACCAGCGTCAGCAGTTGCACCGGCTGCAGGGCGAGTTCGCTGCGGATGACCTGGCGGGCCACCTTGGCCACCAGCTCCACCACTTCCTTGCGCAGTGCGCCCTGATAGTCGGCCTGCAATTGCTGCAAGGCTTCCAGCATCGCGTCCAGCGGCTGCGCCAGGGACTCGAAGCGTGCCTGCACCTCGCGCCGGGCCATCTCGCGCCCTTCGCGCGCGCCCTCGCTACGCCCCAATGCGAGCCCGTCCTGGCGCCCCTGCTCGAAGCCGCTGTCATGCCCCTCGCGATAGCCGCGATCCATGCCCTCCTTGAAGGCCTCCGCGTGGGAGTACTGGATCTGTGCCATACCGGCTGCCGGCAGGCCGACGGCCAGCTGGGACAAGGGCGGGAAGCGGTGGGGGCGCATGTTCTTCATTCGACCGTGGCCTCGGCGAACAGCAGGATCTCGATTTCGCCGGCATCGGCCAGATCCTTGACCTGCGCCATGATCTCTTCGCGCGCCTGCTCCACGCGGCTGCGCGGCACCGGGCCGCTGCCGCGCATGAGCTCTTCGAAGCTCTGTGCCTGGCGTCGCGGCATGGCTTGCAGGATGGTGTCGCGTACGGTGGGCTCGGCGCCCTTGAGTGCGATGGCCCACTGCTCCAGCGGCACTTCGTCGATGAGCCAGGTGATGACGGCATCGTTCTGCCGCGAGAGGATGAAGAAGTCGTACATGCTGACTTCGATCTCGGACACCACGGCCGGATCGTGCGCGCGCAGCAGCTCCACCATCTGCTGGCGATTGCCAGGCAGACGATTGATGATCTCGGCAGCCTGACGCACCCCCTCGACGCTGGTGCTCTGCAGCCCCAGGCTTTCCAGGCAACGGCTGACCACTTCGTCGAGTTCGATCAGCAAGTCACGGTCGACCTCCTTCAGGCGCGCGACGTTGATCAGTACCAGATCTCGGTTCTCTTGCGGCAACGCATCCAGCACCTCGCCGGCCAGCGCCGGCGGCAGGAAGGCGAGGAATACCGCCTGCATGCGCACGTGTTCGTGCGCGATGCGGTCCGCCAGCCATTTCGACGAGGCCCATTGCAGCCGCGCCATCTTCGGCCGGATCGCATCGCCGTAGATGTTGTTGAGCACGCTGTTGGCGATATCGGCCCCCAGCGCCAGATCCAGCGAGCGCTTGAGATAGGAGCGCGAGGCGCCATGCACGCCGCTCTGCTCGCGATAGTCGTCGAAGAAATGCTGCAGTGAATTGCGCACGGCTTCGACCTTGATGCCGCTGATGCGCAACATGACCTGCGTGACTTCCAGCAGCTCTTCGCGCGACAGACAGCGCAGTACCGCAGCGGCAGGCTCCTCGCCCATCGACAGCAGCACGATGGCCGCCTGCTCGATCAGGTTCAGCGTCGGCCCCGGGATGATCGGGTCGGCATTATTCAGGTCGGCCATGGCGGTTCACCCATTGCTTCACGACTTCGGCGACACGCTCCGGCTCCTTGGAAGCCAGAACCCTGAGGTGATCGACCATCACGTCCACCGGCGAACCGGCAGGGGGCAGGTCATAGTCTTCGAGCAACGAGGTCACGGCATTGCCGCCTTCCGGCGTGGCCGTGGCCTCGGGCGCGCCCAGCGCGGGCGCATGGATGTCGGTGGGTGGCCCCGGTGGAATCGGCCTGGGCACTTCCTGCAGATCCACCACTTCACGCGGTGCGTCCGGCGCGATGGCCTGACGGGCCAGCCTGAGTACCGGCCGCACGATGAACAGGAAAGCCAGCAGGGCGGCCAGTGCATACGCGGCCCAAGAACCCATCTCGACGACGTTTTCGCGTTCCTGCCACCACGGAACGGCAGCCACCGGCGCGGGGAAGGGCAGGGCGGACACGGTCAGCCGGTCACCCCGCGTGGCATCGATGCCCAGACCGCTGCGCAGCAGCTTCTCCACATTGGCGATGGCAGCAGGCTCCCACGCCTTGCCACCGGGCGCCGCCGCGCTGTTGAGCACCACGGCCACGGAGAGCTTGTTGAGACGGCCTCGCGCGCGCTGCGTCTGGGTGACGCTGCGGTCGTAGGCATATTGGCGCGTGTGCGCATTGCGCTGCGAGGTGTTGCCCTCGGGCTCCTCGCCTTCCGGCGTGTTCACCGCCACCGGGCGATTGCTCAGCGAACCGGGTACGCCCAGCGCCAGCGGATTGCGCCCGGCCTCGGTACGCACGGCCTCATTGGTGAGGCGCGGTGCCTCACCGTAGCGCTCCACGGTTTCCTGCACCTTGTCGTTGTCGACCTCGGCGGTGACGCTGGCGCGGTAGTTGCCGTTACCCAGCACCGGCGCCAGCAGGGCATCCACATTGCGCCGCGTCTCGTCCTGATAATGCTTGGCGGCATCGCTGACCACGCCGCCTTCGAAACCTTCGACCGGATCGACGCGTGCAGAAAGATAGTTGCCGGCCTGATCGACCACCGAGACTTTGCGCGGATCCAGATTGGCCACGCTGTTGGCGACCAGATTGATGATTGCCGCGATCTGTTCCGGATTCAGAGTGCGCCCGGCCTTCAGCGTGAGCATCACGGAGGCGGAGCTCTTGTCGCCCTCGGCCAGCACGAAGGAACTGGAGCGCGCGATGGACAGATGCACGCGCGCGGCAGCCACGGCATCCAGACTCATGATGCTCTGGCGCAGCTCGCCTTCGAGGCCGCGGCGGAAGCGTACGTCCTGCACGAACTGGCTGACGCCGAGCGGATCGTTGCGATCCATCAGCTCGAGCCCCTCGGGCAGCTTCGCCACCACGCCCTTGGAAGCCAGCAGCATGCGCACCTGCCCCAGCTTGCCTTCCGGCACCAGCAGCTGGCCGCTGTCCGGATGAACGCGGTAGGCAATACCGGCAGCATCGAGCACGCTGACCATGTCCGCCACGGCGACATTCTCGCGGCTGCCGAACACCGGCTTGTAACTGGCTTGGTCGCGCCAGAGGAAGAGGGATACCAGAGCGGTGATGCCGATGGCCAGGAGCACCAGCGGCAACAGGTTGCGCCAGAACTCGGGCTTCGGACGGGGCAGGCCGCCTTCGGGGCGCAGCCAGCCAAGCGCGGGTTTGAGTGAGCTGATCACGTTGGGGTCTCCGCTGGCCTCAAAGCTGCAGCTTCAGCAGCTCATCCACGGCGCCCACGACCTTGTTGCGCACCTGCATGAGCATGGAGAAGGACAGGCCAGCCTCCTGGCTGGACAGCATCGCGCCGACCAGATCGTCGCTCTCGCCACTATCCACCGCAGCCATGCGTTCCCCTGCCAGTCGATCCTGTTCGTTCACCGACTGCACAGCCTGCCGGAATGCGTCCGGGAAACTCAGTGCCTCGGTTTCATTTCCCCCGGCCAGCGCGTCATGCAGCCGTGCCTGATTCTGGATCTGTGCCAGATCGGCCTGGATCTGCGTCGCCATCGACGATCCCGTATTTTCGATTGCCATGTCTTACCTCACATCCGTCATTCAACAGCAACCACATGCTATTACTTTCGATTTATTCAGGACAAAGGAATCCCTGCGGATGGATTTACACAGACATGTAAATGAATCCGTATGGCGAAGAACGAGGGAGGTGTACACAATCGACGGAAGCCAAATATTCCGTTGAATGACACGCGCCTGTCAGATCAATTCCGGGTCACGAACAATCAATTATCAAAAGTAAAAGACAAGCCCTCCCCACCGCATGAAAATCCAGCGGTAAATTAAACTGCCAAAAATGAAATGCCACGGACGCGCAGACGGCAGGAATTCAAATGCCTGGCCTGCGGATTACCGGCGAGTTTCAGCGGACAAGAATTTCAGGATTCATGAGGAGCAGCCCCTGTGCAACGCAACAAAAGTGTGACAGACACACGCACACACGGGGCTGCAGCCGTCAGAACTGACGGCTAGACGAAACCGCCCGGCATCTTCCTGCATATCAAGCAGGCAGGGCCGTACGGCCGGATCGTTACAGTGATTCAGTCTGGCAACCCCGCTATCGTGGCCTTTTCAGGCGGTAGACCGGAGGCTTTGCGACCCCGCCTTTCGTGCGGGTGTGCCGGTATGTGAATTCAGTCTAAAGCAATGTAAAAAAGCTTTGCAAGTGTTTTCTGCGTTTTTGGCATTTTTTACAACTGCATGTGCATCGCAACAATCCCCTGAATTCATTTCACGCTCATGACAGCGACGCCAATACCCCGGCATTGAACGCATGTTTTTCACTCGAAACATGCCGGAGTTGAAATAAAGTGGACTCCAAAAAGGAACACACATAATTTAAAGATATGTAATCGCGTGACGATAAGGCGCGAAAGCCGGCGTGAATCTTTTGTCCAGCACGATTTGATTGCGCCGCCATTCCTATGTTTTCCGCAGGAAACCCCCAGGATGACAGAACGATCCGCGCCACGCGCGCAAGTGGAAATTCTCGATCCGCGTACGCTCGGCCGCCCCGTGCATCTGCTGAAGAGTTTCGCCGCCCTGTTCCGCGAGGATCTGGCCGAAGTCTTCCGGGGCAGCCTGAACCGCCGTTACCGGGCGTCCTTCCAGCTCGGCGAGGTGAGCATCCGCCAGTCCGACTCGCTACCGGGGCGCTGCCGCTGGTTTGCCTATACAAACGAGATCGGGCGCATCGGCGTGGCGCTCGAACGCCAGGTGCTGTTGTGCGTGCTCGACTATCGCTACGGCCCGCACGAGACGAAACAGGAAGGGGAAGCCAGTCGCGCGGCGCCACGCGAAACCTCCACGGAAGAACGTCTGGCGGCCATGCTGGGCCGCCAGTTCGTGTCGGCACTGGCCGAGCGCATCGAATGGCTGCCGGAGCATGGTGCCGCGCCGGAGATCCCACCCCAGTTTTCGGAAGCGCCCGGACAGACACCCCGCCCCGGCGCCTGGATGATCCGCGCAGAGATCCGCGAGCCCACGCGCGGCGTGGAGGGTGCGTTGTGGTTTTCGCTCGATGACGCGTGGATACAGCGTCTGCTCTCCCGGCTGGCGCCGGTGCGTGACGCAACCCGCCCACGAACGGACAACGGCAAACCTTTTCCGACACGCCTGCAACTGACCCTCGTTGCGCGCCTGCTGGAAACGGAGCTGCCGCTCGGCCGCCTGCTCGACACTCGGGTAGGCGATGTGATTCCGGTGAGCATGGGGACGACCGATGTGCTGATCGATGACTCGCGGCTGTTCACCGCGCGGGTCGCCGAGCACAAGGGAAAACTCTGCCTGACTGCCTTTGAAGACGTGGAGTAACTATGGATTCGCTCGATAACGACAAGCTGGACAGTCTGCTGTCCGAACTCGATGATGGTGTGCAGGACATCACCCCTGAAGACACGCCGCCTGCCGCGCCGCAACGCGCGCTCACGCAGCTGATGCGCAAGATCCCGGTAACGCTGACCCTGGAGGTGGGCGCCGCGCGCGTCTCGCTGCAGGAACTGATGGCGATCCGTGAGGACAGCGTGGTTGAGCTGGACACCCTGGCCGGCGAGCCGCTGGTGATCAAGGTGAACGGCACCACCATCGGCCGCGCCGAAGTGGTGGTCTCCGGCGAGAACTACGGGCTGAAGGTCGTCGAACTCAGCGACATGGATCTGGGCAGCCTGTCCGCATGAAACTGCGCGCAGCCTTGCCCTGCAGGGCACTCCTGCTGTCGCTCGCGCTGTTGCCGGGCGAGGCCCTGGCACAGGCGCTGAGCCTGCTCAGCAGCACCACGCAGGGCAATACCACGGAACTGACCGTGAAGACGCAGGTGCTCATCATCATGACGCTGCTCGGGCTGCTGCCCGCGATGGTGTTGATGATGACCAGCTTCACGCGCTTCGTGATCGTGCTTTCACTGCTGCGCCAGGCGCTGGGCCTGCAGCAGGGCCTGCCCAACCGCATCGTCACCGGAGTAGCCCTGATCCTGACGTTGCTGGTGATGCGCCCGGTGGGTGAGCACCTCTGCCCCTACGATCAGGAGCAGATCGGCCTGCAGGATGCACTGAAGATCTCCGAGCAGGCAATCTCGCGTTTCATGCTGGCGCAGACGAGCAAGAGCGCGCTGGCCCAGATGGCGCGACTGGCCGGCGCGGGCGAAGTGGCACAGCCGCAGGATTACCCCTTCACCGTGAAGCTTGCGGCCTTCGTGCTCAGCGAGCTGAAGACCGCTTTCCAGATCGGCTGCATGCTCTTCATCCCCTTTCTGGTCATCGACCTGGTGGTTTCCTCGGTGCTGATGGCGATGGGGATGATGATGCTTTCGCCACTGGTGATCTCGCTGCCGCTGAAGTTGCTGCTCTTCGTGCTGGTGGATGGCTGGACACTGACCGTGAATACCCTGGTCACCAGCGTGAGGGCATTCTGATGCGCCGCCGGAGCCCGCCATGCTGACGCCGGACATCGCCGCCGATCTCGTCGGCGAAGCCTTGCGCATCGTCACCGTGCTGGTCGCGGTGCTGATCGCCCCGGGCCTGATCGTCGGCTTGATCGTCAGCCTGTTCCAGGCCGCCACTCAGATCAACGAGCAGACCCTGAGCTTCCTGCCGCGCCTGCTCGCCACGCTGGCGGCGATCACCCTGCTCGGCCACTGGATCAGCAGCTACGTCATGGACTTCTGCATTTCCGTGTTCGAACGCGCGGCCACCCTGGTCGGCTGAAGGCAGACAGGATGAATGCGCTGTTCGACCAGCTGCTGACCACCCTGATCGCCCTCTGGTGGCCCTTCTGCCGCACGCTGGCAATGTTCTCCATGGCGCCGATACTGGGCGACAACATGGTGCCGGTGACGATACGTGTGCTGCTCTCCGCCGTGCTGGCCTTCGTCATGCTGCCGATCACCCAGGGCGGCGCGCTGATCGATCCGCTCTCGCTGCACGGCGTGGTGGCCACGCTGGAACAGGTGCTGATCGGCTTCGCCATCGGCCTGGCCTTCCATCTCGCGATGTCGGTGGTGACGGTACTCGGCCACCTGATCTCCTCGCAGATGGGCCTGATGATGGCGATGCTCAACGACCCCATGAGCGGCGCATCATCCGACGTCGTCTCCGGTCTGCTCTACATGCTGTGCATCCTGGTGTTCTTCGCCATCGACGGCCATCTGGTACTGGCCGGCGTGCTTGGCGAAAGCTTCCGTGCCTGGCCCGTGGGCAGCGGCATCCAGCTGCTGGCACTGAACCTGGTGGCACTGAACGTCGCCTGGGTGCTTTCCGCCGCCGTGTTGCTGGCGCTGCCGGTGGTGTTTTCGGCGCTGGTAGTGCAGATGGGCTTCGGCTTCCTCAACCGTGTGGCGCCCTCGTTCAACCTGTTTTCGCTGGGCTTCTCGCTGGTCACACTGTTCGGCCTGCTGATGCTCGCGCAGATCGTGCGCCTGGTGCCGGATCACTATATCCGGCTGACCCACAAGGTGCTGCAGATGCTGCGCCAGGCCATGGGGAGCTGACATGGCCGATCATTCGGACGAGGACAAAAGCGAGAAGGCTTCGGCACAGAAACTGCGCAAATCGCGCGAACAGGGCCAAATCGCACGCTCGCGCGACTGGGCGACCGCGGTCGGCCTGCTCGTCTGCATCAAGCTGCTGATGCTGCTGATGCCGCATTACCTGGAGGAATTCCGCCGCATCTTCGTCATCGGCTTCGCCACGCTGGAAGGCGATGGCACGCCGGACAACCTGTGGTCCGCCGCTTTCGCCGACACCATGCTGCTGCTGGTGAAGATGGTGCTGCCACTGTTCGTGATTCCGCTCTGCGTCTCGCTGGCCTCGCTGTATCCCGGTGGCTGGATCCTGGTCCTCACCAACCTGCAGCCCAAACTCGACCGGCTCAACCCGCTTTCCTACGCACAACGACTGATGAAGCCCAAGCACGTCACCGACGTGCTCACCGCGATGGCCAAGACCTTCGTGCTGTGCACTCTGGCATGTCTCACGCAGCACGCTGCGCGCCTATGTGAGCCTATGTGAACCTGCAAGCGCTGTCGCTGGACCAGGCTCTGCTGACCGGTGCCGGGCTGATGCTGGACGGCATTCTTGCGCTGTGCGCGGTATTCGTGATCTTCGCGCTGATCGATCTGCCGGTGCAGCACATGATCTTCATGCGCGAGCAGCGCATGAGCAAACGCGAGCTGAAGGAAGAGCACAAGACCAGCGAGGGCCGGCCCGAGGTGCGCCAGCGCATCCGCCAGTTGCAGCAGCAGATGGCCCGCCGCAGCGTGCGCAAACTGGTGCCCGACGCCAACGTGGTGATCGTGAACCCCGAGCACTACGCGGTGGCGCTCAAGTACGACGAAACCCGTGCCGACGCGCCTTTCGTGATCGCCAAGGGCGTGGACGAGATGGCGCTGTACATCGGCCGGATCGCGCGCGAACACGAAGTGGAAGTGGTGCCGCTGCCGCCGCTGGCGCGGGCGATCTACAACACCAGCCAGGTCAACCAGAAGATTCCCGCGCCGCTCTACAAGGCGGTGGCCGTGGTGCTCAGCTATGTGCTGCAGCTCAAAGCCTTCCGCAGCGGCCAGCGCCGCGCCGAACCCCAGTTGCCGGAGTCCTTGCCGATCTCCGCCCAATTCCTCAACGCCTATTCCTGAGCGAAACCCGGTCGAACCCATGAATGCACTGCGCCGACTGATCACCGATCTGGCCCGCCATCGCGTAGCCGCCCCGCTGTTCGTCATCCTGGTCAGCGTGAATGCGAAGCGGCCGCTGGATTTCTCGGTCTTCCCCACCGTCATCCTCGCCACCACGCTGATGCGCCTGACGCTGAACGTGGCTTCCACACGCGTGGTGCTGCTGCACGGCCACGAGGGCACGGCTTCCGCCGGCCAGGTCATCGAGGCTTTCGGCCACGTGGTGATCGGCGGCAATTTCGTGGTCGGCCTGGTGGTGTTCGTGATCCTGATGATCATCAACTTCATCGTGGTCACCAAGGGCGCGGAACGCATCTCGGAGGTGTCCGCGCGTTTCACGCTGGATGCCTTGCCCGGCAAGCAGATGGCCATCGATGCCGATCTCAATGCCGGCCTGATCAACCAGGAAAAGACCCAGCTGCGCCGCCGCGAAGTCGCCGCCGAAGCGGATTTCTATGGCGCCATGGACGGCGCCTCGAAGTTCGTGCGGGGCGATGCCATCGCCGGCATCCTGATCCTGCTCATCAACATGATCGGCGGCGTGGCCATCGGCGCACTGATGCACGACCTCACGCTGGGTGAAGCCTTTCGCCTCTATGCGCTGCTGACCATCGGCGACGGGCTGGTCGCGCAGATCCCCGCGCTACTGCTGTCGGCTGCCGCTGCCATCATCGTCACCCGCGTGGGCAGCGAATCGAAGGATTTCGAGCAGCAGGTCGGCGCCCAGCTGCTGGCCTCGCCCAGCGTGCTCTATGGGGCCGCCGGGCTGATGCTGATCCTCGGCGCCATTCCCGGCATGCCCTGGATGGTGTTCCTCGGCTTCGCCGGGGTGTTGGCCTTCGTGGCCTGGCGTATCGGCCGGCACCCCGCCCGGCCGGAAGAAGCGGATACCGGTGCCATCCAGAAAGCGTTGCTGACCGAGCCGCTGCCGGAATTCGACTGGCGCAGCCTGCCCTTCGTTGAAGTCATGAGCGTCACCGTGGGTTACAAGCTCGTGCGGCTGATCGACCATGAACATGGCGCGCCACTCGTGCAACGCATCAAGGGCATCCGCCAGAGCGTCAGCGAAAACATGGGTCTGCTGCTGCCCCCCATCGGCGTGCGCGACGATCTGGGGCTGAAGCCTGCTCAGTACGCCATCAAGCTCTCGGGGAGCAGCATCGCGCAAGGCGAGGTCTATGCCGACCACCTGATGACCATTCCCTCACCCCAGGTGTTCGGCGATCTGGATGGTATCCCCGGCGTGGAGCCGGCCTATGGCATGCCAGTGACCTGGATCGCGCCGGAGAACAAGGCCCATGCCCTGGGTCTGGGTTATCAGGTGGTGGACATTCCCAACATCATCGCCACCCACGTCGCCAAGATGGTGCGTGACCACCTGCCCGAACTGGTCCGCCACGAAGACGTGCCGGCACTGATGGAACGCCTGGCCGCCGTGGCCCCCAAACTTTCGGCCGCGCTGGACAAGGCGCTGACGCACACCCAGATGCTCAAGGTGTTCCGCGTGCTGCTGGCCGAGAACGTCTCGCTGAAGGACATCGTGCCGATTGCCACGGCGCTGCTCGAAAATGCCGAGCTCACCAAGGACCCCATCCTGCTCGCGGCCGAGGTGCGCTGCATATTGCGCCGGCAGATCGTGGCCGCGGTGAATGGCAACGGCAAGGAGCTCAGGGCCTTCAACCTCGGCGGAGAGCTGGAGAACATGCTACTGGGATCGCTGAACCAGGCCCGGCAGGGCGGCAAGGTGACACTGGACAACTACCCCATCGACCCGAACCTGCTTTCGCAGCTGCAGATGAACATGCCCGTCGTGCGCGAGCAGATGAAGCAGCAGGGCGGCACGCCGCTGCTGCTGGTGATGCCGCAGATCCGCCCCTTGCTGGCGCGCTATGCCCGCCTCTTCGCGCCCGGGCTCACGGTGCTTTCCTACAACGAAATCCCCGAACAGCTGGAAATCAGCATCATCGGCTCACTGGGCTAGAACGGACGCCAGCGTCGGAAAGTGCCTGCGGCCGTTCCGACCTACGCCTCCTCCGAGCCGCGAGAGGTTTCCAGCGCATGGCTCCGGTTGGCCAGCTGGACCACGACCTCTGCCGCGGCGCGGAACAGGCTGGGAGGCAAAGCTGCGGCAGGGCCTTGCGGCAGGCGCGCGGCAAGCGCGGAATCGGTTTCGAATCCCGGCAGGCCGTGGCTCATGCTGCAACGCATCAGGCGCAGACCGGCACGCGCCAGCGCGGTCGTGATGTCGGGCAGCGCATCGCTCAGCGGCGCCAGTGCATCCTTGCGCTCGGTGGCCAGGCTCAACTGGATGCCACCTGCCAGCCACTGCACCTGCAGCACGATACGGCCCAGCTGCCCGAGGGTAAGTTCAATGCGCAGGGCCAGGCTGCGCATGCTCCGGCGCGGCGTATCGCGCCCGTTGCCGTCAGGATCCGAATGGACCAGGCGCAACAGCATCGGCACGCCTCCCAGCGCATAGATCGGGAAGGTCCAGCGCCCACTGTCGAAGGGCTCTTCCTCCAGACCGGGCATCGGCACTGCCGGCGCCTGCCCCTGGTACGCCGCGATATCCGCCGACGGCTGGAACATCGCCTGCTGCCATCGCCCCTGCACCAGCGCACGCCATGAGAGTGCCAAGGCCGCGCCATCGGGCGCGCGCCAGGCAAATTGACGCAAGACGGCCTGATCGACCCGCATAGCCGCCTGCTCCGTCTGGAAGGGAATCGCCGCACGTGCCCCCGGACGACGCACGATGTCGCTCTGCAATTCGAGCTCCAGCTCCGGATAGACGCTCAGCACCTTCATCAACAGGATGTCGCCCTCGGCCAGCCCCTGCCCAAGGCGCCCCATGCCGATCAGACGCATCGGCCGACCATCGCCGGTAGTCACGAGCAGATCTTCGCCCAGCGTTTCCGCATAGGCCAGCCGCAACGTCTCGCCGGCCACCACCGAGGCCTGCCGGGCACCGCCCTCCCTCGACGATACGGGCCGAGCCTGGGTGACGTTGGCAATCCGCTCAAGCGCCATGCAAGTCTTCACTCCACAAGGAAACAAATCATGTGATGCGCACGGCGCACCCTAAGAACCACTTTCTTTTGCCACCGCCCCGAGGGCCTGTTTCCAACCGGCGGATGAATCTTGGTTTCCGACTGGCGCCGGCATGACCCGTCATGCACCGGCTGCGCATGGCGTACCTACAAAAAGGGCCTGCCACACGTACTGCGGCAGGCCCATGCGCTGGCCACCCCTGCACGGGGTGGCTGCAGTGCTGCCGATTACTGAATCAGCGTCAGCACCATCTGCGACATGCTGCTGGCCTGCTTGAGCATGGTCGTGCTGGCTTGCAGCAGGATCTGTTGCGAGGTCATGGTCGCGGTTTCGGAAGCGTAGTCCACGTCCATGATGCGGCCAGCAGCCTGTTCGGTGTTGGTCGACATGTTCGCGAGGTTGTTATAGACGTGCTCCAGGCGGTTGGAAGCAGCACCCAGGCCGGAACGCAGGGAGCCGACAGCATCCAGGGCGTCGCTGAGCGTATCGATGATGGCGTTGGTACCGGTAGCGCTCAGTTCGGCGCCGGCGGTGCCGTCTTCATACTTGGTGGAGCTGCTGGTCAGCGCGGTTGCCAGGGCGGTAACCAGCGTATTCAGGTCGACTTCCATGGTCTCGCCCGAGCTGGCGCCGATCTGGAAGGTCATGGCATCGCTGAGCTTGCCGCCGGAGCCGTCGACTGCGGTGCCGTCACTGAACAGGGTTGCACCGCCGAAGGAGGTGTTCTTGATGATGTTGGCAAGTTCTTCGCCCAGTGCATCGTATTCGCCTTGCAGCGCGGTCTGGTCGTCGGTGGTGGTGGAGGCCGTGTAGGCTTCGGTCGCCAGATCCTTCATGCGTTGCAGGATTTCGGTCACTTCGGAGAGCGCGCCTTCGGCGGTCTGCATCATCGAGATGCCGTTCTGGGTGTTCTTCTGAGCAACGGCCATGCCGCTGGTCTGGGCCTTCAGGCGGGTAGCGATCTGCAGGCCGGCAGCGTCGTCCATCGCGGAGTTGACGCGATAGCCGGTGCCCAGGCGGGTCATGGAGGTGGGCAGGGAGCTCTGGGTCTTGCTCAGGGAATTCTGCGAGACCAGCGCAGCGGCATTGGTGTTGATGCTCAGCATGGGGTTCTCCTTGCTTGTGAGAATGGGCGGAGCGCCGACGATCGACGCCCTCAGTGCTACAGGGCGACACCTGCCCGCGCTTCCTTAAATGTCTGTCGCGCCGCGGGTCCGGCAGTGCGCGAGGGCATCCGGCGTGCGCGGCTGCGGATCGATTCCGGTGCCGCGCGTATACGTAAAAAGCCCCCGGGCGGACGGCGTCCTTTCCGGGGGCAAGGCACATCGGCTCTCTAATCGTGGCGCGCCCGAAGCGGATCAGGGCAACGCGTACCAGCGGCTTTCCGGCTCGAAGCTGAGCAGGCGGGCACTATCCTTGCGACCCTGCATGAAGAAGAGCACGTCGAACAGGCGGCCCGGGTCCCGCGTGAGCCGGGGCTGCGGGCTGCGGGCGACAGCGCCCTTCAGCAGTTCGCGGTACTGGGTGTAGCAATTGCCGAGGTAGAAGGGCAGGCGCGAGATCTTGCGCGCGTTGGCGCCTGCCGAATCCTCGGGCAGCAGGAACTGCGTGGCATTCATGCCCATGAAGCCGGCATTGTCCAGGCCGCTGCGAACCTGACTGTCGAAGGCCGGCATGAAGCCGGTGAGCAGCATCAGCGTCTTCATCGGATAGGTGACGTTGGTATTGCCGACGAAGATGCCGGCGGAGAGCTGGTCCAGCACGGCATGCAGCCTGGCGTCGAAGATGCCCAGTGCTTAGTGGGACTGCTGACCGTTGACCGCCCGTCGACCGCCCCGAATCGACAGACCTTCCACCGAAAGATCGGCAAAGTATCTCAGGCGCTCGTGCAGCTCGGGGGCCTGCAGACTGGTCTGCAGCACATCCATCTTCTGCACGAAGGCGGCGCGCCGTCTGCCGGCGCCCCAGTCGCGCAGCACCCGGGTCAGCATCTGGGCCAATGCCCGGGTGTTTTCCCTGTTAGGGCTGGCGAGATAGGCCGCCGCGAGACCGCGCACGTTCTCGTAGTCACGATGGTAATTGGCCGGGAATTGCGCGATTGCCACGCAGATCTGCTCGGCATCGGCAGTGATTACTAGGGACATCGAACCGCTTCCGGGTAGGTTGGGCGACTCGACCTCCTGCGTATGACCCGGGAAAGCTGCGCCGCCTTGCGTATTGCCGGGCGCTACACCCGGCATCTCTATCCGTTCAAGGCGACTCACAGAAGGAATGGCTTAAACCCGTGTCGGCGAAGTGACTACAGGCGGCCTGCCACGCGTATTCAGCCGTTCTCGGTCCAGTCGAACTCCAGCTGTCGCGCGGTGCGCTCGGCGAGCTCGCGGCCGGCCAGCCGCTCCACCAGATGCAGGCTCATGTCGATCCCGGCCGAGATGCCGGCGGAACTGACCACATGCCCCTGATCCACCCAGCGCAAGCCTTCGCGCACGTCCAGCCCGGGGAACATCGCGCGCAGATCGGCAACGTCCTCCCAGTGCGTAGTCGCGGCAAGCCCCTCCAATACGCCGGCTTCGGCCAGCAGGAAGGCACCGGTACACACCGAGGCCAGAATCCGCACCTGGTGCGCCTGCCGCGCGATCCAGGCAATCACCTCGACACGCGCCAGTTCCTCCGTCACCACCCCGCCAGGCACGATCAGCACATCCAGCGGCGGATGATCATCGATACCGGCATCCGGCAGCACGGGCAGACCCGCCCGTGCCCGTACCGCCTCGCTGCGTGCGGCAATGGTCAGCACCTCGAATAATGGTGCACCGGGATGCTTGCGACCATGTACCCGTGAAGCGGTCGTGAACACTTCATAGGGCCCGGCGAAGTCGAGAACCTCCACCTGGTCGAAGACGTAGATGCCGATACGCATGGGAACTCCTTGCCATGGAAACGCATGCCCAGTGTAGCCCGGATGCGCTACGGCGGAATCAACGCTCGGGCGCTGGCGCTCCCTGGATGTCACGCCACAGCTGCAACTGCTCACTGCGATCCGGATAGATCTTCAAGGCGTCGAACAAGGCCATGGAGAAATCGACGAACGCGCGCCCCTTGGCGGTGATCAGGCCATCCACGCAGACCACGCGGGCTTCCTCCTGGCAATGCGCGCGCGGGAATGGATCCGCCAGGCCCTGACGTGCCGCCGACGCCGGCGTGCAGGTGGTGGCATAGGCGCGTGTATCGAGCAGACCGGCACGCGCCAGATAGTGCGGCCCATTGCAGATCGCCGCTACGGGCACGCCACGCGCGTGCAGCTGGCGGATCAGGGCCAGGATGCCCTCTCCCGGAGGCTGGATCGGCCCGCCGGGAATGACCAACGCCTCGATATCCTCACGCAGCAAAGCCTCGGCCACGGTGATGTCCGGCAGATAGCGCAGGCCCGACTCGCTCGTCACCGGCTCGGCGCTGTATCCCATGCCCAACACTTCGCGCCGCCCCACCTGGCGGATCTTGTGGAAAGCCAGCGTGATCTCGAAATCGGCAAAGAAGGGATAGTAGAAACAGACGACGCTCATGTTTTCGGCTCCTGTACGCGCTCACTCAAGAATGCGGGAACTCTACGCGCAGATGCTGCCGTCGCCTTTGTCATGCATGAAACACGCAGCACCTCCGGTTGCCACACAAATCCGCCATGCCCCGGCACCCGGGCTGCTATCTTGGGCGCTTCCCGCGTCGACTCCCCCAAGGACATCACCATGAAGAAGACTCGCCAGATCGCCGGCCGCAATATTGGCGCCATCGGCCTGGGCTGCATGAACCTGCACCATGGCTACGGACACCGTGCCACGCAGGAGGAAACGAACGCCCTGCTGCACCATGCACTCGACCTCGGCGTGGATTTTTTTGATACCGCCACACTGTACGGCTTCGGCACCAATGAGGAAGCCGTGGGGCAAGCGCTTTCGGCGGAGCGCTCGCGTTTCTTCCTCGCCTCCAAGTGCGGCATGCAGGGTGTAGACGGCGTACGTGTGATCGACGGCCGCCCGGCCACGCTCAAGGCCACCTGCGAGGACAGCCTGCGCCGGCTACGCACGGATCACATCGATCTGTATTACCTGCACCGCTGGGATAAATCAGTCCCCATCGAAGAAAGTGTCGGCGCACTGGCGGATCTGGTACGCGAGGGCAAGATCGGCGCCATCGGACTTTCCGAAGTCTCCTCCGCCACGCTGCGGCGCGCGCACGCAGTGCATCCGGTGGCCGCACTGCAGTCCGAATATTCCCTGTGGAGCCGCGATCCCGAACGCGGCGTACTGCAGACCTGCCGCGAACTGGGTGTGGCCTTTGTCGCCTTCAGCCCGCTGGCGCGCGGCTTTCTCGGCGATCTTCGGCAAGTGGATGGTTTCACCGCCAGCGACATCCGCGCCAGCATGCCGCGCTTCGCGCCTGCAAGCTATGCCGCCAACCTGACGCTTGCCGACGCCGCCACAGCCATCGCCAGTGATGCCGGCTGCAGCCTGCCGCAGCTCGCGCTCGCCTGGCTGCTGCGCGACCCCATCGTCAGCGTAATCCCCGGTACCACCCGCCGCGTCCATCTGGAAGAGAACCTCGCCGCCGACCGCGTGACGCTCGACGACACCCAGCTCGCACAACTCGACAGCCTGTTCGCCCCCGGCAAGATACAGGGCGAGCGCTACAACGCCGCCTCGATGGCGGAGATCGATCAGGATCGGTAGGGTGTGGAGCGCCGCAGGCGTTGCGCACCATCCGACACCGTTAACGTTTGTATCCGGGCGCGCCCGAGGCATACCGTGAGGCGCATACTGTGCCACGTGCCAGCGCTGGTCCGTCACCAGGCCGCGCTGCCGTGGAGTTTCCGCACTGGTGGCGCCCCAGAGGCATGAACATGGCAGCCCCCCTTCCCGATGAAAAAAGGACGAATTACCGCTGGGTGATCTGCTCTCTGCTGTTCATGGCAACGACGATCAACTACATGGATCGTCAGGTACTGTCGCTGACCTGGAAGGACTTCATCGCCCCGGAGTTCCATTGGAGCAACAGCGACTACGGCAACATCACCGCGATGTTCTCCCTCTTCTACGCCATATGCATGTTGTTCGCCGGGCGCTTCGTGGACTGGATAGACACCCGGAAGGGCTTTCTGTGGGCAATCGGCGTCTGGTCGCTGGGCGCCGTGCTGCACGCCTTCTGCGGCATCGCCACGGCAGGTGTGGTGGCAGACACCTGGCTGACGGGCTTCGAAGGCGCCAAGGAAGCCATCCGCACGGTGGGTGACACCGCACTGGTCATCAGCGTGAGCACCAGTCTGTTCGTTTGTGCCCGCTTCGTACTGGCGCTGGGCGAAGCCGGCAACTTCCCCGCCGCGATCAAGGCGACCGCCGAATTCTTCCCGAAAAAGGACAGGGCTTTCGCCACCAGCATCTTCAACGCCGGTGCCACCGTCGGAGCCCTGCTGGCGCCGCTGAGCATCCCGATCTTCGCACGGCTCTATGGCTGGGAAATGTCCTTCGTGCTGATCGGCGCGCTGGGCTTCGTGCTGATGGGGTTCTGGATGTTCATGTACCGCAAGCCTCACGAACATTCGCGGGTGAACCGGGCAGAGCTGGCCTACATCACGCAGGACGCAGCGGACGAAGCCGATGGCGGCAAGGCTGCCTCCGGACGCAGGCTGTCGTTTACCCAGTGCTTCCGCTACCGTCAGACTTGGGCCTTCGTCATCGGCAAATTCCTGACCGATGGCGTGTGGTGGTTCTATCTGTTCTGGACGCCGGCCTATCTGAGCGACGTCTATGGCCTGAGCTCGGATTCGTCGATGGCGCAGCTGTTGTTGTTCGTACTCTACGCAATCACGCTGCTTTCCATCATCGGCGGCTGGTTGCCCTCGTATTTCGTCACCCGCAAGGGCATGGACCCTTACGCCGGACGCATGCGCGCGATGCTGATCTTCGCCTTCTTCCCGCTGCTGGCCCTGCTCGCGCAACCGCTGGGGGATCACTCGTACTGGTTCCCCGTCATCATCATCGGCATCGCCGGCGCGGCCCACCAAGCCTGGTCGGCCAACATCTTCTCGACCGTGGGTGACATGTTTCCGCGCTCCGCCATCGCCACCGTCACGGGCATCGGCGGCATGGCCGGCGGCCTGGGCTCCTATCTGATCAACAAGGGCTCCGGCGTGCTGTTCGACTTCGCCGCCGCCAACGAGTGGAAGCTGCTTGGCTTCCACGGCATCGAGTCTGGCTACTTCGTCATCTTCTCGGTCTGCGCGGTGGCCTACCTGCTGGGCTGGGGCATCATGAAGACGCTCGTGCCGCGCTACCAGCCGATCGAGGTCTGATCATGCCCTCACACCATAAACTGTCTGGCGGAGCCGCCTCCGGAAGTTACGCCCTACAAATCAATGCGCTTCATCCCAATTGGCGCCGACGCCCACTTCCGCCAGCAGCGGCACCTTCAGTTCGGCCACGCCGGCCATCAGTTGCGGCAGTTTCTGACGCACGATGTCCAGTTCGGCAGCGGGCACTTCGAGGATGAGTTCGTCATGCACCTGCAGCAGCAGCCTGCTCTCTAGCCGTTCGGTGCCGAGCCAGTCGTAGACGCGGCGCATGGCCATCTTCACCAGGTCGGCGGCCGTGCCCTGCATCGGCGCGTTGATGGCGGCGCGCTCGGCGCCCTGACGGCGGCCGGCATTGCTGCTCTTGATCTCGGGCAGGATCAGACGGCGACCGAAAACAGTCTCGACATAGCCTTTGTTGCGCGCCAGCGCGCGCGTTTCTTCCATGTAGCGGGCCACACCCGGGTAGCGCGCGAAGTAACGATCGATCCAGCTCTGTGCGGCGCTGCGTTCGATCTCCAGGGATTTGGCCAGGCCGTGCGCGCTCATGCCGTAGATCAGGCCGAAATTGATGGTCTTGGCATAGCGGCGCTGCTCGCTCGTGACTTCCGCCGTGGCGATGCCGAAGACCTCGGCGGCGGTGGCACGGTGCACGTCCTCGCCCTGGGCGAAGGCTTGCAGCAGGCGCTCATCACCGGAAAGGTGGGCCATGATGCGCAGCTCGATCTGCGAATAGTCGGCGGAGACGATGCTGTAACCGGCGGGCGCGATGAAGGCCTGGCGGATGCGGCGGCCTTCAGGGGTGCGTACGGGGATGTTCTGCAGGTTGGGGTCCGATGAGGCAAGCCGGCCGGTGATGGCACCGGTCTGCGAGAAGCTGGTGTGCACCCGGCCGGTCTGCGCGTTGACCATGCGCGGCAGCTTGTCGGTATAGGTGTTCTTCAGCTTGGCGAAGCCGCGGTATTCGAGCAGCAGGCGCGGCAGCGGGTAGTCGAGCGCCAGTTGGGCGAGCACTTCTTCATCGGTACTGGGCGCGCCACCGGGCGTCTTCTTCACCACAGGCAGTTTCTGGCGCTCGAACAGGATCTCACCAAGCTGCTTGGGGCTGTTGAGGTTGAAGGGCTGGCCGGCGGCTTCATAAGCCTGCTGCTCAAGCTCCAGCAGCTTGCGGCCGAGCTCGTCACTCTGCCGGGCGAGCAGATCGGCATCGATGAGCACGCCCTGGCGCTCCATGGCCCACAGCACTTCCTGTACCGGCAGCTCAATGTCGCGATAGACACGGCGGAGGCCGGGCTCGGCGGCGATCAGCGGGGAGAGCTTGTGGTGCACGCGCAGCGTGACGTCGGCATCCTCGGCGCCGTAGGCTGTCGCGTTTTCCAGCGCCACGTCGGCGAAGCTGATGGCCTTGGCGCCCTTGCCGCAGATATCGGTGTAGGACAGCGTGGCGAGATCGGTGTGGCGGCTGGCGAGACTATCCAGATCGTGGTTGCGGTCGCTTTCCCAGGCGGCGGATTCGAGCAGGGTATCGTCCTGCACGCCGCGCAGACGGATGCCGTGGTTGGCGAGCACGTGCATGTCGTACTTCAGGTTCTGCCCGAGCTTGGGCTTGCCGGCGTCTTCCAGCCAGGGCCGGAGCCGCGCCAGCACTTCGTCCAGCGGCAGCTGATCGGGCGTGCCCGGTGCGCGGTGCGCCAGCGGCAGGTAGGCGGCCTCGCCCGGTGTCACGCTGAAGCTCATGCCGACCAGCCGGGCGTCGAAAGGGTCGAGGCTGTCGGTCTCGGTATCGAAGGCGGTGAGCGCGGCAGCATTGATCTTCGCGAACCATTGATCGAAAGCTTCCCAGGTGAGGAGGCATTCGTAGGCTTCGCGGTGGGCGGCGCTGCGCTCCACCGGTACCGGCAACTCTTCGGCGCCGAAGAGACCACTCTGGCCGGCGGCGGACGCGGCAGAGGCGGCCGGCGCGTCAGTTGTGCTGTCGGCGTTGCCTTGCACGGCCTTGAGCAGGGAGCGGAACTCCCAGCGTGCGAACTGCTCGGCCAGCACCGCATTATCCGGTGTGCGCCAGGTGAGTTCGTCCAGCGATTCGGCCAGGGGCACGTCGCAGACGATGGTGACCAGCCGGCGGCCCAGCGGCAGGAAATCCAGCGCGCGGCGCAGGTTCTCGCCAACCACGCCCTTGATGCTGGCCGCATTGGCGACGATGGCGTCCAGCGAGTCGTATTCGGTCAGCCATTTGACGGCCGTCTTGGGGCCGCACTTCTCCACGCCGGGCACGTTGTCGACGGCATCCCCCACCAGGGTGAGGTAATCGACGATGCGCTCGGGCGGCACGCCGAACTTGGCGATCACGCCCTCGCGATCCAGCGTCTCGTTGGTCATGGTGTTGATCAGCGTGATGCCGGGCTGCACGAGCTGGGCCATATCCTTGTCGCCGGTGGAGATCAGCACCTCGAAACCTCGTGCCGCGGCCTGGCGCGCCAGCGTACCGATCACGTCATCGGCCTCGACGCCGGCCTCGACGATCACCGGCCAGCCCATGGCCTTGACGCAGGTATGGATCGGCTCGATCTGCGCGGCCAGATCCTCGGGCATCGGCGGGCGGTGCGCCTTGTATTCCGGATACCAGTCAGCGCGGAAAGTCTTGCCCTTGGCATCGAACACGCACACGGCATGCGTGGCACCGGTGCTGGCCTTGAGCGGGGCGAGCATGTTGAGCACGCCGCGCAGTGCGCCGGTGGGCTCGCCGGCCTTGTTGCGCAGGTCAGGCATGGCATGGAAGGCGCGGAACAGGTAGCTGGAACCGTCTACGAGCAGGAGTTTTGACATGGCTTTGAGCGGGCAGGCGGAAGGAGGGAATGCAGGGCTTGCGCCTGGACTGGGAATGCACGCAGACTCCGGAGTTCCAACTTGCTTCCGGACCGACTCATGAGTGCAAAACACAAGTTGCCGCCCTTCGTGGCTCCCTCGATGAAAGAGCAGGCGGATCAGGCGCGCGAAGCCTGGCGGGTGTTCGGGATTATGTCAGAGTTCGTGGAGTCGGTAGAGCGGCTGAAGGCCATCCGCCCGGCCGTCTCGATCTTCGGTTCGGCGCGCATCAAGCCCGAGCATCCGCACTACCAGCTCACCGAGCTGATCGCGCGCAAGCTCTCGGATGCCGGTTTCTCGGTGATCTCAGGCGGCGGCCCCGGCATCATGGAGGCCGCCAACAAGGGCGCCTTCCACGGCAAGAGCCCCTCGGTGGGCCTGAACATCCAGCTGCCGCACGAGCAGAGCGGCAACCCCTATCAGGACATCTCGCAGACCTTCCGCCACTTCTTTCCGCGCAAGGTGATGTTCGTCCGCTTCGCCTCGGCCTACGTGGTGATGCCCGGCGGCTTCGGCACGCTGGATGAAGTCATGGAAGCGCTGACGCTGATCCAGACCGGCAAGGGCCGCAAGATCCCGGTGATCCTCGTCTGCCGGGAATTCTGGACCGGCCTGCTGGACTGGTTCCGCAACACGCTGGTGGCCGAAAAGATGATCAACCCGCAGGACATGGACCTGATCCAGCTCATCGACGATCCGGACGAGATCGTGGCGGCCATCTTCCAGCACTACGAGCAACGCGGCTTCACCGATCTGCCGGATGAGCACGAACTGATGCTGAATCTATAGCGGAGCAGGGCAGCAGCAGACTGCCCGCCACATCCAGGGCCAAGCGACAGATCGCGAATAGTCGCGCCCAATGCCGGTTTTACAACCAGGAGGAGATCCATCTTGATGACCCGGGAACTGCGGGGCCTTGCCCTGCTGATTTCAACCAGCCTGCTGTTTGCCTGCAGCTCGGCACCCACGCTCGTGGCCCCTCAGCCACCCGCAAAATACCAGCCACTCGGGCGCGCCGAAGGCCAGGCCTGCGGCGCACTCGGCCTGCTCGCCACGGCCTACTACGCGATCCCGCTGGGCCTCAACAGCCGCACAGAGCGTGCCTATGAAGCCGCGCTCGAAAGCGTGCCCGGCGCAACCGGCCTGATCAATGTCGAGATCAAGGAAGACTGGGCTTGGATCCTCCTTGCCACCACCCGCTGCACCACCATCACGGGCGATGCCATCAAGGAGATCAAGGGATAAAGACGCTCGCGAGAACACTCATGCTCTGCACCAGCCTCGCACTGGCCGCCTGCGCCAGTCCGGTGGTGAAGCTGGGCAACGTCAGCACGCTCGACCAGATCGATACCGGCAAGGGCGAAAAGCTGGTGGCCTCGGCCTCCGGTTTCCAGCTCCTGCTGTTCATCCCGATCGCCGTCAAGGGGCGTCTGAACAATGCCTATGACAACCTGCTGGAGCAGGCTGGAGACCGCCTGCTGACCGATGTGAAAGTCACCGAGTCCTGGAGCTACGGGTTCGTCGGCACGGTCTATACCACTACTATCGAAGCCACCGCATATCCGAAGCGCACGGCGACGGAAAAACGGTAGCACCCCGCCACGGCGCGCGATCATGCAGGCTGGATGACGCGCGCCATTTCCATATCCGGACCAGACCTCGATGAACGCAGGGCCTGATCCTGCATCAGATACAGACTCTCATCTCGGGCAGCAACAGGAGGCATGATGAACACCAAGACATCCATCCGCTGGGGAATCCTGGGCTGCGGCGACGTCACCGAAGTGAAAAGCGGCCCGGGTTTCCAGAAAGCCGAAGGGGCGACCCTGATGGCCGTGATGCGGCGCAATGGCGAGCTGGCAGCCGATTACGCCCGGCGCCACGGTGTGCCGCGCTGGTATGACGACGCCGAGGCATTGATCAATGATCCCGAGATCGACGCCGTCTATATCGCCACGCCCCCGGGGGCTCACCAGCCACTTGCCTTGCGCTGCGCCGCAGCCGGCAAGCCTTGCTATGTGGAAAAGCCGATGGCGCTGAGCCATGCCCAGAGCCTGGTGATGTTGCAGGCCTTCGCACACCGGCAGCTGCCCCTGTTCGTTGCCTATTACCGGCGCGCCATGCCGCGCTTCCTGAAAATCCGCTCGCTGGTGCAGGGGGGCGCCATCGGCAGCGTGCGTGCGGTACATCTGCTGTTGCAGCAGCCCCCCATGCCCGAGGATGTCGACCATGACAATCCGCCCTGGCGGCTGGACCCCACCCTGGCCGGCGGCGGCCGCTTCGTGGATATGGGCGCGCACCAACTCGACTTCCTCGATTACCTGTTCGGCCCGATCACCGAAGTACATGGCGTGGCCAGCCATCTGGCCGGTCACGGCAAAGTCGAGGATACGGTCAGCGCCAGCTTCTGCTTCGGCAACGGCATCGTCGGCAGTGGCAGCTGGTGCTTCTCAGCCAGCGAGCGCGTCGATCGCTGCGAGCTGATCGGCAGCGCCGGCAGGCTGGTGTTCTCCACCTTCGACGATGCGCCCTTCACGCTGCACACCGCCGCCGGCGTCGAGGAATTCCACATTCCCAACCCGCCGCATGTGCAACAACCGCTGATCCAGTGCGTCACCGAAGCCCTGCTCGGCCATGGCAGCAGCCCCTCCACCGGCGAGAGCGCGGCGCGCACGGATGCGGTGATCGACCGGATACTGGGGCGCTAGGGTGTCTGGATTCCGGCGAACGCCGGAATCCAGACACCAGCCCCGGCACCGAGGCACGCATCCGGGCTAGGTCAGGCCTTGATGTAGCGCGTCGGATCGACCAGACCGGCGGCGTCGAAACCGGCACTGCGCAAGCGGCAGGCATCGCACTTGCCACAGGCTCGGCCATCGTCGTCAGCCTGGTAGCAGGAAACCGTGAGGCCATAGTCCACACCCAGCGAATTGCCCAGTTGCACGATCTGCGCCTTGGTCAGATCGATCAGCGGAGCATGGATACGCAGGCGATTGCCTTCGACGCCGACCTTGGTGGCGAGGTTGGCCATGGTTTCGAATGCCTGGATGAAGGCTGGCCGACAATCGGGATAGCCGGAGTAATCCACGGCATTCACGCCGACGAAGATGTCGTTAGCTCCCAACACCTCGGCCCAGCCCAGCGCCACCGAAAGCATCACGGTGTTGCGCGCAGGTACGTAGGTGACGGGGATGCCGGTCTGCAGGCCATCGACCGGCACGGCGATACTCGCGTCGGTCAGTGCGGAGCCACCGAACTGGCCGAGGTCCACATGCGCCACCCGATGCTCGCGCGCACCAAGCGCGGCAACCACGCGCTGCGCAGCCTGCAGTTCGGCCGCATGGCGTTGGCCATAGGCGACGGACAGGGCATAGGTCTCGAAACCCTGATCGCGGGCGATGGCAAGACAGGTGGTGGAGTCGAGCCCGCCAGAGAGCAGGACGACGGCGCGGGGTGCGGACATGGCAGGAACTTCCGGAAAAGAGAGCTGGGGGCGGATTA
Organism: Candidatus Dactylopiibacterium carminicum; assembly: GCF_014736495.1. Classification (GTDB taxonomy): domain Bacteria; phylum Pseudomonadota; class Gammaproteobacteria; order Burkholderiales; family Rhodocyclaceae; genus Uliginosibacterium; species Uliginosibacterium carminicum. Next base: position 68,655 of record NZ_MDUX01000011.1, read on the forward strand.
TCGCCCCGCGCGCCGGGATGCGCCTAGCGTGCCGCGCCGATGCCCGCCATACGCAGGCTCGATGGGCCTCCGCTCAGAACCTGTTCATAGTCTTACTGCGAGTCCGTGATCGGGGCTCATGTGCTGCTCGGAATCCTCATGTATCCACATACACTCCGGTTCCTGTGCTGCTCTTCGCCCCGCTGACGGTCTCTCGTGACAGACTTTGAACAGGTTCTCAGGCCGGCTGTGCGTGTGCCGGCTGGGTGCTGAAGATGCTCAGCAGCAGCTGAGCCTGCTCTGCCGCGTCACGCCCCAGTGGCGTGAGATAGCCGCCGTCACGCTGGGTGATGAGGCCACGCGCATGCAGACGCGTGGTTGCGGCGATGACTTGCGCATCGGCATTGCTGTGGATCTTGAGGCCCTGCTGGCTGGTATCGAGGTCGAAACGCAGCAGGGCATTGAGTTCGTCGAGTTGCTCTGCGGTGAAGCCCATGCTTGTCTCCTTTTTGTCGCCACCGGGTCTCTCCCGGGGCGGGACATCCGCACCCGAAAAAGCACGGAGGGCTGTTTCGATGCGAGTATCTTGGCTTGAGGCGCGTGCGCTGTCGACTCAGGGTTTGCCGCCAGCACCGGCCGGTGGCAGCAATTCGGCCAGTTTGCGGTGTGCGGCATGCGTGGCGTGCGGCAGCAGGCCGGTGAGATCTGCCACCTCGAAACGCGCGGGATCGATCTTCTGCCCGTTGGCAAAGGAGATCTCGATGGCGCCCGGATCCTGCCGGCCGATACCCAGCAGCAACAGCATGGGCATGGGATTGCCGATGCGCGGCACCGAGCCGCGCAGATTGTCGGCGTTGAGCACCATGAATGGCTGCGCCACGCTGTGGTGGCGCACGGTCCAGATGTGCTCGCGCTGGTCGGTACGGGTGATGAACTCGGTCACCGTGTTCCAGCGCGCCAGCACGGCCTCGGCGGCGGCGACCACCTCGGGCCAGCCGCGCGTGCTGCGCCACAGGAACTGGTTGAGTCCGCTCATGATCCTGCTCCTGCGCGCAGGTTGCGGATGTGGCCGGCCAACTGGGCAGCCAGGGTATCCAGGCTGCGCGTGATGGTGCGTGATTCGCTGGCGGCGGCATTGTTGTCGTCGGCCATGGTGGCGACGCGCTCGACGTTGGCCGCGATCTCGTTGCTGGTCGCCCCCTGCTCGCGCAGCGCCAGGGAGATATCCGCCACCAGCTGCACGACCTGGCTGGAGGCCGTCTGGATCTTGCGCATCGACGTGCCGGCTTCGCGCGTGAGGCCCACACCTTCGCTCACCCGCACCACACCCTGCTGCATCGCGCCTACCGCCTGCTCGGTGCCGGCCTGCAGCGTCTGGATCATGTCCGCAATCTCGACCGTGGCGCGCGAGGTGCGTTCGGCCAGCTTGCGCACTTCATCGGCCACCACGGCGAAACCGCGTCCGGTCTCGCCGGCGCGGGCGGCCTCGATAGCGGCGTTCAGCGCCAGAAGGTTGGTCTGCTCGGCGATGTCCTTGATGGTGGAGACGATGGCGCTGATACGCTCCGAATTCGCCACCAGTTCATCGATCACGGTCGAGGATTGCTGCACCGCATCCGAAATGCGTTCGATTTCCTGCTCGGTGCGGCTGGCCAGGCGCTCGCCTTCGGTGGAGGCTTTCTGCGAAGCGCTGGCCATCTGCTCGGCCTCGGTGGCGTAGCGCGCGATCTCGTTGATGCCGACAGTGACCTGCTCGACCGTGGCCGCCATCGTCGTCGCGGCCTCGCTCTGTCGTGCCGAATCGCGCGCGATGGATTCCGCGGACTGGCTCAGCTCCGTGGTGGCTTCGCCAAGACGTGTGGTGGTGGCTTCGAGCTGGTGGATCACGCCTTCCAGCGAGGCGCTCATGGCGTTGAAGCGCTCGGCGACGGTCCCCAGTTCATCCTTGGCCACGATCTCGATGCGATGACTAAGTTCGCCCTGACCGACCCGGCGCGTACCCTCGGCCAGCCGGCTGACGGATTCGCGGATCGACAGGAAAACCGCCACGCCGCAGTAGGCCAGCACCAGCGCCATGGCCAGCGCGATCAGGTTCAGCGCCCAGAAGCGCGCGCCCAGCCAGAAGGAACGCGTGCCGATCAGGGACGAGAATTCGTCGGTGATGCCGGTACGGGCGAGTCGATCGAAATCGTTCAGCGCCGTGGCGGACGCAGTCAGAAAAGCCTCGGTATCGGTGGCAGGCAGGCCGGAAAGCAGCCCGGTACGCGTCAGCTCGACGAATTCGCCATTGCGCTGGCGCAGCGAGGCGACGGCCTCGCGCAGATCCTGCCCCAGGCCGTCGTGACCATGGGCCGCGCGTGCCAGCGTGTCTTCGAGCTGCGCGGTCTGGTTCTCGATGGCGTCGATCATCGCCGTCATGCGCCGCCATTCACGCGAGTAGCCGGGCACGCCCAGCACCAGGGTACCGGCAGCGCGCATCTCGGCCAACTGTTCGGAAATTCCCGGCAGGCCGCGCAGCACCGCCTCGGCAAGATAGGCACCGCGCGGATCGGGGTCGCGCGCCAACGCGGAGGCATCCGCCAGCTCGTGCATGAAGGTGTGGTAGCTGGCGAACCAGGCATGATGCGCCGATGGCAGGCTCATGCGATCAAGCCCGGCAAGACCGTCGCGGTACTGCTGCCAGGCCGTAAGCACGGGCGTCCAGGTGGTGGTCAGTCCGAGCTCCTTGCCCGAACCTTCGAGGAACTTCGTCATCTCGGCATGCGCAGCATCCACCGCCGCGGCGGACTCCGCTGTCGCAGCCTTGTACTTCTCGTCGCCATGGGCGGCGAAAGCCAGGCCAGCATACAGCTGTGCCTGATGGAAGGCCGTGCTGGCCAGCGCCTGGGCACGCAGGCCACGACGCTCCAGTTCGACCGTGTGCAGCTCGCCGCGCAGCTCCATGACCAGCGTGATCATGAAATAGCCCACGGAACAGAGCACTAGCAGGCCCACGAGGGAGAACTTCGCCGGATAGCGCAGACGACGCAGCAGGACGATGGCCGGCGCGAGCAGGATGGAAAGCAGTTGCTTCATGGCATGGACTCCTGTCGGCTCAAAGGCGGAAACGGCGCACTTCACGCGTCAGCTCTTCGGCGAGCGTGACCAGCGTGCGTGCGGTGTCACGGGCCTGGCCGATGACGGCATTGTTTTCCTCGGCCATCTGCGCAACGGCCTCCACATGGCGGGCGATGTCCGTACAGGCACTGCTCTGCTCGCGCAGTGCCTGCGAGATCTCGCTGACCGAGTGCAGCACGCGCGAGGATTCCTCGCGGATACCATTCATCGCGGCGCCGGATCTGCGCGTGAGCTCCAGCCCCTCCTGCACGCGCAACACACCGCCCTGCATGGCGGTGACGGCGCGGCCAGTACCGGCCTGGATGGCACCCACCATGCCGGCGATCTCCTTGGTGGCGCTGGTGGTGCGCTCGGCCAGCTTGCGTACCTCGTCGGCCACCACGGCGAAGCCGCGGCCGTCTTCGCCCGCGCGGGCAGCCTCGATGGCGGCATTCAGCGCCAGCAGGTTGGTCTGGTCGGCGATGTCCTTGATCGACTGCACGATGCTGCTGATACGCGCCGAGTTCTGGCCCAGCTCCGCAATCACGGCGGAAGACTGGTTCACCGAGTCGGCGATCTGCGCCATCTCGGAAACGGCATGCTCCACCACCTTGCCACCTTCCACCGAGAGTTCGCCGGATTCGCTGGCGGCGGAATCCGCAGCGCTGGCATTGCGCGCGATCTCCTCCACACCCACGGTCATCTCTTCCACCGAGGCCGCCATGCTGGCCGCGGACTCGCTCTGCCGCACGGAGCCGTCACTGACGCGGTCAGCGGTACTGGCCAGGCTTTCCGCCGCCGACTGCAACGCCTCGACGCTCTGTCGCACAGAGCCCAGCGTGGTGGCGAGCCCGGCCGCCATACGGTTGAACTGGGAGGACACGGTTTCCAGCTCGTCGCGTGCCAGATACTCGATGCGATGGCCCAGTTCGCCTTCACCGATGCGGGTCGCGCCTTCGGCCAGGCGGGCCACGCCGTCGAAGATGCTCATCATCAGCGCGGCGCTGATATAGCAAAGCATGCCGACGAGCAGCGCGCCGATCAGGCTGCTGTACCAGAAGCGTGCCTCCAGCGCCTCGACTCGCGCGGCCAGACGCTGATCGAGCACCTCGCGCAACGGTGCGTAGGCCGCATGCAGGGATTGCTGCACGGCGCCCGCTTCGTTGATGAAGGTGGCCGGCGAAAGGCTGAAGGCTCCACGCACAACTTCACGCTCGGCTGAATCGAGCACGCCCTGCAGGGCCGGCGCCAGCGTTTCGGCCTGCGCCTTGAGCGCATCGGCAGATGCCGCAGAGCCGGCACGCACCAGCGCGTCGAGCAGGTCGGCACGCGCACTGGCGGCACTGTTGCCCAGCGCGGCCATGCGCGTCCATTCCGCCCCCACATCCTTGGTGACCAGCAGGCCCACGGTGGTTTCGCCCAGTGCCGCAAGACGTCCGCTGGCGTTGGGCAGCTTGCGGATCAGCAGATCGGCCAGCAGGTTGCGCGAACGCTCGCTATCACTGAGCAGGCCGGAAGCCGCGCCCAGATCGGCGACGAAATCCTGCAGACCGCGCTTGATGCCCGCCAGCGCCTGTGCGCGTTGCTCACCGGAAGTGGCCGGCAACCCCTGCCAGGCCGTACGTAACGCACTCCAGCGCTCCGCCAGACCGAACCGGTCATCCTGTTGCAACACCGTGGCCAGCGCATCGAACTGGCGTGCCACGGCGGCGGCCTGGCCGGGCAGGGTGGCGCCATAGGCGGCGTCGTGCTCGGCGGCATGCGCCACCAGACTGTAGTGCTGCACCTGTGCCAGCGCGGCCACGTAGAAACCCACGGTGGCCATGGCCAGCGCACCCAGCAGGGCAAACTTGCTGCCATAACGCAGGCCGTTGAGCAAGCGGATGGCCGGCGCAAAAAAACCTTGCACGTCGCCGCTACGCACCGCGCCGTAGAGCTCGGAGCCCAGCACACGCGCCTTTTCGCCGAGCACGCCGACCTTCGCGGTACGGGTATTGAACGGAATGCGGGGTCGCGTCCTGTCGCCAAGCAGGCGTGAGAACAGACTGGTCTTAGGCTGGGCCATGGCCTTTATCTCCTCTTGATACGGACGGCGACCAGGGCCGTCCGGGTTCTTTTTTTCATGTCTTCCCAGAAACTGTTCAGGATCTGTCGCGAGAGGCAGTCAGCGAGGTGAAGAGCCGCGCAGGAACCAGAGTGTATGTAGGGTTCCGGGCAGCGCATGAGCCCCGATCACGGCCTCGCAGTAAGATCATAAGCAGCTTCTCAGGGCTCGATGCTGCGCGGGGGCAAACGCATCAGGGCGCCTGCCTGCTCTGCAGGCAAGGGCTTGCTGAGTACGTAGCCCTGGGCTTCATCGCAGCCGAACCGGTGCAGTCCAGCCAGGGTTTCGGCATCTTCCACGCCTTCGGCCACCACCTGCAAGCCCAGGCTGTGAGCCAGCCCGACCGTGGAGCGCACGATGATCGCATCCTGCTCATCGTGCAGCATGTCACGCACGAAGGAACGATCGATCTTCAATGCATGCAGCGGCAGGCGCTTGAGATAGGCCAGCGAGGAGTAGCCAGTACCGAAATCATCCACCGACAGATGCATGCCCAGTTCGGCGAGCCGGTTCACAACCAGCATGGCACGGTCGGGGTCGTTCATCAGCGCCGTCTCGGTGATCTCGAGTTCGAGGAAACGGGGCTCCATGCCGACATCGGACAGCAGCCCGGCGAGCGCATCCGGCAAGGTGATGTCGAGGAGATTGCGCGTCGACAGGTTGATGGACACCCCCACCTCCAGCCCGTCGGCATGCCAGCGCGCCATCTGCTGCACGGCCTGCCGTGCCACCCACAGCGTGAGCGGACGGATCAGTTCGCTGGTTTCGGCGAACTGCACGAACTCACCGGGAGGAATGAAGCCCAGGCGCGGATGCTGCCAGCGCACCAGCGCCTCGCAGCTACACCAGCGCGCGCTGCCGAAGTGGTAACGCGGCTGGTAATGCAGGATCAGCTGATCACCACGGATCGCTGAACCCAGTTCGGTGATCATGGCCAGCCGGCGCGGGTTGTGCTCGTCGTAACTGCTGTCGTACAGGCTCACTGAGCTCGAGTTTTCCTTGGCCGCGTACATCGCCACGTCAGCACAACGCAACAGGGCATGACTGGTGCCGCCGTGCTGCGGATACACCGCCACGCCGATGCTGCCGCCCAGCTCGATGAAGATGCCCTCGACCTCGGTCGGGCGGTACAGGCTGCGCACGATCTCGCCCGCGATCTCCAGTGCCCGCGCCGCATCCGGCAGACGCGGCAGCAGCATGGCGAACTCGTCGCCGCCGAGCCGCGCAACCACGCCCTGATGTGCCGCCACGGTCTCCTGCAGGCGTTGTGCCACCAGGCGCAGCAACGCGTCGCCGGTACGGTGGCCCAGCGTGTCGTTGACTTCCTTGAAGCGATCCAGGTCCAGCAGCATCAGGCTCAGGCAGCCCGGTTGCCCGGCGATCGCACGCAAGGCCTCGGTGGCGCGCCGGTGCAGCTGGATGCGGTTGGGCAGGCCGGTCAGCGAATCGTGGTTGGCCTGGTATTCCAGTTCCTGCACGTTGCGCGCGTTGGCCAGCGCCAGCGATACGGTCTGACAGACCGCGCGCAGGGTCTCCAGTTCGGCATCGGAGAATTCGTTGCCGCATTCGTAGAACTACAGGCCGATCACGCCCAGCGCACGCCCCTGGTACACCAGGGGCAGATTGGTCACCGAGCGCACGCCGTCGGCCTGCAGGATGGCGCGGACTTCGTCGTCCATGCGCTCGTCCTCGGCGATGTTGTCGCTGTGCAGGATGCGTCCGAGCTCGATGGCATGGCGCGACAGGCTGCGCTCGATGGGCATGAAGCGCCGTGCGGCGGTCTGTTCGTCCGTATAGCCCACCGAAGCCACCACTTCGTAGCGCCCGCCGTCCGCTTCGGCCAGATGGAACATCGACAGCGGCGAGCGCTGCAGCACCTGCAGTACGCGCAGGGTTTCGGCGGCGATCACACGGCTGTCGGTGGTGCCATGCAGCTTGCTGGCAAGGCTGTTGACCACCTGCAGCGAAATGTTGCGTTGCTTGAGCAGCTCGGCCGAAGTCTGGCGCAACTGCTCGGCCACACGTCGCTCGGTGACGTCGCGCAGGATCGCGGTGACCTGATACTGGCCACCCAGCCAGATCGCCGACAGTGTGGCCTCGACCTCCACGCGGGTGCCGTCGGCACGCAGATGCGTCCATTCCGTATGCTGCGGCCCCTCTGCGATGGCGTTGCGCACCAGCGCGGCCATCTTATCGGCCGAAGTCTGGCCGTCAGGTTGCAGGGGCGGCGACAAAGCCTCGGGCGGACTGCCCATCAGAATCTCGCGCGGGTGCCCGAACAGGGCCAGCGCACGCGAATTGCAATCGATGATGAGACCGTCGGCGATCACCAGGATGGCGTCTCCGGCCGCATCGAAGATGCCGCGGTAGCTGCGCTCGCGGTCCTTCAGTGCATGGAAGACCTGTACCTGCCCCAGCAGATCGGCCACCGAGGCGGCGAACTGCTGCTCCTCGCGGCTCCACAGACGCGGTCCGCCCGCATGCTCCAGGCTGAGCACGCCGGAGAGCTGCCCGGCTTCGTGCAGGGTCGCGATCAGGGCGGCACTCATGCCTTCCGGCCCGAGATAGCGACGCTGGAATTCGGCCACCCGCAGATCGCTGGCGCTGTCGTTCACCTCCAGCACGCGGGTACCGTCCAGCTCCGGAGACAGGCGCATCAGCACCGCCGCCGGCATGACCTTGCCGGTTTCGAAGCAGCCCTGATCCGCCCGGAAAGACAGGCGACATTCGAGCCGCACACGATCCTGGCTGAACTGCCACACGCTGACACGCGCAAGCTCCAGCTCCCCGGCCAGGGTGCTGGTTATATCGCGCAGGGCGCCGTACAGGTCGCTGCGCCACAGATGCTCATCGCGCACGAGACGCACGAACGCCGCCTGGAGGCGTTCACTGAGCTTGTCGTAAGAAGCAGCAGGCGCTGTCATGCAGGGGACGTTTTCCATCGGGCAGACTACCGGCGATAATGCCTAACTCCGCAACTAACGGCGCCCTGCAAGAAAACTGAAATCGGCGCGCGAAGCTACGGCCCCGCCACGATGCCTTACACGTTAATCCCGGCGCAAGCCTCTTCCAGCCTGTTAAGCTTTCCGGCTGTCCCGCGACTCTCAACCATCCAAGAACCGAACCATGTTCCAGCACATTGATGCCTATGCCGGCGACCCCATCCTGTCGCTGATGGAGACCTTCAAGACCGACACACGCAACGGCAAGGTCAATCTCTCCATCGGCCTGTACTACGACGAAAAGGGCACGATCCCCCAGCTGCAGGCCATCCAGCAGGCCTACGGCCGCATCGAAGGGCGCAGCAAGGTTCCCAGCGTGTATCTGCCCATGGAAGGCTTCAAGCCTTACCGTGAAGGCATCCAGCACCTGCTCTTCGGCGCCGGCAATGCGGTGCTCGCCGCCGGCCGTGTGGCCACCATCCAAACCCTGGGCGGCTCCGGCGCGCTGAAGGTCGGTGCGGATTTCCTCAAGCGCTATTTCCCGCAGTCCGAGGTGTGGGTTTCCGATCCGACCTGGGACAACCACGTCGCCATCTTCGAAGGTGCCGGCTTCAAGGTGCACACCTATCCCTACTTCGACCCGCAGACACTCGGCGTAGCCTTTGACGCAATGCTCAGCGCGATTGCCACGCTGCCGGCCAAGAGCATCGTGCTGCTGCATCCGTGCTGCCACAATCCGACCGGCTCCGACCTCACCCCGGCCCAATGGGACAAGGTCGTCGACGTCGTGCGCAGCCGCGAACTCATCCCCTTCCTCGACATTGCCTATCAGGGCTTCGGCGCCGGCATGGAGCAGGACGCCTACGCGATCCGCGCGCTGGCTGCCGCCGGTCTGCCTTTCCTGATCTCCAATTCCTTCTCCAAGATCTTTTCGCTGTATGGCGAACGTGTCGGTGGCCTGTCGGTGGTCTGTGACGATGCGGCAGCGGCCAAACGCGTGCTGGGCCAGCTCAAGGCTACGGTGCGCCGCAACTACTCCAGCCCGCCGATGCTGGGTGCCGAACTGGTGTCCACGGTGCTCGGCGACGCGCAGCTCAAGGCCGGCTGGCTGGCCGAAGTGGAGGCCATGCGCACGCGCATCATCGCCATGCGCGAAACGCTGGTCGGCGCACTGAAGCAGACCTTGCCCGGCCGCAACTTCGATTACCTGGTCGAGCAGCGCGGCATGTTCAGCTACACCGGCCTCAGCGCCCCGCAGGTGGACCGCCTGCGCGAAGAATTCGGCATCTATCTGGTACGCAGCGGCCGCATCTGTGTGGCCGGGCTCAACGACGGCAACGTCGGCCGCGTAGCCGAAGCCTTCGCCAAGGTCATGGCCTGAGAACCTGTTCAAAATCTGTAGCGAGAGAGCGTCAGCGGGGGTGTAGGCAGCAAAAAGCAGAGCGCAGCTCTGCGCTGCCGCAGCCGGTTTACTGTGCAAAGCAAACCGTGGGCAGCCAAGCAGCGCATGAGCCCCGATCACGGACTCGCAGTAAGACTATGAACAGATTCTGA
>NZ_MDUX01000034.1 GCF_014736495.1 Candidatus Dactylopiibacterium carminicum
CCACTTGGTTGCCAGCTTAAGGCTTCGAAGTGTCTAGTGAACCGGGGGCGATTCAGGGCCCTACGCCCGCCATGCATCACGCCTTGCGCCAGGTAGTACCGCCAGCCCCGTCCTCCAGAATGATGCCACGCGCCTTGATTTCATCCCGAATGCGATCGGCCTCGGCGAAATTCCTGGCTTTCTTGGCCTCGGCTCTCGCTGCGATCAGGGCCTCGATTTCCGCCGTCTCGTCTGCCGCTGCCATACCTTGCACGAAGGCCGCAGGATCTGCCTGCAGGAAGCCCAGGGTACCGCCCAGCGCGCGCAACAAGGCGGCAAGTCTTCCATCGCGAGTGCGGTTGATCTCGTTGCGCAACTCGAACAGCACGGCAAAAGCCATTGGGGTATTGAAGTCGTCGGACATCGCCTCATGGAAGCGGCGTGCATGCGGATCATTCCAGTCGAGCTCGAAATCGGCCGCCGGGGCCGGCGGCACATCGCGCAGGGCGGTATAGAGCGAAGCCAGTGCACCGCGCGCTTCCTGCAGGATGTCCCAGGTATAGTTGATCTCGGAACGATAATGGCCGCGCAGCAGAAAGAAGCGCACGGTTTCGCCTCCCTGCACCGGATCCAGCTTGACCAGGATCTCACGCGTGGTGAACACGTTGCCCAGCGACTTGGACATCTTCTCGTTGTCCATGTTGAGGAAGGCCGCGTGCATCCAGTAATTCACGAAGGGCTTGCCGGACGCGCCCTCGCTCTGCGCGATCTCGTTTTCATGATGCGGAAACTGCAGATCCCAACCGCCGCCATGAATATCGATGGTTTCGCCCAGCTCGGCACGGCTCATCGCAGAGCATTCGATATGCCAGCCCGGCCGCCCTTCCCCATAACAGGAGCACCAGTGCGGTTCATGCGGTTTGGCTGCCTTCCAGAGTACAAAATCGAGGGGATCACGCTTGTGACCGTCCACCGCTATGCGCTCACCGGCACGCAGATCGTCAATGGACTTCCCGGAAAGCTTGCCGTAGCCCGCAAACTCCCGTACGGCGTAATAGACATCGCCATTACTCGCAGGATAAGCCTTGCCCTTGCTGACCAGATCACCGATCAGACCCAGCATGTTATCGATGTGGTGCGTGGCGCGCGGCTCAACCGAAGGCCGCAACATCAGCAGACGATCGCAATCCTCGTGCATCGCGGCAACCATGCGCGCGGTGAGTGCCTCGATAGCCTCTCCGTTACGGTTCGCCCGCTCGATGATCTTGTCATCAACATCGGTGATGTTGCGCACATACTTGACCTCGTAGCCCGCCGTCGTCAGCCAGCGGTAGACCATGTCGAAGACCGTCAGCGTGCGTGCATTACCGATATGGAAGTAGTCATACACCGTCAGGCCGCAGACGTACATGCGCACCTTGCCGGATTCGATGGGGGTGAATGCCTGTTTTTCGCGGGCGAGCGAATTGTGGATCCTGAGCATTTCTTTCGTTATCTGGGCGATGAAGAGCGCCTCTGTCTGCCTTGCGCAATTGGCCGGTCTGGCCGGTCTCGTGAGCGTCCATGGCGGCATGGCAAGCCTCGCAATGAACCCGGAACGCTTCTGTCGGTCTGTTTCCCGCAACGCCATCATTCATGTATGGCGGCAGGCCGCGCATTCTACCTGTCAGCGCAGGATTCAATGGACCAGCGAGACGGCTGCGGGCAGCCCCTGGAGCACGCCTGACAAGACATCGTCGGCAGGACAGTACGAATGCCGGCGGTTGTAAAGTAGAATCCCGCCGCAGTCAGCCAATCAACGATTTCTCTGGAACGACTCTACCATAATGCGCCGCCAGACCTTCTCCCGCTCCCGCTTCTGCATTGCTGCGCTGCTGGCGCTCGTCAGCACAGCTTTCCCGCTGGCTGCCTCGGCCTCGATCGCCGAAGCCCAGGCACTACTCGCCAAGAGACAACAGGCTCAGGCCCTGGAGAAGGTCGAACGCGTGCTGGCGGGTAACCCGCGCGACCGGCAGGCCCGTTTTCTGAAAGGCGTGATCCTGGCCGAGATGAACAAACTCGACGATGCCGCGAGCACTTTCATCAAGCTCACAGAGGAAGCGCCGGAACTACCTGAGCCTTACAACAACCTGGCAGTGATCTATGCTCAGCAGAACCAGCTCGACAAGGCACGAGCGGCACTGGAGATGGCCATCCGTACGCACCCCTCGTATGCCGTCGCACACGAAAATCTCGGCGATCTCTACACCAAGATGGCCCGACAGGCCTACGACCGGGCGCTACAGATCGATTCCCGCAACACCAATGCTCAGGCCAAACTGAACCTGTTGCGTGACATCAGCTCGGCTGTGGCACCGCGTGCCCAGCCGGCCGTGACACGCCCCGTAACTGTGGCTGCGGTGACAGCCACCAGTTCGTCCAGTAGCACCAGCAGCCGCGCATCATCGTCGAGCAGCTCCAGCAGCAGTGCACAGTTCAGCACCAGTAGCAGTGCGGCGGCGATCGCGGTGGCAAGCTCCGCTTCAGCGCGCAGCAGTTCTTCGACTTCGGCGGCCAGCAGCTCAGCGCCGGCCGTGGCGCAACAGAACCAGACGGCGAATGTCAGGCGTACGGTCCAGAATTGGGCCGCTGCCTGGTCGGCGCAGAATGCTCAGGATTACCTTGGCTACTACGCCAAGGGATTCGAGGTCCCCGGTGGCAAGAGTCGCAAAGACTGGGAGGCTGAACGGGCTGACCGCATAAATCGCCCGAAGAGCATTCGCGTCAACCTGACCGATCTTTCCGTGAGTGTGGATGGCAACAAGGCCGTCGCGAAGTTCCGGCAGCAGTACGAGTCAGATGCCTTGAAGACGGCAACCGGCAAGACCCTGGATCTGCAGTTGCAGGATGGGCGGTGGTTGATCCTGCGCGAACGAATCGGACGCTGAGGAAAAACGCTTGAAAAAGCTGTATCGCAGAGGCCTGAAAGGAATACTGGCTGTAGTCCTGGCGGGAGCGACACTCCAGGTTGGCGCTCCCCCATCGCTGATGGCCGGCGTCTCCGACGCTGGTCCGGATGCAACGATTGCCCTGATCCTCACGGATATCGAGGAAAACCGTCTGGACGTCGCGCTCTCGCGTACCGAGAACCTGATCTCGCTGTATCCGAATTTTCGCCTAGCCCATCTGATCCGTGGCGATCTGCTGCTGGCACGTGCCCAACCACTTCAGACCCTGGGCAACGTCAAGGGCTCGGATGTCCGCCTCAACGAACTGAGGGCCGAAGCCAGCGCACGCCTGAACGGCTATCTGAAGCGTCCGGAAAGCAATCAGGTCCCGCGCTACCTGCTGCAGATGAATCCCGAGCAGCAATACGCAGTCGTGGTCGATACCCGCCAATCCCGCCTGTACCTGTATCGCAATACCAATGGTCGCCCGAGCCTGGTTGCCGACTGGTATGCCAGCCAAGGGCGTGGCGGCTCGGAAAAGCAGCGCGAAGGAGACCTAAAAACCCCCATCGGCGTGTATTACGTAACCAGCATGCTGCCGCGCAAGAAATTACCGGATTACTACGGTAATCGTGCCTTCCCCATCAACTACCCGAATGAATGGGATCGCATGCAGGGACGCACGGGGTATGGCATTTGGCTGCATGGCGTGCCCTCCGACACCTATGCGCGCGCGCCTTTGGCATCCGAGGGCTGTGTCGTACTCTCCAATCAGGATCTGGACACCCTCACCCGCTACGTACAGATCGGTGTCACTCCCGTGATCATCAGCAACGGAGTGGAATGGGCTTCTCTCGATGATTGGCAGGTGGAGCGCAAGGCGCTCTCCGACAGCATCGAGCAATGGCGCCGGGATTGGGCCAACCGCGACACTGAGCGCTATTTGTCCCACTACTCGAAGCGTTTCCTTGCCGGCAAGACCGACCTGACGGCTTGGCGGCAACAGAAGCAGGCGGCCAATGCGAGCAAGGCCTGGATCAAGGTGGAACTGAACGGGCTCACCGTGTTGCGCTCTCCAGGCAATGAAGAGCTGGTGATGGTCAGTTTCGAACAGGATTATCGCAGCAACAACCTCAACGACCGCATGCGCAAACGCCAGTACTGGATCCGTGAGGACGGAAACTGGAAGATCATCTACGAAGGAGCTGCCTGAACATGACTATCGTCTCCACCCTGCGCCGGGCATTCCTGCTCGCCGGACTGGCCATCGCATCCCTTTCAGCCGCGGCAGCCGGTGAAGCGCCGCGCGTACAACTGGCCACTAATCAGGGCAACATTACTCTGGAGCTTGATGCCCAGCGCGCACCGGCGAGTGTCGCCAACTTCCTGCAATACGTTGAGGCTGGCCACTACGATGGCACAATCTTCCATCGCGTGATCCGCAACTTCATGATCCAGGGCGGTGGCTTCACGCCAGACATGAATCAGAAGCCCACCAAAGCACCGATCCAGAACGAAGCAAAGAATGGATTGAAGAATGTGCGTGGCAGCATTGCCATGGCTCGTACTGGTGCTCCGCATTCCGCAACATCGCAATTCTTCATCAATACCGTCGACAATAGTTTCCTCGACTTCCCCGGCCAGGATGGCTGGGGTTATACGGTATTCGGCAAGGTCGTCGAAGGCATGGATGTCGTGGACAAGATCCGCGCGGTCCCCACGACCAACGCGGGCCCTCATTCCGACGTCCCGCGCATGCCTGTCATCATCCAGAGCGCCCGTCTGCTCCCCACAGGCACCGCCGGCAAGTAGCCCTATACAGATCACTGCGGCATCGCCGCAATACCACCCCAAGCAAGGAGAACCAATGGTCAAGCTGCACACCCGCTTCGGCGTCATCACCCTCGAACTGGATGCCGAAAAGGCGCCGGAGACGGTGAAGAACTTCCTCGCCTACGTCGAGGCAGGACATTACGATGGCACGATCTTCCACCGTGTGATCAAGGATTTCATGATCCAGGGCGGTGGCATGCTGCCGGACATGAGCCAGAAACCTACCCAGGCGACTATCCGCAACGAAGCCAACAATGGTCTGAAGAATGTGCGCGGCTCGATCGCCATGGCACGCACCTCTGATCCGCACTCGGCCTCCGCCCAGTTCTTCATCAACACCGTGGACAACGACTTCCTCGATTTCCGCGCCGAAAGCGTGCAAGGCTGGGGCTACGCAGTGTTCGGCAAGGTCGTCGAAGGGCTGGACGTGGTTGACCAGATCCGCGCGGTCAAGACCGGCCGTAGCGGCTATCACTCCGATGTACCTGTCGAAACCGTGGTGATCGACAAGGCCGAAGTGGTCTGATCCGCATCGACCTTCAGCACGCAACGCCGGCACTCGCCGGCGTTCTTCAATCGGCAGGACACCCTTGATCCTCTTCATCTCAGATCTGCATCTGTGTGCCGAACGGCCAGAAACGACGGCAGCCTTCCTGCGTTTCCTGTCAGGACCGGCACGTGAGGCGGATGCCCTGTGGATTCTGGGCGACCTGTTCGAATCCTGGGTTGGCGATGACGAACTGGATGATCCCTTCTGCGCTAGCATTGCCGATGTGCTGTCAGCGCTGACCGGCTCTGGCGTGAAAACCAGCATCATCGTCGGCAACCGCGATTTCCTGCTGGGCAAGCGCTTTGCCGCGCGAAGCGGTACGCATCTGGTCGCCGAACCCGCGCTCATCGAATGGAACGGGCACCGGATTGTGTTGCTGCACGGCGATGCGCAATGTACTGACGATCTGGCCTATCAGCGCTTCCGCCGTCGTATCCGGTCACCACTCAGTCTTGCCCTGCTTCGTCTGCTTCCGCTTTCCTGGCGCTTGCGGTTGGCGAATCGCATCCGCCAGCGTAGCGAATCGGCGACGCACGACAAACCCTCCGACATCACGGATGTCAATCCACAGGCCATCGAGCAGGCTTTCCGCAGGACCGGTGCCGAATGGATGGTCCATGGCCACACCCATCGCCCCGCAAGGCATCTGCTCGCGGTCGATGGCCTGGAGAAGCAACGCTGGGTGCTCGCGGACTGGCATGCCCAGGCGACCTGGCTGGAAACCAGCGCTGACGGCCTGCAGGCCAGGACCGAATAGGCAGCGCCCTCACGCCTCACGGCGCATGATGAATGCCTGATCCGCCAGGGCGACGCCGCCCCCGGCCTGCTTGATCGCATACATGGCTGCATCGGCCGAGGCCAGCAGGGTATCCAGTGTGCTGCCGTGTTCAGGATAGATGGCCAGACCGATACTGATTCCCAGAGAAAGCGCGAGCCGCTCCACCAGCACAGGCTCATTGAACTGAGCCGCGATCCGTTCACAGAATCCCAGGGCCTCCGCCTGGGATGCAAAATCCTCAAGCACGATCAGAAATTCATCTCCCCCCAGGCGGGCAAGCACATCAGAAGCCCGGCACTCCTGTTGCATGCGCTGCGCCATGATCTGCAGTGCCCGGTCGCCAACCGCATGCCCCCACGTATCGTTGACGCATTTGAAACCATCGAAGTCCAGCAACAACAGACCCAAGCGATGTGTTTCCCGATGTGCCTGGGCCAGACGCTTCTCCAGATAGGGCACCACGAAGGCCCGATTGGTAAGGCCGGTCAACGCATCCGTATTGGCTTGCGTACGCAGTTCCTCTTCCAGTTGTTTGCGTCGCTCGATATCACGAGCCAGTGCCTGATTCACATGCTCCAGCTCGGAGGTTCGCAAACGGACTGCAACCTCCAGCATGGCGTTCTGTTCCAGCAGGGCAAAACGGGCTTCCTGCAGGCGTTCGATGAGGCGTCGTAATGCACCATAAACCCGCCCGATGTCATCTCTGCGAGGGCGTTCCAGCGCGGGTGGGATAGTCTCCAGCCTGTCTGGCTGGATCTCGTCGGCCGTACGCACAAGTTCGGCCAGCGGACGCCCCAGAGCCTTCCAGAAGACCACGTGCTGGACCAGCACTCCCACGGCGATCAACGAGAGGGCGCAAATCACCAGCCAGCCCACATTACGCAGAGTCTGACGCAACACCATGTCCTGATTGATGGAGACGGCGGTGTAGCCAAGCACAGCCCCACCATTCAGGGGATCCCTGATTTCCGCCCGTTCCATGCCATCAAAGGAAAAGACTTCCTTCATCGGAAAAGCATCAGAGAGCAGCAGGGAGGAGGCCGAGGCGCGAATATAGTGATGCAGCACCAGCCCCAGAGGATCGAGCACACCTGCTTCATCCAGCAAGGGATCGTTGCGGATCACTGCTTCGCACTGCTCTTCGAAATGCGCGGTGTCCTGTGGCCTCAGCCCCAATCGCGCCATGTGCCCAGCCCGCTCCGCAAGATCTCCGGCGGCAAATCGGGCGCGCGAATGCGCATGCTCTACCTGCTGGAAATACAGGAAGTAGCCCCCAAGAGCGGTCAGGACGCAGGCGACCAGAGCCGTAAAAGCCAACGAAACGAGGTTGATACGTACTGGCAAGGGAACTGCCATTAACCTGAACCTTTCCACGGAACACCATCGCGGGATTCTCAGGTTTAACGGCGGCCCAAATAACCTCTTTAATGAAGAGGTTATTTGCCGGGTCAGTCCTCCGGCATTTCCTCGTCTGCCACAGAAGTGTCTTCCAATGCCCTCAGCATCTGGAAAAGCTCTCGGAATGCATGCGGCGGTCGATTCTCCGCACGCTCGCGCAGTGCGTTCCTGCGCAGCTGACGCAAACGCTGCAAATCGGCACCAGGATGGAGGTCGCCCAGCTCCGTCAGCGTTGCCTCATCCTCCAGCAGGCGTTCACGCAGCTGCTCCAGACGATGCATGCGCGCGGTTTCCGCGCGAGAATTGCCGGACAGCGCTTCAAGCGCTTCGCGGATCGGGGCAGCCTCCTCGCTGCGCATCAGCTTGCCGATGTACTGCAACTGTCGGGCACGGGCACCGTTAGCCGTAAGGCGCTGCATTTCCACCAGCGCTTCGCGCAGATTGTCCGACATCGGCACTTTCTTCAGGCGCGCCAACGGATATTCCGTCAACATCTTGCCAAGATCCTGCAGGGCATCCATGTCGCGCTTGCGCTGCGACTTGCTGACGAAATATTCGGGCTCTTCCTGGCGGTTGTTCTTCATGGACGAAATGACTGGAGTCTTATTGGGACACGGCCCAGGGATGCGTGCTCGCGGGAGCACGCCGCGCCAAGCGGGCTGTGAAGAGATAAGATTATAGCCTTTGCCCTGCCGCCTCCCGCCATGCCGAAAAACCGCAACGCCTTCAGCTACCGCCGTTCCGAACTACGCGAGATCGCTCAGGACATCCTCGACTATGCCCGCAAGCGCGGCGCGAGCGCCTGCGAAACCGACATTTCAGAAGGATTCGGGCAGACCGTCACGGTCCGCCAGGGCAAGGTCGAAACCCTTGAATACAACCGCGACAAAGGGCTGGGCGTCACAGTCTATGTCGGCCAGCAACGCGGTCACGCCAGCAGTTCCGATTTCTCGCGAGCAGCACTGCGTGCCACCGTGGACGCCGCGCTCTCCATCGCTCGCTTCACGGCAGCGGATCCGGCGGCAGGTCTGGCGGATCCTGAACGTCTATGGCAAGGCAAGCGCAAGGATCTTGCGCTGGACCTGCACCACCCCTGGCAGGTCGATGCCACTCAGGCAGCCGAGATCGCCAAGCATTGCGAGAATGCGGCTTTTGCCGTCAGCCCTCAGATCGCAAATTCGGACGGTGCCAGCGTGTACGTTCAGGAATCCCGTTTCATGGCCGCCAACAGCCTGGGGTTCTGTGCTGGTTTCGATACTTCGCGCCATTCCATCTCCTGCAGCGTAATCGCAGGAGAAGGTGATGACATGCAGACCGGAGACTGGTACAGCAGTACCCGTGATCCGCGCGAGCTCGCTGACCCTGCCACCATCGGTGATTACGCTGCACGCCGTGCGCTGGCCCGCCTGGACTCGCGCCGTCTGTCCACTTGCGAATTGCCGGTCATCTTCGAAGCCCCACAGGCCTGCGGTCTGCTTGGGCATTTCATTCAGGCCGCCAGCGGCGGCGCGCTCTATCGCCGCACAAGTTTCCTGCTCGATGCGCTCGGCCAGCCGGTCTTCTCGCCGGAAGTCAGCATCGACGAACTTCCTCACATTCCCAAGGCACTGGGCAGCACACCCTTCGACGACGAAGGTGTGGCCACACGCGCGCGCCAGCTTGTCAGTCACGGAATACTGCAAGGCTATTTCCTCGGCAGCTATTCGGCGCGCAAGCTGGGCATGGAGACCACCGGCAATGCGGGTGGCTGTCACAACCTCATCGTCCGGCCTGGGCGTCACAGTCTGGTCGAGCTGGCACGCGAGATCGGTCACGGTCTATTGGTCACCGATCTGATGGGTCAGGGGGTCAATTACGTGACCGGCGACTACTCGCGCGGCGCGGCAGGCTATCTGATCGAGAATGGCGAGATCAGCCACCCCGTGCATGAGATCACCATCGCCGGCAATCTGCGCGAGATGCTGCGCAACATCGTACTGGTCGGTGGCGACACGGTGATCCGGGGTGGCAAGCAATGCCCTTCGCTGGTAGTCGGAAAGATGACCATTGCCGGGCAGTAAGACTGCTCCGCCCCTTCGTGCCGTACTGTTGATGGGGCCGACGGCGAGCGGCAAGACCGCCGCCGCCCTGGCGCTGGCCGAACGTTTTCCGGTCGAGATCATCAGCGTGGATTCCGCACTGGTCTATCGCGACATGGATATCGGCACAGCCAAGCCCAGCGCAAC
Organism: Candidatus Dactylopiibacterium carminicum; assembly: GCF_014736495.1. Taxonomy (GTDB): domain Bacteria; phylum Pseudomonadota; class Gammaproteobacteria; order Burkholderiales; family Rhodocyclaceae; genus Uliginosibacterium; species Uliginosibacterium carminicum. The sequence continues at coordinate 9,691 of NZ_MDUX01000034.1, forward strand.
TGAGCGCGCGTGCTGTCCGCACCATCTGATCGATATCATCAGTCCGGAAGAGGCCTATTCCGCCGCACGCTTCCGTGCCGACGCCCTGCCCCTGATCGCTGGAATACAGGCACGCGGCCGGTTGCCGCTGTTGGTAGGCGGCACCATGCTTTATTTCAAGGCGCTACGCGAGGGCCTTTCGGACCTGCCGCAAGCCGACGCCGCATTGCGCCAGCAGATCGAGGAAGACGCCGCGCACCTGGGCTGGCCCGCCCTGCATGCCCGGCTGGGCTCGCTTGATGCGGAAGCCGCCGCACGCCTCAATCCCAACGATGCGCAACGCATCCAGCGCGCACTGGAAATCGTGCTGCTCACCGGCAAGGCGCTGGCCGAAAGCTATGCCCAACGAGAAGCACCAGGCCCCGAAATCGATTATCTGTCACTGGCATTGTTGCCCGGTGAGCGCGGTGTGTTGCATGCCCGCATCGCAGAGCGCTTTGAAGCAATGCTTGCCGACGGACTCGAAGACGAGCTGCGCAGCCTTCGTCAGCGCTATCAGCTCAAACCGGAAATGGCTTCGATGCGCTGCGTGGGCTATCGCCAGATGTGGGACCATCTCGACGGCAAAACCGACCGCGCCACGATGCGCGAACAAGGCATCGCCGCCACCCGCCAGCTCGCCAAACGCCAGATCACCTGGCTGCGCCAGTTTGGCGGGCAGTGGCCCGGATTCCATGGAATCGACAGTCTGGCTCCCAATGTCACCGAACAGCTTGCGCAGCACCTCGCGCAATGGCGGTCTATGAGCCAAGCTTGAGGCACGACGGGTAGAGGGTGCGCGTGCTAGAATTGCGCCCTTTTTGAGCAATCGCTCTCCCGCGCGGCGAGTTATCCGCGCTCTTTCCCCCTACGCAAGAAGCCATCCATGAGCCGCAGCATTCGTAATATCGCCATCATCGCCCACGTCGACCATGGCAAGACAACGCTGGTCGACCAGCTCCTCCGCCAGTCCGGGACCTTCCGCGAAAACCAGCAGGTCGCCGAGCGCGTGATGGACAGCAACGATCAGGAAAAGGAACGCGGCATCACCATCCTCGCCAAGAACTGCGCGATCAAGTATGGCGATACCCACATCAATATCGTCGACACCCCGGGACACGCCGACTTCGGTGGTGAAGTCGAGCGCGTGCTGTCGATGGTCGATTCCGTACTGCTGCTGGTCGACGCGGTCGAGGGCCCAATGCCGCAGACCCGTTTCGTCACCCGCAAAGCCCTGGGCCTGGGCCTCAAGCCCATCGTCGTGATCAACAAGATCGACCGCCCCGGCGCCCGTCCGAACTGGGTGATCGACCAGACCTTCGACCTCTTCGACAAGCTTGGCGCCACGGACGAGCAACTGGATTTCCCGATCGTCTATGCGTCCGCCCTGAACGGTTTCGCCATGCTGGATGCCGACAAGCCCGGCACCGACATGAAGCCGCTGTTCGAAGCCATCCTTGAGCATGTGCCGCAACCTGAGGTCGATGCTGAAGGTCCGCTGCAGGTACAGGTCTGCTCGCTCGACTACTCCACCTACATCGGTCAGTTGGGCATCGGCCGCATCAAGCGTGGCCGCATCCGGCCGAATCAGGATGTCGTGGTGATGTATGGTGAGGAAAACCGTGGCCGTGCCAAGGTTTCGCAGATCCTCACCTTCACCGGGCTGGAGCGTGCGCCGGCAGAATCGGCCGAAGCCGGTGACATCGTGCTGATCTCGGGTATCGATCAGGTCGGTATCGGGGTTACGGTCTGTGACCCCGAGCGCCTCGAAGGCATGAAGCCCATCGCAGTGGATGAGCCCACGCTGACGATGAACTTCCAGGTGAACTCCTCGCCCCTCGCGGGTCGTGAAGGCAAATTCGTCACCAGCCGCCAGATCCGCGAGCGTCTGGAAAAGGAACTGCTGAAGAACGTGGCACTGCGCGTGAGCTACACCCAGGACGCCGATGTTTTCGAAGTTTCCGGTCGCGGCGAATTGCACCTCACAGTGCTGCTCGAAAGCATGCGCCGCGAAGGCTACGAACTGGCGGTCGGTCGGCCGCGCGTGGTCTACAAGGAAATCGACGGCGTCAAATGTGAGCCTTACGAAATGCTGACCGTCGACGTCGAAGAAGAACATCAGGGCGGAGTGATGGAAGAACTGGGGCGTCGCCGTGGCGAACTGCAGGATATGGCTCCGGACGGCAAGGGGCGTGTGCGCCTCGAGTACCGCATCCCCGCCCGCGGCCTGATCGGCTTCCAGGGGGAATTCCTCACGCTCACGCGCGGCACCGGGCTTGCCAGCCACGTGTTCGATGATTACGCCCCGATGGCCGGCAGCATGAACGACCGCCGCAACGGTGTACTGATCAGCCAGGATGATGGCGCTGCCGTGGCCTACGCGCTGTGGAAGCTGCAGGATCGTGGTCGCATGTTCGTCAGCCACAACGATCCGGTCTATGAAGGCATGATCATCGGCATCCACTCGCGCGACAACGATCTCGTGGTCAACCCGATCAAGGGCAAGCAGCTCACCAACGTGCGTGCCTCTGGTACCGACGAAGCCGTACGCCTGGTGCCGCCGATCGCGCTGACGTTGGAGTCCGCGATCGAGTTCATCGCTGATGATGAGCTGGTCGAAATCACGCCGAAATCGATCCGTTTGCGCAAGCGCCACCTCAAGGAACACGAGCGCCGCCGCGCCGCCAAGGTGGAATAAGCCTGCGCGTACGACATGCAAACCAAAGGGCCGGTGCTTCCACACCGGCCCTTTTTGTTGCCAAGCGCAAGCACCCGCGCCTGTTTGTACTTCAATGCCTCGGCATGATCGGGCACGACGCCGCGCGACAATTCATCCGCAGAGAACCTCGGGATTCAGCCCTCAACCAAGGTAGCCCGCCAGGTGACCTTGCCATTGATCCGCCCCTGTATTTCCTTCCCGTTCACCATCCCGGTGTAATGCTCTTTGCTGACGGAAAAACGGATCTGCGCGCCATCAAGGCGCGCATCACTGATCGATTGCACGGCGCCCCCACTACGCAATACACCTTCGATCATCTGGAAGGTCTGGGTGAGCACCAGCTCCTTGTCTCCAAGCTTCCAGGTGCCAGCCACCTTGGCGGGCACTATCCATTTGAAGGCACTGCAGTAAGTGGTACACCCTTCGGTCACCACAGCCTCCTCGTCCGGCTTCCAGTCATCCATGTTGAATGAATTGGAAACCACCCGCGTGCCGGGCTTCATATCCAGCAGCGTGGGCCGCAAGCGCAGGTTCAATTCCGGCAGCAGAAACAATGTCACCACCGTTGCCGCGGAGAAATCCGACGCGAAGATATCCGCCTGCTCGAAAGTGGCGCGCCCTGTCACACCTTCCATTGCGGCTGCCTGTCTGGAGAGGGCCACCATGTCCGGGTTGTATTCGATGCCACGCGCGGTCGCCCCCCGCTTGGCAGCGGTGATGACCAGACGGCCATCACCCGACCCCAGATCGACAAGATTGTCCTTGGGGGTCAGCTTGGCCATATCGAGCATACGGTCCACCAGCGCCTGGGAGGTCGGCACCCATATGACATCCTTGCCCGCCTGTCCGACCATGGGCTCGTATGCAGAGGAATTCGATGCACCTGTTTGTGCCCATGTGGTGCCGATACCCAGGGTAAGCGCGCAACAGACGGCAACAGTCGCGGATTTTCTCAATGACATGATCAACGTTCTCCTGTGGCGGAAATGACGGAAGGCGATGCTCAGGCACTGCATCCTGGTTCTGCATCTCTCCCCTGGCCTGTTGCCGGTACGGGAGAATCGTGCGTCGATCGAAGACACGGCAATCCATGACTCGGGCTGCCGAATCCACATTCACAACGCTGGCATGAATCACAGGCAGGCAGATCGCACGGAAGGCGACCCGCGTGATGGAAGTAGAGTACCGGCCAATGAGGGAGTTCCCGTACTGGATGACAAGCACACGGGGCGGACAGGCTGAAGCCACTCGCCCCCAATTCCCTGGCCCTATGGCCACGCTGTTGCGCCATCCATCAAGGATGGTTTTTCCTGGAAGGCTGAAAAAAGCCGCCCCCAGGCGGCTGTCCTGATGGGCAGGGTTTGCTCGTCAGCTTCGGATACGCGCACAGGCAGCGCGCTCGTCTGCGGTCAGCTTGCCGTCTTTGTTGGTATCCATGGCATCGAAGCGGCTCAACGCATTGGGTCGCCCCAGTTTCTCGACGTCGGCACGCATCACGACACCATCTGCAGCCTTCTCGCTCAATGCGAAAAGTGTATGATCTCCCCTGTCAGCACGCACCTTGCGCATGCCGCCGTGACGCCCCTCGCGTGCTCCTGTTGGCCGCTGAGCCAGAAACTCATCCCTACTCAGAACCCCATCCTTGTTGGTATCGAGCATGTCAAAACGCGACTGAGCAGGGGATGGAGCTGACACAGTGGTTTCAGCATGGGCGAAAGCAGCGCCCAGCAAAGCAGCACCAAGCGTTGTAGCGGCAAACAGATTACGGACGGTTTTCTTCATGATCGGACTCCTTGGCGTTTGAGGTCAGTTTCGGACAGGAAGCAATTCCTCCTGTCTGAGCCCCATCCTAGGTAGTCACCCTATCCGACGTGTTTCCAGCTCGTTCCCTTGTGTAAGCGGATGTATCAGCGCTTGCGTGCCTGCTCCATAGAGCGGCATCACCAGATCGCCGTAATAACGAAGATCCTGCTCGCGCTCGGTGCTGGCTGGGTGCGTGGACAGCCATTTCGGTGAACTGCTGCTGCCACTGGCCTTGCCCATTTTCTGCCACAACGTTACGGCCGCGCGCGGATCATAACCGGCGCGGGCAGCCAGTTCGATACCAATGCGGTCAGCCTCGGTCTCATGCTCGCGCGAATTGGGCAACTCGAAAGTCACGTTGTAGACCATAGATGCCATATCTATGTGGGCCTCACCTGCGCCCAGGATGGAAATACCAAGCCCGGCCGTGGCCGACTTGGACGCCCTCTCCCATGCATGCTCACGCAGAGCATGCGCGATCTCGTGCCCCATCACCTGCGCGAGTTCGTCGTCGGTCGCCTTCAACTGCTCGATCAAACCGGAATAGAAGGCGATCTTGCCGCCGGGCATGCACCAGGCATTCAGTTCATCCGATTTGATCACATTGACCTCCCACTTCCAGCTTGCCGCCTCCGGCCGGAAGGTCTTCACCTGCGGGATGATGCGATCGGCGATACGGCGCACGCGCGCCAGCATGGCCGCATCCTGATTGAGCTGGCGCTTGCCGTCTGCCTCCTTGAGCACCTGCTGATATTGCAGCGTGGCCTGCTGGTTGAGCTGATCGCGGTTGATCAGCGGCGAAACGTGCTGTTGCCTGTTCACGCCGACCACGCCCGGTGCGGTGGTCTGCACCGTCTGGCAGCCTGCTATCACACCCAGGCCGAGAATCACTGCCAACACCCATGGCCTGCTGATCTGCTTCATGTTTTCTCCTGAACGATGTTTGCGGTAGTCAAGCCGCCTGCAGTACCACGCGATTGCGCCCTCCCTGCTTGGCGGCATACAGCGCCTGATCGGCGCGAGCCAGCACGGATTCCAGCGTTTCCACGCTTCCCTGCGGCAAGGCCACGCCGATACTCACGCTGAGCCTGATGGATTGCCCTTGCCACTGTATGCACAAATCGGCCACCGCGTGACACAGACGTTCGGCAATCTCGGCCGCATTCTGTGCGCTTTGTCCGGGCATCAGCACGCAGAATTCCTCGCCGCCAAAGCGCGCGATCACGTCCGCCTCACGCAATTGCCGGCGCAGCAGGGAGGCGATTGTACGCAAGACCTCGTCACCTGCAGCGTGTCCGTGCCCGTCGTTGATCCACTTGAAGTGATCCAGATCGATGAACAGCACTGCAAACGGATCGCCACCGCGCAGCCAGCGTGCGCGCTCGTGCGTGGCTACATCCTCGAACATGCGCCGGTTGTACAGACCGGTCAGCGGATCATGCTGGACCTCATGGCGCAGGCGCATGTTCAGACGCAGGGCGACGAACAGGATCACGGAAAAATACAGCCCCTGCAGCGAGAGCATGATCAGCAGGCCGGCCCCCAGACGCAACCAGCCAAACTGGAAGATCGCGCCGCCGACATGGTCCTCGACCAGCGGCACGCCTCCCAGGAAACGCATCATGGCCAACGCCCCGATCAGCAGACACCCCACCACCAGTAACACCAGGGGCAGCAGGATACCCAGCAGAACGCCGGTCATCTCAGGCTCGTGCAGTTTCTGCCAGCTCAGACGCGCGGCATCTATCAACATCACGCCACACACGCCAGCACTGAAAAACAAGCGCAGATCGGTATTCGGCAGAAAGTAATAACCTGCGCTGACGCCTCCAGTCGCTATCACAAGCAGCGCCAGCAGACGACATCTGGGTATAGGACTGGAAAAATCCCGTGCTATCGCCAACACCAGCACCGCGCAGGCGGTGATGACCAGATAGTTGCCAAGCAGGATGCTGACCTCGGGTGCGACGTAGCCCCTGAGGGCAAGCAACAGGGTGCCACCACCCATCAGCAGGCAGGAGATAGCCCACAACAACAGGGAATGGAATTGGCGCAGGCACCACGCCGCAGTGAAGAAACCAATGGCTGCGGACAGCAGGAACACGCCATGCGCAAACATCAGGGTACGCAGATCGGGCAGGAGTGACATGAGCACCTCGCGGGCGAAAGGCCTCAGGGTGTGTACCGTTCTCCCGGCTTAACAAGCAGGAATGGCGCCAGCCCGCAGCATCAGGCGGCTATTGACGATATTGGCAATCAAAGACGCCACATGCCGACGTCTTGGTCACGAAAATAGGCGTACACCTGCTTTGTGAAGGCCATAGGCTCTCCCTGCCATGCCCTTCGAATGCCCGGGCGCTCCCCTCTTGCACCACGAGGGGGACAAACCGGGCGCTCGGCCAATGCTCAATAGGCCTGTTCCCAGGGAGGGGACAGGCGTAGTGCGCAATTGACCAGACCCACCATGGAATAGGTCTGCACGAAATTGCCCCATTGCTCATGGGTTCGCGGATCAATGTCCTCAGCCAACAGGCCCAGTTCGTTGCAACACCCCAGCAGATTGGCGAAGCATTTCTGGGCTTCGTCGATGCGCCCCAACGCATGCAGGGCATACACGTACCAGAAGGTACAGACGAGGAAGGCATTCTCGGGACGGCCGAAATCGTCACGCTCTACGTAGCGGTAGATGAAATCACCATGCTTGAGCTCTCCTTCGATGGCAGCCACGGTCTGCGCAAAGCGTGGATCATCGGCCTCCAGAAAACCGAACTCGTGCATCAGCAACAGGCTCGCATCCAGCACATCACCGCCCCAGAAAGTTACGAAGGCCCGGCGTTGCGAATTCCACGCATGGGCGCAGATGTCGGCATGGATACGGTCGGCGGCTTCGCGCCAGAAATTTTCGGACTCGGGCAGACGCAGCTTCGCGGCGATCCGAGCGAGGCGGTCGCAGGCAGCCCAGCACAGCACGCTGGAATAGGTATGCACGCGTTTGGAGCCACGCAGCTCCCAGATCCCGGCATCCGGCTGGTTGTAGTTGGCCAGCGCCTTGTGCCCAAGCGGCTCCAGTTGGCGGAAAAGATTTTCATCGCCCCGATGACGCAGACGGGTGTCGAAGAACATGTGTGTTGCCGCCAGCACGGCGGAGCCATAGACGTCGTGCTGGATCTGTTCATACGCCTGATTGCCCACACGCACCGGCCCCATGCCGCGATAGCCCGCCAGCGCGGGCGCCTTGCCCTCGACGAGATCCGCCTCACCTGAAATGCCGTAGACGGGCTGCAGCTGCCCCTCCCCGGCGGCCGCTACTACGTTGAGGATGTAGGCGATGTAGCGCTCCATGGTGGTGGTGGCCCCCAGGCGGTTGAGCGCATTGACCACGAAATAAGCGTCACGCAGCCAGCAGTAGCGGTAATCCCAGTTGCGCCCGGAATCCGGATGCTCAGGCACCGAGGTGGTCATCGCGGCGATGATCGCGCCTGTGTCGTCGAAGGCATTGAGCTTGAGCGTGATCGCAGCCCGGATCACCTCATCCTGCCAGTCGACCGGCACGAAGATCGTCCGTACCCAGTCCTGCCAGTAATCCGTGGTGTCTTCCAGAAACTTGCGGGCCACCTCTTCGACGTTCTCCTGCACGGTCTCATCCGGCCCGAGGATGAGGCTCAGCGTGTCATGTACATACATCGGCCGTTCTTCCAGCACGGCGTGGATGGACAGGTTGGTGGTCAGGCGCAGGACGCTCTCGGGGCCGACATAACGGATGTGATGGCTGCCGAAGGTGATCGTCGGTGACTGGGCACCGTACTCGAAGCGCGGTTTGAGGCGGATGCTGATGCGCGGATTGCCAGCAACCTTGCGCACGCGCCGCACCAGCATGGTCGGATGGAAGATCCGCCCATGCAGGCGAAAGCGCGGCGCGAAATCCACCACCTCCACGCAACCGCCATGCTTGTCATGCAGCCAGGTACGCAGCACAGCGGTATGGTCGATGTACTGCTGCTCCGCATGGGCAAAATCAGCCAGCAGGATGCTGAAGCAGCCTTCCCCCTCTTCCCTTCCGGGGGGGGAAAGCAGGCTGCAGAACACGGGATCGGCATCGAAACGCGGCAGACAGGCCCACACCACATTCGCCTGCTGATCGACCAGTGCCCCGATCGCGCTGTTGCCGATCAGGCCCCCCGCCAATGTCGCTTGCTGCATGCCGCGCTCCCTTCTCTTCGTTAAGTGGCACAACGCCAGTAAATACAAACACACAAACGACGCGAACTGTCAAGGGTTCGCAAGCTTCGCCATGCTGTGCAATCCTATAAAGGTTACTGCACCGCAGCAGAAAGAGAGCCACCATGAAAACCCTCCGACTGCAACTGCGTTTCCTCCTGCCGCTCTGCCTGGTACTCGTGGCTGCAGCCTATATCACGGTACCTCTGGTCGACCGCCTGACCCTGCGCTGGTTTCTGCGGGATCTGGACAGTCGCGCCGCGCTTGTTGCCGAGTCGGTCAGCAACGCCCTGAGCAGAAGTGAATCGCTCGACAACGATGAGCTGCAGCGCGAATTCCACCGCGCGCTGCGCGACGAGCGCCTGTTCGCGCTGGCGCTCTGCCGCCGTGACGGCGAGCGCCTCCTCTCGACCCCAGCCTTTCCTCCCCTGCTTAGCTGCGCAGACGCCTTCGAATACGTGAAGCACCCCAACGCGATCTTCTCCCAGGATCAACGCGATCTGCACGTGGCCTCGATTCCGGTCGTCGGCGCGGGCACCGATACATATCTCATCGTGCTTCACGATCTGGGCTTCGTACACCTACGCAGCGCCGACACCCGCCAATATCTGATCATTCTGTTCGTGGTGCTGGGACTGGTGATCGCATTGATCACCGTGGTGGTGGCCCACATGAGCTGGCGCGGCTGGGTGGCCGGCACGCGCGCGCTGCTGCGTGGCAGCGATCTGCTTGGGCCGTTCCGCCCGCCTCCGGAGCTGCAATCGCTGGCCTCCGAGTTGAGAGCCATGATGCGCGAGATGGATGAAGAACGCCGTTCGCGCATGAACACCGAAACCTGGACCCCGGAACGTCTGCGCCAATTGCTGAATACGGAGCTGCGCGGCGAGCAGGTGATCGTGGTCTCCAATCGCGAGCCCTACATCCATGTCCGCAAGGAGGACGGCGTCCAGGTACAAAAACCGGCCAGTGGCCTGGTCACCGCCATCGAGCCAGTCATGCGCGCCTGCTCGGGCACCTGGATCGCGCATGGTGCTGGCAATGCAGATCGTGACACCGTCGACTCGCGCGATCACGTGCAGGTACCGCCCGAGAACCCGAATTACACGCTGCGGCGCATCTGGCTCAGCGAGGAAGAAGAACAAGGCTATTACTATGGCTTCGCCAATGAAGGCATGTGGCCGCTGTGCCACCTGGCACACGTGCGGCCGGTATTCCGGCTGTCGGACTGGGAATATTACCGGGTGGTAAACCAGCGCTTTGCCGATGCCGTAGCCGCGGAAGCACGCACTGAAGATCCCATCGTGCTGATCCAGGATTACCACTTCGCATTACTGCCGGCGATGCTGCGCAAGCAACTGCCCAACGCCACCATCATCACTTTCTGGCACATCCCCTGGCCCAACCCGGAATCCTTCGGCGTCTGCCCCTGGCACGAGGAAATCCTGCGCGGCATGCTGGGCAGCTCCATCCTCGGCTTCCACACCCGGTTCCACTGCCGCAACTTCCTCGAATCGGTGGATCGTTTCCTGGAATCCCGCATCCGCCTGGAGGAATCCACGATCACCTTCGATGGCGCCCAGACGCAGGTCAACAGCTACCCGATCTCCATCCATTGGCCCAGCCGCGAAGAAATGCGCCGGCAACCGGCGATTGGTGAATGCCGCACAAGCCTGCGTGCAATGCTGGGCGTCGAAGACGACCACCTGGTCGCCGTGGGTGTGGATCGTTTCGACTACACCAAAGGCATCATCGAACGCTTCCACGCGGTAGACCGGCTGTTGCGAAAGCATAGCGAGTTGCGCCGCCGCTTCACTTTCGTACAGTTCGCGGCCCCCACGCGCTCGGCACTGGATGAGTATCAGCTCTTCGTACAGCAGGTGACGCTGCTCTCGGAGCGTATCAATCAACGGCATGGCGAAGGTGGCTGGCAGCCCATCCGCCTGATCGCAGAGCATCAGGACAGTGCAGCTGTCACACGCCATTACCGAGGTGCGGATTGCTGCGTGGTCACCAGCCTGCACGATGGCATGAACCTCGTGGCCAAGGAATTCATCGCCGCGCGTGACGACAACCAGGGCACGCTGGTGCTCAGTGAATTCACCGGTGCCGCGCGCGAACTCCACACCGCATTGATCGTCAACCCTTACGACGTGGAGAGCACGGCCGATGCCCTGTACAAGGGGCTGACCATGTCTCGCGAGGAACAGGCCCAACGCATGCGCAGCCTGCGTGCCATGGTCCGTGAAGACAACGTATATCGCTGGGCTGCAAACATGCTGCTGGACGCAGCGCGCCTGCGCCGCTCCGAAAGGCTGAATGCACGCCTCGATGCCAACGACGGAAACTGATCCGATGCCTCATCTGTTCTCTGCCCAGGGCGATCACGCGATCGCCGAGATCGTTGCACGCCACCCCCTGCTCGCGCTGGATTTCGATGGCACTCTGGCGCCCATCGTGCCGCTGCCGGATCAGGCCCGGGCACCCCTGGCGATCACCCGCACGCTTGCCCAACTGGTTGACAGGCTGCCGGTGGCCATCGTGACCGGCCGCTCGGTGGAAGATGTGTCCGGCCGGCTGGGCTTCACACCGCACTACATCGTTGGCAATCATGGGGCGGAAGGACTGCCCGGCTACACACCGGTGGATCACCAGCCGCTGGTGAACGCTTGGCTGGGCGCACTGCACGGCAATGTAGAAATCCAACGCAGCGGCGTACGCATCGAAGACAAGGGGCAATCGCTGTCACTGCATTACCGCCTCGCACGCAATCGCGACCAGGCACGCGAAGCCATCCAAGGCGCCATCAGTGCCCTCAGCCCGCAACCGCGCGTGATCGGGGGGAAATGCGTATTCAACCTGCTGCCGACAGATGCACCGGACAAATACCAGGCCGTGCGTCTTCTAGTGCGCGAGGCTGGTTGCGACTGTGCCATCTTTGCTGGCGACGACATCACGGACGACGTGGTCTTCGAGCAGGCGCCCTCCGACTGGCTCACCGTGCGCATCGAAGCCCGGGATCACCACCACGCCCGTTTCCATCTGAGCCTGCAGAGCGAAATGGCAAGTTTCCTGCAACGTCTGCTCGCTGCCATACAGCGTTCGCACGCCCATCTCCAATCCTCCCATTCGGCTGAAAGACTTCCCAGACGATGAAGACACTCGATTACCTGCTGAAGAACAATTCGCTAGAGGAGCTGGCCACGGCATTAGCCGTCATGGCATTGGCGTTGTGCTCACTGCTCATCGCCCGCCGGCTCACAGTCAGGCACCTACGTGCGCTCAGCAAACGTACCCACCTGATCTGGGACGATGTACTGGCCGAAGTACTCACCGCCACCAAACTACCGTTCATGCTCTGGCTTTCCCTGCTCGCGGGTCTGACCCAGATCGAATTGCCGGAAAACCTGGCGGCGCTCCCTCTGAAAGGCATGATGGTGCTGCTCGTCCTGCAGGCCGGGATCTGGGCCACCCGAGCGCTCAAGAGCTGGCTGCAACTGCGCACCGAAGCCAACCTCAAGGCTGGCGACGGCGCCGCACTGACCAATGTCGGCGTGATTGCCTTCATCGCGCGCCTGCTGATCTGGGTTGTGGTGCTGCTCTCGCTCCTGGACAACCTGGGCATCGACATCACAGCGCTGATCGCATCTCTCGGCATCGGCGGCGTGGCCGTGGCGCTGGCGCTTCAAAACGTGCTGGGCGATCTGTTCGCTTCGCTCTCCATCGCCATGGACAAACCCTTCGTGGTGGGCGATTTCATCGTCGTCGACGACATGGCTGGCACGGTCAAACACGTCGGACTGAAAACCACGCGTATCCAGAGTCTCTCCGGTGAGGAGCTGGTGTTCTCGAACAACGACCTGCTGAAAAGCCGGGTACGCAACTACAAGCGCATGGCCGAACGACGCATCGTCTTTGGTTTCAGCGTCACCTACGCTACGACCTCGAACCAGTTGGAAGCACTCAGCAACGCCGTCCGCCAGATCATCGAGGCACTGCCGGATACCCGCTTCGATCGTGCACATTTTAAGGGATTCGCGACCTCCGGCCTGGAATACGAGGTGGTGTACTACATGCTGAAACCCGATTACGGTGCTTACATGGACACTCAACAGAAGATCAACCTGGCGCTGGTTGACCATTGCCGCCAGGAGCACATCGACTTTGCCCTGCCTACCCAGATCCTGCATGTAGCCAGCTTGCCGACCAACGCCTGAAAAATGGCCCCTCGTTCCATCGCGATGCGATGATCCGGTCCTCCGAAGGGACGCTTTTTCATCTTGGAGCGGTGCGGCGATGAAAAAACACCCCGCTTGAAGCGGGGTGCAAAAGCCGGCTCAGGGCCGCGCCTTTGGCGCGTTGGGAGCGGGCTTGCCAGGGGAAAACTCAAAAGGAGCCGGAGGCTGGTGAGGTGGAGCCTCCTCTTCCAGTCGAGTGCGCTGCTCCGGGCTCAACACTGCGCGGATCTGCAGCTGTGTATTTGTACGCAACAAGGCCTGCTCTGCCAGAGCCTTGCCCAGAGCGTCGGCGGCGACGCGCAGGCGCTGAGCATCCGTAGCATCGCTACGCCCCAGCGTAAACAGCGCCTCCCGGGCTTTCTGCGCAGCCTTGCCCTGAGAACGCTCAGCCGGAGCCTGGGCGTGCAGAATGGCGAAAATCTTGTCCTGCTGCTCCTCGCTCAACCCCAGACGCTCCAGCCCTGGATGGGGGAACCCACCCGGACGCCCTTCTTCAGGGCCAGCGTGCGGTGCAGCAGCGGAAGGCGGAGCTGGCGGACGTTGCTCGCTTTGCGCCAGGGCGGGCAACCCCCAAGCCTGTGCCAGCGCGCAGAGAATGATGCTTGCGGTGTGACGACGAATGGACATGGTCCTCTCCTCTATTACAAGACGTAACGGGCCATTGGGACGACATGGCTATGCATTTGGCGTGCCGCAACGGAACAATTGGCATTTTCCAGTCAGCCACATCAAGCGCTCTAAAGCCTAGGTAAAGTCCATTCAAGTACCCACGCGCACTTGCCGGCAGGTGTAAAAAGCAGTCAAACACGCGGAGTGGCGATTCCGCCTCCGGGCATGGCTCATTAACATCGCGCGGATATCGTGTATGGAAGGAATCCGGGATGAACGGTGTATTGCTGGTGGATGACGATCTGGAGCTGGTAGAACTGCTGCGTGACTACCTGCAACAGGAGGGCTTTGCCGTGGAGGTAGCCCACGACGGCGAAACAGGCTTGGCCATGGCACTGGCTGGAAGCTATTCCATCATGGTGCTGGACATCATGTTGCCGCGCCTGTCAGGCATGGAGGTATTGCGCCAGCTTCGTGAAAAGAGCCGCCTGCCGGTATTGATGCTCACGGCGCGCGGGGATGATGTTGACCGCATCATCGGTCTCGAACAAGGGGCGGATGACTATGTGCCGAAACCCTGTACTGCACGGGAGATCAGTGCCCGCATCCGCGCGATCCTGCGCAGAACCGGGGATGTTGTCGAAGATGACGATACCCAGCCCATCCAGTGTGGCGAGCTCACGATGTGGCCGGACCAACGTCGTGCTTCCTGGCACGATGCACCACTGGAGCTGACCAGCACGGAGTTCAATCTGCTCTCCACGCTGGCACGTAACGCCGGGCGCACCGTGAGCAAGGCAGAACTCTCGGAGCAGGCACTGGGGCGGCCGTTGCAGAAGTTCGACCGCAGCATCGAAGTACATCTGAGCAAGATCCGCGAAAAACTGGGACTCATGTCGGATGGACGCTCGGTAATCCAGACTGTGTTCCGGCAGGGCTATCAGTTCATCCGTCTGCCCAGCCCATGAGTCGATTGTTCTGGAAGCTGTTCCTGACCATCTTTGTGGCCCAAGTCGTCACGGTCTGGAGCGTAGGAGCCCTGTTCTGGCTCATTCACAGCACAGAAACGCCGGAAATGGAGTTCAGGCATTTCCAGCCACCCACCCCACAGTCCTTCCCCTCCGCCCCGGAAGGACGCCGTGGAGGGCTGGCGGAGTTTGATCGTTCATTCGATCAATCCAGGCAAGCTCCTCATCACCCGGCACCACCGGACGGCCCCGGGCTACCGTGGATACCCTTGAGTGTCGGCCTGATCTTCAGTCTGCTCTTTGCCGCCTTGTTGGCACGCCATCTGTCGCGCCCGATCCTGAATCTCAGCGAGGCCTTCAAGGCGGTTGCCGATGGCGATTTCGATGTACGACTGTCAGAGAAAATGCGCAACCACCGTGACGAACTGGCGGATCTTGGCCGACAGTTCGACCAGACAAGCGCACGCCTGCAACAGGTGCTGACAGGCCAGCGCAGACTGCTGCACGACGTTTCCCACGAGATGCGTTCCCCTCTGGCCCGCATCCAGCTCGCCATCGACATTGCCCGGCAACAACCCGAAAAGGCAGAGGCCAGCATGCAGCGCCTGGAACGGGAAACAGCACGGATTGATCACCTGGTGGAGGAACTGCTGACGCTTTCGCGCATGGAGTCCAATGCCAGCCTGCAATCTAACGAACCACTGGATCTGGTGGAAATCCTGCAGGATCTACTTACCGATGCACGTTTCGAAGCACCTTCCCATCACTGTCATGTCAACTATCACGGACCGGAACACGCCACGGTCCGTGGACATGCAGTGCTATTGCACCGTGCCATCGAAAATGTGGTGCGCAATGCAATGCGCCATACGGCACAGGAGACCTGCGTTGAAATCGTGCTGACTCAGCGTGAAGACATGCTGTGCCTCGACGTGATGGACCGCGGGCCCGGGGTGCTGGAAGGCGCACTGGAAATCATCTTCGAGCCCTTCGTACGTTTCGCCGAGCATGGTGGCAACGACGGGCACGGACTGGGGCTAGCCATCAGCCGCCGCGTCATGCAACTGCACGGTGGCAGCATTCGTGCCCGCAATCGCGAAGGTGGCGGACTGTGCGTGGAGTTCAGGCTACCGGGCGCTATCGACAGAGACAGCCTGGAAATAGATGGTTCGCGCGCATCAGCGCAAACCAGAGAATGATCGGCAACAAGCCTTGGGCATTGCACATCCTGCACAAGGGGTTCAGCATGCGTGTTTAGATTCAGTGTCAGAACACGTAGCGGCCCCGCAGTAGATGCGATTTCCAATCCTAGGGATGGTGCCATGCGAACACCCGACCTTCCGCACGCGGCCTTGCTCAGCCAGCACAGGCCATTGATCCTCACGCTCGACGTGCAGGGGCAACCGCATCGCTGGATCAACTGGCAGCACGCCTTGTTCTATTACGCCAAAGGGCTTGTGGCCTGGGACGCAGGAGACGCTAGCCTGATCTTT
Source organism: Candidatus Dactylopiibacterium carminicum (assembly GCF_014736495.1). Taxonomy (GTDB): domain Bacteria; phylum Pseudomonadota; class Gammaproteobacteria; order Burkholderiales; family Rhodocyclaceae; genus Uliginosibacterium; species Uliginosibacterium carminicum. Next base: position 25,754 of record NZ_MDUX01000034.1, read on the forward strand.
CACGGCGGAATCTCACGCCTGACCGGTGAGCCGCTCCATACTCACCGCCAGCAGCATCATCGCGATCAAGGGGCGCGCCTTAGGGGCACGTCTGCTGCATCAAGTGCCACCGCTTTCAAATCGGGAACTGTTTCTCCGTGACCGGCACATATGCGCCTATTGCGGTAATGAATTCAGTACGGCGCGGCTGACCCGGGATCACATCAGGCCATTGTCACAAGGTGGCATCGACAGCTGGATGAATGTGGTGGCGGCCTGTCGCAGTTGCAATCAGCGCAAAGGGGGAAATACGCCCGAACAAGCGCGCATGCTGCTGCTGTTCGCGCCCCCTATGTACCGAACAAGGCGGAGTATCTGATCCTCTCCAACCGCCACATCCTGGCCGACCAGATGGATTTTCTGGCCCATCATCTGCCCGAACGCAGCCGTCTACGCGAATATTCAGGCGGGCAACTGCTCTTTCAAACCGACTGAAAAGCCTCGCAAGGCAGGGTCTCGTTCGCTCGCACGGGACAGGCCCAGAAGTAACGCCTGCGCCTTGTTCGAGTCTCCTTCAAGACGCAGCAGACGGGCATGCAGCAAAGCGACCATTGCCAGTTCCTGGCGAATCTGCATCGCTTCATTCCTTCCTGGCGGTAGCTGGATGCCGAACACGGCAGCTTGCGCCAGCAACGGTAGCGGCTCCGGCATTCCCACGCGCTCGGCGAGCACGTTGGTTCGATTCAGAGCGGCCAGCCAGTGCCTGCCGCCGGTCAGGTCATACGACATGGCACGGGCGTTTATCGTGGCAAGTCCGACCGGCTCGCGTTGCCATAGCTGGAGTCGGGAGTTTTCCGGCACGCTATCGAACAGGTCCGTGAGCGCGTCACGCTCCGCACTCCCAGCGCGGACTTCGAGTTGCAACGCGCCGTTCACGAGCAGTCCCCATCCCAACACGCGTATTGTCTGCAGCCCAGCAGGCAGACTCTCATTGCGGCAAGCAGCACGGCGACGCTGCAACGCGAACTCCACGACCTCCGCATCCAGCAGTTGCTCAGGCAAGGCGTAAAGACGCCTCAGGGAAACAGGATCCGGCTCCGTACGCAGGCTCAGATACAGATCAGCCTTCAGACTCACGATCAGGCGGGAAAGACTCCGGTGGAAAGATAGCGGTCGCCACGATCGCATACGATGCTGACGATCACGGCATTTTCCAGCTCCTGGGCGAGTGTCAATGCCACACTCAGCGCACCGCCGGAAGAGATGCCAGCAAAAATACCTTCTTCGCGGGCCAGCCTGCGTGTCGTTTCCTCAGCCACGGCTTGCCCCACATTGACGAGGCAATCAACCCGAGAGGCTTCGTAGATCGCCGGCATGTACTCCTCGGGCCATTTGCGGATCCCGGGGATCTGACTCCCTTCCTCGGGCTGGCAACCGATAATATGGACCCCCGGATTGCGCTCCTTCAGATAGCGCGAAACGCCCATGATGGTACCGGTGGTTCCCATACTGCTGACGAAATGGGTGATGCGACCTTGGGTCTGCTCCCAGATCTCCGGGCCGGTGGCCTCATAGTGTGCCAAGGGATTATCCGGGTTTGCGAACTGATCAAGCACAACACCCCGCCCTTCATCGCGCATCGATAGGGCTACATCGCGAGCCAGCTCCATTCCACCGGCACGGGGCGTCAGTACCAACTCGGCACCGAAAGCCCGCATGGTCTGGCGCCGCTCGATGGTCTGATTCTCCGGCATTACCAGGATCATATGGTAGCCACGCACTGCGGCAGCCATTGCGAGTGCGATACCAGTATTGCCGCTAGTGGCTTCGATCAATGTATCGCCAGGCTTGATGCGCCCTGCACGCTCGGCATGCATGATCATTGAAAGCGCCGGCCGATCCTTGACCGATCCTGCGGGATTGTTCCCTTCCAACTTCGCCAGAACCACATTGCCACGCTTTGCAGCCTGATCACCGGGCATACGCTTGAGTCGCACCAAGGGAGTACGACCGACGAAATCTTCCAGAACTGGGTAATCCATGTCTTGCAACACCTCAACGCCGGGGCGTCATCATACCGGAGGCGTCACATGCCTGTCTCAAAGACTGTCGTTTTCATCTCGCCACACAAGCTCGGCCTGATCGCGCACTGCCTGCAACTGCGCTGACATGAGCTCCAGCTGCTCGCCCATCATGACCATCAGCATTGCCGCAGCTCTGGCCGGTGAGCCCGCCTCGGCACGGGAATGGTCTACGGACTCCTGCAGACGACGCAGCCGCTGATGTAGATGTACCGGGGCTTCAGCGATGAACTGCTCAATTAGCGCAGCCCGTGCGGCAAAGAATGCCGTCGAGTCCTCCTTCGCAAGTTTGCGCCATGATTCGAAATCGATGTCATAAGGATCGCTACGCACAGCATCTATCCGGGTTTCAGACTGTTCCCGCTTTCACGGTATGCAAGTGACGAGCCCGATGCAAGAAAACAAAGGTAGACGAAAAAAGGGCGGGATTTCTCCCGCCCCTGATCCTGCTACCCGATTTGGTCCGACCGAAATCAGGCTGCCGCAGGCACTGCAATGCCCTCAAGCATCAGTTGGGCTCGCGTGATGACACGCTGATCGCCCATTCCCGAGAGCAGCTCCTTCATGTCCAAGATCAGTACGATCTGGCCATTGGAAAGGGTGGTGACACCAGCCACCCCCTTCGGACGGAAATCATCGAGCGACTTGATGACCGCATCCTCCCGTCCGGCAAACGAATCGATGGCAAGAATGAAGCTCTGCTCCGCCGACTGCATGAGCACCCCGTATTCGGGGACACGCTCCTGAGGCCAACCCAGCAAGGCCGCCAGCGTGACCACAGGCAGGACTTCCCCACGCACCACCATCGTTGCGCGACCACCCAGCTCCTGAACCTCCTTCGGCTCAATCGGCAGGATCTCGCGAACCATGGAGAGAGGCACTGCGAACGGCTGCTCGCCCAGACACACCAACAATACCGGCAGGATGGCCAGCGTCAGCGGCAGGGAAATCACGAAGGACGTGCCCTTGCCTTGCTCGGAGCGAATGTCGATGGAGCCGTTAAGCTTCTGGATGTTGGTCCGCACCACGTCCATGCCTACGCCACGGCCAGAAACATCCGAAACGGTAGCTGCAGTTGAAAAACCTGGCAGGAAGATGAGATTGAAACTCTGGCGCTCATCCATCGTGTTGGCCTCCTCATCGGAGATGAGACCCTTTTCCAGCGCCCTGGCGCGCAAACGCTCGGGATTCATGCCACGACCGTCGTCGGACACGATGATCACGATGTGATCGCCTTCCTGCCGAGCTTCCAGCGTGACATAGGACTTTTCCCTCTTGCCCGCAGAAAGCCGCTCGTTCTGCGCTTCGATACCATGATCGACGGCATTGCGGATCAAGTGGATGATGGGATCGGAAAGATCCTCGATCATCGTCTTGTCGATTTCCGTTTCCTCGCCGACCAAGACCATTTCCACGTCTTTGCCGAGCGAGCGCGCCAGATCCCGCGCAATCCGCGGATATTTCTGGAACAACCGTCCGATCGGCTGCATACGGGTCTTCATGACCGCGTTCTGCAGGTCGGAAACCAGAAGATCCAGTTGACTGACAGCAAGATCCAGTGCATGCAGCGTATCGGTATCGTTCTTGCCGTTGAGGATATCGCTGCGCAGCGCATTCAGGCGGTTCTTTGTCAGACCGATTTCGCCGGAAAGGTTGAGCACCTGGTCTAGGCGTGCGGTATCGACACGGATGGAGTTGTCCCGCTGCCGCTCACCGTCGCGACGCCCCCCGGGAGGGCCTTGGTAACCTGGCTTATCGGAAGTCCGACGGCCAACCGCCGACTTGACGATATGGTCAGCCACGTCGTCAGAAATATGAGCCTCTTCTTCTTCTTCGGCCACCGCTACGGGAACTGAGGCTGACACAGCAGGGACTTCTCCCGTAACCGCTGCGTAATACGCGTCCCAGTCAGGCCCATTTCCCTTGGACTCTGCCGGCACAACAATAGCCACGCTAGGTTTCGCGACAGGCGCCTTGGCTGCCCCAAGCGAACCCGACAAAGCCAGCTTGAGCTGTTCGATGAGATTCGACTCTGCTGGGGTCGGCTGCAGGTCTCGTTCAAGCTCGCTGAACATACGCCGAACGTCGGCGGTAGCCGCCAGAATAACGTCCAGCATTTCAGCCTTGACGACGAGTTCCCCTGTACGCAGTTTGTCGAACAGATTTTCCGTCAGATGGCAGAGCGTGACCAGCTCGGTAGCGTTGAGAAACCCCGCGCCTCCCTTGATGGTGTGGAACCCTCTGAATATCTCGTTGAGCAAACTCAGATCCTGCGGTGTGCGCTCCAGATCGACGAGTTTGTTGTCAACACCGGAGAGCAGATCCCCAGCTTCGATCAGGAAATCCTGCAGCAGATCTTCCATTCCCGCGAAATCGCTCATAGCAGACTCCGGTTTCTTTCATGCCAAATCCAACCTCCGAACATCTCGGCCCTATCCTTCAGAAACCCAGGCTGTCCAGCAGATCATCGACCTGCTCCTGACTGGTTACTACATCCTCACGCCCACCGGCATTGACCACGGGACCATTCAGCAGCCCGTCCTCCGCCAGAGAGCGTTTGCTCTCGGGCATGATCTCAATCAGCACCTTGAGCAAACCGTTTTCCATCTTAGTGGCCATCTCCACGATCTTCTTGATGACCTGCCCAGTCAGATCCTGGAAGTCCTGGGCCATCATGATCTCGAGCAGTTGCTCATTGACCACCTGACTATCCTTCACAGATCGATCAAGGAAAGCCCGTGTCTGCGCAGCAAGCTCCTTGAACTCCGCGACCGACAATTTGCTGTCGTAAAGCTCAGCCCAACGCTCGCTCAATTGCTGAGACTCTGACTCGAAGCGATCTTGGATCGGCTTGGCAATATCCGTAGCATTGAGCACACGGCTTGCTGCCTGCTCGGTCATCTGCGAAATGTATGACAGACGCTGCCGAGCGTCCGGCAACTTCTCGGCAGTTTCCTCCAGCATCTTGTCATATCCGAGCTGGCGAATCGTGTCATGCAGCAGACGAGTCAGTTGGCCGATCTGTAAAAATGCCTGCGCCTGCCGCTCCTCGAACGACTTATTGGCTGTAGCAGCGACAGCTTCCTTGATGTTCACCGCTCCTTCTTCAGTTGCCGCACCGGTCGCCGTCACGCCACCGGCCACACTGTCGAACAGAGCCTGAAGTTCTGCGGAATCTCCCACTTCATCCACGACGGGAGCTACTGTCTGGACGGCGCTCTTGCTCACGTCCTCCTGTGCTTGCCCGGCAATTGAATCAAATAATGCTTGCAGCTCGTCGTTATCGCCAGACTCGTCCGCTTTCAGCCGCTTGGCCATGATCTCGGCTCCTAGATTTCTTTCATCTGAATCTCGTTGCAACTACTAGGGTGACATGTGCCCTATTTGCCCATTTTTTCAAAGATTTTGCCGAGTTTTTCCGACAAGGTAGCTGCAGTAAACGGCTTCACGATATAGCCGCTTGCACCTGCTTGGGCAGCCTCGATGATGTTTTCCTTTTTGGCTTCGGCAGTGATCATCAACACGGGCAGATGCGCCAGTGGAGCACTGGCACGAATCGCCCGCAGCAACTCGATCCCGGTCATATTGGGCATATTCCAATCGGTCACGACAAAATCGATCCCTCCGGAGTTGAGTTTCTGCATGGCGACAACGCCATCTTCTGCTTCATCGACATTGGTGTATCCCAATTCCTTGAGCAGATTCCGGACGATTCGACGCATGGTCGAAAAGTCATCCACCACCAGAAATTTCATTTTCGGATCCGACATGATTATTGATCTCCGGATTATTCCCTGAAGGCCTTCATCAGATAGGGACGCAGGGTTTCGGCCAGAACTTCTGCATCAAATTTCGCTACATAGGCATCCACGCCGACTGCCTTACCCATCGAGCGGTTGGCTTCGGAGGACAGCGAGGAGTGCATCACGACGGGGATTCCGTCAAAACGGGGGTCGTTCTTGATGTTACGGGTCAGGACGTAGCCATCCATCTCCGGCATCTCAGCGTCCACCAGAATCAGGCTGATCTCTTCGCTCAGCTTGCGTTTCTGTTGCTGCGCATGGGCTGCCATGCCATCCAGCCGCGTCCAGGCCTCCAGGCCATTGAGCGCGTGTTTGTGCCGTACACCGAGCTTGTCGAGCACCTCGGCGATCTTCTTGCGCGCAACCGCAGAATCATCCACGAAGAAAATACTGCTCTCGGATTCTTCGTGTAATGCGGATATTTGTCCTACAGGTGCCTCGCCGAACGTCAGGGACAAAATGGTCTCGACATCAAGAATGGAAACCAGTTTTCTATCCGGCAATTCCGTGATTGCGGTGATGAAACTGTGCATCGAGCCCACCATGTTCTCAGGCTGGCGAACCTTGCTCCATTCGACGCGAATGATGCGATCGACATCATCGACCAGAAAGCCCAGCGTCCGCTTACTGTATTCGGTGACCATCATCGAATTGCCGAGCCCCTGACCGGGCTTGGCCACGCCGATCACTTTAGCGAGAGAAAGCACAGGAATCACGTTCCCGCGTAGCGAGATGAGCCCTTCGACCCCTGCCGGCATATTGGGGGCACGCGTGATGAAGGGCGTGCGGGAAACCTCCCGCACCTTGAATACATTGATCCCGAAGACCTCTCCCGTTCTAAGCGAGAACAGCAGGATCTCCATTCGATTCGAACCAACCAGCTTGGTGCGCCCATCTACCGTTTCCAGCAGATTGCCATTCGACGATTGTTCCATGATCGCTCCTTGTCAGAAAGTGCCGTGCTCAGGAGCTGAGCAGCTGGGTGTCTTCGGGGGAGAGCATCTGGCGAACGGCGCCGGCCAAACGGTGGGGTTCAAATTTCGGCACGTAGCCATCCACGCCGACTGACTTGCCCAGAGTCTGGTTTGAAATACTCGACAAGGAGGAGTGCATCAGGACTGGTACGCCATCGAAACGCTGGTCGCTCTTGATCTTCTTGGTCAGGATGTAGCCATCCATTTCAGGCATTTCCACATCCGTCAGCACGAGGTTCAACACCTCCCAGACCTTACGGCCAGTTGCCTCTGCATGCTTGGCAATCTTCTCCAGCTCTTCCCAGGCGGCACGGCCATTGACCGCCGGCACGCCACGCACACCCAACGCTTGCAAGGTCTTTTCGATCTGCTTGCGGGCAACGGAGGAGTCATCGGCGTACAGCACGGTGAAATCCCTCTCCATGGAGGGAATGTCACGAAACAGGTAATCGTCGTCGTACTTGGTGGTCTCGGCCAGAACCTCCTCGACGTCAAGCATCATGATCAGGCGGCTGTCTTCTAGCTCGGTCACAGCGGTGACCAGCCCTCCCAGGCGCGAGGTCATCATCTCTGGCGGGATACGCATCTGCGCCCAGTCCAGTCGAAGAATGGTATCCACGCTCTCGACCAAGAAGCCCTGCGTATGACCGTTGTATTCGGTCACTATCATGATTTCGCGCTTGCCTTCAGGATCGATACCACAGTATTTCGACAGGTCGACCACAGGAACCAGTTGGCCGCGCAGCGATACCATGCCTTCCACGCCCGGTTGCATATCCGGTGCAGCGGTCACCGGGGGCGTACGCATCACTTCGCGCACCTTGAACACATTGATACCGAAGCTTTCTTTGCGCTGGGTCCGCAGATCCGTTCCCAACGAAAAAAGCAATATTTCCAGCTTGTTTGTTCCGGCAAGCCGGGTTCTCGCATCAATGCTCTTGAGCAGTTCCGACATGGTTATCTCCGCTGTTCGATCCAGGCTTGCAGGTCAGGCGACCAGCACAGCCCTAGCCTTGTTGCACTAACGACACCCCGATCACAAACTTGAGGCGTAGAAACACCGCCCACACTGGGGTTTTGGCCATTGCCTGCCATGAAGGAAGGTATACGCCTGGGAGGTTTGCAGCGCGGAGAGCTGCGCCACCCATTGATGCTGCAAGGCGGGACGCAATCTACGACCATGCAGGAAACGCTCCGCATGCATCAGACTCGTCTCGGAGGAAATTTAGGCAATAGAGAAAAGCTTTGAAAAGTTTGCAATGTCCAGCACTTGCTTGACGCTGCCTTTGACCCCGACGAGCGCTACATCCTTGTTGGTGGCCTTGGCTTTGTCCCGCAACATCAGCAGCATGCCCAGGGCGGAGCTATCGAGATAAGTCACTTCTGCCAGATCCACCTGCAGGTTTCGTGATCCAGCCTGCCCCAGCAGGGATTCGACGGCATCACGGAATTCGCGATGGGCCTTGAAATCAAAGCGGCTCCCCAGACGCAGTACCGCCTGAGAATCGTTGATTGAAACCTGTGCATCCATCACAACTCTCCTTGTTCAGTATCGTGAAGACGATGGGACAAAGAAGAACCGGGCTTCCGTCCTGGGATTTGCGGCATTAACCACCCATCGCTTGAGTCGCGCATTATGCGCGAGGACTTGCCTCTGTGCTGCGCAATGCATGCATCACCCTGGCGGGAATATCACGCAAGGCGGCTACTTCATGCGCAGCGCCATTGATCGTAGCTTCGCGCGGCATTCCCCAGACAACCGAGCTCTCCTGATCCTGACAGATGTTGTGGCAGCCCGCTTGACGCATGGCAAGCATGCCTTGGGCACCGTCCTTGCCCATCCCGGTAAGCATCACGCCAACCCCCTGCCTGCCCACCTGGACAGCCGCCGAGTGGAACAACACATCCACCGAGGGACGATGGCGATTGACTGGTTCGCTACGCGACAGATCGCATTGGAACCCTCCTGAAACCCGCCGAACTTGCAAATGCGAATGTCCGGGCGCGATATATGCGGTCCCTGGCTGGACTCGTTCGCCATTGACTGCTTCCTTTACGTGGATAGCGCACAAAGTGTCCAGTCTCCGGGCAAACGAGCCCGTAAACATCTCGGGCATATGCTGCACGATCAGGATCCCAGGCATATCTTTGGGGAAGCGGATCAGCACTTCGCGGATAGCCTTGTATCTTTAAGCCTCGGACCGGCTCGGGTAGCCCGAGCGGCCTCTGGGATGTTTGAAGCCCGTGACTGAGCACTGGGCGCCTGAGCCGGA
>NZ_MDUX01000035.1 GCF_014736495.1 Candidatus Dactylopiibacterium carminicum
CACACCCAAATTCCAGAATGTAAACACATTCCGGATACTGTGAACAGGCTCTAGCGCGACATTTTTGTCGGACTCTGCGGCTTGGCGACCGCTATCGTGCCCGGAAATCCTGCGCCCACAGCCCTCTCCGGGCAATACGGGATCACCCTTGATCCCGCAGGGTCATGCACACTTGACGACGTTTCCCACGATCAGCAATGCCGGCGGTTTGATGCCGGCGGCGGCGACTTGTGCGGGCAGGTCAGCCAGTGTGCCGACGAGTGTCTGCTGGTCCGGCAGCGTGGCACGGCGGATGCAGGCCACAGGGGTCGTTGCGGGCATGCCGTGGTCAATCAGCTGACGGCTGATTTCGGGCAGTGAAGTCAGCCCCATGTAGAAAACCAGCGTCTGCCCGGGGCGGGCCAGCGAAGGCCAGTCCAGGCTGCAGCTCTGATCCTTGAGATGGCCGGTAACGAAGACCAGTGCCTGGGCATGATCGCGGTGTGTGAGCGGGATGCCGGTGCTGGCCGCCGCACCTGCCGCCGCCGTCACGCCGGGCACGATGCCGAAAGGGATGCCGGCTTCGCGCAGGCTGTCGGCTTCCTCACCGCCGCGGCCGAAGATCAGCGGGTCACCGCCCTTGAGGCGCACCACGCGCCGGCCTGCACGCGCGAGACTGACCAGCAACTGGTTGATGTCGATCTGCGGCAGGGTGTGATTACCGGCCTTCTTGCCGACGTAGATGCGTTCGGCATCGGCACGCGCATGGGCGACCACCGCCGGGCTCACCAGGTTGTCGTAGACCAGTACATCGGCCTGTGCGATCAGGCGTGCGGCCTTGACGGTCAGCAGGTCGGGGTCGCCGGGGCCGCCGCCGACGAGGAACACCTTGCCGGGAGGGAATTCTGGATCAGCGGCAGTCATGCTTGAACAGCAACCCAAGGAAGAACGATGATTCGAGTCTAGCCGCTCGGGGTGGGCCTGTGGAACCGCCGCCGAGTGTGCCTTCACGCATTCCGGAAAGGGAGCCCGATGAGTCCGAGCATCATCCCCGTGCTGAAAAACGCCGAGCTACGTGCGCAGGAACAGATCCACGCGGATGTGCTGCCACCTCTGATGATCCGCGCTGGCGAGGCTGCCGCCGGGCTGGCGCGCCGGCTTCTGCGCTTGCGTTCAGGGCCGGTACTGGTGCTGGCCGGGCCAGGCAACAACGGTGGAGACGCCTTCGTCGTGGCGGATTGTCTGCGGGCTGCCGGTTACGATGTGTGGCTTGCCAGCCACGCGGACGCAGCGCGCCTGCCGGCCGATGCGCAGGCTGCCCGGACACGCTGGTGTGCGGCTGGCGGCGAAGTCCACGAGGATTTCGGTGACGCCGGGTGGGCCCTGGTGATCGACGGGCTCTACGGCATCGGGCTCAAGCGTCCCATTCAGGGTGTCGAGGCGGACTGGATCGCGCGCATCAATGTGCTGGCGTGTCCGCGTCTGGCGTTGGACATTCCCTCGGGGCTCGCCGCCGAGACCGGGCAACTCCTCGGCCCCTGCGTATGTGCCACGCACACGGCCAGCTTCATCGCCTTCAAGCCCGGGCTGCTGACGCTGGAAGGGCCGGATCATTGCGGGGAACTGCACGATTTCGATCTTGGCCTGCCGCGAGCGGTTGGCAATGGCAGCTTGTTCACGCCAGCCTGCGTTGCAGCGTTTCTGCGGCCGCGCGCGCGGAATACGCACAAGGGCAGTTTCGGTGCTGTCGGCATCATCGGCGGGGCATCGGGCATGACCGGGGCGGCCTTCCTGGCGGCACGCGCCGCGTTGTATCTCGGACCGGGCAAGGTCTTTCTCGGGCTGCTCGATGCCCAGGCCCCAGGGCTCGATCCGCTCCATCCCGAACTGATGCTGCGCGCGCCAGCCGATCTGCTCGAAGTTTGCGACGCACTGGCGGTCGGTCCTGGTCTGGGCCAGGGCCAGTTCGCGCGTGAACTGCTTGCACGCGCCCTGGCGTTTCCCGGCCCGCTGCTGCTGGATGCCGATGCCTTGAACCTGCTGGGGCAGGATGCCGGGTTGCGCGCGCAATGTGCCGCACGCGAGGCCGCCACGGTGATCACGCCCCATCCGGCCGAGGCCGCACGCCTGCTGGCGTCCTCCGTGTCCAAGGTGCAGGCGGACCGTGTAACCAGTGCCTGCCAGCTGGCGCATGAATTGAAAGCCGCCTGTGTGCTCAAAGGCGTGGGTAGCGTGATCGCCGAGCCCGGCGGGCCTTGGTGGATCAACACCAGCGGTAATCCCGGGATGGCCAGCGGCGGCATGGGCGATGTGCTCAGCGGCCTGATCGTCGCCTTGCTGGCCCAGGGCTGGCCTGCGGCCGCCGCGGCCGGGCTGGCGGCGCACCTGCATGGTGCTGCAGCCGATCAGCAGGTGGCCGAGGGGCAGGGGCCGATCGGCCTGCAGGCCAGCGAAACCCTGGCACCCGCACGGCGGCTCTTCAATGAATGGGCAGGCAAGTGCTGAGTAATAAGGACCGGGTGCCGAGTGGAAGTCAGAATGGTGCGCATGGCGCACCTTACGAGGTGTAAGCGGTATGGGTAGGGTGCGCCATGCGCACCGTGGATCGGGATCCCGATCACACAATCCTGCGTACTCAGCACACGCACCAGCCTGAATAGCCCATGCCTGCTTTGTGTGCAGAGAAATCTTTTATTGCATACAAAAACGGCAATTTTTCTTGTAACTTGTTGTTTTTGAATGGTGTGTATTTTCGTTGCTGATCTGGCATGTCCTTCGCTTAACAAGCTGAAAAGGAGATGCACATGCCAAACAGTCAGTCTGCTCTGGAACTGGTTCGGGTCAGCAAGCGCTATGGCGCGGTGACCGCCGTCGATGCCATCGATCTGAAGATCCCCGCGGGCAGCTACTGTTGTCTGCTCGGCCCCTCCGGCTGCGGCAAGACCTCCACGCTGCGCATGATCGCCGGGCACGAGGTGGTCAGTGAGGGCGATGTCCTGCTGGGCAACCGCAACATCACCTATCTGCCGGCCGCCGAGCGTGGCACGGCGATGATGTTCCAGAGCTATGCACTGTTTCCGCACCTCACGGTGCTGGACAACGTGGCTTTCAGCCTGCGCATGAAGGGCGTGGCCAAGGCCGAGCGTCAGCAACGCGCGCAGGCACTGCTGGAGCGCGTGGCGATGGGCCCGTACGCGCAGCGCCGGCCGGCCGAGCTTTCAGGCGGGCAGCAGCAGCGCGTGGCGCTGGCACGCGCCCTGATCACCGAGCCGCGTGCGCTGCTGCTGGACGAGCCGCTCTCTGCGCTGGATCCATTCCTGCGCGTGCGCATGCGCGCCGAACTCAAACGCTGGCAGGCCGAACTGGGTTTTACCTTCGTGCACGTCACCCACTCGCAGGAGGAAGCGATGGCGCTGGCCGACCAGGTGGTGGTCATGAATGGCGGCCGCATCGAACAGGTGGCCAGCCCGCACGAGGTTTTCAACCGGCCGGCCAGTGAATTCGTGGCGCGCTTCATGGGCGGGCACAACGTGCTGGCGCAGGACGGCGGCAAGGTTTCCGTGCGTGCCGACCTTATCCGCCTGGCGCGCCAGCGGCCTGAAGGCGTGCCGGCCGTCGAGGCCCGCATCGCTGCCGTGGAATACCAGGGCAGCTACGTGCTGGTCGAGCTGGCGCATGACGAGATCGCCGATTTCACGGCGATCGTGCCCGAGGCGGATTTCTTCGCTGCGCCCTGGCAGGCCGGCGAGGCCGCGCAGGTTTTCTGGCAGGCAACCGACGCTCACCGGCTGGGTTGATCTTGCTTTCCCATGCCGGCGCCGCCGGTATTCCGTTCGCTTGATGGAGATGACGATGGCTGACAAGGATTCACGCAACAACGATTCATGCAACAGCGCCGCGAACCCCGTGCGCCGCACCCTGCTCAAGGGCACGGCCGGCATCCTTGCCGCCGGCGCCTTTCCCGCGATCCACGCCCAGGAAAAAGTGGTGCTGCGCTACCTGGGCACCGCCGTGAACCAGGACAAGGCAATTGCCGAGAAATTCAAGGCCGACACCGGCATCGATCTCCAGTACATCCCGGTGACCACCGATGAGGTGACCAAGCGTGCGGTGACCGCGCCCAACAGCTTCGACCTGCTGGATACCGAGTACTTCTCGCTGCGCAACATCGTACCCACCGGCAACCTCAAGGGCATCGACGCGAAGCGCGTGAAGAATGCCGACAAGATCACCCCGCTGTTCACCAAGGGCGAGGTGGCCGGCAAGAAGGTGGGCGATCAGGGCACCGCGCCGAAGAAGGTGATGTTCCTTACCGGCGAGCGCTCCAAGCAGTTCGCCGCCGAGCCCACGCAATTCGTGACGCTGATCCCCACCACCTACAACGCCGACACGCTGGGCATCCGCCCGGATCTGATCAAGCGCCCGATCGAATCCTGGAAGGAGCTGCTCAACCCCGAATTCAAGGGCAAGGCCGCCATCCTCAACATCCCCTCGATCGGCATCATGGATGCGGCGATGGTCGTGGAAGCCATGGGCATCCACAAGTATGCCGACAAGGGCAACATGACCCGTGCCGAGATCGACCTCACCATCAAGGCGCTGATCGAAGCCAAGCGCGCCGGTCAGTTCCGCTCGCTGTGGAAGGATTTCAACGAGAGCGTGAACCTGATGTCCTCGGGCGAAGTGGTGATCCAGTCGATGTGGTCGCCTGCTGTCACCGCTGTGCGCTCGAAGGGCATTGCCTGTGTGTTCCAGCCGCTCAAGGAAGGCTATCGCGCCTGGGCCTCGGGCTTCGGTCTGCCGGCCACACTGTCGGGCAGGAAGCTGGATGCGGCCTACGAGTTCATCAACTGGTTCCTCGACGGCTGGGCCGGTGCCTACCTCAACCGCCACGGCTATTACTCAGCCGTGCTGGAAACCGCCAAGGCCAAGATGGAAGCCTATGAATGGGCTTACTGGATGGAAGGCAAGCCTGCCGCCCAGCCGATCAAGAGCCCGCAGGGCGTGGTTATCGCCAAGGCTGGCGAGGTGCGCGACGGTGGCTCCTACGAGCAACGCATGGGGGGCATCGCCTGCTGGAATGCAGTGATGGACGAGAACGCCTACATGGTGCGCAAGTGGAACGAGTTCGTGGCGGCGTAATCGTCTAATCCACCGCCATCGGCTCATTCCGGCGGTGGTTTTCCCCTGAATGCAATGCCCTCAGCCCTGCCGTTCGTGGTGAGCCTGTCGAACCGCGAACGGCCTGGCCGCCCACCCTTCGACAAGCTCAGGGCGAACGGCCAAACACTGACTTGCTGGTATCGCCCCCTGTTTGATTGCCGAGAGATCACCTCATGAAACCTGCCTCCCGCCCCATGCTCGCGCGCTGGCGCCTTCACGGCCTGCCCGCAGGGTTGCAGGCTTCGCCCTACGCGCTGGTGTTTCTGCTGTTCTTCGTGCTGCCGCTGGTGCTGATCGTGGCGGTGAGTTTCTGGGATTCCACCGAGTACGAGATGATCCCGGCCTTCACCGGCAAGAACTACGCCGAGATCTTCGCCGGGTGCAGCAACGCGCAGGACATGTGCGTGACCTTCCGCACCTATCTCTCCACCTTCCGCTTCTCCGCACTGGCCTGGCTCAGCACGCTGCTGATCGGTTTCACGGTGGCCTATTTCATGGCCTTCCACGTGCGCACCGCGCGCATGCAGACGGTGCTTTTCGTGCTGTGCATCATTCCGTTCTGGACTTCCAACGTCATCCGCATGATCTCCTGGGTGCCGCTGCTGGGGCGCAACGGGCTCATCAACGATTTCCTGCTCGGCCTGGGTATCACCGATCAGCCGCTGGATTGGCTGCTGTTTTCCCCCTTCTCGGTGGTGCTGGCCTTCGTGCACCTCTTCACGGTGTTCATGATCGTGCCGATCTTCAACGCCATGATGCGCATCGACCGCTCGCTGATCGAAGCCGCGCGCGATGCCGGCGCCAGCGGCTGGCAGATCCTCTGGCATGTGATCGTGCCGCTGTCGCGCACCGGCATCATCATCGGCTCCATCTTCGTGATCACGCTGGTGATGGGCGATTTCGTCACCATCGGCGTGATGGGGGGCCAGCAGATCGCCTCGGTGGGCAAGATCATCCAGGTGCAGACGAGCTATCTGCAGTTCCCGCTGGCGGCTGCCAACGCGGTGATCCTGCTGCTGGTGGTGCTGATGATCATCTGGGGCCTCACGCGCCTCGTCGATATCCGCAAGGAGCTTTGAGATGGACGGTAAACGCGGTCTGGATTTCTATCTGCTGGCAGCCTTCTTCGGCGCTTTCCTGCTGTTCCTCTACGGCCCCACGCTGACCATCTTCGTGCTCAGCCTGCAGGGGCCGGATGGCGGCCTGGTGTTCCCGATGCGCGGGCTTTCGCTGTACTGGTTCGGCAAGCTATTCGAAGGCATCGGCGTGATCGACATCGGCGCGGCGCTGATGCGCTCCTTCAAGCTCGGCCTGTGCGTCACCGTGCTCACCGTGACGCTGGCGCTCGGCGCGGGGCTCGCCTACCGCAAGAAGCTGTGGGGCGGCGGCCCGCTGTTCTACATCACCGTGGCCAGCCTGATCATGCCTTCCATCATCGTTTCCCTGGGCATCGGCCTTTCCTTCCGGTTGTTCGATGGCGTGCTGCGCGATTTCTTCGTCTGGGCCGGCTGGGAAATTGCGGATTCCTTCGCTACCAGCATGGGCCTGTACACCTCGGCGCTGGGCGCCCAGCTCACCTGGACGCTGCCTTTCGGCCTGCTGATCCTGTTCGCCGTCTTCAACCGCTTCAACGCGGCGTATGAAGAAGCCGCGCGCGATCTTGGCGCCACCGCCTTCCAGAGTTTCCGCCACGTGGTGCTGCCGCTGATCGGCCCTTCGGTGGTCGGCGTGGCGATGTTCGGCTTCACCCTGTCGTGGGACGAAATCGCGCGCACCTCGCAGGCCATCGGCGATCTCAACACCCTGCCGCTCGAACTTCAGGGCCTCACCACCACCGTCACCACGCCCGTGATCTATGCGCTGGGCACGCTGACCACGCTGGTCTCCTGCCTCGTCATCCTCATCGCGCTGGGCATCGCCACCTTTGCGCAACGCAGGACGAAGCGCGGCAAGGATGTGGCATGAACGACATGGCCCATCTGCCGCTGGCGCTGACCGACAACGACATCTACGAGCGCATCGTCGAGGCTGTGCTCGACCATCGCCTGGCACCGGGCACCCGGCTGGGCGAGGAGAAGCTCGGGCGCGTCTTCGGCGTGTCACGCACGCGCATCCGTCAGGTGCTGGTGCGTCTGGCCGCCGAGCAGATCGTCGAACTCGCCCACAACCGGGGCGCCAGCATCGCCAGCCCCACGCCGGCCGAGGCGCAGGAAGTGTTCGAGGCGCGCATCCTGATCGAGCTGCCCTTGCTCGAAGCCTTCATCGACAAGGCCGATGACACCGAGGTAGCCGCGCTGGCGGCGTTGTTCGCGGACGAGCAGCGCGCCTGCACGCAGGGTGACCGCCGTGCGGCGATCCGCCTCTCCGGCGAGTTCCACACCGCCATCGCCCAGGGCGCGCGCAACCGCACGCTGGAGCGCATCCTGCGCGAACTGATCCCGCGCTCCTCGCTGATCCTGATGGCCAGCGAGCAACACAGCGGGCACGAGCTCTGCGGCTGCGGCGAAAACGAACACCAGGCGTTGCTGGAGGCCATCCAGGCGCGCAACACCCGGCTTGCGCTGCGTCTGATGAAGAGCCACCTGCGCCACATCCTGGCCGGCATCCGTTTCCGCACGCCGCGCGAAGCGCAGGCCGACATCGAACATCTGTTCCGGGAGAACTGAGGCATGCCCCGCCTGCTCGTGATCAACCCCAACACCTCGGCGCACGTCACCGAGGCACTGAGCCGGAATCTTGCCGCGCAGGTACCTGCCGGCTGGCAGATCCAGGCGGTGACCGCGCGTTTCGGCGCAGCCTACATCGCCTCCGAGGCGGCCTACGCGATTGCCGCGCATGCCGTGCTGGATGCCTGGGCCACCGCCGCAGGCGAGTTCGATGCGGTGCTGGTCGGCTGTTTCGGCGATCCCGGGCTGGACGCCCTGCGCGAGATTGCCGGCGTGCCGGTGCTGGGACTGGCCGAAACCGCCATGCAGGCCGCCGCGCGGCATGGGCGGTTCGCCATCGTCACCGGCGGCGAGCGCTGGCCGGCGATCCTGCGCCGTCGCGTGGCCGCGACCGGGCTCAGCGGGCAACTGGCCGGCATCCGGGTGCTGCCCGAATCCGGCGCCGAGCTGCTGGCCGATCCGGCTCGCGCCATCGAACGTCTGACCGAGGAAAGCCATCTGGCTCGCGACACCTGGGGCGTGGAGGCCGTGATCATCGGCGGCGCGGCGCTTGCCGGCATGGGTGACGTCATCGCTGCGCGTCTGTCGTTCTGCGTCATCGACAACGTGTCCGCCGCTGCACGCGCACTCACCGCATTGCCACCCGCCCAGCCCGCCTTGCCGCAGCCGGCCACGTGCAGCGGCCTGTCCACCGAGCTGATCTGCCGCCTGGCCGGCACGGCGCGTGAATTGGTGTGAAGCATCCCGCTAAGGCCCCCGATGTTTCCCGATCGGCGTCATCCCGGCTTGGGCGAAGCCCGGCCTGTCCTGAGCCTGCCGAAGGGCCGGGATGACGACGGATTAACCGTATTGAAGTGAAGTGGAGCCCCATCATGAATGATCCGAAGCAATACCCCCGCGACCTCGTCGGCTACGGCCGCAATCCGCCGCAGGCCGACTGGCCCGGCCGCGCCAGGGTCGCCGTGCAGTTCGTGCTGAACTATGAGGAAGGCGGCGAGAACTGTGTGCTGCATGGCGACGGGGGCAGCGAGCAGTTCCTCTCCGAGATGTTCAACCCGCCGGCCTTCCCGGACCGGCACATGAGCATGGAGTCGATCTACGAATACGGCTCGCGCGTGGGCGTGTGGCGCATCCTGCGCGAATTCGAGCGGCGTGGTCTGCCGCTGACCGTGTTCGGTGTCGGCATGGCCCTGCAGCGCCATCCGGAGCTGACTGCCGCGTTCAGGGAGCTGGGCCACGAGATCGCCTGCCACGGCTGGCGCTGGATCCACTACCAGGGGCTGGACGAAGCCATCGAGCGCGAGCACATGAAGCTTGGCATGGAAGCCATCGAGCGCCTCACCGGCGAGCGCCCGCTGGGCTGGTACACCGGCCGCGACAGCCCCAATACCCACCGTCTGGTGGCCGACTACGGCGGCTTCCTCTACGACAGCGATTACTACGGTGACGACCTGCCGTTCTGGCTGCCGGTGCAGAAGACAGACGGCGCGACCGTGCAGCAACTGATCGTGCCCTATACGCTGGATGTCAATGACATGCGCTTCGCGCTGCCACAGGGCTATTCGCAGGGCGAGGATTTCTTCACTTACCTGCGCGATACCTTCGATGTGCTCTACGCCGAAGGCGAGGACTGCCCGAAGATGATGAGCGTGGGCATGCACTGCCGCCTGCTTGGCCGCCCTGGCCGCATGAAGGCGCTGATCGACTTCCTCGACCACATCGAGGCGCACGATCGCGTCTGGGTTACCCGCCGGGTCGACATTGCCCGTCACTGGCACGAGAAGTTTCCGGCGGCGTGATTCTGGATGGCGGTCAGGCACGAGTCGGTCCGCCACCGGCGGGGTATGCTGGGCATCCCGTGTTTTCGAGGAGCCCGGCGATGCCGCACTGGGATGACAGGCAATACCTCAAGTTTGCCGACAAACGCACACGGCCGGCGCGCGAGCTGCTGGCCCGCGTGCCGCTGGAGGCGCCGGCGCGGGTGGTCGATCTGGGTTGCGGGCCGGGCAATTCCACGGCGCTGTTGCGCGAGCGCTGGCCGCAGGCGCGGGTGACGGGCGTCGACAGTTCGGCGGCGATGCTTGCCCGAGCACGCCAGGATCTGCCAGAGGTGGAATGGGTCGAGGCCGATATCGCCCGCTGGACTCCCGCCAGTCCGCCAGACCTGATCTTCGCCAATGCCGTGCTGCAGTGGCTGCCGGATCACGCCAGCCTGCTGCCGCGCCTGTTCGGTCTGCTGGCGCCGGGAGGCGTGCTGGCATTCCAGGTGCCGGACAATTTCAACGAACCCAGCCATGCCTGGATGCGCGATCTGCCTGGCCCCTGGCAGGTGATCGTGGCTGGCGTGCGCACCACCCCGCGCGTGGCGCGGGCTGCTGATTACTATGACCTGCTGGCGCCGCTGGCCGCGGGCGTGGATCTCTGGCAGACGCGCTACGAGCACGTCATGAAGGATGCGGCCGCCATCGTCGAGTGGGTCAAGGGCACCGGGCTGCGCCCCTATCTCGAAGCGCTCGATTCCGCATTGCGCACCGATTACGAGGCCGCTTACCTGAGCGCCATCGACAGGGCCTATCCACTACGGGTGGATGGTCGCCGCCTGTTCTCCTTTCCACGCCTGTTCGTATTGGCCCGCCGCCACACGGATTGAACTCATCTGCTGCGCCGAACTCCACCCTGCCTTCTGTCTTCCAGGGTGACACCCCTTTCGTCGTATGAATCTGATGTCGCTGTACCAGTGGGGCGGGTTGAACCTCGGGCTGTTCGAAGCCGTGAATGCCGTGCGCGGGCCGGTGATCGACGCGTCGATGCTGGCCGGCACGGCGCTGGGCAACTTTCTCAACGTGATCTGGGTAGCACTGGTGATGCTGTTGCTGATCGGCGTGCGGCGCGGGTGCGCGCAGTCCGGCTGGGTGGCGCACCTGCCGGACGAGCGCCGGCTACGGCAACTGCTGCAGGTCTTCCTGCTGGCCTGGGGGATTGCCGGGCTGGTGGTGACGGCGGGCAAGCTCGGCTTCGACATGCCGCGCCCTTATGCCGTACTGCCCGCGGGATCGGTCAATCTGCTGGCCATGCCGGAATCCCCCTACAGCTTTCCCAGCGGGCATGCGGCGTTCGCCATGCTGTCGGCTTGCGTGTTCTGGCCGCACAGCCGGCGTGCCGTGCGTTGTCTGCTGGTCTTCGCAGTGCTGTGGGTCGGCGTGTCGCGCATCAGTGTAGGCGCGCATTTCCCGGCGGATGTCGTCGCGGGCTAGGCCTGCGGTGCCTTCGGTGCGTGGCTGGGGAGGCGCTGTCTGATGGGCACACCGGCTTTCCTGCGGTTTTGACGCATTGCCATCGATCAGGTGCTGGGGCTGTGGCGCAGTGCCTGCACTTCATCCTGCGGGCCGGGCGTGCAGGAAGCATCCAGTGCATGCCAGCCTTTACGGATGACGATGCGTGAATCCCGGTAGCAGAGCTCCAGCCTTGCCGCTTCCGGATCTTGATCGCGAACGAATGCTTCCAGCGAGGCCGGCATGCTCACCATGAAACGGTTCTGCTCCCGGTTCCCGGGGGGATGATCGCTCCGATGCAGGAAAGGCATGAACCAACTGGCGATGATCACGAAGGGATTGTCCGAGCTGATTAGCGTCGGTTGATAACCCGCCTGCTGCAGCCAGGCCTGCGCCAGCCCGCGCGTCTGCTCCGGCGTGGGTGTCAGTGGCAACTTGCCCCAGGCCTGGGCCATCAATTCGGCAACCCATTGGTTGCAGTTCTGGTACTGCGTGGAGAAGGCGTAGGCATTCGCGCTGTAATCGCCGCCCAGCAGGTTCAGCGCGCCGGTATTGTCCGTGGTGCGGGCAGCGAGGCTGTCGGCCCGCTCGCCGGAGAGCAGCACTACGGAGATGAAGGCCGGATCATCCTGTTCGTTGCCCAGCGCAAAGCCGGGCAGCCCCTGATCGAAGATGCGGGGCTGTCCGCTATCGCAGTCGAAATACAGCTGGCGTACCGCCCAGCCTTCGGGGCTGCGCAGGGCGAGACCTGCGTGCGAGTAGCGCAGACCGAAGCGTGAGAGATCCAGCCCGGCGCGCGAGATCAGCGCCACGCGGGCACCAGCCCGGTCCAGCTGTTGTTCCAGCACGGCACCGAGCTGGAGCATGTGGTCGACGGCCGCCACATCCACCTGCTCATGGCGGGCACAGTACTGATTGCTGCTGGCGGCCTGTGCTGATTGCAGCAGCAGGCCCAGTGCGAGCAGCACACACAGGCGCAGCAGCATCGAAGACGTCAGAGCGTGACCGGGCGGGCGTCGATGCGGTCGCGCCAGGCGTCCGCCAGCAGCAGTACGAAGGGGACATCGGCCGCCGCGCCATACATGGCGATGCCGTACGGGCGCTCCTGCGCCGAGATCACGTCGCCCTGCCGTACGCCGGCGGCGGTCACTGCCGCGGTGCGTACCTGCAGGTAGAGGCCGGCTTCGGGGTCATCGTTGCCTACGGGTTGCAGCGTCAGCCGCACCTTGTCATCGGCGTCGGCCTGAGCGACTTCCACCACGTGGTATTCGCCTTCGTTGAGGGCCACGGCACCTTTGACACTGTGGCTGATGCCGGAAATGCTGTCCGACAGGCTTCCAACGGAGGTGGAAATGCTGTCCGAAATCGACAGCGCGGAGGCCGAGCCTGCCTGGGCATTGAAGCAGACCAGGGAGAGGGCGAGCAGCGAGAGGATGGATTTTGCGGACATCGAAGTGCTTCCTGAAACAAAGTGGCGAATTTAGAGCATCCCGGTGGAGACAGGGCGGGATTGGGGATTTTTTACCTCTGTGCGTTTCCTGTGTTTGCGGTCTGGATGCCCCCCGGGCGCTGTGCCTGATGCTGTATGAATTTCAGGGCTGCCGGTTTTCTATGCCCCGCGCGTATGGCTTTAACCTTCTTTGCGCGTTTGAACAGCATTGCACGCAGGCGCTTCCTAGAATCGGTTCATCGAATCCCTGAGTGATCTCCTGAGCCCATGAATGCTGCGATACGATTTCTGTTGATATGCCAATTGTCTTCTGTGTGCGTGCTCGCCTCGGCCGCGCAGCCGGCCAGCAGTTGCGAGCCGCCACCACCGCCGGCCGAACAGTCCGGTGTGCCAGGTGGCAAGCCGGGCAATCCACCTCCCGGGCCACCGCCCGGCGGTGCACCCCAAGGGGGGGCGGCCTGCCCGCCACCGCAGGGCATGGGTGAGCCGGGAGGTATGCCTCCGCCACCGGGAGGCAATCAGACCCACGTCATCAAGGCGGATCAGACCGTGAAGTCCGGCATGGCCAACTGGCGCTCGCGCAAGTTCAGCACCCGGACTGCCGATACCAGTGCGATTCTGGTGAGCAATGGTGCCCGCCTGACCCTGACCGATGCCACCATCGAAAAGGCTGGCGACACCTCGTCCTTCGATGGTTCCAGCTTCGTCGGCCTGAACGCGGCATTGCTCGCCAATGAGGGCGGCGTGCTCACCGTGAGTGATTCCCGCGTGATTGCCACCGGCAGCGGCGCCAATGGTGCATTTGCCGTGGGGGCCAAATCCTTCGTGCGGCTGCAGCAGGTCGACATCCGCGCCACGGGTGACAACGCCCATGGTGTGATGGTGGCTGGCGGTGGCCGGATGGAGATGGAGGATGTGACCATCTTCACTTCGGCCCAGCGCTCGGCTGCCATCGCGACGGATCGTGGCAGTGGCGAGATCCGCGTCAAGGGAGGCCAGTGGCAGACCACCGGCGCGATGTCTCCGGTGTTGTATTCCACCGGCGTAATCGACGTGATGGGGGGCTGCGGGCGGGCAGACGCCGCCGAGGCCGTGGTGATCGAAGGCAGCAATCTGGTCGAGCTGCGTGATACCCGCCTGACCGGTGCGCGCAACGGGGCAATGATCTATCAGAGTTTCTCCGGTGACGCCGAAGGCCAGCATGGCCGCCTGAACATCACCGGCGGCGAATTCATCGCCAGCAGTGGCCCTTTGTTGTACGTGACCAACACGCATGCAGACGTGACGTTGAAGGCCACCCGGCTGCAAGCCGCTTCGGGGATTCTGGTCCAGGCCCGGGCGGATCGCTGGGGGCGCCAGGGGAACAACGGTGGCCATCTGCGTCTGCAGGCAAGCCGCATGGCATTGAGCGGTGCCGTGCTTGCCGACGGGCTCAGCGATATCACGCTGACGCTGGGCGAGGGCGCCCGCTGGACCGGCCGCAGTCAGGGCAAGGTCTCGCTGAGCCTGCAGGCCGGCGCGGCCTGGGTGCTGGATGGCGACGCCCAGGTATCGCGCCTGGAAGGTGCGGATTGCGAATCGGGTAGTTGCCGCAACATCCGTGGCAACGGTTTCTCGGTGCGCTATGACCCTGCCGCGAATCCCTGGGCCAAGGGACGGAGTTTCTCATTGCCGGGTGGTGGCCTGTTGCGGCCGGCCGTGTGATTCATGCGCTTTCGCTTCCGACCGTATGACTGCCCCGGATCGCCTTGTTTTGCGCTTGGCTGCAATGCCGTATCAGGCCTGTGCCTCTTGCACGATCTGCGCCAGCCGCCGGATGGCGGCTTCGAATTCGGGCGTGAAGGGGATGCCGCAGTTCAGGCGAAGATAGTTGTCGTAGCGGTCCGAGTTGGTGAAGATCCAGCCCGGCGCGAAGCGGATACCCTCGCGCAGTGCGGTTTCGAACATCGCACGCGGATTGCGCAGCTTCGGCAACTGCACCCACAGCAGCATGCCGCCCTGCGGCATGGAAAGCCGTGTGCCCGCCGGGAAGTGGCGGGCGATGCTTTCGGCGACGGCGCTGCGTTGCTCGCGCAGCAGCCGGCGCAGGCGGTTCAGATGGCGATTGAAGGCCGCGCTGGCGATGAATTCGCGCGCGGTGAGCTGCAGGAAGGCGTCATTGGGTCGGCTTTGCGCGTATTTCAGCATCTTGATGCGCGCATGCCAGCGTCCGCCATTGATCCAGCCCAGGCGCATGCCCGGAGCCAGTGTCTTGTGCAGCGAGGCGCAGTGGATCACGCCACCGCCTTCGTCCCAGGATTTCAGCGCGCGTAGCGGCTGTTCGTCGTCGCCCAGCGCAGCATAGGTATCGTCCTCGATCAGCGCCACGCCGTACTGTGCGCACAGGGCCACGATGGCGGCCTTGCGATCGTCCGGCATCACGCTGCCGAGCGGGTTCTGGAAGTTCGGGATGACGACCACGGTGCGGATCGGCTGTGTCTGCAGTGCCAGCTCCAGTGCTTCCACCGACATGCCGTGTTGCGGGCTGGTGGGAATCTCGATGGAGCGCAGCCCGAGGCTCTGGACGATCTGCAACAGGCCGAAATAGCAGGGAGACTCCACCGCCACGGTATCGCCCGGTTGCGTCACTGCGCGCAGTGCGAGGTTCATCGCCTCGGTACAGCCGTGGGTGACGACCACTTCGTCGGCCGTCAGGCGCATGCCGCTTTCGAGCGCACGCCGTGCCAGTACGCTGCGGAAACCGGGTTCGCCATGCCAGGGCGTGGGCTCTACAAGAATGTCTGGCTGCAATCTCAAGGCGCGTACCGCTGCATTTTTCAGCGCGGCGGCTGGGTAGGCTTCCGGTGAGCCGAAGGCCTGTGCCAGGTTCAGACGCAGCGAATGCTGTTCGCAGCGCGCCAGGAAATCCGACACCCGCTCATGGATGCCGAGGAATTGTGCCGCATCGATGCGCGCAGGCACTGGGGGTTCCGAACTGGGCGGCAAGGACAGGCGGCGCGGCCGGCAGACGTAGTAGCCGGAGCGCTCCCGCGCTTCCAGCCAGCCCTTTTCTTCGAGGTAGCGGCAGGCCTGCAGTGCGGTCGACAGGCTGACCTGATGCAGGCGCGTGAGGCTGCGCACGGAGGGCATGCGGTCGCCGGGCGAGAGTGCGCCGGATTCGATGGCGCCCAGGTAGTGCTGCGCCAGGCGTAGATAGAGCGGTGCGTCATGGGGTGTGTTCATGGAGCGATCTTGTGCCGGCGGCGTTCCCTGTGACAGATACAGAAATCTCATTCTGTGACCATAACAGATGCCTTTCCGTGCAACTGCTGCGTAATACCCGCATGACTCCTGTCTCTGCCGGAAAATCCTTTGAAAGCCTAGAGTTAAGTCAGGATTCCAACAGGAGAAACATCATGTCTGCGCAACTTTCCGCCCCGCGTGTTCTCAGCCTTGCTGCGGGCGAACAAGTTCACTTCCATCTGCGGCGGCACGAGCAGGTGCGCTGCAAGCAAGGCCAACTGGAGCTGAAGCACACCGTGATGTGGGTGGGCACCCGACCGCTCGAGGTCCGGCAGACGCTGTACGCCGAGCAGGCCTGCCGGCTGGACGATGGCAGCGGCTGGATCAGCGTGCGGGCAGGGGATGACCCCGCAGTGCTGTATGTGGAGCCTGCCTCCGGTGCGGTGTGCAAGTTCTGCGCGATGGTCTGGTCCCGTCTACGGGAGGCCTTGACCGACGATGCCGGGCAGTCCGGTGATCGGGGGGCAGGGCGCCCAAGCCACGCCTGAGGGCCTGCCCCGGGGATCAGGCGCACGCGGAGTCCTTCAAGGGCTCCGCCGGTAGCTCGCTCGCGAAGCGCAGCCGGTTGCCGTCCGGGTCGGTCACCAGCATTTCGCGCATTTCCCAGGGCATGTCACGGGGCGGCTGTGACACCACCACGCCGTTCGCCACGAAGCTGCGGTAACACGCGTCGACATCCGGTACATGGAAGTACACGGCGCCGCCCACTTGGCAATCGCCGGTGTGCTCGGTGAGGAAGATCGTCTGGCCGTTGCGCGTGATCTGGAAGAACAGCGGGAAGCCCTGCTCGAACTGGTGCTGCCAATCGATCCCGAAGCCGAGCCCCTGAAGGTAGAAGGGCAGCGATCTGGTGGCGCTGATGATGCGGAGTTGCGGAATCACGGTCTGGGTCACGGGAAATCCTTTGATCGGGCTGAAGGGGAAGTGGTCGGGCCGGGAAGGCAATGATCCCGGAAACCGGCCGCCCGGTCATCGCCTCGCCAGAGGCCGGGCAGCAGCCCGGAGCCGGATCGGGGCAGATGGGCAGGAGGCGGTTTGCCGCCGTGGCGCGCGGCAGTATCCTTGCCGGACAACCTTCAGACACCCTGTGCGGTGCACGCGCCCCCATCATGAGTTTTACGAATCTGCCCATTCTTCTCATCCTTGCGCTCTCGGTCATCGGTAACAACAACACGGTGGCCATTGCGGCAGCGGCACTTCTGCTGCTCAAGCTGCTGGGGCTCACGAGCTGGCTGGGGCAGGTGGAAACGCATGGCATCACCCTCGGTGTGATCATCCTTACTGCCGGGGTGCTGGCGCCGCTGGCTTCCGGCAAGGTCGATCTGATGTCCTTTGCCAACACCTTCAAGTCGCCGACCGGGCTGATCGCCATCAGCGTCGGTTTTGCCGTCGCCTGGATTGCGGGGCGTGGCGTCTCCTTCATGCAGGCTTCCCCCGAAGTCGTCACTGCCATCATGGCGGGCACGCTGATCGGCGTCTGCTTCTTCAAGGGGCTGGCGGTCGGGCCGCTCATCGCGGGTGGCGTGGTGGCATTGCTCGCCGGGCTGTTCCGGCTTTGAAAGCGATGGTACGGGGGCACTGCCGACCTGGCTATGCCAGCTTTGCCAGGGCTGACGGGCGTCAGGGGGTGACCGGCAGGGGCTGAATACTCCTGGACCGGACGCATGATTGAGCTCAAGCGTTGACAAAGCGATCTGGCATGCGGAATATATATCGCACACGATTTAATCGCGCAATTGTTTTAAGCAAGGAGCCAATCATGAATATCCTGTACCAGACCCAGGCCTCTGCCACGGGGGGCCGCAACGGCCACGTCGTTTCCGCTGACGGCGTGCTTGATCTCAAACTCGCCATCCCGCGCGAGATGGGGGGCCCTGGCGGTGCCCTGAGTAATCCGGAGCAGCTTTTCGCCGCTGGCTATGCGGCCTGTTTCGATTCGGCGCTGGCTTTCGTGGCGGGCCAGAGCAAGCTCAGGCTCACCGGTACGCGTGTCGATGCCACGGTGGGCATCGGTCCGAACGCAGCTGGAGGGTTCGGGCTGGCTGTGAAGCTGGAAGTCACGATTCCCGAGCTGCCGCGTGAGCAGGCGCAGGCCCTGCTGGAGAAGACCCACACGGTCTGTCCGTACTCCAATGCGCTGCGTGGCAATGTCGAAGTCGAGCTGGTCCTGAAATGAAACCTCAAGGGGCGCTTGCGGCTGGTCGCAGCGTCCGCTCCGGAGTCCCCATGAACAAGTTCCACACGTTCCGCGCCAGCAGTCTGCGTGGCGAACCCATCGAGCTTTCGTTCTACGCCGGCAAGGTGGTGCTGGTCGTCAATACCGCCAGCAAATGCGGCTTCACGCCGCAATACGCCGGCCTGGAGGCGCTGTATCAGAAGTACCGCCAGCAGGGGCTGGAGATCCTCGGGTTTCCCTGCAACCAGTTCGGTGGTCAGGAGCCTGGCGGCATCCGCGAGATCGAGCAGACCTGCCTTGTGAACTACGGGGTAAGCTTCCAGATGTTTGAAAAGGTCGACGTCAATGGCACCGGCAGCCATCCGCTGTTTGCATACCTGCGTACTGCGCTGCCCGGGCTTCTCGGCAACAGGATCCGCTGGAATTTCACCAAATTCCTGATCGGCCGGGATGGCAGTCCGATCAAGCGTTTCGCCCCGATCACCAAACCCGCGCGACTAGAACCCTATATCCGGCGCGCGCTCGGACTGGATCCATGAACACACCTTTGCCTGCGGATCTGCTGCGCCTCGATCAGCAGCTATGTTTTCCGCTCTATGCCGCTTCGCGGCTGGTCACCCGGCTTTACCAGCCGTTGCTGGAACCGCTGGGGCTTACCTACCCGCAGTACATCGTGCTGATGATCCTGTGGGAGGAATCCCCTTGCTCGGTTTCGCGCATCGGCGAGCGTGCGCTGCTGGCGTCGAATACCCTGACGCCGCTGCTCAAGCGCCTGGAACAGCAGGGGCTGATCGTGCGCACCCGCTCCGCGCAGGATGAACGCGTGGTCAATATCGCGCTCACCGAAGCCGGGCAAGCCCTGCGCGCCGGATGTGCCTGCGTGCCGCTCAGGCTTTTCGAGCAGATCGGTTATCCCGTCGATGAAGCCCTCGAACTCAAGCAGCACCTGGATACGTTGCTGGCACGGCTGCTTCAATTGTCTCCCGAACAGGGCTAGCGGCAGCGTCCAACAGCACGGTGAGCACTGCGGCCCACCTGTTGTCTGTCATGCGACGGCGATTCCGTAGCGCTTGGCGGGCACATTGCGCGACAGGTTCGGATGCAATGTGCGCCGAGCTGCTTCCAGTGCTTCGAAATCTGCCATGTCCGGCAGCGAAGGAATCGTGACCAGCTCTCCCGCAGCGAAGCCCGCCAATGCGGCATCCACCATGTCCCCCACCTCCATGATCATGCTGGCCGGCAGGTTTTCTACCGCCTGCCCGGAGCGTTCCCAGATCTCGGTGCGGGTCACCCCCGGCAGTACTGCCTGCACGTGCACACCGGCCGGGCGTAGCTCTGCATCCATCGACTGGCTGAGGTTGAGCAGATAGGCCTTGCTGCCGCTGTAAGTGCCGCTGAATTGTTCCGCCATGAACGCGGTGACTGAAGCGATGTTGATCACGCTGCCGGATCCGCGAATCAGGAAGGCCTTGGCTGCCGCTGCGGCAAGGCGGGTGGGCACCACCACGTTGAGCTGCAGCATTGCATCCACACGATCGATGTCAGCCTGCACCAGTGTGCCCAGTACAGCGACCCCCGCGTTGTTTATCAGGATGCCGATCTTCGGATCGGTCGCGATGCGCTGTTCGACGCGTGCAAGATCGGCGGATACGGTCAGATCGGCCTGCAGGACGTCGACCGTGACACCGCAGGACACCCGCAGGCGAGTGGCGAGTGCGTTCAGGCGTTCGTGGTTGCGGGCCACGAGGATCAGATCATGGCCGCGACGGGCCAGGCGCTCCGCGTAGGTGGCACCAATGCCGGAGGAAGCCCCGGTGATGAGGGCTGTGCCTTGCAGGTTGCGGCGGGATTCGTGGTCGTTCATGGGTACTCTCCGTAGGTCGGGTTGTCTGCGTGTATTTAATGATGACGATCATCATGTTTATATTGATGACGTACATCATTTATAATGTCAAGCAGAACTTCAGGCATGCTCAGGAAGGAGGCCAGCGTGAGAGTGAGCAAGGAGCAGGCGGCCGAGAACCGCGAACGGATTCTGGGCTGCGCAGCGCAACTGTTTCGTGAACGTGGCTTTGACGGGATCGGTGTTGCCGACCTGATGAAGGCGGCAGGCTTCACCCATGGGGGCTTCTATGGGCATTTCAGTTCCAAGGAAGACCTGATGGCACAGGCGGTGGCGCGCGCTCGGGATGAGAGCGCGACGGACTGGAACCGGCTGGAGGCCGAGTATGGCAAGCACATGCTCCAGCCCTATCTTGCGCACTACCTGTCGGCCTCGCATCGCGACAACCCGGGCAAGGGATGCGTGATGGCGGCACTGGCCGCGGCCAGCGCGCATCAGGGGGCGCCGGTGCGCGCGATGATCACGGCGGGCATCCGGCGTTTCGTGGCTGGGCTGGCACGACTGGTCAAAGGCCAGGATGAGCTCGCAAAGAGGCAGCAGGCGATCACCACGCTGGCCGCGATGGTAGGCGCACTGGTGCTCGCACGTGCAGCGGACGACACGGATTTCTCAGACGAAATCCTGCAGGCTGTGAGGGAGCGGCTGGGGAGTATCGCGGCGGACTAGACCGCCAGGCCTGCATTGCGAACCGGTTGATGGCATGGTTGATGCGTAATACCGCTCCACAACAGGGAGCAGGAGACGCGCATGAGCATTCAAGGCCTTGGTGCCGCAGCTTCGCTTTATCAGGCGACGAACAGGCAGACCGTCCCGCGGCAAATTCAGACCCCTGAGGCGGCAAATTCTGCCGAAAAGGTAAGTGTTTCCGATGCAGCCCGGAGCTTGCTGGCAAACGAGGCGCGCGCCAATCCGGCGCCAGCAGCGGCCTCCGCACTAAGCTCATTCGACACAGACAAGGGGAGAGTCGAGCTCGATATCGATCAGTATTTTTCGTCGACGCCTGCCAATCCCGCAGCGGAACTGCCCCCCTTGCTGATGCCCACGCAGCAGAACATCGATGCGTTGAGCGCGCATGTCTCAAAGGCATTCCCTGCATTCCTTGCCAAGAATGGCATTCCAGAGGCGCCCTCAAGTATCTCCTTTGATAGTCAGGGGCAGCCCGTGTTTCCTGCGGACTATCCCTATGCCGAGAAACTGAGGACAGCACTGGAGGAAACGCCAGGAATGGCACGGGAATTAAGCACCCTCAGTGCCTTGACGGAGTTCAAGCAGGTATTGGATGAATCCGTTGAATTCCAAAGTGAATATCAACGTGCTGCAAACAAACGGGAGCTAGACGCCGTTCTGGCGAAATACAGCAGCCTGCTGTCCGGCAACGCCGCGTCGCCGCAAGCCACGCTCGGGTTTCACGCTGGAGGGCAATTGGCGGGAATTTCACTGAGCTAGAAGAGGCCGTGCACTTTCATGAATCTCTGAAAATGCCACCCGGGTGGCGGACGCCTCCTAAACCCGTTCTTCTTCTCCCAGCCATCGTCGCTTGTCTCTCGACGGCGCGTTGCCGCAGAAACGGCTGTATTCGCGGCTGAACTGAGAGGCGCTTTCGTAACCGACACGCCGGGCGGCAAGGGCGATGTCGAGGTCGTCGACGAAAAGCAGACGACGGGCTTCCTGCAGGCGGAGCTGCTTCTGGAATTGCAGCGGGCTCATGCTGGTGATGGCCTTGAAGTGGTGATGCAGCGAAGAGGAACTCATATGCACGCCGCGCGCGATGGCCTCGATGCTCAGGGGTTGATCGTATTGCTCGCGCAACAGGCGGATGGCTTTGGCGATGCGCTGGGTCTGGCTATCGTGCAGGGCGATCTGGCGTAGCCGGTGGCTGCTGCCAAGCAGGCGGTAGAAGATCTCGCGCTTGATCATCGGGGCGAGCACCGGGATGTCGGCCGGGGTATCGAGCAGGTGCAGCAGGCGCTGCACGGCATCCAGCAGCGGGCGGTCCAGGCGGTGCACATTCACGGCGCGGCAGATTTCGCTGCGCTCGTCGACAGACCGGTCCGCTTCATCCATTTCGTGGATCAGACCGGCGATCACGTCCAGCTCCAGATCCAGGCGCAGGCCCAGATACGGCTTCTGTGGGCTGGCCGCGCTGATCTTGCCGCAGACTGGCACGTCCACCGAGGTGAGCAGGTAGTTCAGGGCGTCATAGGTATAGGTCTGCTCACCCATCAACACGGTTTTCGATCCCTGGGCGATGAGCCCGAAGGCGGGTGTCTGCACCGAATGATGCGGGCTGTACGGCTTCAGGATCCGGTGGATGACAAGGCCGGATATTGCGGTGCCGGTGCTGCCTTCGATCCCCTGCGTCAGGCGATCGAGCAGATCGACAAGTGCCTGCCGCGCGGCGTCGAGGCTGCTGTCGATGATGGCTGGCGCATTTCCAGGTGCTGGCATTAGGGCCTCCAGGGGCTTGTGCGGACTGCATTCCAGCAAGGGCCGCAGTCGGGCCGCCGGTGGTGATGCTGGTTGGTGCAGCTTACACGCGCAGGCTGGCGGTTGCGGATGCGAAGTCCGCAGTTTTGCAGGATCAGGCAGATATCCAGCAGGATCATGACTGCCCGGCCGACGGTGGCCGCCGCATACTGCATAGCGTCTTTCTTACCCTTCCCCAGCGATCAAGGAGCAGCACATGCGTTACAGAAAATTCGGCAATACCGGCCTCTTCGTTTCGGAACTGTGTTTGGGCACCATGACCTTCGGTGGTGCCGAAGGCAGCATGTGGGGCCATATCGGCCGGCTGGAGCAGGCCGAGGTGGATGGCCTGGTGGGCCGCGCGCTGGAAGGCGGCATCAATTTCATCGACACGGCGGATGTGTACTCCGAAGGGCGTTCGGAGATCATGACCGGGCAGGCGCTGAAGAATCTCAAGGTGCCGCGCGAGAACGTGGTGGTGGCCACCAAGGTGTTCGGCGAGGCCGGCACCAAGGGCGTCAATTCGCGCGGCATGTCGCGCTATCACATCGTCGATTCGCTGAAAGGCAGCCTCGCGCGGCTGCAACTTGATCATGTCGACCTGTACCAGATCCACGGCTTCGACCCGGCCACGCCGATGGAGGAAGCCTTGCGCGCGCTGGACGATCTGGTGCGCCAGGGGCATGTGCGCTATCTCGGCGTTTCCAACTGGGCGGCCTGGCAGATCGCCAAGGCGCTGGGGATCTCCGAGCGGCTGGGCCTGGCGCGCTTTGAATCCTTGCAGGCTTACTACACGATTGCCGGGCGGGATCTAGAGCGCGAGATCGTACCGATGCTGCAATCCGAGAAGGTCGGGCTGATGGTGTGGAGCCCGCTGGCCGGCGGCTTCCTGTCCGGCAAGTTTTCGCGCGATGGCGCGGGCGAGGCCGGTGCGCGCCGCACCACCTTCGATTTCCCGCCCGTGGACAAGGCACGCGGCTTCGACTGCATCGATGCCATGCGCGCGATTGCCGATGCGCGCGGCGTGTCAGTGGCGCAGATCGCGCTGGCCTGGCTGCTGCACCAGCCGGTAGTGAGCAGCGTGATCATCGGTGCCAAGCGCGTCTCGCAGCTCGATGACAACCTTGCGGCCACGCAGGTGGTGCTGTCTGCCGAGGAACTGGCGACCCTGGATGCCGTGAGCGCGCTGCCGTCCGAATACCCGGGCTGGATGCTGGAGCGTCAGGGGGGCTATCGTCGGCAGCAACTGCAGGATGCCGGAGTGCGCTGATTTCCCGGCGAGGCGAACTGGACGTCCGGTTCGCCAGGTGACGATGGGGCGGTCAGGTGCCCGCCCCCGTTCGTGCTGCCGGGCTCGATCCGGCGGCAAGGCTTGAGCGGAGCTAGATGGGTCTGCAGCAGGCAGCATGAGGCCATTCGGCCCTGCAGGAAGGCTTATAACTGTTTAACAAGTTCTCTGGGCAAGATGGCAGGTAATGCGGCAGATGACCGCATGCCCCAGGGACCGACCATGAACGTGACGCAAGGACGTTGCGCGTGGGCGGTCCGGAAAACCCGCGGAGAGCCAACATGAATCAGTCTTTTTCCAGTCTGTCGCCAGACAGGCGGCGTCGCCTCTTGCTCGAAGGCCTTGGCGGCTTCGGGTTGCTGACCCTGCTGGAGGCTTGCGGAGGTGGCGGCGGCAACGCTTCGGCCAGCGCCGCCAGCGCATCTTCTTCAGCGTCTTCCTCGACCCGTGCTTCGAGTACTTCGAGCGTTTCATCCAGCTCGTCCAGCGCTTCGAGTACCTCGTCCAGCAGTGCCAACAGCTGCACGGTGACTCCGGAGGAGACGGCAGGGCCTTATCCAGGAGACGGCACCAACAGCAACAGCAGCGGCTTGGTGAACGTGCTCACGCAGAGCGGCATCGTGCGCAGCGACATCACTTCGAGTTTCGGCAGCTACAGCGGTACGGCTGCCGGCGTGCCGCTGGAGATCGTGCTGACGCTGACCGATGCCTCATGCCAGCCGCTGGAAGGCTATGCGGTGTATCTCTGGCATTGCACGCGCGATGGCCTCTATTCCTTGTATTCCAGCGGAATCACTGCGCAGAACTATCTGCGCGGTGTGCAGGTCAGCGATGCCAATGGCCAGATCACCTTCACCAGCATCTTTCCCGGGTGT
The DNA here is from genome assembly GCF_014736495.1 of Candidatus Dactylopiibacterium carminicum. Classification (GTDB taxonomy): domain Bacteria; phylum Pseudomonadota; class Gammaproteobacteria; order Burkholderiales; family Rhodocyclaceae; genus Uliginosibacterium; species Uliginosibacterium carminicum. The sequence goes on from NZ_MDUX01000035.1 coordinate 24,521, forward strand.
TACAGCGGTCGCTGGCCGCACATCCATTTCGAGGTCTACAGTTCGCTGGCACAGGCGGTCAGCGGGAACAACGATATCAAGACGTCGCAGCTCGCCCTGCCTTCCGCGGTCTGCTCGACGGTGTACGCCACGGCCAGCGGTTACAGCAGCAGCCTCGGCAATTTCGGTTCGATCACGCTGGCGACCGACAATGTCTTCGGCGAAGACAGTGCAGCCCATCAGCTGGCTACCGTCACTGGCAGCGTCTCTGCAGGCTATACCGCCGCCTTGCAGGTTAGCGTGGCTGTCTGAGAGGCCGTTCACGATCCCGGAAATGTAGTTCTGGCGCCCATTCATGCTTCGGTGCCTCGGCACGAACGGGATTCAGACACGGGCTCGGCTCATGGAAACCGTTCGTCTCCGGATCGGGTCCGGGGCAGGCTCTGAGCTTGTCGAAGGGCGAATAAATGACAAAAAAAGGTCATGAACAGGCGCTGAAGCTGCGGTGGCGCCGCAGCCCGGAGTTTGAAGCCCGTGCGGTCCTCGGCGGATTACGTGCAAACGGATGCCGCAGGGCTGGCTTGTCGCCTAATCTTCGTCAGCCCTCCAGGCGCTCGAAGACGATTTCCTGCGCGCCTTCCCACAGGCATTTCATGCCCAGCGCGCGCAGGTTTTCCTTGCCCTCCACGACGGTGAGGAAATGGTTGCCCGCAAGCTGGCCGAGTTTGCTGGAGAACGAGCAGGCGCCGTAGGCCATGATGATCTCGGTTTCGCTGTAGCCACCGGGATAGAACAGGATGTCGCCCACCGAAGGATGGCTGGTGTGGTTCTCGAAATCCACGCCCAGCTTGAAGTCGCCCATCGGGATCCAGCAACCCTCGCCGCTCCAGCGCACGTGGATCAGTTTCTGGCGGTAGGGCAGCAGTTTCAGGAAGGCGGCCACTGTCTGCGGCGCTTCGGGGTGGGTTTCGGCGATGAAGCTGAAATCTCCGGCGGTGATGCGGATTCGGGTGCTCATGATGGTCGGGGTTCGGATGGGTGAAAAGGGATTGGGGGATTGCCTGGATCCCGGCTTTCGCCGGGATGACGGTCTGCGCGTAGCGGGCTCGTGTGCGCCAGGGGATCTATCGCTCAGGCGGCGGACTTAGTGGGGAACCATTTCTCCACCGTGGGGCGCTGCCAGCTTTCCATGCGCTCGATGAGGCGCTTCGGGTCGGCGTCGAGCAGGATCATGTCGGCGTGCTCGATGCGCATGAATTCCTCGCGCGCCATGTTCTCCAGCATCGCGCGCATCGGGTCGTAGAAACCGTTGATGTTGAGCACGGCGCTGGGCTTCACCAGATCGCCCAGCTGTGCCAGCGTGGCGACTTCGAAGAGTTCTTCCAGCGTGCCCATGCCGCCGGGCAGGGCGATGAAGCCATCGGCCAGCTCGGCCATGCGGGCCTTGCGGCTGCGCATGTCGGGCGTGATCTCGTGGCGGGTGAGCTGCGGGTGCAGGTGGCCGCGGTCGAACAGGCGCTGGCTGATCACGCCGTGCGCCTGGCCACCCGCCGCCAGCACGGCATCGGCTACCACGCCCATCAGGCCCTTGTGTGTGCCGCCATAGACCAGGGTGATGCCCAGGCCGGCCAGCGTGCTGCCCAGCGCGCGGGCGCCTTCGGCATAGACCGGCGAGGCGCCGAAATTGGAGCCGCAATAGACGGCGATGCTGCGTAATTTCATGTTGTGCCTTCCTTTCGATCGGGCAGGTTCGACAGTACCTGGCGTGAAGCGTTTTGCGCGTGGTCGTGTTCTGTGTGCGGTCGTATCGCTGGCAACCTGACGATTCAGGGCGACGTCATTCCGGCGCATGCCGGGCTGAGGTCACGTCCGGCGCTGTCGCCTCAGCCATTGGGCAGTTCGTTGCCGCGCTGGGCCCAGCCGGTGAAGCGGCGTTCGATCAGCGCGGAGGCCACGTAGAGTGCCACACCCATCGCGGCGAGGATGAACAGGCCGGCGAACACCAGGGGCACGTCGAAGTTGCCGCTGGCGATCATCATCATGTTGCCGATGCCCTTGTTGGCGGCGATGGTCTCGGCCAGCACGGTGCCGACGAAGGCCAGCGTGAGCGCGATCTTCAGCGAGGCGAAGAGGTAGGGCAGGGTGCGCGGCAGGCCGACGTTCCACAGAATATCCAGCTTGCGCGCACCGAGCACCTTGAGCACGTCCTGCAGTTCCGGCTCGGTGTGCGCGAGGCCGGTGGCGATGTTGACCACCACCGGGAACATGCAGATCACCATCGAGGTGAGCACGGCGGGCACCGTGCCGGCGCCGAACCAGACCACGAAGATCGGCACCACCGCCACTTTCGGGATCGAGGAGAAGCCGACCAGGATGGGATAGGCCACATCGTAGGCGACGCGGCTCATGCCGATCACCGCGCCGATCAGCACGCCGGCCAGCGTGCCGAGCGCGAAGCCCAGCAGCGTGGTGTAGAGCGTCTGCGTGGCGTGCGGCCACATCAGCGGCAGCTTGGTGAACAGCACCGTGAAGATTTCGCTCGGTCGGGGCAGCACGATGCTGGAAACCTTGAAGGCCACGCAGGCCAGCTCCCACAGCAGGAACAGGGCGACGATGGCGGCGGCGGACATCAGGCGCTGGCGCAGCCGGGGCGAGAGGGATGTCAGAGCGTTCATCAGGCGGCCTCCTCTGTGGGCGTGGCCGGGGGCTCGCCCGGCGCGCGTGCTTCGGCGATGCGCAGGCGCAAGGCCTGCACGAGTTCGGAGAATTCCGGCGCGTAGCTCATGGCGACGTCGCGCGGGCGCGGGAAGCCGACCATGCGGTCTTCCAGGATGCGCCCCGGGCGGGCGCTCATCACGCAGATGCGGTTGGCGAGATAGGCTGCTTCGCGGGTGAATTGGTCCAGCGCACCGAAGGGTTCGTCGAGCAGCAGCAGTTGCGGTTCGTGGATCAGCGCGCGGCACAGCGAGGCACGCTGCAGCATGCCACCGGAGAGCTGCCAGGGGCGCTTGGCGCCGAAGCCCTTGAGGCCCACGGCAGCGAGCAAGGCCTCGGCGCGGTCGGCGTATTCGCTGTGCTTCATGCGGCGGTAAGCGCTGCGGAAGGGCTCGACGATCTTCAGCGGCATCATCACGTTGTCGCGGATGGTGAGCCAGGGCAGCATCGTGGGATTCTGGAAAGCCAGCCCGATGCGCGCACGGCGCGGATCGCCGACCTCGCGCCCATTCACCACCACGCCGCCGGAGCTGGGCGTGAGCAGGCCGCCGATCAGCTTGAGGATGGTGGATTTGCCGCAGCCGCTGGGGCCGACGAGGGCGACGAAATCACCGTCGTCGATGCTGAGCGTGGTGCGGGCCAGGGCCAACGTGGCCTCGGGGTTGTCGCTGCGGCCGTAACGCAGGGTGACATCCGAGAGTTCGATGAAGGGGCGGTTCATGGTGGCTTGTCTCCGGAGGCGTGGGGCTGGCGGGCTGCGCATCAGCGCAGATGGGCGGGCGTGACGGCGTCCACCTGTGGGCGGGCGTCCTGCGGGGCGCCGGTTGGTGCCTGCAGGATGTTGCGGGTGGCGCTGGGCACGTTGCGCGGCTGTGGCACGGGCATCTTCTGGATGCTCTTCACCGATCGGCCCCAGCCACGGGCCTCGGTCACCAGCTTGCCTTCGCGCATCACGAAGCGGCCGCGCACCAGCGTGTGCAGCGGGTAGCCCTGCACGAAGCGGCCATTCCAGGGGGAGAGCTTGCCGATGGTCTGCAACAGGCCGTGGGAGAGTACGCCCTGGCGGTTCATGTCGACGATGGCGATGTCGGCATGCGCGCCGGGGGCGATCACGCCCTTGCTGCCATAGAGGCCCCAGGCCCTGACGGGTGCCACCGAGCTCCAGCGCACGTAGTCCATCAGCGTGGCGCGGCCCTTGTTCACTTCCGAGAGCATCAGCGCCATCTGCGTTTCCACGCCGGGGAAGCCGCAATCGCAGGTCCAGATGCTGTCGCGCAGCTTTTCGTCGATGGCGTGCGGGGCGTGGTCGGTGGCGATCATGTCCACGGTGCCGTCGCACAGCGCGTCCCACAGTGGCTGGTTGTGGCGTGCGTCGCGGATCGGCGGATTGACGCGCAGCACGCCGCCCAGGCGGATCATGTCTTCGGTGTTGAGCAGCAGATATTGCGGGCAGGTCTCGACGGTGATGTCCACGCCGCGCCGCTTGGCCTCGCGGATCACCCACAGTGCATCGGCCGAACTCTGGTGCGCCACGTGGATGCGGGCGCCGGTCCATTCGGCAAAATGCACGATGCGGCTCACCGCCTCGATTTCGCACACTTCCGGGCGGGCAGCGAGGTGGGCTTGCGAATCGATGCGGCCGGCCTCTTCCATGCGTTTCTGGCGGCGCGCCATGATGGAGGAATTCTCGGCATGCACCGTGGTGCGGATGCCCAGCGGCGCGAGGATCTCGAAGGCTTCGAGCAGCGCGCCGTCGGTGGGTGCGGGCAGGTTGCCGAAGGTATTGCCGACGAAGGCCTTGAAGCTGGTGGCGCCGTGTTCGAGCAGATCTTCCAGCACGTCGATGGTGTCGTCGCCGAGCAGGGCATGAATGCCGAAATCGACGTAGGAGGATTCGGCTGCGCGCAGTTTCATCTGCAGCGCTTCCACCGAGCCGGTGGGCGGCTTGGTGTTGGGCATGTCGAACACCGTGGTGACGCCGCCGCAGGCCGCAGCGGCGGAGCCGGTGGCCCAGGTTTCCTTGTGCGGATAGCCGGGGTCGCGGAAGTGCACGTGGCTGTCGATGGCGCCGGGCAGCAGGTAGAGGCTGTCGGCGCGGAATTCCTCGCGGCCGGCGGGCATCAGATCGTCGTGGCCGACGGCGACGATGCGGCCGTCGTCGATGGCCACCGAGGCCGGGATGATGGCCTCCGGCGATACGACCTGGCCGCCGCGGATGACGAGATCAACTGTGGGCATGGGGAGAGTCTCCTGCTGTCTGGGGTTTCCGTTCGTGTTCATTCCGGTGTGTCCGGGGGATCAGAGCATCGCCCAGCCGCCATCCACCGGCAGGTCCACGCCGGTGATCTGGCGTGAGACGTCGCTGGCGAGGAAGAGGCAGGCATTGGCGACGTCCTGATCGGTGGAGACGCGGCGCAGTGCGTAATCCTCGGCGTGGCGGCGCATTGCTTCTTCCAGGCTGACGCCCAGCTTCTTGGCCATGTTGGCGCACACCTTCTCGCGGAAACGCGGGCCATCGACCATGCCGGGCGCCACGCAGTTGACGTTGATGCCATGCGGGCCGGCTTCCAGCGCGAAGCTCTTGGTGATGCCGCGCAGCCCCCATTTGCTGGCCGAGTAGGCCATGCGACCGGCACGGCCACGCATGCCGAAGGTGCAGCCGACATTCACCACCTTGCCGTCGCCACGCGCGATCATGCCGGGCAGCACGGCCTGCATGGTGTTGAAGCAGCCGGTCATGTTGAGCTGCACGATCTGCTCGAACTCTTCCTGCGTGGTTTCCCAGCCGGTCTTGCCGATGGGGCCGGAGCCCCCGGCCACGTTGACCAGTACGTCGATGCGGCCGAAGCGGGCCAGCGCCTGTTGCGTGGTGGCGGCCACCTGCGTGCCCTGGGTGATGTCACAGCCCAGCACCAGGGCCTCGACGCCGAGGCTGCGGGCTTCAGCCGCTACCGGCTCGATGGCGGCGAGATCGCGCCCCACCAGCACCAGCCTGGCTCCCTCGCGGGCGAATGCGAGGCTGATCGCACGGCCCATGCCCTTGGCCGGGCCGGTGATCAGTACAACCTTGTCCTTCAATTCCAGATTCATCGTGCTCTCCGTCGTGTTCAGAAGTTCGCCGGGCGTTCGCTGCGCGGCGGCAGGAAACGGCGGTCGAAAACTTCTTCCAGGGTGGGGGTACGGTTCAGGCCGCCGGCGCTGACGACCAGATCGATGTTGCGTTTGAGGCGGGCGTCATCCACGTCGCCGAAGCCGTTCTTGTTGATCTCGGGATGGTTCATCTGGCGCGAATAGGTGGCGACCAGCTTTTCCTTCTCCACGTCGCGCTTGAGCAGCGGCTCGCGCTTCATCACGTGCTCCATGCCGGCATCCGGGTCGGCAATCACTTCCTTGATGGCGCGGTTGAGCGCGCGCACGAAGCCGGCCACGGCCTTCGGGTTCTCCTGGATCAGCTTCTTCGAGAAGAAGAGGGCGTTGGAGTAGGAGTCGATGCCGTAGTCGGCGTAATCGATGAAGCGCAGTTCCTTGTCCGGATCGATGCCCATGGCCTTGGCGGCGAAGGTGACGGTGAGCGTGTAGCCGAAGGCGGCGTCGACCTGCCCGCGCATCAGCATCTGCTCGCGCAGGTTGGCGGCCATGTTGGTGATCTTTACTTTGGCGGGATCGACGCCGGCGGCCTTGGCCACGACGGGGAAGAGCTTCAGCGCGCCATCGGTGGTGGGGCCGCCCACGGTGCGGCCTTCCAGATCCTTCAGCGTCTTGATCGGGCTGTCCTTCTTCACCGCGACGACGAAGGGCGTGACGTTGTAAAGCATGTAGGTGGCCACCGGCGCGTTGTCCGGATGCTTGGCCGCCAGATCGATCAGGGCGGACATGTCGCCGAAGCCGACGTCATAGGCGCCGCTGGCGACCTTGGGAATCGAGGCTGCCGAGCCTTCGCCCTGATCGATGCTCACGTCCAGCCCCTCGGCCTTGAAGTAGCCCTTGTCCTGGGCGAGGAAGAACCAGGCCTGCGGGCCTTCGTACTTCCAGTTGAGCACCATCTTCAGCTTGGTCTGCGCACTGGCGGCGCCAGGTAGCAGGGCTACGGAAGCGGCGAGTGCGAGCAGCAGCGCCGAACAGTGACGGGCAATCTTCATGATGCGTCCCTCGAAGGTTGTGGGGTGGGGGTGGAAAGCCCGGCCAGCGCGGCGGTGAGTGCCGCGCTGTCGGTGAGGAAGCCGTGCAGCAGGCGCACGAGGAAATGGATCGCGTCGCTGACGTGGGCGGGCGAGGGCGTGTCGCAGGCATCGCGCACGAGCAGGCAGTCGTAGCCGAGGAAGGCGGCGTCCTGCAGCGTGGAATACACGCAGCGGTCGGTGTTGATGCCGGCGAACAGCAGGCTGGTGATGCCCTGTGCGCGCAGCACACCATCCAGTTCGCTGTCGAAGAAGCCGGAGAGCCGGTGCTTGTAGATCAGCAGATCGGCCGGGTCGGCCTGGAGCCCGTCGATGAGCCCAGCGCCCCAGCTGCCCTGCACCAGCGAGGGGCCGTGATCCTCGGGCGAAATTTCGCCGTAGCCGACGGCGGCGGCGTTGCCGCCCTTGCCCTTGTAGAGCACGCCGGGCGGCAGGTTGGCGAGATCGGCGCGGATGCCCCAGTTGAGCCACAGTACGCGGCCGCCGGCGGCACGCCAGGCCGGCGCCAGCTGTGCGATCACCGGGATCGGGCGGCGGCAGGCTGTGATGTCGATGCCGCGCTGGGCGAACCAGCCCTGCGGATGGCAGAAATCGTTCTGCATATCGATCACCACCAGCGCGCTGCGGCGGAGGTCGAGCTGCACCCCGGCTGGCTCGGCAGCCAGCGTGAGCGGGCACGGCGCAGGCAGCTCGCGCATCAGGCTCACGTGCCGCGGCGAGCCCCACCAGGCGTTGTGCGGCGCGCCGAAACAGGCGGCAGCGGCCATTGGCGGATCGAGGGGGCGGGTGGTCTTTGACATGGTTTCAGCCTATCCGGGTTGAGTGGTTCGGTCTGCCGTTCGTTTTTCAATGAGGCGTTGTGTTTTTTGCAACGCTCAGGGCGTGCTGCGGCGAGTGCGGGGCGCACCCCACGGTTCCTGTGCTGGGTTGATGGTGTGTACGGCGCACCCTATGAGGTGGCGCGGGATGTGTAGGGTGCGCCATGCGCACCATTGCGACTCTTCGCGTCAGGCCTGCGCTTCGTCGCCGGCCAGTACTTCGCGCAGCACCTGCGCGAAGCGCATCGCCGGCAGCGGCAGATGGCGGCCCTTGAGCTGGGCGAGCGTGAGCGGGCGGGTGCCGAGGCCGCGGTCGTCGATGTGGCGGGCGGTCACGCCATCCTGCGCGCGCGCCAGGGCGGTGCCGACCTGGATCTGGAAGGAGACGGCATCGCTGCCGCGCACGAAGTTGCGCAGCATTTCGAAGGAGTTGGACTCAAGCACCACGTTGGGCGTCAGCGAGCTGCGCGCGAAGAAGGCTTCGAGCAGCATGCGGCCGCCCAGGCTGCTGTCGGGCAGGGCGAGCGGGTAGCGCAGGCAGTCGCGCATGCGCAGGCCGGGCTGTTGCAGCAAGGGATGGTCAGCGGCCATCACAGCGCACAGGCGTTGCTCCACTTCGAGCAGCTGGTTGATGTCCGCCGAGGGCTGGGCGTTGTAGACCAGGGCCAGATCCGCCTCGAAGCTGCGCAGAGCCTGGATGGCGGAGCCGTGATCGCAGATGCGCACGGTGAAGGTGATGCCGGGGTTGGCCTGGCGGAAACGCGTGATGATGTCGGGGAACAGCGAGAACGCCAGCGCCTGGCTGGCGGCAATACTCACGGTGCCGCGATGCAGGCCGCGCAGCTGGGCGATTTCGGTGCGCAGGCGCTCATAGTCCGCACGCTGTTGGCGCGCATGCTTGAGGAAAAGCTCACCGGCCGCTGTGGGGCGCATGCCGCGTGCGTGGCGCTCGAAGAGGGTGGCGTCGAGATCTTCCTCCAGATCCTGCAGCCGGCGATCCAGTGCGGAAGGCGTGATGAACAGGCCTTCGGCCGCCTTGCGGATCGAGCCGCTGCGGGCGATGGCGTCGATGTAGTTGAAGATGCGCAGATACTGGAGTGACATGACGGGCGCCTCGGGCAGGCTGCCAGCGGATGGCGAGCGTTGCGGAAAAGTGAACGTGTTGGTACGAAACTGGCAATGGAATTGCTGCACTCGACGCAGCAAGATTGGTGCCGTGATCCCGTTTTTCACGATATCCCCCGACAGCGATTCAGAAAGGAAGCCCCATGAAACGCACGCTCTCCGTCCTGGCCGCCAGCCTTACGCTGGGTGTCCTTGCGGCTACGCCTGCCGCCGCGCAGGAAACCACCAAAATCAAGTTCACGTTGGACTGGAAGATCCAGGGCGTGCATGCCTGGTTCTATTGGGCCAAGGACAAGGGCTACTTCAAGGCCGAGGGGCTGGACGTGACCATCGACCAGGGCGAGGGCTCGGCCGCTTCGATCACGCGGGTGATGACCGGCGCCTACCAGGCCGGCTTCGGCGACGTGAACGCCATCGTGCAGAACGCAGCGCTGCACACCGAGCAGGCGCCGGTGATGGTCTACATGTTCTACAACCGCGCGCCCTTCGCACTGATCACCAAGGCTGACAGCCCGATCAAGACGATCAAGGATGTGGAAGGCAAGAAGCTCGGTTCGCCGGCCGGTGCTGCCGCGTTGAAGGTGTTCACCGCGCTGGCGAAGAAGAACGGCATCGACGAGAACAAGCTGACCTGGCTGAACATGGCCCCCAACCTGCAGGAGCAGATGCTGCTGCGCAACCAGGTGGATGCCTCGGCGGTGTTCTCGGCCACCAGCTACATGAACCTGGTGGCGATGAATGTGGATCCGGATCGCGACATCCGCTGGTTCTACTACAACGATCTGGGCCTGGATCTGTACAGCAATGGCGTGCTGGTCTCCAAACAGCTTGCGAAGGACAAGCCGCAGGCCGTGAAGGGGCTGGTGAGTGCGATCAACCGCGCGGTGAAGGAGTGCATCGCGCAGACCGACGTCTGCATCGACAACCTGGTGAAGAACGAACCGCTGATCAACCGGGATATCGAGAAGCGCCGCCTGCAATACACCGTGAAGACCCTGATGCTCACGCCGGAGACGGCCAGCATCGGCCTAGGGGACGTGGACGATACCCGCATGAGCCGCGCCATCGCGCAGCTCGACCAGAGCTACGGCTTGCCACGCAGCCCGGCGCCGGCCGAAGTGTTCGACCGCAGCTTCCTGCCGCCCAAGGCAGAGCGCATGGTCAAGGCTGCCTTCTAAGAACCTGTCTACGATCTTTTGAATGTCATAAAGCAAGAGGCAACGAAGCCTGATTGCTGCATCAAAACCCCTCCCGACCTCCCCTTATCAGGGGAGGAACACACCAGATCGCGCCGGTACGCGCTCCCTCCCCTGATAAGGGGAGGGCTGGGGAGGGGTTTGAATGACAAACGAAAAATCATGAACAGGTACTAAGCTTCATACCCTTGGAGTCCCGGGCGCACCGCCGCCCGGTTTCCGCCACAATCCCGCATCCGCAATCACGCATGAGCAACCGTCTTGGCCGTCAAGCGCTATGCATAGTCGAATCCCACATCGAGCC
>NZ_MDUX01000119.1 GCF_014736495.1 Candidatus Dactylopiibacterium carminicum
TGAAAAACAGTATTTCATGAAGCTCGGGGCTGTCTAGGAAACCCGGGGCGATTCACTGTGCAGCCAGCCAAGTCGCATAAAATCCTCCCAACGAGCTACCGATCAGAGTTGGTATTTGTCCTGTTTTCAGACAATCCCGAATCGCAGCATCGATCCGTCCGATCGCTTCGCAGGGAACTGGCGGGAGCTGATCGCACCACAACCGATCTCTCAGCCCCAATTGCTCCATACGGACAGCAAGCTGCTGCACTTTCTGCGACTGCGGACCAGAACGGAAACCGTGGAGATAGAAGATCACTGTTCCACCCAATGGACCAGATCAAGCTGCCAAGTCATTAATACGATCACACCGAAAGCAATGCGGTACCAAGCAAATATACGGAAACTGTGCTGAGAGACGAAACGGATCAACCAACGCACCACCAAAAAGGCAGAAAGAAAAGAGGCCGTCATACCAACCGCCCACATGCCCAGATCATCGAACGACAACAACTCGCGTTCCTTGTACAGCGAATATAGACTGGCAATGCCCAATGTGGGGATTGCCAGGAAAAAAGTGAATTCCGTAGCCGCCTTGCGTGACAATCCAAACAGCATCCCGCCGATGATAGTCGCACCACTGCGCGAAGTGCCCGGGATCAGCGAAAAGCATTGCGCAATACCGACCTTCAGCGCATCCAGCCAGTTCATGTCCTCAATGCGTGCCACACGCTCGCATTGATCCTTGCGCTCCGCCCAAAGAATTACGAAAGCACCAAGGATGAAGCTGGTTGCCACAACGGGGGCATTGAAGAGGTGGGCCTTGAGCCAGCCACCGAACATCAAGCCAAGAGCAGCCAGGGGAACGAACGCAATGCCGACGTTGATGAACAGCGCCCTCGCCTGCGGATCATGCGGCAGGCCCTTCACAGCACAACCGAGCCTTGCCCTGAACTCCCAGACAACCGCGAGAATGGCGGCGGCCTGGATCACGATCATGAACAGCTGCGCGCGCTCGTCACTGAAATCGAGCAGCGACCCTGCGAGAATCAGATGCCCTGTCGACGAGATCGGCAGGAATTCAGTCAGGCCCTCGACCACACCAAGGACGGCGGCCTTCAACAGCAATAGAAGATCCATAGGAGAAGCAACGCAGCTGGCAAAGATACGATTATCCCTTACGCGACACCATGACTCCAGCTGACGTCGGGCCTGACAACAAGATCAATGTGCCAGAAGGTACCAGGCCGCGGCGATCAGGAGTACGAAAACCCCCAGAATCACAGACATCACGGGGAATTCGCGTGCAGCTTAGGGGCCACTGCTGGCTTGCTGACGCAGCATGAGTTCATGTAAGGATTCCCCCTGACGTTTCCCGCTTCGCGTCGATTTTGGCAGCGCCCTCACGACACTCTCCTCCAGCGGTACGACTATCGTAGGCTCACTCCCCTGTCCACCACCTCCCGGGACAGCCGTCGGCCTGTACAGTGCAGGAAGTGTCGCTCCACATCTGCCACAACGCGGGACGTGTGCTTGGTAATGCCCGCATTCGGGGCAATTCAGGTGCCCATGTTCAGCACCTGCTGCATAGCCATGCGCGCTGTTGGCGCGTGCAACAGGTTTGATCGGGTCCGGCGGGGCGATGACAGCTGGGGGTTCGGCAGGCGCCGGTTCGGGCAGATCCTGCCCATAGGCGGAAAACGGCGTCCCCGAAAGATCGCAGGCCGTCCGCAACAAACCTCCGAAAGACTGCTCATCTTCACTGCGAACGGGCAGCCCATCATTGGCGGATGTCTCACCAAGCACCAGCAACTCAGGCTCCAGTTCCACACGCATACCGAAAGCCGCAAGATCGGCTGAATCGCCCCCGGTTCACTAGACACTTCGAAGCCTTAAGCTGGCAACCAAGTGGAGGTGTCTATGAGTAGCAAGCGATACACGGAAGAGTTCAAGATTGAAGCGGTCAAGCAAGTGACCGATCGCGGACATAGCGTTGCGGACGTTGCCGGGCGACTGGATGTGAGCAT
>NZ_MDUX01000036.1 GCF_014736495.1 Candidatus Dactylopiibacterium carminicum
TCACACCCAAATTCCAGAATGTAAACACATTCCGGATACTGTGAACAGGCTCTAGGCTTCCTGTCCGGCTGTCCTGTAGAGGATGAATTTGCCCATGAGCAATACGAACAGAGCGCCGATGATGCCGGCGACCAGCGCGGCTGTGTCCGTATTGGGCAGCACGCCGGCAAGGCCCGGGTCGCCCTGAATCATGTGGCCTGCAATCCAGCCCAGCAACATGGCGCCAAGGGTGACGATGACAGGGAAGCGGGTCATCAGTTTGATAACCAGCTGGCTGCCGTACACGATGATCGGAATGCTGACGAGCAAGCCGAAGACCACGAGTGCGATCTGATGCTGTTCGCCGGCATTTTGTGCGGCGCCGGCGATGGCGATGACGTTGTCGAGGCTCATGACGAAGTCAGCCACGATGATGGTCTTGATGGCCGCCAGCAGACGGTCGCTGGCGTTGATGTCCTGATGGTCGTCGCTTTCAGGCTTGAGCAGCTTGATGCCGATCCACAGCAGCAGGATGCCGCCGACGAGCTTGAGGAAGGAGATGGCCAGCAGTTGCAGTGCGAAGGAAATCAGGATCACGCGCAACGCGATTGCACCGACGGTACCCCAGACGATACCTTTCAGGCGCAGATTCTCCGGCAACCGACGGCAGGCCATGGCAATGACAACCGCGTTGTCTCCGCCAAGCAGGATGTCGATCATGATGATCTGGGCAACCGCAGCCCAGAAATGCGGGGTCATGAATTCAGCGAGTTCCATGGGACATTGTTCCGAGATGAAAAACCGAGCCCACCGGGAAGGTGGGCGGAGGAGTGAAGTGTGATCGTGTTATGAGGAAAGGAGGATATCGTTTTGTAACGACATCCTCCTTGTGCAAGGTTAACCGTGGAACAGGCGTGGCAGGGTCATCGAGATCTCAGGGATGAAGGTCACGGCGAACATGACCACCGCCAGTGCAAGGTAGAACAACCAGATGGTACGCATGACCTTTTCCACCGATATCTCCCCGATGGCGCAGCCGATGAACTGGGTCGTGCCGACAGGAGGGGTGTTCAGGCCCAGGGCGCAGTTCAGCAGAATCATGATGCCGAACTGTGTCGGGTCCATGCCGTACTTCATGGCGATCGGCAGGAAGATCGGGGTGCAGACCAGGATCGTGGGCGCCATGTCCAGGAAGGTGCCAAGCAGGAACAGGATGATGTTGATCATCAGGAAAATCATCCAGGGACTTTCCGAGATGGTGCTCAGCATCTGGCCGGTCAGTTCGGCGATCTGATAGTAGGCGATGAAGTAGCCGAAGGTCGCCGAGATACCGATCAGGGCCAGTACCACACCGGTCTTCTTGACCGCATGCGCAAGCGCGGCCACGAATTGCGGGAAGGTCAGGCTGCGATAGACCAGTACCGTAAGGCACAACGCATACAGCACGGCGATGGATGCCGACTCTGTTGCGGTGAACACGCCGGACAGGATCCCGCTGACGATGATCACCACCACGAACAGGCCGGGAACCGCTGCGGCAGCCGTGCGCCACACCGTGGGCCAGCCGGGGAACACCCCGCGTCCGTAACCGCGTCGTACCGCCATGTAGTAGGCCGCGCCAAGGTTACAGATCATGAGGATGATCGCAGGCACGATACCGGCCAGGATCAGTGACGTTACCGAGGCCATCCCGCCGCAGGCGAGCGTATAGATGATGATGTTGTGCGAGGTGGGCATCAACGCACCGACCAGTGAGGCGTGGGTGGTGACGTTGACAGCGTAGTCTGCGTCATAGCCTTCACGCTTCATGGCCGGAATCAGCACCCCCCCCATGGCTGACACATCCGCCACCGGCGAGCCAGACACGCCACCGAACAGCGTGCAGGCAACGACGTTGCTCATGCCAAGGCCACCGCGCCAGTGGCCGACCATGGCCTTGGCGAAGTTCACGATGCGGTCGGCGATGCCACCCAGCAGCATCAGTTCACCGGCGAAGATGAAGAAGGGGATCGCCAGGAAGGTGAACACCTGCATGCCACCCGTCATCTTCTGGAAGACGACGGCCATCGGCAGGCCTTCATAGAAAATGGTGGCGACGGCGGACAGACCGATCGCGAACAGGACTGGTACGCCCAGTATCAGGGCGCCCAGAAACACACAGGAAAGAATGATCAGTGCCATGCTGGTTCAACCTCGACGCCCTTGATCAGCGCAATGATGTGTTCAATGGAAAAGAGCACGATGAGCACACCGGTGATCGTGATCGGGATGTAATTGATTCCCTCGGGGAGCGTCAGCGTGGGGATCCTGTGATCCATCGCCATGCGTGCCAGAAACTGGCCGTTATAGGCCATGCAGACACCGAAGCCTGCCACTACGGCGTGGATGAAGACTTCAAGCCACTTCTTGTAGGGCTGCGGGCAGATGGCCAGCAGGGACTCCATGCCGATGTGGCCTGCATCACGAACACCCACGGCGGTGCCGAGCATGGTGACGAAGAGAACCAGTACTAGCGCCAGGGCCTCGGCCCAGGTTGGCGTGTCATTGAGGATGTAACGACCGAACACCTGATAGAGCACGCACAGGATCACCAGACCCAGTCCGACGGTGGCGATCATCAGGCAATATTTTGAGAGTGTTGCGCAGATTTTTGTGTACATATCTGCGATTCCTTCCTGCGAGATGCAAAGAAAAACCCGGTCAGAGGAACAGCTCTGCCCCTGGCCGGGTCCGTGGTTACTGCGTTACTTGACGTCCTGGATGCGCTTGACCAGATCCTTCATGCGCGGCGAGGTGACGAACTTGGCATAAACCGGAACCATGGCGTCCTGGAAGGGCTTCTTGTCCACTTCGGTGATGATCGAACCGGCCTTGCGCACGATGTCTTCCGACACCTTTTCACGCTCTGCCCAGAGCTTGCGTTGCACCGTGGTGGATTCTTTGGCGGCATCGCCGATCAGCTTCTGGTCGGCGGGAGAGAGCTTGTCCCAAATCACCTTCGAGAAGATCACGATCTCCGGATTCATCAGGTGCTCGGTGCGGCTGTAGTACTTGGCCGATTCGAAGTGCTTGCTGCTCTCGTAGGACGGCCAGTTGTTCTCGGCTGCATCGATCAGGCCGGTGCGCAGACCGACGTAGACCTCGCCCATCGGCATCGGCGAGGGGTTGGCACCCATCGCGTTGGCCATGGCCACCATCACGTCGGATTGCTGCACGCGCAGCTTCATGCCCTTGGTGTCAGCGAGCGTCTTGACCGCTTTCTTGGCATAGATCGAGCGGGTGCCCGAGTCGTAATAGGCCAGGCCGATATAGCCCTTGCTGTTACAGGAGCTCAGGATTTCCTGACCGACTGCACTGTCGAGTGACTTGTGCAGGTGATCGGTGGAGCGGAACAGGAAGGGCAGGCTCGGAACGATGGTTTCTTCACAGATGTTGTTCAGCAGATTGAGCGGCACGCGGGCCATGGCCAACGCACCCATCTTCACCTGTTCGATGACTTCCTTTTCCGAACCCAGGGTGCCGTTCGGGTAGACCTTGGGGTCGATGCGGCCATTGCTTTGCTTGGCCAGCACTTCGCTCATATGGCGCAGGGCCTTGGTATTGGGGTAATCGTCGCCCCAGATTTCCGAAACCTTTAATTCGAGCTTCTGTTGCGCGAAAGCGCCGCAGGCGAAGCACGTCATCAGCAAAGCGGCTACGACTTTTGGTGTACGCATTTCCTCTGTCTCCTGGTACTGCTTGTCTGTGAATTGGAGCGGCAGAAGCTGCTCCGTCTTGGTTGCTGGTCATACAAGACAGTGTTTGTATGACTAATCAACGGGACGAAAAATATCACTTGTATCTAATCCGGGATGTAGATGAAGACCCCACTGGGGTTTGCCCTAAATATTGTTAAATCTATTTTTAATCAATCGATTAGGGGGTTGTTGTATTAAGGCTTCATGCCCGGAACGGCTTGAGCTAACGCAAACCGGTAACAAGCCCCGCAGTGCTATGCGATGCGGCAGGTGACCAGTGCGTGTAAGGGGAGTTGTATTGCCTGGCGGACGTTTGCAGGCCGAAGGAAAACGCCTGTGCATTGCCTTGCAGCAGGGCTCTTTACCTCTTGCTGCAAACCCTGAGCCGGTTTTAAGGCGTTGCGACGGAGACCAGCTCCGGTTCGAGTACGCGGATGACTTCCGCAGGGGCAAGGCCGACCAGGAAGCCGCGTTTGCCACCATTGATATAGATCGTAGGTAGCTCGGCGATGCTGGCTTCCATGAAGACCGGCATGACTTTGCGGGTGCCAAAAGGGCTGGTGCCGCCTACCAGGTAGCCGGAGTGGCGGTTGGCCACGTCGGGCGTGCAGGGGCTGACCGTCTTCACTCCGAGGTGGCGGGCGAGGTTTTTGGTGGAGACTTCGTGATCGCCATGCATCAGCACGATGAGCGGGTGGTGGGTGTCGTCTTCCATGATCAGGGTCTTGATCACGGCGTGCTCATCAACACCCAGCTCGCGGCTGCTCACTGCTGTGCCCCCCTTTTCTTCGTAGGCATACAGGTGCTCGGTGTAGCTCACCTTGTATTGACGAAGTACGCGCACTGCAGCGGTGACGGGGGTTTTCGAGTCTTTCATGCGGCTTTTCGCCATCCCGGCGGCGGGATGGCGGACTTTCCGTGTATCACTGGATGTCGAGCAGTTCCACTTCGAAAACCAGTGTGGCGTTCGGCGGAATCACACCACCAGCGCCCCGGGCGCCGTAGCCCAGTTCGGGCGGAATGATCAGTTTGCGCGTCCCCCCGACCTTCATCCCTTGTACTCCTTCGTCCCAGCCAGCGATCACGCGGCGGCCGCCCAGTGGGAAAGAGAACGGCTCGTTCCGATCCTTGCTCGAATCGAACTTGCTGCCATTGGTCAGCCAGCCGGTGTAATGCACGGACACGTAGCGCCCGGCTTTGGCTTCCGCACCGGTGCCGAGGATGGAATCCTCGTAGATCAGACCGGATTCGGTGGTTTTCGGGTCGCGCAGGTTCATGTCCAGTGCTGGCTCGATCTCCAGCAACTCGACCTCGAAGACCAGCGTGGCATTCGGCGGAATCACGCCCCCTGCGCCTTCTTCGCCATAGGCGAGTTCCGCGGGAATGGTCAGTTTGCGCTTGCCACCGGCCTGCATGCCTTGTACTCCTTCGTCCCAGCCCGGGATCACGTGGCCGGCGCCCAGCGGGAAGCTGAACGGTTCGTCCCTGTCCACGCTGGAATCGAACTTCTCGCCCGTGGTGAGCCAGCCGGTGTAGTGCACGCGGACCGAGCGACCTGCCTAGGCTGCGTCACCGCTGCCGGCCACGAGGTCTTCATAGATCAGGCCGGAGGTCGTGGTGATGGATTCGCTCATCGGGATTCCTTATTTGATGATGGTGCCGAAAATCTTGTCACCAGCGTCACCCAGGCCGGGGATGATGTAACCGTCTTCATTGAGATGACTGTCGATGGCCGCAGTCCAGCAGCGTACGTCCGGGTGTGCCTTCTCCAGCGCGGCGATGCCTTCGGGCGCAGCTACCATCACTAAGGCACGGATATCCTTGCAACCGCGGCGCTTAAGCAGATCGATGGTGGCGATCATGGAGCCGGCTGTGGCCAGCATCGGATCGATGATCAGCGCGCAGCGCTCGCTGAGGTTGCCCACGAATTTCTCGAAGTAGTGCTCGGGCTGCAGGGTTTCCTCGTTGCGCGAGAGGCCCACGATGCTGATCTTTGCGCTGGGGATCATGTCCAGCACGCCGTCGAGCATGCCGATGCCGGCGCGCAGGATGGGCACCACGGTGACCTTCTTGCCCTTGATCTGCTGGATCTCGGTGGGCCCGCTCCAACAGTCGATGGTGACCGGGGCCAACTCGAAATCGGCCGTGGCCTCGTAAGCCAGCAGGCGCGAGAGTTCTGCGGCGAGCTCGCGGAATTTCTTGGTGGAAATGTCGGCCTCGCGCATGAGGCCGATCTTGTGCTGCACCAGCGGGTGGCGCACAGCAATGACTGGCATGGAATGGTTTCCTTCTTGTTCAGCGCAGGCGGACGAAACGCCCGTCGCGCACTTCGGCGAAGAATACCTGACGTTGCACATCGCCGAAGTCATCGAACCTGATTTTTCCCTGGACGCCCCGGAAAGTTTGTAGCTTCAGCAGGCTGCGCTTGAGGTTTTCGGGGTCCAGGTCATAGGCCAGCGCATCCATGATCACGTTGGCGGCCTCGAAAGCCATGGCGGCACCATAGCCGGGCTCGTGCTTGAAACGGGTGAGAAAGGCTTCGCGGAAGCGCTGATAGTCATCCGAGAAATCCTCTAGATCCACGTATTCCTCAAGCAGCAATCCGTCGAGCAGACGGCCGCCGTTCTCCAGCAGACGCTGGGTGTTGGCCCAGCCGCAGCCAGCAAGCTGCACATATTCATTGCGGCTGCGGATCTTGCCGGCGAGCTCGGCGGTATCGACGGCATTGGCCACCACCACGATCATGTCCGGCCGCACGTCGAGCAGGGTGTTGGCCATCTGGTCGTAGCTGCGTTCATAGTGCGAGTCGAAATTGATCATGCGTACCACTTCGCCACCCAGCGCCTCGAAGGTGCGCTTGTAATCGGCCACCCAGTTGCCTGAATAATCGACGTTGGCAAGGTCGTACACGATGGCGACATGGCGTACGTTGCGCTGTTGGTAGTGGAAGCGCGCGACTTCCGAGGCGTAGCGGTTGGTGTCATCGATGACACGGAAGAACAGATCGTCACGGCCGCTCAGATCGGTCGTCGTGGTATGCACGCCCATCATCAGCATGCCGGTCTGCTGCAGACGCGGCACCAGGGCCACGGCCATGCTGCTGGTCATCGGGCCGACGACCGCAGCCACCCTGGCGGCGATCAGGTCGTCCAGCGCGCGCCGGGCGCGGGTGGCGTCCTGTTCGTCGTCACGCGCCACCAGTTCCACGCGGCGACCGTCGATACCGCCGCTTGCGTTGCGCATCTCGATGGCGAGTTGCGCACCGTCCCGGCCTGCAGTGCCAAGATCCTGGTAGCGCCCGGATAGGCCACCGATAAAGCCGATACGGTAGTTCTCCTGCTGGCCGCATGCAGCCAGTGCCATCACCAGTGATATTCCGACCAGGGCCCAGACAACGCGCATCGATTCGTCACTCCGGTTTGTGTTCATGAAAGCCGGTGGCAGGGCACCGCGAGGCCGCTGCATGCTAACCCAAGCGGCGGCAGTGCCGAAGCTCCATGCGCCGCAGCGGGCGCATCAGACGTCGTACGTTGTGGGCGATGCCGAGATCACGACGGGTTTGTCGCCTGTCGCGGCTAGAATCCGCGCTGGATTCTTTCGATGTTGATGCCCATGCCTTTCCTGTTCGCCGTGCTGGCCGGCGCTGCCAGTGTCCTGGCGTATGCGCCTTTCGAGTGGTTCTGGCTGATGCCTCTGTGCTGGGGCAGCTGGTATGCGTTGCTGCGTCAGAAAGAAGTGCGTCCGGGGCGCGCGGCGCTGCTCGGCTGGAGCTGGGGTGCCGCCGCCCTGTTTGCGGGGCTATGCTGGTTGGTGGTGGCGCTCAACCGATACGGCGGACTGTCGGCGCCCTTGTCGGTGGCTTTGATCATGCTGTTCTGCGCCGCTCTGGCGCTGATCTACATCGCTTCGGCCTCGGCGCTGTTCGCACGCCTGCGTCCGACACACTGGTTGTTGCGTACCCTGTTTGCCGCGGCTTGCTGGACCTGGTTTGAACTGCTGCGCGGGCAGATATTTCCGAGTTTCCCCTGGCTGGCCATCGGCTACACACAAACGCCACCCAGCCCCCTGGCCGGTTGGGCCGCCATTCTGGGCGTATATGGCGTGGGTTTCCTGCTGGCCTGGACTAGCGCGCTGCTGGTCGAGGCCTGGCGTCTGCCTGCCTGTCACCGAAGTGCGCTGGGTCTGGCGCTGCTGCCCTGGTTGTCGGGTGCGGGGCTGCGCCAGATCGCCTGGAGTGAGCCGACAGGCGAGCCGTTGCGTGTGGCACTAATCCAGACCAACGTGCCGCAGGACCAAAAATGGAATGGCGAGCGGATGGGGGAGTGGCTGTCGCTGCATCTGGAGCTGCTGCGCAACAATCCGGCGCAACTGACCGTGATGCCCGAGACCACTCTGCCCCTGCTGGCCGAACATCTGCCCGTGGGCTATCTGGATGCACTCAAGGCACAGGCGCAATCGGCGGGCGGGGATGTGGTCCTCGGTGTCTTCACGCGTGACGATGGGCGGGTCTACAACAGCGCCATCAGCCTGGGTACCCATGCGTCCCAGCGCTACAGCAAGAACCACCTGGTGCCGCTGGGCGAATATGTCCCCTGGGGGTTCCAGTGGTTTCTCGATCTGGCGAAGATTCCCATGGCCAACCAGACCCCAGGGGGCGAGCGCCAGCCACTGATGCAGATTGGCGGTCAGCGCATCGCTATGAACATCTGTTACGAGGATGCCTTCGGCGAGGAACTGCGGCGCGCGCTGCCCGAGGCCACCTTGATGCTGAACATCTCCAACCTTGCCTGGTATGGCAATTCGCATGCCCAGCCGCAGCATCTGCAGATCTCGCGCATGCGTGCGCTGGAGTCCGCCCGCCCGCAGCTGCGCGCGACTAACACCGGCATGACTGGCGTGGTGTTGCCAGACGGCAGTGTCAGCCATCTGCTGCCGGCATTCACGCGTGGCGCCGTGGCGGCCGAAGTGCGTGGTTACACCGGAGCTACCCCTTTCGTGCAACTGGGAGATTGGCCGATCAAGCTGCTGTGTGTATTGATCTTCGGGGCCGTGGTGTTGGACAGGTGGCGTTGGCGAGTGTGATCCGTACACCGGCGTGAGAATATTTGGGCACGAAATCTGCATGGCGATGGACTTGCCGTGTATGGTTACCGGATTGTTTCGGCAGCGGTTTGGCGCCCCTGCCTTTTTGACATAAGGGAATCTCCGTGGGGAAAAACACTCTTTCACTGCCCAGCCAGGCCGAAATCGAGGCCGCACCTGAGTCTGATTACATGTCGCCGCGCCAGCTGGCGTTTTTCCGTGCCCGCCTGTGCGCCGAGCGCGATGCATTGGTCGCTTCTGCCAAGGACACAACCGATACCCTGCAGAAGGATGAAGCCATCGCAGACCCCTCCGATCGCGCCACGCAGGAAGAAGGCCATACGCTGGAATTGCGCGTGCGTGACCGGGAGCGCAAGCAGTTGCACCGCATTGATGAAGCCATCGCGAGGATTGACGATGGCAGCTACGGCTATTGTGCTGACACCGGCGAGCCGATCGGCATCGCCCGGTTGCTGGCGCGCCCCACCGCGAATTTCACACTGGTTGCGCAGGAGCGGCACGAGATGCGCAAGAAAATGCTCGGATGATCGAAACCCTGCTGCTGACGGCAGCAAGCGTGGCGAGCTTCAATGCGCAGATCTTGCGCACACGGGCCAGCGGCTTCTTCTTCATGCGCGATCAGCGTTTGTTCCTGGTCACCAGCCGCCATGTGCTGATTGATGAAGCGAGTCAGCATTTCCCTGACCGGATCGAGATTGAGCTGCATGTGGATGCCGACAATCTCGCTGTCTCTACCGGTTTTTCCCTGCCGCTCTATCGTGACGGGGGTCGCCTGTGGCGCGAGGCGCAGGATGGAGGCAGCATCGGTGATGTTGCCGTGCTTGAAATCGATCGTGCGGCCTGGCCGGCAAATGCCTTGTTCCGTGCCTTCACGCCGAACCACCTGGTTACCTCCTATGACCAGATCGAAGTCGGCTCCTCGCTGCTTGTGCTGGGATTCCCGCTGGGATTCCAGGACACCCTGCATCATCTGCCGGTAGTGCGGCAGGCCGCGATAGCCTCGTCGTTCGGCCTGCGTTTTCAGGGGCAAGGCTATTTCCTCACGGATGCCCGCACGCATCGTGGCACCAGTGGCGCCCCGGTGGTCATGCGGGCTCTTGGTGACATGGCCGGGCAGGGGGATCTGCCCTGGTGGCTGCTGGGAATCCATTCCGCGCGCCTCGATGTAGGCCGGGACCAGCAGATGGATGAGGCGCTCGGCCTGAATTGCGCGTGGTACGCCGATATCCTGATGCAGCTGACCGCGCCGGCATGAGCCCGCGCGGTCAGAGTTTCTTCGGCGTCAGCTCTGCGGCCAGATCGTCCCACCAAACTGGATCATTCAGCGGCGGCGCCCCCGCACCAAGTTCGGTGTTGGGAAGCCGGAAGACGCGCCTGCCCGCCAGCGGCAGACCATCCAGCACGAGTTTTTTGTAGGTCTGGTAGCGTCGTTCGAATTCGCCACTCTTCACCATACGCTGCAGGCCTTCGCTGATGCGTGCGGCCATGCGTTCGCCCTCCGCAGTGCGTGGCACGAAGAAATAGCGCGGTAACGGATAGGCCAGGATGAGGTTCTTCTCGATCTGCATGCCTGGATACTTGGCAGAATAGGTACGCCATTCCGCATCGATCTCGATGACCCCCCGGGAGAAGAGATCGAAGCGGCCAGCGGCCAGCATGCCGAACAGACCTTCGTAGTTTGCCGTCAGCGCGAGCCTGAATCCTGCCGCCTGCAGGATCTTCACGTCGGTCCAGGGCGTTGATTGGCCGATGGAGAAGCGCTTGAGGTCTTCCAGCGTTCGAACCTGGTCAAGCTGCGGCTGTGTCTGCGGCATGATCAGGAACAGGCGGTAGCCCAGCAGTCCCTTGTCCAGCGGCAGGCGGATCAGGCGCAGGCGGGCCTCCAGATCCAGATTGGTGCCCCGGGCGACGATGTTGACGCGTTCGCCACCGGTTTCCACGTCGGCTACCGCACGCTGGAAGGTCATCGGCGTGGTGTGCGATTGCAGGATGTAGTCGCCGTATTTGTCGCGAGTGGCTTCCAGCGCGGCCTTGAGCAGATGCCAGTAATACAGGTGGCGCTCGTCGTTGGCAGTCTCGGGGGGCGGGTAAACGAAGCGCATCGGCTGGGCGAGGGCTGTCTGCAGCAGCATCAAGCCGAGTCCCAGGGCGAACAGCAGTTTTCTCATCCGGCGTGCTTCCTGTATCCAGCCCTGTGGGTGTGTTCTGGCCGGGATCTGCCCCCGGTGCGGAATCGACTGCGGAGGCCAGTCTAGCGGGGCTTTGACGCTCGTGGATCGCCCCTTGCGGCAAACCCTGATGAAATTCTCCGGGCCGGTACGAGATGCGCGGGGCGGTCCAGCCGATCTGCCTGTAAAATGGCCGCCTTTCGCTTCCGGACTGAAGTCTCTTCGTTCATGAGTGCCAAACCCAGTTTTCAGGACATCATCCTCAAGCTCCAGGCCTACTGGGGCAGCCGTGGTTGCGCCTTGCTGCAGCCCTACGACATGGAGGTCGGTGCTGGCACCAGCCACACCGCCACCTTCCTGCGCGCCATCGGGCCGGAGCCTTGGCGTGCCGCTTACGTGCAGCCTTCGCGTCGTCCCAAGGATGGCCGTTACGGCGAGAATCCGAACCGCATGCAGCACTACTATCAGTTCCAGGTGGTGCTCAAGCCGGCACCCGCTGACATCCTGGACCTGTATCTCGGCTCGCTGGAGGCGCTGGGCTTCGATCTGAAGAAGAACGACGTGCGCTTCGTCGAGGATGACTGGGAGAACCCTACATTGGGCGCCTGGGGGCTGGGCTGGGAAGTCTGGCTCAATGGCATGGAAGTCACGCAGTTCACCTATTTCCAGCAAGTTGGCGGCATCGACTGCAAGCCGATCACCGGCGAGATCACCTATGGGATCGAGCGTCTGGCGATGTACCTGCAGGGGGTGGAGAACGTTTTCGATCTCGTCTGGACTACCTGGGAAGAAAACGGCCAGACCCGTGTGCTCAAATACGGCGATGTGTTCCACCAGAACGAGGTGGAGCAATCGACCTACAACTTCGAATACAGCAATGCCGAGGCATTGTTCCGCCATTTCGGTGACTACGAAGGCAATGCGCAGCGTCTGATGGAGGCGAAGCTGGCACTGCCGGCCTATGAACAGGTGCTCAAGGCTGCCCATACCTTCAACCTGCTAGATGCGCGCGGCGCCATCTCTGTGACCGAGCGTGCCGCCTACATCGGCCGCATCCGCAACCTCGCGCGCAGCGTCGCGCAGGCCTATCTCGACTCCCGCGAGCGCCTCGGCTTCCCGATGGCTCCGCGCGAATGGGTCGCGGACCTCCCGAAGAAGGAGGAGAAGTGATCATGAACCAGAATCTGCTCGTAGAACTCTTTGTCGAAGAACTGCCGCCCAAGGCCCTCAAGCGTCTCGGCGAGTCCTTTGCCGGCGTGCTGGCCGACAGCCTCAAGGCGCAGGGTTTGGCTACCGCCGATGCTGTCGTCAGCGCCTTCGCTTCGCCGCGACGTTTGGCGGTGCATGTCACCGCGGTGGCTGACAAGGCCGCCGACAAGCCCGTCTCGCAGAAACTGATGCCGGTTTCCGTCGGTCTGGATGCAACTGGCAAGCCGACGGCGGCATTGCTGAAAAAGCTGGCTGCGTTGGGCGCCGATGAGTCCGCCGTCGCGGGCCTCAAGCGCGTGGGCGAGGGCAAGGCAGAAACACTGATGCTGGACTCCGTGCAGCCGGGCGTGGCGCTTGCCACCGGATTGCAGCGTGCGCTGGAAGAGGCGCTGGCGAAGCTACCGATTCCCAAGGTGATGGGCTACCAGCTTGCTGATGGCTGGACAACCGTGAATTTCGTGCGTCCCGCGCATGGTCTCGTGGCCTTGCATGGTGCGGACCTTGTCGACATTGCCGTGCTGGGGCTCAAGGCGGGGCGTAACACCGTCGGCCACCGTTTCGAGGCGGCCAAACCGGTCGTAAGCCTGACGGACGCGGACAGCTATGCAGCGCAACTCAAGACTGAAGGCGCGGTGATCGCATCCTTTGCCGAACGTCGTGCCGAGATCGTGTGCCAGCTGGCGGCGCGTGCAGCGGAGGTCGGTGGCAGTGTGAAGCCCATTGAGGATGAAGCGCTGCTGGATGAAGTGACCGCGCTGGTCGAACGCCCGAATGTGCTGGTCGGCGAGTTCGAGTCCGAATTTCTGACGGTACCGCAGGAATGCCTGATCCTCACGATGAAGGCAAACCAGAAGTACTTCCCGCTGCTCGACGCTGCCGGAAAACTTACCAACAAGTTCCTGATCGTCTCCAACATCGCGCCCGAGGATGTTTCCGCCGTGGTCGGTGGCAACGAACGCGTGGTGCGCCCGCGTCTGGCAGATGCGAAATTCTTCTTCGATCAGGACCGCAAGAAGTCGCTCGAATCGCGTTTGTCGGGGCTTGCAAAGGTCGTCTATCACAACAAGCTCGGCACCCAGGGCGAGCGTGTCGAGCGCGTGCGTGCCATTGCCGGGGCGATTGCAGGCCGATTGGGTGTGGACGCCGCTGCTGTGGATACCGCCGCCAGGCTCGCCAAGACGGATCTGCTGACCGACATGGTGGGGGAGTTCCCCGAGTTGCAGGGCATCATGGGTGGCTATTACGCCAAGCATGACGGCTTGTGTGAAACTGTGGCCGATGCGATCGAAGACCACTACAAGCCGCGTTTCGCCGGTGATGAATTGCCGCGCAATCCGGTCGGTGTGGTGGTTGCATTGGCGGACAAGCTGGAGACGCTGGTCGGTATGTTCGGCATCGGCCAACTGCCAACTGGCGACAAGGATCCGTTCGCACTACGCCGCCATGCCCTGGGCGTGATCCGTATGCTCATCGAGCGCGATCTGGACTTGCCCCTGAGTGAGTTACTGAACGAGGCTGCGAGCCCCTTTGGTGCGTTGATCACTGATGCTTCCGGCGCTCTGGCTGATTTTGTATACGACCGCCTCGCCGGCAGTCTGCGCGAGCAGGGTTATTCGGCGCAGGAGGTTGATGCCGTGTTGTCACAACGCCCGCAGCGCCTGACCGATATCGCCAGGCGTCTGGCCGCTGTGCGCGCTTTTGCCGCCTTGCCCGAGGCGGCCGCATTAGCCGCGGCCAACAAGCGGGTGGGTAATATCCTGAAGAAAATCGAAGGCGAATTGCCGGTCGAGGTGAAGCCTGCGCTGCTGGCCGAAGAGGCAGAGAAAGCGCTGTTCAGCGCGCTCGGCGAAATCGCGCCGAAAGCGGATACCGCTTTCGAGACCGGTGACTATGCGGCTTCGCTGCAGGCCCTGGCTGCACTGCGTACCCCGGTCGACGCTTTCTTCGACAAGGTGATGGTGAATGCCGAAGATGTGGCCTTGCGGACCAATCGCCAGGCGCTGCTGAACCGGCTCTATGGTTTGATGAATCGTGTGGCGGACTTGTCGCGCCTGTCGGCGTGATGATGTGAAGGGAGAAGGAGGGGAGGGGAAGGCGCATATGCGCCAAGAGCCTCGCCTCTTCATCTGGAATTTCTGCTGAACGGGAAGCCCGTGAAGCCGGGCGGATTTTATCCTCCCCCTTCTGTCTTCCCCTTTCCCGGAGAAGTCTATGAAACTCATCATCCTCGACCGAGATGGCGTCATCAATCATGACTCGGCGCAGTTCATCAAGTCCCCCGAGGAATGGAAGCCCATTCCTGGCAGCCTGGATGCCATTGCACGGCTGACCGAAGCGGGCTACCGCATCATCGTGGCGACCAATCAGAGCGGCGTGGGGCGCGGACTGTTCGACATGGATACGTTAAATGCTATCCATGACAAGATGCTCAAGGCAGTCTCCGCTGTGGGAGGACGGATCGATGCGATCTTCTTCTGCCCGCATCCTGCAGAGTCCACCTGCGAGTGCCGCAAGCCGAAGTCAGGCATGTTTCGCGAGATAGCCGAACGTTTCAATGTGGACCTCACGGGGGTGCCAACCGTGGGCGACAGCCTGCGCGACCTGCAGGCCGGTATCGCTGTGGGATGCGTGCCTTATCTGGTGCTGACCGGCAAGAGCAGGAAAACTGCCGAGAATCCGGAACTTCCGGCAGGCACCCGCGTGGCGGCCGATCTGAATGCCGTGGCCAACCAATTGCTGGGTTTCAAGGCCTGACCTCGATGCCGAATCTGTTGCGCACATTGTTTTTTCTGCTGTTCATGGTGTTGTGGTTTCTGCCTTTCACGGGCTTCGTGGCGCTGACCTCCTGGATGTCCCTTTCCGAGCGCTACGCTTTCGTCACGCGCTGGAATCGCCGTGTCACTACCCGCGCGTTCGAGTGGATACTGGGTGTTCGCTACCGGGTGGAGGGTATGGAAAACCTGCCGCAGACACCCGCCGTGATCCTGGCCAAGCATTCGTCAGCCTGGGAAACACTGGCGCTGGCCAACTTTCTGCCGCCGATTGCCTACGTGCTCAAGCGTGAATTGCTACGCATCCCCTTCTTTGGTTGGGGGCTGGCGCGCATGCCGATGATTTCGATCAATCGCAGGGCGGGCAAGGATGCACTCCGTCAGGTTGTCGAACAGGGGAGGGCCCTGCTGGCGCAGGGCTTCTGGGTGATCATCTTTCCTGAAGGCACACGGACGGCCATCGGTACCCAGGCACGTTACAAGGCTGGCGGCGCGTCGTTGGCTGTGGCTGCGGGCGTGCCTGTCGTTCCACTGGTGCACAACGCTGGCGAGTTCTGGCCACGCCATGCATTCGTGATATGCCCTGGTGAGATTGTGGTCAGCATAGGTCCGGCCATCGAAACGGCAGGGCGCACGCCGGATGAAGTCACCGCTGCTACCGAAGCGTGGATGGAGGCGGAAATGCGTCGCTTGTTCCCTCACCATTACAACAGCAGTACGGCGGGTGCACGGCCCGTGCCGGAAGCCAGGAGCTGAGCCTTGTCAGCCGAGACGCGCAGCATCGTGCTCGGCGGCCAGCCAGTGGCCTACATGCTGCGTCGCAGTGCGCGGCGCAGCCTCGGATTGACCATCGACCAGCGTGGGCTGACCGTGGCGATCCCGTTGCAAGGCAGCGTGCGCGAGGCAGAAGCCTTCATGCTGTCTCGCGCTGGCTGGATCATTGAAAAACTGGCTGAATGATCTCAGCGGCGTGAGCCCGAGGTTCCGCCGATTCGCGATGGCATGCAGATTTCTGTCCTGGGTCGCCCTTGCATCGTACGCTGGACGGCCGGAGCCAATCGTGCGCGATGGGTCGAGCATTTCGATCATCGCGAACTGCATCTTCATCTACGGCGCGAGCAGGATGCGCATCGTCTGCTGTTACGTGGCCTACAGGATTACGCACTGCCTTATTTTGCCGGGCGTCTGGATGAGTACGTATTCCGTTTGCAGCAATTCGAATCCGGCGTGGAGCGTCCGCCGCTTTACCTGTCCAATGCCCGAACACGTTGGGGGAGTTGTTCCAGACTGTCTGGCATCCGCCTCAACTGGCGCCTGATTCATCTGCCGCACCAACAGATCGATTACGTGGTAGCCCACGAGGTGGCGCATCTTGTGGAAATGAACCATTCCCAGCACTTCTGGCGGGTGGTTCAGGCATTGATGCCGGATTTCCAGGTACAGCGCACCGCCATGAAGCTGGCCAACCGCATCATTCCGGCGCTCTAGCCTCTGCATCAGGCCGCGTGTGAACGAAAAAACCCGCAGCCATTGCGGCTGCGGGCGTAAAACCCGGCGGTTGCGGCCGGGGCCCGATGAATCAGTCGTTCAGGCAGCCTTCTTGGCCTTGGATGCGGAGCCAACTGCTTTCACGGTCGCGCTGGTGGCGGCGGCCACATTGGCTTCGGCAATTTCAGCAACCTGCTTGGCAGCTTTATTGATGCTGTCATAGGCAGAGTTGGCGGCCGCGATGGCGGATTTCACTGCAGCCACGGCAACATCGGAACCGGCAGGTGCTGACTTAGCGGCCTTGTCCAGTGCTGCAGTGAGGTTTTTGTTGATTTCGCCGAACTGGGATTCGAAGATTTTGGATACGTCTTCCTGGGCTGCGGCCGAAATCTCGTACACGCTGCGGCTGTAGGTCACGAACTTTTCGATCGTCGGCTGTGCCAGGGAAGCCTGCAACGCCAGCAGTTCCTGCGCATCCTTGGCGCCGAGCAGGCTCTTTGCATTGCTCACACTGTCTTCAAGGATGCTGCGTGCGGTGTTGAGGTTCAGTGTGGCGAGCTTTTCGGCGCTGGAGAAAGCTGTGTTGGCAAGCGTGAGAGCAGCTTCGATGGAAGCTTTGTTTGCGGCGCCGATCTGATCGGGAAAGGACATGACGTTCTCTTCAGTATGTCTGGTGGGTTGATGGCTGCAGGCTCGGAATGAGCCCAGGCAACCGAGGCAGCTTTGCTGCATTGCACAACCCGGATTATAGAGAGAGAACGTGTCGTGTCAAGAATTTTTGCTGCAGCGCAAAACAAACAAAGTCTTTTGTATTCAGCGTGTTACGCCTGGTTTTGCTGCGATCTTGGGGTTTGCCCTGAAGGGAATGCATCATTCAGGTGCGTGCGCCCGGAGCGACTCCGGGCACTTCGCACAACAAGGGTGCTCAAGGGTGGGATGGGGCAGGAGCGCTGCTGCTGGCGGCCGGGGCAGAGGCTGCGCTACGTGGCCAGATGGTGACGGTGACCAGACCACCACTTCCCTTGGTCGTCTTGCCGTCCGCGCTGTTGGTCACGGTGTAGGACTCGGTGTAGCCGTCGTATTTGATGTATTCGCCGCGGGTTTCATCCTTGCCGCTACGGGTCATGGCACGTTGGAAGAGGCGAACCTTGTCGGTGCGGGCGTCGTATTCGATGCGTTCCGCTTCGCCTTCCACATAGTCATCCCGCCCTTCGCGTTTCTGGCGGAACCGCGCGAGTCCGCTTTCTCCACCCGTGGCTACTCCCTTCTGGAAGCCATCGGCATCCTGGGTGACGACCAGTTTGTCGGTTGTGATGAACAGGGTTCCCTGAGTCAGGCGTACGCGTCCTTCAAAAACCGAGGCCTTGTTTCGGTCGTCGACGCCGCCACGTTCCGACTGGATGGTAACGGGCTTGCTGCGGTCCGCGCGTTCGGCATGCGCGCCGTGGGTCGCCGTCAGAGCAAACAAGGCAAGAAGGGCGAGGCGAGGCAGGCTGGACATTGACAACTCCGGTATCAGGGGGTGGTTTGTGTGGGCTGGCCGGGCATCTCGGCCTGTAGTTGACCAAAGACGCGGAACTGCCCCTTGAGGTTGTCCCATTCGCCGCCAACGCCCTGGATCTGCAGGTTGCCGTGGGTCAGTACAAAAGGCTTGTCAGTACGGGCAAGCTCTTCGCCCTGACGCACCAGCAGTTCTTCGGTGGTCAGCGTCTGGCGTGGGCTACCATTCTGCGGGGGGCGGTCGCCGCGCACATCCTCACGCATGAGAACCTGCTCGCCCCGGCTTGAAACAAAGGCCTTGCGTGCAGTGAACGTGGCCAAGCGGCCTTCACCCAGGAAACGGATGATGGGGGCGTCGAGTTCGGAACTGTCGTCGTCCGGGAAATGCTGCAGTTGTTGCGCAACGAGTTGGGATTGCAGTTGACCACGGGCGTCAAAATGGTCGACGGTGAAGTTTTCGACCATGGTATCGGGCTCATGGCGGACATTGCGCAGCCCCGAGCGATCTTCCGAGCTGACGATGTGTTCGAGCCAGAAGGACCCCATGGCCAGCAGACCGACCAACAGCAGAGGGAAAAGTGAGCCTGCGCGATTCATCGATTGAGGTAGCCCTGATGCAAGGCGTCCAGCTTGCCTTGAGCTGCCAGGATGAAATCGCTGAGCTCACGTACGGCACCGCGACCGCCCCCCTTGCGGGTAACGTAGTCGACGTGGGATTTCACGAAATCGTGCCCATCGGCTACGGTAGCGGAGAAACCACAGGCACGCAGGATCGGCAGGTCGACCACGTCATCACCGATGTAGCCGGTCTGCTCTGCCGTGAGTCCGAGCGAGGCACGCAGTTCACGCATGACCGCACGTTTGTCATGCACCCCCTGGAATAGATGCCTGATACCAAGATTTCGGGCTCGATGCGCGACCATCTGTGAGTCACGCCCGGTGATGATGGCAACCTCGACGCCGGCTTCCATGAGCATTTTCAGACCATGTCCGTCCAGGCTGGAGAAGACCTTGATCTCGTCTCCGGCGGGCGTGAAATACAGGTCGCCGTTGGTGAGCACGCCGTCAACGTCGAAACCCATCAATCGCACCTGGGCGGCAAGTTCGGCAGGGCGGGACATCAGATTACCTTTGCATTCATCAGATCGTGGGTATTGAGTGCACCGATCAGCTTCCTGTTCGCATCCACCACCAGCACCTGGCTGATGCGGTGGCGATCCATCAGCTCGGCGACCTCCACCGCGAGGGATTCAGGGCCGATGCTGCGAGGGCTCGTATGCATCACGTCACGGATCATCAGACCTTTCAGATCCGGGCCGGTTTCAAGCAAGCGGCGCAAGTCACCATCTGTGAAGATGCCGACCACACGGTTTTCGGCATCGACGACCGCCGTCATGCCCAACCCCTTGCGTGAGATCTCCAGCAGCGCCGCGCCGAAATCCGCATCCTCCCGCACGGCCGGGATAGCGTCCCCCGTGCGCATGATGTCGCGAACATGCGTGAGCAAACGTCTGCCCAGCGCTCCGCCCGGGTGCGAGCGGGCGAAGTCTTCCCGGCCGAAGCCGCGCGCTTCGAGCAGGGCGACGGCCAGTGCGTCACCAATGGCCAATGCGGCGGTGGTGCTGGCTGTCGGTGCAAGATTCAGTGGGCAGGCTTCTTCAACGACGCCTGCATCCAGGTGGGCATCGGCAAGCAGGGCTAACGGAGAGTCCGGTTTGCCGGTGATCGCGATCAAGGGGGCGTTCATCCGCTTGACCAACGGCACGATGATCAGCAATTCCTCGGCGGAGCCTGAGTTCGAGAGTGCGATCAACACATCGTCGGGCTGCACCATGCCCAAGTCTCCGTGTGCTGCTTCACCCGGGTGTACGAAGTATGCGGGGGTGCCGGTGCTGGCCATGGTGGCTGCGATCTTGCGACCGACGTGGCCGGATTTGCCTACGCCGCTGACGATCACGCGCCCTCGTGCGGCAAGGATGAGCTTGACGGCGCGGACGAAGTTCTCGTCCAGACGATCCGCCAGTGCGGCGACTGCACGCGATTCGATATCCAGAACTCTGCGAGCGGAGCTCAAGCAGGCGTCGGGGGCCAGTGTCAGGCTTGCCTGGGGAATATTTGGGTTCATGAGGTGGCAGCGGTTAAACTGGCGGGCGAGTATAGCAAAGCCACTACCGGCCCCGTGCCTCGAACGGGGGTGGTCTTACCCCGGAAATCCCTAACATGCACGGCGCCTTCCTGGTCGTCCTGATCCTGCTGGCCGCGTCCGTCTGCGCGGTCGTTGCCTTTCGTGCCCTGAATCTGCCCGCGGTGCTGGCCTACCTGTTTGTAGGCGCCTTGCTCGGGCCGCATGCGCTGGGTGTCGTTCCCGATACGGAGCAGGCTCGATACCTTGCCGAATTCGGTGTGGTGTTCCTCATGTTCTCCATCGGGCTGGAGTTCTCCCTGCCTCGCCTGTTCGCGATGAAGCGTCTGGTGATCGGGCTGGGAGGGCTGCAGGTCATCGGCAGCATCCTGTTGATTACGCTGGTCGGACGGCTTGCGGGCTTGGGGTGGGCAACCAGCTTTGCCATCGGTGGCGTATTGAGCATGTCTTCCACGGCGATGCTGTCCAAGCTGCTGGTCGATCGCATGGAGCTGGAGTCCCCTCACGGTCGGCAGGTGATCGGCGTGCTGCTGTTCCAGGATCTGGCGGTGGTGCCGTTGCTGATCCTGATTCCCGCGATTTCCCATCCAGGGGATGCCCTGGCGCCCATGCTCGGGTTCGCACTGCTCAAGGCGGTGGTCGTGTTGGCGTTGATCCTGTTTTTTGGGCAGCGGTTGATGCGGCGCTGGTTTACGCTGGTTGCGCGGCGCAAATCCTCCGAGCTGTTCATGCTCAATGTGCTGTTCATCACGCTGGGCTTGGCAGAGCTGACCGAGCTCGCCGGGCTTTCGATGGCGCTCGGGGCCTTCATGGCCGGCATGTTGATCTCCGAAACTGAATTCCGCTTGCAGGTGGAGGAAGACATCAAGCCTTTCCGGGATGTGCTGCTGGGGCTTTTCATGGTCACCGTGGGCATGCTGCTCGACTTCGAGGTGATCGTGCGAAATCTGCAGTGGGTGCTATTGGTGCTCGCCGGATTGCTGGTGCTGAAGTTTGCCGTGGTGGCCTGTGCGTCCCGCTGGTTGGAAAACAGGGGGGCACTGCGGTACGGGCGGGTCTGTGGCTGTGCGCAGCTGGCGAGTTCGGCTTCGTGCTGCTGACGCTGGCTACTGACGTCAATCTGGTTCCTCACCCCGTGCTGCAGCTGGTCGTCAGCGCCATGGTGCTGTCTTTGCTGCTCGCTCCGTTGATCGTGCATTACAGCGATCGGATCGTGCTACGTTTTGTCGCCTCCGAATGGATGCTGCGCTCCATGCAGCTCACACGCGTGGCGGCGCAGAGCATCGCAACGGATCGGCACGTGATCATCTGCGGCTATGGACGGACCGGGCAGTACCTGGCGCGCCTGCTGGAGCAGGAGAAAGTGCCTTATGTGGCGCTTGATCTGGATCCGGATCGTGTGCAGGAGGCGGCTTCTGCTGGTGACCCTGTCGTATTCGGCGATTCTGCCCGACACGAAACCCTGTTGGCTGCGGGCCTGATGCGCGCCAGCGCGGTGGTGCGGTGGTGGTTTCCTACAACGATGAGGCCGCGACCAGCAAAGTTCTGCATCACGTGCTCGCCTCCCGTCCGGATGTGCCCGTGATTGCACGCTCACAGGATGATGCCGACATGGAGCGCCTAGTGGCGCGTGGTGCCGCGGAAGTCGTGCCCGAGATGCTTGAGACGAGCATCATGCTCGCGACGCACACATTGGCGCTGATCGGCAAACCACTT
This sequence comes from Candidatus Dactylopiibacterium carminicum, assembly GCF_014736495.1. Taxonomy (GTDB): domain Bacteria; phylum Pseudomonadota; class Gammaproteobacteria; order Burkholderiales; family Rhodocyclaceae; genus Uliginosibacterium; species Uliginosibacterium carminicum. Next base: position 21,815 of record NZ_MDUX01000036.1, read on the forward strand.
GCCCGGGTGGTTCGACGCATGCGCGATATCCGTTCGCAGCGTTACAGCCTGATGCGAGGCTTCTTTCTTGGCGCATCGGACGCTGAGAAACGCCTTGATGCCCAGGAAGCCAGGCTGCACACCCTGGCACTGCCCGCTGGCGCTTGGGCGGTCGGCAAGACCATCGCCGAGCTGGATCTGGCTGATGTGCGGGTGGCTGCCATGCGCCGCCAAGGCGTCCGCAGCCTGGATCCTGAAGGAAGCACCCATCTTCAGGAGGGAGATGTCCTGGTACTGCTGGGAATGCCCGTCCCGCTGACTGCGGCGGAAAACTGGATCCTGAAAGGGAGATGAAGAGCATGCTTTGCGGGGCCGGCTGCAAGCAATGTCCGTGCCTCGATTTTGCGTATGTACTTCAGGGTATTCCGCGTGCAATAAACTACGAATGTCTTTTGATCCGGTTTTACAATTGAAACTTTTGTAGCGATTTCCCTTCGGCAATGGTATCCATTCGGTCTGCCCGTTCTGGCCATCTTTTTGCAAGCCGGGCGTCCATTCTCTTCTTACCTATGCCCTGAACGATGCTCCAACCCGTCATCCTGTCCGGAGGTTCCGGCACTCGTCTTTGGCCTGCGTCCCGCGAAACCTACCCAAAGCAGCTTCTGCCCCTCACGGGGGCGGAGTCTCTTTTGCAGATCACAGCCCGCCGTCTTGAGGGGTTCGCAGCGCCGGTGGCCGCGCCTATCGTCGTGACCAACGAGGATCATCGCTTCATCATCGCCGAGCAGCTCCGGCAGATAGGCAAGCACTCTGATCGCATCGTGCTTGAGCCTGTTGGCCGCAATACAGCCCCGGCTGTCCAGCTGGCAGCGTTGCTTGCGGTTCAGGAGGGAGACGATCCTGTATTGCTCGTGATGCCTGCGGACCAGATCGTGACTGATTCCGGGGCATTCCTTGTCGCATTGAGCGAAGGACTACAGCTTGCGGCTGCTGGGGCTCTGGTCACATTTGGCATCGTGCCTGACAGACCCGAGACGGGGTACGGTTATCTTCGTGCCGGTGATCCTGTCATGGGGGCAGCTACCGCCAGGAAACTGGATGCCTTTGTCGAAAAGCCCGACTCGGTGCGCGCTGCTGAATACGTCGCCAGTGGGCAATATCTCTGGAATGCCGGCATCTTCATGATGCGTGCAAGTGTCTGGCTCAAGGCCCTGCAGACATTGCAGCCCGAGATTGCTGGCGCGTGTGCTGCCGCTATGGGCGAAGCCAGGCGAGATTCGGATTTCATCAGGGTAGGCAAGGCTGCTTTCATGGCCTGCCCGTCCAACTCCATCGACTATGCCGTCATGGAGAAGCTTGGCGCCCACCCCGAACTGGGGGCTTCCGTTGTCGTTCCCCTGGAGGCGGGCTGGAGTGATGTCGGGGCTTGGGATGCCCTCTGGCAAGTTTGTGCCAAGGACGCTTCAGGGAATGCTGTGCAGGGCGAGGTGATGCTGGAGGATACGGCCGGCAGCCTCGTCTTCTCGCAAAGCCGGCTCGTGGCAGCGGTTGGAGTCAAGGATCTGATGATCGTGGAAACACCGGATGCCGTGATGGTGACGGATAAGGCCAGGGCTCAGGACGTCAAGAAGATCGTTGAGCGCATTAAAAAAGAAGACAAGAAGCTGGCCGCGACTCACCGAAAGGTCTATAGGCCATGGGGATGGTACGACAGCATCGATACCGGCCCTCGCTTCCAAGTCAAGCGCATCGTGGTGAATCCCGGCGCAACGCTCAGCCTTCAGATGCATCATCACCGCGCGGAGCACTGGATCGTGGTCAGTGGTACCGCAGAGGTAACCAATGGCGAGCAGGTGTTGCTGCTCTCCGAAAATCAATCGACCTACATCCCGCTGGGCACCGTTCACCGGCTCGCCAATCCCGGGAAATTGCCGCTCGAGATCATCGAAGTCCAGTCTGGATCCTATCTTGGAGAAGACGATATCGTGCGCTTCGAAGACTCTTATGGGCGATGTAAATAATTCCATTCAGTTGAATTCAAAATAAAGGAATAAATCCAGATGAGTATTTTCGTGACCGGTGGAGCCGGCTTCATCGGCAGCAATTTTGTGCTCGATTGGCTCGCGCAGAGCAATGAGCCGGTGATTACCCTCGACGCTCTGACCTACGCCGGTAACCTTGAAAACCTTGCAAGCCTGGATTGCGATTCGCGCCATATCTTCGTGCAAGGCAACATCTGCGATCGCCCGCTAATTGACCGTTTGTTGGCGGAGCACCAGCCTCGCGTCATCGTGCATTTCGCAGCCGAAAGCCACGTGGATCGCAGCATTCACGGTCCTGGTGAATTCATGCGTACCAATATCGACGGTACCTTTACCTTGCTGGAGGCCGCACGCGCCTACTGGTCCGGCCTCGAGGGCGAAGCAAAGGCAGCATTCCGTTTCCACCATGTCAGCACAGACGAGGTTTACGGCTCGCTCAAGCCCGAAGATCCTCCCTTTGCCGAAACCAATCCCTACGAACCCAACAGCCCGTACTCCGCCAGCAAGGCCGCGAGTGACCACCTCGTGCGTGCCTGGCACCACACCTACGGTCTACCGGTCACGACCAGCAATTGTTCGAACAATTACGGGCCTTACCATTTCCCCGAGAAGCTGATCCCGCTGATGATCGCCAATGCGCTCGCCGGCAAGCCGCTGCCCATTTACGGTGATGGCCAGCAGATCCGCGATTGGCTGTATGTGACTGACCATTGCAGCGCCATCCGCGCGATTCTCGACAAAGGCAAGGTCGGCGAGGTCTACAACGTCGGCGGCTGGAATGAGATGCCCAACATCGAGATCGTCCAGACACTCATCCAGTTGCTGGACAAACTCTCGCCCCGTGCCGACGGCAAGTCCTACAGCGAGCAGATCACCTACGTGACCGACCGCCCCGGCCATGACCGCCGTTATGCCATCGATGCACGCAAGATCGAACGCGAGCTCGGCTGGCGCCCTGCGGAAACCTTCCAGACCGGCATTCGCAAGACAGTCGAGTGGTATCTGGCTAACCAGGCCTGGGTCCGTAATGTGCAGAGCGGGGCCTATCGAGAGTGGCTGGCGCTTAACTACGCAGCGCGTAGTTAAGCGAGTGCTGGGTGCTGAGGACTGCGTGCGGAGGAGAGGTTCTTGGGCGTTCAACGATTCGAAGAATTGCAGGCCTGGCAAAAGGCGCGTGAGCTGGTTGTAACCATTTACGCAATCACACGCGAAGGTGCTTTTGCCAAGGATTTTGGTTTGCGGGATCAGATTCAGCGGGCGGCTGTTTCAACCATGTCGAATCTTGCTGAAGGCTTCGAGCGCGGCAGTCGCCCGGATTTTCACCGGTTCGTCATCATCGCCAAGGCCTCATGCGCCGAAGTCCGCAGCCAGCTCTACATCGCATTCGATATCGGCTATATCACTGAACAACAACTTAGCCACATCATGAAGCAAGCATCAGAGCTCGCCCGAGTTCTAGGTGGTCTCCGCGCATCACTCGACGAAACAAGAACCCCCCAATGACTCAGCACTCAGCACTCAGCACTCAGCACTCCGCCGCAAGCGGCGAGACTCCCCACCCCCGGATCTTGATTCTTGGATGCAGCGGCCAGGTCGGCTGGGAATTGCAACGTTCGCTTGCCCCTTTAGGGGAAGTGATCGCGCTGGATTACGACAGCAAGGATCATTGCGGTGACTTCAGTCAGCCCGAGGCTGTGGCGCAGACCGTGCATACCCTCCGGCCGGACGTCATCGTCAATTCCGCAGCCCATACCGCCGTCGACAAAGCCGAAAGTGAAGTGCCCTTTGCGCGCCTGCTCAATGCCACCGCCCCAGGTGCCGTAGCCCAGGTTGCCAAAGAAATCGGCGCGCTGCTGGTGCACTACTCCACCGACTACGTTTTTGACGGCAGTGGTGACGCCCCGCGCGACGAAGCCGCCCCGACCGGCCCGCTCAGCGTTTACGGCCAGACCAAGCTCGAAGGCGAGCAACTCATCCTGCAATCAGATTGCAAGCACCTGATCTTCCGCACCAGCTGGGTCTATGCCGCACGTGGTGGCAACTTCGCCAAGACCATGCTCAAGCTCGGAGCCGAGCGCGAAGCACTCAAGATCATCAATGATCAGATCGGCGCGCCCACCGGAGCAGACCTCCTCGCGGATGTAACTGCCCACGCAGTGAAGCAATATCTGAGCACTCAGTCCTCTGTGCTCCGTTCTGACTTTCCCTACGGCCTCTACCACTGTGTCGCCGCCGGTGAAACCAACTGGTACGACTACGCCTGCTTCGTTTTCGATCAGGCCCGCCAGGCAGGGCGTGAGCTCAAGGTGCAAGAGATCAGTCCGATCCCGACCAGTGTCTACCCTACGCCGGCCACGCGTCCGCTCAACTCGCGGCTCGATACCACCAAACTCCAGCAAGCCTTCGGCTTGGTTCTGCCGGATTGGAAGCTTGGCGTCGCAAGAATGATCAAAGAAATTCTCTGAACAGATCTCACAAACATGACTCAGTCCTCAGCTCTCAGTTCTCAGCCCTCACGCAAAGCGCGCAAGGGCATTATTCTCGCCGGCGGTTCCGGCACCCGCCTGCATCCGATCACGCTGGGCGTCTCCAAGCAGCTCGTGCCGGTCTATGACAAGCCAATGATCTATTACCCGCTCAGTGCGCTGCTGCTGGCGGGCATTCGTGACATCCTGATCATCTCGACGCCGCAAGACACACCACGCTTCCAGCAGTTGCTGGGTGACGGCAAGGCCTGGGGCGTGAACTTCGAGTACGCCGTGCAGCCGAGCCCGGATGGCCTCGCGCAGGCCTTCATCATCGGTGCCGATTTCGTTGGGGGGCACCCTTCGGCCTTGGTTCTCGGCGACAACATATTCTATGGACACGATCTGGCCGCTCGGCTCAAGGCTGCCGATGCACGCAACGAAGGCGCCAGCGTGTTTGCCTACCCGGTATCCGACCCCGAGCGCTACGGCGTGGTCGAATTCGATGCCAAGGGGCATGCCATCAGCCTCGAGGAAAAACCCAAGCAACCGCGCAGCCGCTATGCGGTGACGGGGCTCTATTTCTATGACGAACAGGTCGTCGATTTCGCGAAAAACCTCAAACCCTCCGCGCGTGGAGAGCTGGAAATCACCGATCTGAACCGGATCTACCTGGAAAAGGATCAGCTCGACGTGCAGATGATGGGGCGTGGCGATGCCTGGCTCGACACCGGCACCCATGACAGCCTGATCGAGGCCGGTCAATTCATCCAGACACTCGAAAAGCGGCAAGGGTTGAAGGTCTGTTGCCCGGAAGAAATCTGCTGGCGCAATGGCTGGATAGATGATGCCCAACTGCGTTCGATCGCTGCGCCCTTGAGCAAGAGTGGCTACGGGAGCTATCTGCTGGAACTGCTGAATCACGCAGTCTATTGATGCCACCGGATAATTTTCACAAGGCTCCGCACGTGAGAACTCTCCGCCTGGAGGCAGGGCATGGATGCTACTGATTCAGTAGGGGCTGCTGGCCGCCATCCCCTGCGCGTCACGCTGTCGGTCTGGTACGCGCTGCTGCTGCGCGAATCGCTGACCCGCCTGTTCTCGCGCAGGGCAGCCTGGGCCTGGTTGATGGCCGAGCCGCTGTTCCACATTGCCTACATGCTGGCGATCTTCACCGGCATCCGGGCCTACAAGATGGGCGGGGTGGATGTTGCCATCTGGCTCATCACCGGCATGTGCGCGTTTTTCATGTTCAGGCGGGTGGCGTCTCAGGGGCAGAACGCCATCAGCGCCAACCAGGCCCTGTTTTCATACCGACAGGTTTTGCCAGTCGATACCGTGATCGTGCGGGCGCTGCTGGAAGGCGTGCTGATGTTGCTGGTCACCTGCGTATTGCTGGCGGGGGCCGCATTGTTTGGCCACGATGTCGTGCCGGATGAGCCCTTGTTGGTGATCGGGGCTGCTTTCGGTCTTTGGCTGATCGGTCTCGGCTGGGGGTTGATCACGTCGGTGCTGTGCGGTCTGGTGGCCGAGGTGGGTAATCTCATCGGCTTCTTGATGCTGCTCTCCGGAGCCATCATGCCCATCAACAGCATTCCTCAGCCATATCGGGACTATCTGATCCTGAATCCGTTGGTGCATGGCATCGATGCTGTCCGGCTCGGTTTTGCTCCGTACTACCATGCCATTCCCGAGCTGAGTCTGCCTCTCCTGTATGCCTGGGCATTGGGCATGCTGGCATTAGGGCTGATTCTCCAGGTGCATTACCGAGAAAGGCTGATGCATCAATGATCCTGGTCGAGGATGTACACAAGCGCTATCGCACGGATCACGGTCTGGGCCCCTGGGTGCTCAAGGGTGTCAATTTCAGGATTCCGCCAGGCGTGAGCGTAGGCCTGGTCGGCAAGAATGGCGCGGGGAAATCCACCTTGCTGCGTCTGATCGGGGGTGTCGACCATCCCAATCGAGGGCGCATCGAGCGGCATTGCCGGGTTTCCTGGCCCATAGGGTTCGGTGGCGGCCTGCAAGGCTCTCTGAGCGGGCGGCAAAACGCCAAATTCGTCTGCCGTATCCACGGTCATGAAGATGACATGGTCGATCGTCTGCAGCGAATTGCCGATTTTGCCGAGCTGGGAAACTACTTCGACGAACCTGTCAAAACCTATTCTTCCGGGATGAGATCGCGGCTGCAGTTCGCGTTGTCTCTGGCCTTCGATTTCGACGTCTATATCTCGGATGAGGTCACGGCCACGGGCGATGCCGCTTTCAAGAAGAAGGCAGCCGAAGCCTTCAAGCAGCTGGCAGGGCGCTCCAGTCTGATCATGATGTCGCATGGCGAAGGGACTCTGCGTGAATTCTGTACGGCGGGCATCTGGTTGAACGATGGCTACGCGTACTGGTTCGATGCCATCGATGACGCATTACGTGCTTACAAGGAAAGCATTCCCAAATGGTTCAAGAGATCAAGCAATCTCCGCTTGCGCGGCTCAGCGCCCGGTGGGTGGCCTGGCTGCAGAACTTCCTGGTGCCCGCGGCGCTTCGCCGCCGCCTGTTTGCCATCACCGTTATCGTGAACGTGCTGGCAGGTCTGTATTGGGGGCTGATCGTCTCGGAGCGTTATGTCTCCGAAGCTCACGTGATCGTGCAGCGCACCGATATGACGGGGGGCGGCAGTACCGATTTTGTCGGTCTGCTCAGCGGTCTGGGAAACAACAGCAATCGCTCTGATCAGGTGTTGCTGCGCGATTACCTGCTGTCACCCGATCTGCTGAGAAAGCTCGATGCGCGGCTGGGGCTGCGCGAGCACTTCGCCGATACCAGTCACGATATGTTCTCGCGACTCCCGGATGCGTCCGAGAGCATCGAGCGCTTTCTGGAGTACTACCGCAGTCGTGTCAGCATCAATTACGACGAATACTCCGGCGTACTCGTGATCCGCGCACAGGCCTTCGATCCGGCCATGGCGCAAGCCATCGTTCAGGCCATCGTGGAGGAGGGCGAGGGGCGGCTGAACGAACTGGGGCACGAGTTGGCGCGTGAGCAGGTGCGCTTCCTGGAACAGCAGGTCGAAGACACCAACGCCAGAGCACTTGCCGCACGCCAGGCCGTGCTTTCCTTTCAGAACGAAAAGGGCCTGGTCTCGCCGCAAGGTGAGGTGGAGGTTCGCGCCCAGATCGCCGCGAGCTTTGCCGCCCGGCTGGCAGAGTTGCGTACGAAGCGCGCCGCCATGCTCGCGTACCTGATGCCAGACAGCCCTCGCATCCGTGAGATCGATGCGCAGATCACCGCCACTCAGCAGCAGATCGAAGCCGAGCAGGCACGCCTTGTCGCGCCCAAGGGCGGTGCGCTCAATGCCACGGTGGAGGAATATCAGCGTCTGACCATGGCGGCCGAGTTTGCCGGAGCACTGCACAAGACGACGCTCGCTGCGCTGGAGCATGGTCGTGTGGAGGCCATGCGCATGCTCAAGAAGATCTCCGTGGTACAGGCACCCACCCTGCCTGAATTCCCATTGCAGCCCCGTCGCGGCTATAACTTCATCGTCTTCTTGCTGGTCTCGATGCTGGTTTCCGGCATCCTGCACCTCATCGCAGCCATCATTCGTGATCACAAGGATTGAGCCCATGAAAAGGCTTCTTGTTACCCTGTTTGTCTCTCTGGCCGCGCTGAGCGCGCAGGCCCAGTTCCAGTCCTCGTCTGCAGCTGCCGATGCTGCCAGCCTGGTGGATGCGCTCAAGGCACAACAAGCGCTGCAGGCTCCGCAGCCCAAGGCGCCGCCGATACCCCAGGTGCAGCTCCGACAGCCCCCAGCCCCCTCCTCGGCGCCAACAAGTGATGTGTTCGGTACCCAGCTCTTCACCGGAGCGTTTGCCAATCAGGGGCCGGTGCAGTTCAACAGCGATTACGCCGTCGCCATCGGCGATCAGGTTCAGGTCCGCCTGTGGGGCGGCTTTGATTACGACGCCACGCTCACAGTCGACCCCCAGGGCAACATCTTCATCCCCAACCTCGGGCCTGTCCCCGTGCTGGGCGTGCGCAATGCGGAGCTGCAACGCGTGGTCGAAGCCTCCGTCCGCCAAGTCTTCCGCAGCAATGTGCAGTGTTATGCCAGCCTTGCCGCTGCGCAGGCCGTACGTGTCTTCGTCGGCGGTTTCGTGCTGCGTCCGGGGCTCTATCAGGGCACTTCGATGGATAGCCTGCTGCATTACCTCGATCAGGCGGGTGGCATCGACCCCGAGCGTGGCTCTTTCCTCAGCGTGCAGGTCAAACGGGGTGATGAGATCCGCGAAACCATCAACCTCTACGACTTCCTGCTGCGTGGCACCATGCCATTGGTGCAGTTCGCCGATGGCGACGTGATCTTCATTGGTCCGAGACAGAACGTGGTTCGCGTGAGCGGCCTCGTTGAAAACGCCAAGCGCTTCGAATTCACCCAGGGCAGTTTCAGTGTGGAGGAGCTGTCGGAGCTGGCCCGCCCGCTGGCACAGGCCACCCATGTGCGCGTGATGCGAAACACCGGCGCCATTCGCAATACCGAGTACTACCCGCTCAAAGAATCGGCCAGCATCGTCCTTCAGAACGGAGACGAGCTTGAATTCACCTCCGACAAGAAGCCCGGCACCATCACCGTGCGCGTCGAAGGCGAGCATGACTCCGTCCAGGAGTATGTGCTGCCCTACGGCACCCGCCTGGGCGAACTCGTCACCCGCATCCACTTTACCGAGCGTGCAGATCGCAGCAGCCTCCAGCTCTTCCGCCAGAGCGTGAAAACCCGCCAGAAGGCGCTGCTCGAAACTTCTCTGCGCAGCCTGGAAACTGCCGCGCTCACCGCGCGTTCCGGCACCAGTGACGAGGCAAAGTTGCGCAAGGACGAAGCCGATCTGCTGTTGCAATGGGTGGACCGCGCACGCAAGGTCGAGCCCAGTGGACAGGTACAGATCGCCAGCGCTGCCGCCCGCGATGAGTTGCCATTGGAGAACGGTGACATTCTCCGTGTGCCGTCAAAGGATGGTCTGGTGCTGATTTCCGGCGAAGTACTGTTCCCGAACGCTGTCGCCTTCGATCCCGACCTCAACACCTCTGGCTATATTTAGCGCGCCGGGGGCTACACGCAGAATGCCGACGCTTCCCGCATCATCGTGGCCCACCGCGACGGCAGTTTCGCCGAAGCCGGGGTGAGCTCCGGCTGGTTCGGCAGTTCCAGTCGCGAGGTCGAAATGCGCCCTGGTGACGAAGTGCTGGTGCTGCCACGTATCGACGTGAAATCCCGCCAGATCGCCAAGGACCTCACTCAGATCCTTTACCAACTGGCTGTCAGCGCCAAGGTCATCTTTGGTCTTTGATACCAGAACGGTCATTCATGCTTCAGGAGAACCCCATGCAACAGGAGACGGCCGGCGTGTTGCGTCCCAAAGGAAAAGCCAGCGTGCCGCACACGGCGGATGACATTGAAGCCCTCATGCTGCGTTCGATGTTCTGGCGGCCGACTTATCTGGCCTTGTCTGCCTGGGTGGAGCACGTTCCCTTCGCCTTCTGGCTGACCGAGGCGGCACGTCCCGCCTGTGTCGTGGAACTTGGCACGCACTACGGCACCTCCTATTTCGCGTTCTGTCAGGCCGTCGAAAGGCTGGGGATCAACTCCCGTTGCTTTGCCGTCGACACCTGGAAGGGAGACGAACACGCTTCCATTTATGGCGAAGAAGTCTTTGCCCAGGTGCACGAACACAACCAGGCCCAGTATTCCAGCTTCTCCCGGCTGGTGCGCAGCACCTTCGATGAAGCGTTGCCGCATTTTCCCGATGCCAGCATCGATCTGCTGCACATGGATGGATTGCATACCTACGAAGCGGTGAAGCACGATTTCGAAAGTTGGCTGCCCAAGCTTTCCTCGCGCGCTGTTGTGGTGATGCATGACTCCAACGTACGTGAGCGTGGTTTTGGCGTCTTCAAGTTCTTTGCCGAGTTGGCACAGCGCTACCCCCATTTCGAGTCCGCACATGGTCATGGCCTCGGGGTGGTCGGCGTGGGGGCCGAGCAGACGCCGTTGATGCGGGCGCTCTACCAGGCGGGTTCGCAGCCCGACCAATCCCGACGGGTGCAGGAAACCTTCGCGCGTCTGGGCCAGGCCTGTGCAGAGGGCTTGAACGTACGCAGCCTTCAGCAGCGTCTGGGCGAGCAGCAGCATATGTTCAAGCGCGAACAGGATGAAAGCATCGAGCAGCAGGCGCTTTCACGCGGAGCCCTGGCCGAGCGCATCACGGCGGAGGTACAGCGCAATGCCGGCCTGTTGGCCGATTACGAAGGCATGCGCCAGCAGTTCCTGCAGGCCGAGGCGGCCCAGGCTCAGGCCCAGTCACGGCTGGTGATTCTGGAAGAGCAAAGCCAGCAACTCCTGAACGAAAAAGGCGAGCTTGCTGCGAGCCTCGCTGTGCAGCAGGCGCTTTACGCCCAGGAGCAGCAACGCACCGAGCAGCTCAACGGGCAGATCCAGGCGCTGGAACGACAACGGTCGGAAGAGTCATCCAATACCACCGAAAGTCTGGCCTTGCTCCATGCGCAGCTTGCGGAGAGCCGTGCTGCACGTGTGGCGCTAGAAACCCATCTGGTGGCCCAGACTTCCCAGCTCGGGCAACTGACCCAGGCCCAGAGCGAACTGCAGACACGTCTGTCGCAGGCGCAGGCTGAGGCGGCCGAATTTTCCGCGGCCAGAGATGCGGCACAAGATGAAGTGGCCCTGCTGCGTGGCACGCTTGCCGAACAGCGGACCCGGCTGGGTGCGCTCGAACAACAACTTGCTGCCGAACAGAGCCGGGCAACTGAGCTGCAGGATGCGTACGAGGCTGCCTGTGCTGAAAATGCGGCTTCGCAGCAGATGATCGACACCCTGCGGCGAATCAATGCCGATCTTCACCGTGCCTGGGAAACGGCAGGGGAGGAGCGCATCGGTTTGCAGGATGCTGCGGATGCGCGTCTGGCAGAAAGCCACAGATCCTCGGCAGAGCGGGATGCTGCCCGGATCGAATGTACCCGCCTGGAAGGCGCGCTGGGTTGCGCCGAAGCGCAGGTCGTCGATCTTCAGACCAGTCTGGATGCCCGCTTTGGCGAGGTCGCCCAACTGATCGCCCAACTGGAAGCCCGTGCCGCAGATCTGCAGGAAGCGCGTTTGCAGCTTGCCCGGGAAAAGCAGAAAGCTGCCCGGCTGCGTCGTTCTGCCGCCTGGCGACTGACGGCCCCTCTGCGCTGGCTCCTCGGTTTTCTGGATCGGGCTCCGGATACGGCCCTTGAAACCAATATTGCTCTGATACGGGCTTCCGGTCTGTTCGACGAAGCCTGGTATGCAAGACAGCTATCCAGTACGCCCACCGGTGGGCTGGAGCCGATCGCGCATTACCTCAAGCAGGGCGCCGCCAAAGGGCTTTCTCCTTCATCCGAGTTCGATACGACAGCCTATCTGGCGCGTTATGCGGATGTGGCCAGCTCAGGCCTGAATCCTCTGGTGCACTACATCCGGCATGGGCGTGCCGAAGGTCGTCTGACCTTCTGATTCGCCCAGCCTGCTGCCGCCCGATCCAGGCGGCAGCATTCCTTTCATCTCATCCGAACGACCCCTGAAAAGGTCTTCCCGTCCTATGTCTCAAGTCGCAAATCGCCGTGCTGCCTTGCTGGCTTTCGATGCTGACTGGTATCTGGCCCGCTATCCCGATGTCGCCCTCACCGGCTTGCCACCCTTTGTCCATTTCGAGCGCTATGGGCAGCCGCTGGGCCGTCTGCCCTGCGCAGACTGGCAGATCGGGGCGGCAAGCCACCTGCCCAAGGCCGATGCCTGCGAACTGGCTTTCAGCGCCAGCCATCAGGTACTCCCCGATTGAATCGCCCCGGGTTTCCTAGACAGCCCCGAGCTTCATGAAATACTGTTTTTCA
>NZ_MDUX01000120.1 GCF_014736495.1 Candidatus Dactylopiibacterium carminicum
TCACACCCAAATTCCAGAATGTAAACACATTCCGGATACTGTGAACAGGCTCTAGAGAGCGATACCGTCGAGTTGGAACCCTTGCCGTCATTCCAGCGAAGGCCGGAATCCGGCGTTCCGGGCACGAGCGGGCTGGCGCGCCTCAGCAGCAATGCGTGTGGTGCTTCGCCAGCTCGCCATTGAGCGCACGCACGGCGGCGCGCCAGACTTCATCACCGGGCAGCGCTGCGCGCAGGCTGCTCATGAGTTCGCGCATCAGCGCCGGGTAATCGACCCCCAGCACGCGCCCCTGGTGCACCAGCGTGCGGCCTTCCACCGCCACCTGATGGATGTGGCCGGCAGTGGCGCGGGCGAGCACGAAATCGAGCACCGGTACGTCCTCGAACAGGCGATCGTCCATCAACGCCCGCCCGTCGAGCACCAGCAGGTCGGCGCGTGCGCCGGGCGCCAGCGTGGCCTCGGTCTCGATGCCGCTGATGGCGTGACGGCCCTGCTCGCTGGCGACGCGCCAGGCTTGCGCGTGCGACATCGCCGTCTCGTAACCCCAGCCCTTGTGCAGGTGATGCAGCAGGCGCAGCTCGCGCAGCGCATCGTCGTCCTCGTCCAGCGCGAGGCCGTCCAGCCCCATGGCGACGCGGCAGCCGGCCGCCAGCATCTGCGCCACCGGGGCGATGCCGGAGCGGATGCCAAGGTTCGAGCCGGTATTCACCGCAATGCGCGCGCCGCTCTCGGCGATCAGTGCCAGTTCCTCCGGCCGCGCCCAGGTGCAGTGCGCCAGGGTGAGGCGCGGGCTGAGCAGGCCGATGTCTCGCAGATAGGCAACGATGCCCTGCGGGAATTCACGGTCCGCCCATTCGCGCTGGTAGCGCGTTTCCAGCAGATGCATGTGCACCTGCTGGCCAGTATCGGCGGACGCCCGGGCGATGGCACGCAACAGGGCGTCCGAACACCATTGCACGCCGGTGGGGCCGTACTGCACGTTGAAGCCGGGCCCGTGGCAGGCCGCGGCGATCTCGTCGACCAGCGCCAGTTGCATGGCCGGCGAGGCTGGCGCCTTCGCGAAGCGTGGTTCGAGCTGCGCGCGCAAGCCCGGCGGCAGGCTGGCGAGTACGGCCGCATCGTCGGCATAGGCGATGTTCTGACGATCGCGCATGGCGACCGCGAAGCCCACCTGCACACCGACATCCCGGGCCGCGCGGGCGACCTGCCCGGCTTCCTCCACCAGCGGCAGCAGCCCCTGGATACGGGTGTAATGCACCATCACCCGGCCAGCGCCGCGCAGGGCAGACCTTGCCAGGGAAGAGGCCGCCGTAAGGTAGGCATCCACACCCGGAATCACGCCCAGGTACATCAGCCAGGATTCCAGCGGCCGGTCGAAGGCGCCCAGCGCCGAGGCACGCACTGCGCGGGCATGGTCATGCGCATTGCACAGGCCCGGCAACACGATCAGGCCACGGCCATCCGGCGCGGCGGCAGCCAGCTCGACCAGGCGGCCATCCTGCCAGGCGAGCCGCGCGCCCTGCTGTTCGGGGGATTGCCCCGGGCTGGCGAGCAGCCAGTCGGCGCGGAGTTGGCCGGTACTCATGGCGCGGGGCCTTGTATCTTTAAGCCTCGGACCGGCTCGGGTAGCCCGAGCGGCCTCTGGGATGTTTGAAGCCCGTGACTGAGCACTGGGCGCCTGAGCCGGA
>NZ_MDUX01000121.1 GCF_014736495.1 Candidatus Dactylopiibacterium carminicum
ATGCTCACATCCAGTCGCCCGGCAACGTCCGCAACGCTATGTCCGCGATCGGTCACTTGCTTGACCGCTTCAATCTTGAACTCTTCCGTGTATCGCTTGCTACTCATAGACACCTCCACTTGGTTGCCAGCTTAAGGCTTCGAAGTGTCTAGTGAACCGGGGGCGATTCAGCATGTGGTCGAGCAGCTCGACACCCTGCGCGAGCTGATCAGCGGCCTGCTGGAGATCTTCATGTCCTCGGCCAGCAATTACCTCAACGCGGAGCTGCGCGTGCTCACCGTGGTGACCACCCTGTTCGCACCGGCCACGCTGCTGACCGGCTTCTTTGGCATGAACTTCGTACACATGCCCTGGCTGCAGGAGAACGCGGGCTGGGTATGGGTGGTCGGGCTGATCCTGCTGTCCGGGCTGGGACTGATCGGCGCGCTGTTCTGGCGCCGCTGGTGGATTCGGCACAACAACTGAGCCAGGCCGATCCCGTGGATCCGGCTTCAGCCGGATGCGGCCTCGCCCACTGGGATCGTCAGGCTGAAGCCTGACCCACCTCGTCACCTGCGGCCCGGTCTCGGACCATAAAGGATCGCAAACAGCGTCTCAGGCCGGCTTGATCTTCACGATCGCCAGCGAAATGTTGTCGCCCACGCCTTCGCCACGCTCGCGTGCCGCATTGATCAGCACACGCGCCGCACTGCGTGCATCCAGTTCGTGCAAGGCGCGTGCAATCTCATCCGCCTCGAGCAGCCCCCAGAGGCCATCCGAGCACAGCAGGAAGCTGTCGCCCGGTTCCAGCGCGTTGAGCTCGCCGTAATCGATGTTGGGATCCGTCTCCGCCCCCAGGCAAGAGAGCAGTAGACTGCGCTGCGGATGATGCTGGGCCATTTCCTCGGTGATGCGCCGTGTGCGGATCAGCTCTGCGACCAGGGAATGGTCCTGCGTATGGCACACGAACTTGCCACGCCGGAAGTGATACAGGCGCGAATCTCCGCAATGCGCCCATTCCACTGCGCCCGGACGCATCACCATCACCACAGCGGTACTGTGCGGATCCGCCTCGCTGGTGAAACGCGTGAGCTTGATCACCACGTGCGCTTCCTCGATCACCCCTTTGAGGAATTCACGTGTGGACTCTGTGCCTGGCGAGAAACTGGCGAAATTCTGTTTGGCCTTGAGAATCACCTGCTGCGCGGCGATCGCGCCACCGGAGTGGCCGCCCATGCCATCGGCCAGCACCGCGATCAGGCAATCGTTGCGCGTCGGATGCGGCAGGATGGCGACCCGATCCTGCTGATCGCTCCGGTCCCCGATGTGCATGGCAGCGCAGGTGTCGATGGCGAAAGGCATGAATTGGGTGTCCGGGCGGAGTTCGTGCGAAAGAGGGCGATTCTAGCCATAAAGTCACTACCGCACGCAGGTGGAATCGACTTGGGAAGCTGCGTCAATTCCACACGGCAGCCGCCTTGTATCTTTAAGCCTCGGACCGGCTCGGGTAGCCCGAGCGGCCTCTGGGATGTTTGAAGCCCGTGACTGAGCACTGGGCGCCTGAGCCGGA
>NZ_MDUX01000122.1 GCF_014736495.1 Candidatus Dactylopiibacterium carminicum
CACACCCAAATTCCAGAATGTAAACACATTCCGGATACTGTGAACAGGCTCTAGCGGTTGCAGATCCACAGCCTGTCGGCCGGATTCCAGTTTGGCGATCGCGAAAGCAGCCTCCATCTGTGCAGACAGTTGCTGGACTGCAGCCTCAATCCCACTCACAAGCTTACGTGAGCTTTCTGGTAGTGGATGTGCAGACAGAGTGGCAGCAAACAGTGCGATGGCCTGTGCGGGCTGGCGCAGATCATGCTCCATGTTGGAGAGGAAGCTGCCCTCGGAGTATGAAATAGCCAGCGGGCGCTCCATCACGGACTGGAGGCGCTTCTTCAGATCAGTCAGCAGATACCACAATCCCGCCCCCGCCGCCAATGCGAGAATCAGGGTCAGGTGGCCGGGGCAGAAAATGGCGCCTGCTGCCACCACAAGGCTCCGGCGCATACAAGCAGCAACACAACTGCCGCCCGTGCAGCTTGCAGCAGCCGCACCGTGGCCGGATGCAACAAGTCACGCATCTTCCGGCGGCATCGAGAGATTCAGTGTCTGACCAACAAGAATGGCCTGGGATCGGGTATTCACACCGAGCACGTGATACACAGAAGTCAGGTGCATCTTTACGGTCCGTTCCGAAAGATCCAGGCGCTGGGCGATTTCCTTGTTCGACAAACCTTCCATCAAGCAGCAAAGAACCCGCTCCTGCTTGGGGCTGAGGCGAGGTTTGGGTCGTGAATCCTGAGAGCCGGCACGGCTACGCTCGCCTTGATCGTCGTAAAATCGACGACCAGCCAGCAAGGTGCGGACACCATCAACCAATGCCGCGGGATCCATGGACTTGCTGAGAAACCCTTCAGCCTCGGCCTCGCGTGCGAGCTGACGATAGATTGGTGCATCCTGGCCGGAGAACACGGCTACCGGCACGCCCGGCGCTTCGCGCCGCAAAAGACTCATCAGACGCAAACCGTCGCTGTCTGGTAGCTTGAGGTCGAGCAACACAAGATGAAAGGTTCGCCCCGAACGTAGAGCGGAAACTGCCTCTTGGGCCGAGGCGGCGCAGATAATCTCGCCACCGGCCAGCAAGGGCTCGAGCATGGCCTTGAGCGCATGCTGCATAGCCATACGCGCTGTTGGCGCGTGCAACAGGTTTGATCGGGTCCGGCGGGGCGATGACAGCTGGGGGTTCGGCAGGCGCCGGTTCGGGCAGATCCTGCCCATAGGCGGAAAACGGCGTCCCCGAAAGATCGCAGGCCGTCCGCAACAAACCTCCGAAAGACTGCTCATCTTCACTGCGAACGGGCAGCCCATCATTGGCGGATGTCTCACCAAGCACCAGCAACTCAGGCTCCAGTTCCACACGCATACCGAAAGCCGCAAGATCGGCTGAATCGCCCCCGGTTCACTAGACACTTCGAAGCCTTAAGCTGGCAACCAAGTGGAGGTGTCTATGAGTAGCAAGCGATACACGGAAGAGTTCAAGATTGAAGCGGTCAAGCAAGTGACCGATCGCGGACATAGCGTTGCGGACGTTGCCGGGCGACTGGATGTGAGCA
>NZ_MDUX01000037.1 GCF_014736495.1 Candidatus Dactylopiibacterium carminicum
AAAAACAGTATTTCATGAAGCTCGGGGCTGTCTAGGAAACCCGGGGCGATTCAGATTGCTACTTGCACACGGCGTCATCACAGATGATCAGTTGCGTATAGCGCTTCGCGAACAAGCGCATACGGCATACCCCTTGGGTAAGCAGCTTCTTCAACTGGGGTTCCTGACAGAAAGTACGTTGCGCGATGTCCTGTCGGCTTCGACTGGCACACAAAGCATCGACCTGTCGCAAACCATCGCAGATGCAGAAGCCCTTGCTTTGGTCCCGGAAGCTCAGGCGCGAAGACATGGCCTGGTGCCGCTTTACTGGAACGAGGCTGACCGGCAACTCACGATCGCCATCGCCGATATCTACGATATCGTGGCGCTCGATAGGCTTCATGCAGCCTTGCCCGGAATCCAGATCCGCCCTCTGCTGGCTGGCGAAGGGGATATCGCCCGCGCGCTGGACCAATATTACGGCTTCGAGCTTTCCATCGAAGGCATTCTGGCCGAGATCGAAACGGGCAGGGTCGACCACAGGACCTTGGCGTCCAACGGGCAATACGACCAGCCCATCGTGAGGCTCATCGATGCCCTGATGACCGATGCTGTCAAACGGGATGCCTCGGATATCCATTTCGAGCCAGAAGCGGCTTTTCTACGCATCCGTTACCGCATCGACGGCATCCTGCGACAGATCCGCGTACTGCACAAATCCTGCTGGGCCGCCATGGCCGTACGCATCAAGGTCATGGCCAAGCTGAATATTGCGGAAACCCGCGCTCCCCAGGATGGCCGCATTTCCTTGACCGTGCGGGGATATCCGGTGGATTTCGGCGTTTCCTCACAGCCGACCCTGCACGGCGAGAACATCGTGCTGCGCATCCTTGATCGTCACAAGGGCATCGTCCCGCTGGAGCAACTGGGCCTGGCAGATCCGCAGCTCGCCTCGCTAAAGGCGATGATCGGCCGCCCCGAAGGCATCATCCTTTTTACCGGCCCGACCGGCAGTGGCAAGACAACCACGCTTTACTCGATCCTCAATCACATCAATACAGAGGGCATCAACATCATGACCCTCGAGGATCCGGTCGAATATCCGATGCCCAGCATCCGTCAGACTTCTGTTTCGGAGGCCAGCAAACTAGATTTCGCCAATGGCATCCGCGCCATGATGCGGCAGGATCCGGATGTGATCCTGGTGGGTGAAGTCCGTGATGCAGAGACAGCAGAAATGGCATTCCGCGCAGCCATGACGGGGCATCAGGTTTACACCACGCTGCACACTAGCTCTGCCATCGGCGCCATTCCACGCCTGCTGGACCTCGGCATCGTGCCGGACATCCTCGCCGGCAACATCATCGGCATTGTTGCTCAGCGCCTGGTGCGCAGGCTTTGTCCGCAATGCCGGTGCCCACGCGCGCCCCATCCACATGAACAGAAGCTGATCGAACAACTTGCAGGCTGGCACGGCCAACCGCTGTTCGACGCCATCGGCTGCCCGGCTTGTGATCAACAGGGCTACCAGGGACGGCTGGCGATCATGGAACTGATCCGCATGGATGCCGATCTTGACGAGTTGCTCGCCCACCGCGTCACTGGCCGTGAACTGCTCAAGGCTGCACGCACCAAAGGATTCCACTCGCTGGCGGAGGACGGCGTCCGCCGTGTACTCGATGGGCAGACCTCGCTGGAAGAACTGGCACGGGTGGTCGATCTGTTCGGACACGGTTTCGACGTCTGCCATTGAGAACACCATGACGCTCTTCGCCTACCGCGCCATGAACAGCAGCGGGTTTATCACTCGCGGCGTCTCGGAAGCGCCATCCCCCATCGATCTGGAAGCGCGCCTAAAACGCCTTGGGCTGGATCTGATCAATGCCGCCCCCGTGCGAAAACGCCTTTCATTGTTTACAAGGCGTCTGTCGATCCGCGAACGAATGCACCTCTGCTTTCACTTGGAACAGCTGATGCGTGCCGGCGTACCACTGCTCGATGCGCTGGCCGACCTGCGAGAATCTGCCGAAGGGCCGTATCTGCGCGATATCCTCACCCGGGTACTCGATCGCATCGAAAGTGGACTCAGCCTGTCACAGGCACTGGCGGAGCACCCCAGGGATTTCGATGCCGTTTTCTGCGCGCTCGTCCGGGCCGGAGAGTGCATGGGCCGATTGCCCGAGGTCATGCTGGCGCTGCATGAAACCCTCCGGCGTGAAGATAAAATGCGCGCTTTCATGATCAAGCTCGTGCTCTATCCGGCATTCGTACTGGCAACGACCCTGCTCGCAGTCGCAGTCGCGATGCTTTATGTAGTCCCGGAGCTGAGCCGGCTCTTTCAGACCATGGGCATGTCGTTGCCGCTGTACACGCGTGCATTGATCGCCGTCTCTGCGTGGGCCACCCGCTACTGGCCCTTGCTGCTGAGCGGAATACTGATGCTCGCACTGACGCTGCCGGTAATCATCAGGAAAAACGCACGTGTGGCCCACCAGTGGGATCGAGTGCGCCTGGCTCTGCCTTTCACGGGGGCGGTGCATCACCAGATCGTACTGGCCCGTTTCGCCAATCTGTTCGCCATGATGTACGCATCGGGCATCCCGGTCATGGATATCCTGCACACCGCGCAGGATACAGTCGGCAATCGCGTATTGCGCCAGGCACTGGAACGTATCGAGCAGAATGTGGCCGACGGACACCAGATCAGCAACGCCTTCGCCGCTACCTCGATCTTTCCACCCCTGGTGATCCGCATGCTCCGCGTCGGAGAGCAGACCGGCGCACTGGATCGCGCGCTCGAAAACGTCCGCTACTTCTTTGAACGCGACGTCCGCGAATCCGTCGCCCGTCTGCAGACCGCACTGGAACCCCTACTCATCCTGCTGCTGGGCGGCCTCATGCTCTGGGTGGCCTTGTCCGTCCTTGGCCCGATCTATGACGTGCTTACCCGGATGACGATCTGACACCATGGGTACGCGCCACATTCACACCATCACGCAAAGCGGCGTCCTGAGTAGCCGATCGACAAGGCAAGGGCTTACCCCGCCAGTTTTCCATGCAAACGATGCCTCTGGACGCAATGCCTTCATCGACTGGCTCCAGAAGCATCGGACCGATCGCCATGCCCTGCTGGTAGACCTTCCGGACGAACGCTTTCTGCCCGATACGATCCCGGGCGTACGCGGTGGTGACCGACAGGTCATCATCGACAGACGCCTGAACCAGCATTTTCCGGACACGCCTTATCGCGCCGCATTCACATTTGGCAAGGCACGGGATGGGCGTCGTGACGAACGCCTGTTGCTTGCGTGCATTTCAACCACGCCAACGCTGGAAATCTGGATAGACATTTTCCGGCAATGCCAGGCCGTGATCGACATACTGAGCACACCGGCTCTGCTGGCAAAACACCTGTTGCATCGGATTTCGCCCAAAAGCTCCGGCCTGTTGATCTGCCTGTCACCAAACGGTATCCGCCAGACCTGTTTCATCAATGGGTGCTTGCAGTTCTCGCGTCTCACCCCGACCCCCACAGGTCCGATGGCCACCTGGGGAGAGGCCTGCCTGCGTGAAACCCGGAAACTTTTGCAGTATCTGGGCTCCCAGCACTGGGGGCTTCATCCTGATCGTCTGCCCATCTGGCTGCTGTGCTCCCACGCAGATGCGGAGGCCTTGACCGCCACCATAACCCTATCGGGGCAGGCTGGCTGCCATGTACTGGATATCGATCAGGTCGCCAAACAACTCGGCCACCACCGTTCGGGCGAAGACTCCGACAGCCTGCCGCTTTTCATGGCCTTGACCCTGAAGTCCGGCGCGCGAACACAGCTGGCTTCTGCCCAACTGCGCCGGACGGCGCATCTGGCCAGACTGCAGAACGCGCTACGTCTCGGTGGAGCAATGATGGGGCCGTGCCTCGCAACCCTGGCCCTTCTCGTAGGCCAGACCAGCCTGGCACTGCATACCGAAGCGCTTCATTGGCAGACACAGCTGCAGCAGGAGGAACAACTTGCGCGAACGCTGCTCGCCAACAATCCCGATCTGCCTGCCTCGCCCGACGGCCTGAACCAGCTCGCCGCCATTCATGAAAACCTGCTGGCGGAAGGCCATCTCCCGAACCTGGCACTCATGGCACTTTCACGTTCGCTCGATGCTTTCGGCGAAATCCAGCTACGCGAACTGCATTGGCAACTGAGCCGGTTCGACCCCTCGCGGCGATCCCGCCTCGAAATGGATCTCCGTGCAGAGCTTCCCTCGCGCCAGAATCACCCCTTGGATGACACGACGACCTACATTCGGGCGTTCTCCGAGCATCTGCGGCAGTCATCCATCGAAGCGGAACTGCTGCAACGGACGACAGGGGGAGACGCCCCCACAGCTATCAGAATGCAACTGGTGTTCGGGGGAAATCCATGAGCACAGCATTAACGGTTCGCCGCCTGGTATCCAGCATGCAGCTCTCCCTGCTCATGGTGCTCCTAGGGGTCGGCTTGCTGGCACATGCGCTGCAGACACGGAACAGGCTCGAAAAAGAACTGACCGACACCCGTAACCGGACGCTGGTCCTGCGGGCCAATAACACCCTCAAACTGGCGCAGGAACCCAGCCTACAGGCCGCCCTCGCCCGCCATGCCGCGCTACGTGAGGTCGGGTTGTTCCTGCCGGAGGATCAACCTGCGCTCACGCATCGACTGCTGTCGAATGCCCGATCCTTGCGGCTGGACCCGCCGTCCAGCGCATTTGCCCGGCAAAGACTTCTGCATGCCGTCGGAAACCCTGCCGTGTTCCAGATCCAGGCCAGCGAAATGACGATGACGCTGAACGTGCTCCACGAAGGCGATCTGCTGCAGATACTGGAAGATCTGCGTGATCAATCACAAAGTCTGCTGCGCCCCGCGCGCTGTGTACTGAAATCACCCGAGGAAACTGCCGGCATGCAGCGCATGCACGCCGAATGCGCTGTCGACTGGATCACGCTTGCCGGAGCAGCCTGATGCGTTACACGGCACTGGCGTTCTTCCTGCTTCTGACATCCCCTCGCTTACTGGCACAAGATACACCCAGGCAGCAACCTGGACGCCTGTTCTACAGCCAGCAGCAACGTCATGCACTGGACGAACAGCGCCATGGCAAGACGCTTCCAGATGAGACGGAACAGCCCCCGGTCACCTTGCACGGGATCGTGCGCCGCAGCGATGGGCATGACACGGTCTGGCTCAATGGACGCGCTTACTCCGGAACACTGCCGGTCGTCGAGCTAGGGGAAAGCAATGCTCGCGTTCTGATCCGGGAAGGCCATGCTGTCGACCTAAAGGTCGGCGAGACATTCCCAAGGCCATCCGGACGATGAGTGACCGGCACACCAGAGGCTACGTACTGCTCGCGCTGCTGACCCTATTCCTGGCCACAATTGCGGCAGCAAGTGCATCACGCCTGATCCTGCTGGCAACCGACCCCCATGCCGAAGCCTTGCGCAGCCGCATCGTGCTACAGGAAGCCCGGGAGGCATTGATGGCCTACGCCGCGCTGGAAGATAACTCTCCCGGCAGTCTGCCATGCCCGGACCAGAACAATGATGGTTGGGCCGAAAGCGGCATCGGCACAAACCCTTGCAACGCGCCCCATATTGGTCGCCTCCCGTGGAAGACACTGGGATTGGGGCGTCTGCAGGACGCAACCGGGGAATGCCTTTGGTATGCACTCAGCCCGGACTTCCGCAACACCTTGCAGACATCCACCCGCGGTCAGACCCAGGCCCGCCTGAACCCGGAGACCCCCGGTGCCATCATCCATGCTGACACGTCAGTGGTCGCCGTGTTGCTCGCCCCGGGCCGTCCCCTGTCCCACCAACAGCGAAGCGCGCCCGTCGGTTTCTCCTGCAATGACGGCGTATCCACAGACTTCCTCGAAGCGCTATCCGCCGACGGCCTGTCACTGCAGGACAGTGAAGGAAACGACATCGTACTGACACTGGACAGCAACACCCTGATGCGCCTGGTCGCGCGTCGTGTTCTGCACTCGCTGGCATTGGGCGAGCCCTATGCGGATCGCGGCCTTCGGTGGCTCATTCGCGACCAGGGCGTACCTGCGACCAGTCTTGTCACAGGCGCCAACAACCTGAACCGGGCAGGCAGCGTACACCACACACGCCGTGAATTCGACGATGCGCTGCAGAGCGTGGCAACCGGGATCGGCAGAACCCACTTCGAGTTTTCCAGATACGACAATACTGGCTGCCCTGATTACATTGCCCGCTACACTCGTCTGGACGGTCTGCCCGGTGCAACGCAACCAGACGGCCATCCTGGCGTGCCGCCAGCGGAATGGTTGTGCCGTAACGATTGGTACGCCCATCTGCAGGCCTGGGGGACGGATGCTGGAGGGCTCCTGTTGCATCTCTGGCCCACGGCGTCACGACACGATGGCACGGTCCTGGCGACCAAGGAAATCTCCCCATGAACAGAGCACGGACCGGTATGCAAGGTTTCACCTTGATGGAAATCGCCATCGTCATGGTTGTAATCGGCCTGCTCGCCGGTGGCTCCCTCGCGGCCCTGCGTGCACATCAGTTGCGCGCCCAGCATGCTGCTACCCGAGATGCACTGGAGGAGGCGCGTCAGGCGCTGTTCCATCATGCAGTCCTGCACGGCCGGGTACCCTGCCCAGCCAAAAGTCCCATCGATGGAGAAGCCGAAGCTCCAGGCAACAACGGCTGCCCACGCAATCGCGGATTGTTGCCATGGGCCACATTGGGCGTGCAAGGGCTGGATGGCTGGCACAACCGCCTGAGCTACATCGCCAGTAGCGAACTCACCCGCCAGGAAGGGATCTCGCTCAGCGTTCAGCCCGGCAATGGCATCACCCTTAATACCCGAGATCCGGCTGGCAACCAGCAGACCCTGGCCACAGCCAAGGCTGTGGCATTCGCACTCTGGTCGCATGGCAGCAACGGGCATGGCGCGGTCAGCGCGGCTGGCACGCTCATTGCCGATGCCAGCGACAGCAACCACGATGAGGACACCAATACTTGGCAGGGCAGTGGCAATACGGTCTACGCCCGGGACCCGACGGACAATTCCGCTGTGTCCGGTGGAGAATTCGACGATATCGTCGTCTGGGGCTCCTACTACGTGCTGATCGGCCGCCTGTTGGCAGCGGGTCAGCTGTCCCAAGCCTCTCCTTGAAGAACGCCGAAAATGCGCGGCCACGCCTGAAAAACCTTCCTCGGGTCAATCATGGCACCGACGTTTGCTCCAGGTCTTTGGGCTGACAATCCCTGATGACGCAGAAACTCTCGTAAGATCGTGACTTTCCCGCCCCAGATCATCTGCATGCAGTTGCCATCCGGCTTCCGTGCCTTTCTGCACCGCCTGCGTACCGCTGGTATCGAGCCCAGTGACAACGAAGAGCTGCGCCTGCAGAAATCACTCTTGTTCTTCATTAGTGGGTTGATCAGCCTGGCAGCAAGCATCTGGCTATTCGTCTACTGGGCTGTCGGCCCTGAGCTCTCGGTCAGCCTTCCATTCATTCTGCAGGTGATCGTTGCACTCAATCTGGTGATCTATGCCTGTTGGGGACAGCTCGATCTGTTCCGCATGCTGTTGCTGCTCATCCTGCTGTTTTTCCCCTTCACGGCCCAATGGGCGCTCGGAGGCTTCGTTGCAGCCTCAGGGCTGGCTCTTTGGGGCATGCTGTCTCCCATCTGCGCGCTGCTGGTCCTGGGAATGCGGGAATCCATTCCATGGTTTGCCGCCTATCTGATCCTGACGCTGGCCACCGGAGCTGCCGATTACGCACTTGTACACTTGGGAACGGCGCCACCGGAAATCCCGCGCGACTTCTCGGCACTCTTCTTCGCACTCAACTTCGCCATGCTGTCGAGCATGATCTATTACTTCCTGCGCTTCGCCACTCAGGAGCGTAGCCGGGTCCAGGCCTTGCTCGAGGAAGCCCATGCCCGGCTGGAAGCCGAGCAGCTGCGTTCGGAGCACCTGTTGCTCAACGTACTGCCGGAAACCGTGGCGCTACGCCTGAAACGTGCCGAGCAAGGCATTGCGGATGGCTATCCGGAAGTCGCCGTGATGTTCGTCGACATCGTGCGGTTCACCGAACTGGCCGCCGGGCGTGAAGCCCAGAGCGTCTTTGCGCTGCTCAACCACGTGTTCAGCCATTTTGACGATCTGGCAGAGAAACACGGACTGGAGAAGATCAAGACCATCGGCGATGCTTATATGGTTGCCGGTGGCCTGGACGACCGGCTGGACGATCCATGCGCAGCGATGGCCGAGTTGGCACTGGACATGCGCGCATGGCTTGCCGAGGACAACGCACACCACGACCGCGACCTGCAGATCCGTATCGGCATCGCCACCGGCCCGGTTGTAGCAGGTGTGGTTGGGCGCCGCAAATTCATTTACGACCTCTGGGGGGATACCGTCAATCTTGCCAGCCGCATCACTGGCGAAAGCCTGCCGGGAGTCATCCAGTGCGACTCTGCAACCTTCTCGCGACTCAAGTACCGCTTCCTGTTCGAGGATCCGGTCACGCTTCGTCTGAAAGGGAAGGGTATGGTCAGCGTCTGGCGACTGCTGGGCCCTGCACCACAGGCAGCCCCAGCGATGCGCTTCACCACCCTGGACATTGATGTCGGCGATGGAACCTGATCGCAACATTTCCTTACAACCGATTACCACACTGAAAAGCCCTTGGCGGCCCGGCCCCCTAATCTGCGGACTCGAAACCTGCAACAAGGAGGCCTGTCATGAAAACAGCCAGCCGTCTGATTGCCACCCTAGGCATGATTGCCGCCCCACTGCTCGCTGCACCTGCAGCCCAGGCAAGGGTGGATGTGAACGTCTTCATCCCCGGCGTTTCGGTCGATGTTCGCGTCGGCCCCCCTCCCCTTCGTTATGAGCGCCTGCCAGGGCCGCGTGCAGGCTATCTGTGGCGTACGGGCTACTGGCAGTGGAGCCCCCACGGCTACGTCTGGATTCCCGGCGCCTGGATGTCGTCGCGCCCGGGCCACATCTGGGTCGGAGAGCAGTGGAGTCCCTATGGTGGAAACTGGCATTTCCAGCCAGGCCGCTGGGAGCGCCGTGTCGAGTATCGCGAATACCGCCCCCCACAGCATGGACATGGCCGGCCCCCGTCTCGGCACGACGGGCGTGACCATCATCCCTCACAGTGGCAACGCGGAGAATCATCACGCGGACCACATCGATGACCCGATGATGCAAAGAGCCCGGCAATAGCCGGGCTCTTACGCTTGCTCGAGCTGCGTCTAGCCTCAGGCAAAAAGCCTTGCCAACGCCTGCCCCGGATCTTCCGCACGCATGAAGGTTTCACCGATCAGGAAAGCATGAACTCCAGCCTGACGCATCGTTGCCACATCCTGTGGGCCGACAATGCCACTTTCCGTCACGATCACACGCCCTTCGGGAATGCGCGCCAGTTGCCCCAATGTGGTCTCCAGGCTCACCTCGAAAGTCCGCAGGTTGCGATTGTTGATGCCCAGCAGAGGCGTACGCAGTTGCATGGCGATATCAAGCTCCGCCGCATCATGCACTTCAACCAGCACAGACAGGCCAAGATCAAAGGCAAGTTGCTCCAGCTCCTGCAGCGAGGAGAGGGCTACACGCGCTGCGGCGGTATTCACCACGCCCTCCGGCGGCAAAAAAGCGGCCACGATCAACAGGACGGCATCAGCCCCCATCGCCCGCGCCTCGAAGATCTGGTAGGGATCGATAATGAAATCCTTGCGCAGGACCGGCAATGCACAAGCCTCACGCGCAGCCTGCAGATACGCCGGCGCCCCCTGGAAATACTCGCGATCCGTCAGTACGGAGAGACAGGCGGCACCACCTTTCTCATACGACCGCGCAATCGCCGCCGGGTCAAAATCGGCACGGATCACACCTTTGGAAGGACTGGCTTTCTTCACCTCGGCGATCACGCCGGCCTCACCCGCCGCGATCCGCCGGGTAATCGCTGCCACGAAATCCCTTACGGGCGACGCATCACGCGCTTCCTCGACAATATCCTCGCGCGAAACCTGCGCCTGGGCGGCTTCGATCTCCATGCGCTTGGTGGCCAGAATCTTCTGCAGTATGTCCGACATATCTCAGTTAACCCGTCTCATGCATCAGCAGCCGCAATGGTAACGGCTAAGAAGCTGTTTAGGATCTGTAGAGGCCGTCAGCACGGCGAAGAGCAACGCATGAGCCCCGTTCAGGGCCCTAGAGCAAGATCACCAACAGCTTACAAACCTCACACCGCGCGCTCTCACGTCCCTCGGAACACTTCCGTACAATGTTCGTTTGCCCACTGGAGCCCATCATGCACCGGATTCCCCTCTGCCTGTTGGCACTTGGTCTAAGCCTCACCGCCCAGGCACAGGACGGCAGGACAACCTCCCCCGCTGCCACGGTCAGCGCTTTCCTCGAACAACGCCAGGAATCCCCCGCCCCCGGAGCACCCACCGGCCGTGTGCTGATGCGCATGGCGCCACTGCTCAGCCCGGAATTGGTATGTCTGCTGGGCGCGGCCAGCCGCTACCGTGACGCATTCGAAGCCAATACCCCGGGAGAGGCTTCACCGTTTTCAAATACAGATCTGTTCTCCAGCCATGCCACAGGCCATACCCAGGCATCTCCCGGCACTCCCAGTACAGAACAGGGGTTGATTAGCGTACCGGTCCACATGCGTTTCCAGGCCGAAGAAGGAAATCCTGCAGTGGAATGGACAGACGAATTCCACCTGCGACGCGATGGTCAACGTTGGCGGATCCAGGACATTACCTATTCCGCCGATACCGTCGAAGGCAGACCCGGCAATCTGGTCCGCTGGCTACGCGACACGCTGGGCCACTCTGATGCCCGTGCCAACTGGAATTCGGCCGAACTCAAGGGGTGTCCGGCCCCAACGGCAGCCAAGCCTGCGCAGAAAAAAACGCATTGACGCCGGAAAGAAACCGGGACACAGAAGGGAAGGAAGAATGGTGCCGCTTATCTGACTCGAACAGATGACCTACCGCTTACAAGGCGGTTGCTCTACCAACTGAGCTAAAGCGGCAACGTATCGGGGAACGGCAGATCTGCCGGGCGCGGATTATACCTCAGGCAACGCCCGCGCAGCGCTCATGATATCGTCACGCCTTTGGCTGTCCTTTCAGCCTGCCGCCAGATTCACTGTTTCTTAAGCTGACATGCCCAGCCAAACGCGTCCTGCTGCCCTACGCGTACTCTTCATCGAAGACGATGAAAACGACGCGCTACTGCTCGCGCGCTATCTCAAAGCCCAGGGTTACCTGCTCGACTCCAGACGGGTAAGCCGTCTGGATGATCTGCGTGCAGCCCTGCTTTCAGGGGCTTGGGATGTCGTCATCGCCGACTACGTACTGCCCGGCTTCACTGCCGTCGAAGCCCTGGCGCTGACACAGGAAGTCCAAGAGGAACTGCCGTTCATCGTGGTGTCAGGCAACATGGATGAAGCGACAGCCTGCGCCATGATGCATGCTGGCACGCAAGACTATCTGCACAAGGATCGTCTGGACCGTCTGGCGCCGGTCATCGAACGCGAGCGCCGCGAAGCCCGTATCCGTCACGAACGTCATGCCGCCCGGGAAGCGGCACGTGTCAGCGAAGAGCGTTTCCATCTACTCGCGGCGAATGTGCCTGGCGTACTTTTCCAATTGCACCCCGAGGCTGATGGAGGCCTGTATTTCAGCTACATCAGCGAAGCCTGCCGGATGCTGCTGGGTGTAGATGCATTCAGCCTGCTGGATACACCGCACACCCTGCAGCAGATGATCGTCGAAGATGATTGCGAACGTTTCCTGCACACCCTGCAGCAGGCAGCAGAACGCCATGCCACGTTGAATTGGGAGGGGCGAATCCTGCTGCCCGCGGGTGAAAGCAAATGGGTGAACCTGCGCTGCTCGCCTCGGCGTGATATCTCCGGCACACAACTCTGGGAAGGCGTGATGTGGAACATCACGCACAGCAAGAAGACCGAGGAAGAGCTGATTGCCTCGCGCGCTCAGCTCGCGGAGCTTTCCGAGCATCTCCAGCGGGCCAAGGAAGAAGAGCGCGATCGTATCGCCCGCGACATCCACGACGTACTCAACGGTACGCTGGTCGGCATCAAGATTTCGGTGAAGCAACTGGCGAACAAACATGCCACAGATGGTCCGCTGCAGACCAAGGTACGTTTCATCGAGCACATGCTGGATGAAGCAATAGCAACCACCGGTCGTGTGGCACGAGAGCTTCGCCCGGGAATCCTCAAGGAATTCGGCCTCGCTGCCGCCATCGAAAGCTACGCCGAAGATTACATGCATATCGCCGGCATCCCGTGTGCGGTATTGTGTGCCGACCACGACATCGAAGCCGAGGAAGATACCGCATTGGCATTGTTCAGAACCTATCAGCAAGCCCTGACCAACGTCAGCAAGCACGCAAGGGCATCCCGAATTGAAGTACGCCTGACCCAGGAATACGATGAATTGGTCCTCGAGGTCAGCGACGATGGCTGTGGTCTGACCCCGGCCGATCTGAACAAGCCAAAATCCTTCGGGTTGCGTGGTATCCGCGAACGGCTGAAAGTGCTTGGTGGCAGCATGGAACTGCGTAGCCGACAGCCGCAAGGCACCTCGGTGATCCTGCGCGCGCCAACCGGCATCCGGCGTTGAGCCTTCACAACCCATATCCTGGCAACTTAGTGCATCATTCATAAACTATGAGCGCAAAGAAAATTCGCGTCCTGATCGCCGACGACCACGCCATCATTCGTCAAGGCCTGAAACAGATCCTCTCCGATACCGATGACCTCGAAATCGCCGGTGAAGCCGATGGCGGGGTCAAGGCGCTGCAGATGATTCGCGACAACACCTACGATGTCGTGCTGATGGATGTCTCCATGCCGGATCGCAACGGCATCGACTCCCTCAAGCTGATCAAGAAGGAATCTCCCCGTCTGCCCGTGCTGATGCTCAGCATGCACCCCGAAGAGCAATATGCCATTCGCGCATTGCGTGCCGGAGCGGCCGGCTACCTCTCCAAGCAAGGCGCTCCGGAGCAGCTGGTCACAGCCATCCGCCAGGTTGCCAGCGGCAAGAAATACGTCAGTGCAGCAGTAGCCGAAGAGTTGGCAAACTCCATCGGCGAGGATCTGGAACGGCCGCTGCACGAAAAGCTTTCCGACCGCGAATACCAGACCCTGTGCATGATCGCCTCGGGCAAGACACTGACGCAGATCGCAGAAGAGCTCAGCCTCAGCGTGAAGACCATCAGCGTCTACCGTGCCCGTCTGCTGGAGAAAATGCGCCTACGCAACAACGCGGAACTGACGCACTACGGCCTCAAGCACGGCTTGGTCGAGTAATACCCCGACCGTCCGATACTGCTGATTCCCCAGGGCGTTGTTTCGTGGCAGCATCCTCTGCAACCTCCTAGCGCCGTAGTGCCCGACCATGGCCGAAACCACGCCCAGCCCCCCGTCTGCCATCGCGCGCGAAACCCTGCGGCAGTTGGCTATCCGCCGTATCCAGCCGACCCCCGAGAATTTCCGCGAGGTCTATCACGAGATCGCCGGCAGCCAGCCGGAAGACAACTTCCCTGAACGCAGCCTTCGACAGATCGCGGCAGCCCTGCCGCGTATCACCCCAGCGCAGCTGCGGCTGGCGCGCCAGTTCGAAGCAGCCTGCTCGGAGCGCCATTGGCAGGGTTTCCGCCAACAGTTGCTGAGTCTGTTCGCCGAGCAGGCGGGGGAAGAACTCGCCTGGGGCACACTGGTCCGCGAACTGACCTCCCAGCTGGAACGCCAACATCATGGGCTGGGGCGTTTTGCCAAGCAGGAAGCACTACAACGCGTGCTGGATGGCAGCAGCAACGACAACCGTCTGCTGTTCTCGCGCCTGCAGGGTCTGGCTCGCGGCTGGGGCACCCAGCCTTCCGTGCCCGGCAGCGCATCTGATAACGGAGCAAGCGCCCCCGCAGCCCAGAGTGAGCTTTCGCAGTGGCGCAAGGTACTCGCCGAAATTCTGGAGAACGCGATCGGCATGTTGTTGGTCGACGCCCCGGAGCTGGCCGCCGAGGCCAGCGCGTTGGCACGTCTGCTGAAAGGAGATGGTCCGGAAGATCCCGAAGCCTTCAGCATACGGCTGCGTCAGTTCGCCTATAAGCTGCAATGGGTCGCGCAGGATCAGGGCTACATCCGCCAGGCACTGCTCAACCTGCTTCAACTGATCGTGGAAAACATCAGCGAGATCGTTCTCGAAGACCAGTACCTGCACGGTCAGATGAGTGTACTCGGAGAACTCTTCTCACGCCCGCTGGACAAGCCCCTGCTTGAAGAACTGGGCGAACGCCTGCGCGACGTAATCTACAAACAGGGCACGCTCAAGCGCAGCCTCGCCGATGCGCAGCAACGCCTTCGTGACATGCTGGCCAGCTTCGTCGGCCAGCTGGGTGAATTCGCCGAATCCACCGGCGCCTATCACGGCAAAGTCAGCGCATTCGCGGAAAAGATTGCCCAGGCCAAGAACCTTCACGAACTGGCCGGCCTGGTAGACGACATCGCGCGCGAAACCCGCAACGTGGAATACAGCGCACGTCGCTCGCATCAGGAACTGCTGGATCTGCGCACCGCCGTCGACCAGGCCAACCGCGAGATCAACCGCCTGGAAACCGAACTGGAAGAAGCCAGCGAACTGGTCCGTCACGATCCGCTCACCGGTACGCTCAACCGCAAGGGACTGGACGAAATACTGGCGCGCGAAAGTGCACGCATGCAGCGCCGCAATTCGCGCCTGTGCCTCGCAATGCTGGACGTAGACGACTTCAAGAAGCTCAACGACAGCTTTGGCCACACCACCGGCGACGACGCTCTGCGCCATTTGGCCACAGTCATCCGCGACAACATCCGCCCGCAGGATAGCGCCGGCCGCTTTGGTGGTGAGGAATTCCTCGTGCTGTTGCCTGATACCGGTCAGGATGAGGCTGCCATAGCCATCCAGAGGCTGCAACGCGAGCTGACCCGCCGTATCTTCATGCGCGATAACCAGCGCCTGTTGATCACTTTCAGTGCGGGCGTCACCGAGGTCCGCGCTGGAGAGGAGATTCAGCAAGCCGTGATCCGGGCGGATCAGGCCATGTATCGGGCCAAGCGCGCCGGCAAGAACCGCGTCGAATCCGGATGATGCGGTGTTTGCATTCAAGCGTAGAACGAGCCAGGTTGTCGCAGACAGTGCTACAGCATGGCAAAGTGACCCGGCACTGTCATACGTTTGAAGACAAAGTCGTACGAGGCTCAGTTGGCCGCACAAGCCTTACGCAGCCTGGCCAATCCCATGTCACTCAGTCCGCTGATGCGTACGACCTTGTGACGCGAAGCCTCACCGGACTGCAAGAAGAGCGCCGTTTTCGGCAAGTCCAGGTAGTCCGCCAGGAAAACCAGCAGACATGCATTTGCCTTGCCTTCCACGGGCGGAGCAGCCAGGCGCAGCTTCAGTGCGTCACCGTGCATCCCGACAAACTCCGTCTTGCGTGCCCCCGGCTGCACATGCAGCGTGAGCGTCCAGGCGCCGTCGGCGTGCTCGCGCAGCATCCTCAGATATAAAGCATGAAATAGAAACTGCCCGCCGCGCGCTGCAACACATACAGCAGGATCTGCACCACCAGCAGGAAAATCAGTGGTGAGATGTCGATACCCGAGATCGGCGGCAAGATGCGCCGGAACGGCGCCAGCAACGGACGCGACAGCGCGTTGATGGGGCCTGCCAGCGGCGCATACGGATTCACCCAGGACAGCACCACGCCGATGATCACCACGCCCATCACCAGATAGAGCGCGAGATACAGCAGTTCCAGCGCGCCGATCAGGGCACAGCCCAGCAGCAGGCTGAGCGGCGCGCCCGGCGTGCGCCCCGAAAGGAATACCAGCAGCAACACCAACAACGCCTGCATCAGCCAGGCAGGCAACAACGCCGCCGGATCCAGTCGTCCGATGGCGGGCAACACACGCTGCAGCGGAACCGTCGCCCAATTGGTGGTAGCCAGCACGAACTGGCCCAGCGGAGTGATAAAGGAGACGCGCAGGAAACGCATCGCCGTGCGCACCAGGAACATCAGTGTGAAAAAACCTGCCGTCGCGCGCAGGATCATCGTCAGGATATCGAATGCCATGTGTCCTTGCCCTTTCCTGCCTAATCCTTGCTTAACTCATCGCCCAGCTCGGCACTGCGTCGGGCCGCCGCCTGCAGCGCCCGCGCAACCAACCCCTGCATGTCGCCTTCGCCCAGTACCTGCAAGGCTGCAGCGGTCGTCCCCCCCTTGGAGGTAACCCGCTCGCGCAGCACGCCCGGGCTTTCCGTACTGTGTGCAGCCAGCGCCGATGCGCCGACCAGCGTCTCGATGGCCAACTGACGCGCCACCTGCGGCGCAAGACCCAAGGCCGTACCACCGGCCTCCAGTGCCTCAATGAAATGGAAGACGTAAGCCGGGCCACTGCCTGAAAGTGCGGTCACTGCGTCCAGCTGGGTTTCAGCCTCCACCCACACAGAAGAACCCACAGCGCCGAGCACCCGGGCCACGGCGGCACGTTCGGTCTCCGATACCGCAGGCGCGGCATACAGGCCAGTCACACCCTGACCGATCAACGCAGGCGTATTGGGCATGGCACGCACCACGCGCGCATACCCGCCCAGCCAGCGGGACAGATCCGCCACGCGCAACCCCGCCGCGATGCTGAGCACCAGTTGAGTCGCAAGGCGTCCCTGCAAAGGGGTCAATGCTTCATGCATCTGCTGTGGCTTGACCGCCAGCACCAGGACTTCGCACGCAAGCGCGGAATCATCCAGTGTTGCGAGTGCCTGCACGCCAAACTGTTGACGCAGGCGTTCACGCCCCGCCTCCTGCAGTTCCACGACCTGAATGTCAGCGGCAGCAAAGCCCTGCTGGACCAGGCCGCCGATCAGGGCGGAGGCCATGTTGCCACCGCCCAGGAAGGTGATTTTCATTGTCTGCTACCCATGTGGCCGCAAGAAGCGGCAGTTTTCAACGCCTGCCCGGACATGCATCGAAAGCCCCCGGCAGGTTGAGGGGCAACGCAGACCGGAGTGTAGTGGATACAGGCGGACACAACGGCGTTACGCGGCCTGCGCGGCGCACAGCCCCACCACGATCCGCCAGATCCGTGCCCGTACGATGGACCGACGCCGCCGATCAGCCCCGCTCTGCCAGCAACACCCCCTGCACTTCGCGGATCTGCTGCAAAGCCCGCTGCACCGGCTCGCTGCCTGAAACCTCGATGGTGAAACGCATATAGGCACGGGCACTGCGCGAGACGGTATTCACACCGATGACGTTGATCTTGTCGCGAGTAAAGACATCCGAGATATCCCGCAGCAGACCGGAGCGGTCATGCGCTTCGAGCACGATGTCGACCGGGAAGAATTCGCGGCGCTCCTTGGCCTGCTGCGCTTGTGTGCCCCATTCTGCGGGCACGATCCGCTCCGGATGCTGCTTGGCAATGTGCTGGAAACTGGTGCAGTCGCTCCGGTGGATCGACACACCACGCCCGCGGGTGACGAACCCCTGGATCGAATCCGGCGGCACCGGTTTGCAACAGCGCGCAAGCTGGGTCAACAGCCTTCCCACACCGACGACCAGCACGCGATCATCATTGCCGGGCTTGCGCTGCTCGCGCACCACCAGCTCCGGTTCAGGCGTACTCGGCAATTCGGGCAGCACGGCATTGTGGATCTGGCGCCCGCTGATATCGCCACGGCCGACCGCCAGCAACAGGCTATGCAGATCCCTGAAGCCCAGACGACCAGCCAGATCTTCCTGGTTGGCCTGGGTCATGCCGGCGCGCTGCAGCTCGCGCACAATGATGGCGCGCCCTTGTTGCGCCGTTTCTTCCTCTTCCTGCTGTACGAACCAGCGGCGCACCTTGGAACGTGCATGGGAGGTGACGAGGTAGCCCAGCTGCGGGTTCAACCAGTCGCGTGACGGCCCGCCCTGCTTGGCAGTGACGACCTCCACGCACTGACCACTCAACAGCGGCGTGTCCAGCGGCACCATCTGGCCGTCGACCTTCGCGCCACGGCAGCGATGCCCGAGATCGGTATGCAGGCGGTAGGCAAAATCGATCGGTGTGGAGCCCGCCACGAGATCGATCACACGGCCCTGCGGCGTCACCACATAGACTGTGTCATCGAGCGCTGCGGCCTTGGTGTGTTCTTCCCACACCGAGGCATCGGTCACCTCGTCGCGCCAGGAAAGCAGTTGGCGCAGCAGCGCGATCTTCTCGTTGTAGTTGGCCGCGCCGTCGCCGCTGGCACCTTCCTTGTAGCGCCAGTGCGCAGCCACACCCAGCTCGGCATGGCGGTGCATGTCGTAAGTGCGGATCTGCACCTCCATCGCGCGCCCGTCCGCCGCGCGCACGGCGGTATGCAGCGATTGGTAGTTGTTGCCCTTGGGCTTGAGGATGTAGTCGTCGAACTCCTTCTGGATCGGCTCCCACAGCTCATGCACCAGGCTCAGCACCGCGTAGCAATCCTTCACCTCGTCGACCAGCACGCGCAGCGCGCGCACGTCATACACCTGGTCGAAATCCAGGTTCTTGCTGCGCATCTTGTTCCAGATGCTGTAGATATGCTTGGGGCGGCCATACACTTCGGCCTTCACGTCGATGGCGGCAATGGCCTGCTTGAGCTTCTCGATCGACTCAGCGATGAAGGCCTCGCGCTCCACGCGCCGCTCGTCGAGCTGCCTGGCCACCTGCTTGTAAGTGTCCGGCTCAAGAAAACGGAAGGAAAGATCTTCCAGCTCCCATTTGAGCTGCCAGACGCCCAGGCGGTTGGCCAGTGGCGCGTAGAGATCCATGCTCTCGCGCGCGATATCAAGATTGCTGCACTGCTTGGTAGCGGCAAAGTGGCGCAGGGTCTGCACCCGCGAAGCCAGGCGCAGCAACACCACGCGGATATCCTCGGCCAGTGCCAGCACCATCTTGCGCAAAATTTCGGTCTGGGCGCGCAGATCGGCCGGTGTGCCGGCATCGGTACGCGAACTCATGCGCAAGCGGTTGAGGCGGCGCATGCCCTCGGCCAGCTTGGCCGTCATCGGTCCGAAATCGGCCTCGATATGCTCCTCGGCCTTGTCGTCGAACTCGTACAGCGCGAAGAAAAGCGCGGCAATGCGCGCATTGAGGTCCAGCTTCAACGACACGGCGATCAGCGCCATGCCCAACGCGTGTTCCCACACGCCCTCGCCGGTACTCAGGCAGTGGTTGCCGTAGCGCTCACGCGCATAGGCCAAGGCCCGTGCGAGTTCCACACGTGCAGTACCGGGCAGGCCGTCGGCGAGCAGTTCTTCGAAAGAGGTGTCTTCG
Organism: Candidatus Dactylopiibacterium carminicum; assembly: GCF_014736495.1. GTDB lineage: Bacteria > Pseudomonadota > Gammaproteobacteria > Burkholderiales > Rhodocyclaceae > Uliginosibacterium > Uliginosibacterium carminicum. Next base: position 19,369 of record NZ_MDUX01000037.1, read on the forward strand.
TCGGTGTTGGCGACGGAATGTTGGACGGAAACCATGGCCGCGATTATCTCACACCACCCACACCGGACCCGCTACCCTTGCGCTGGCGAAAACCCGCACCCACCGTACTTTGCTCCCGCATTCCAGACATCGATGAACTCCCTGATCCAAGGTCTTAGGCGGCTGCTCGGACAGCGCCCGCGTGCAGAGATTCCCGACACGGAATGGGCCGCGATCGAACTGCCGCTAGCCCCTCTGCTCGCCCATCTGGATGCCACCGAGCGCGCTGCGCTGCGCATCCTGGCCCTGCGTTTTCTCGACAGCAAGGTGTTCTGTGGTGCAGCTGGCTTCGAACCGGACAACCGGGTACGCCTCTCCATCGCGTTACAGGCCTGCCTGCCGGTACTCAAGCTGGGGCTGGAGTCCTACGCCGGCTGGCGCGGCATCATCGTCTACCCGGAAGATTTCGTGATCCCGCGACGCGAGATCGACGAAGACGGCCTGCTGCACGAATACGACGAAGAAGCCCTCGGCGAGGCCTGGCCCGGCGGACCGGTGGTGCTCTCGTGGTTCGACGCTCCGGAGGATTACGAGGGAGCCCAGGTGGTGATCCACGAATTCGCGCACAAACTGGACATGCTCAACGGCGAGGCGGACGGCCTGCCGCCCTTGCATGCCGGCATAGACGAAGGGGCATGGTATGACGCCTTCGAAGCGGCCTATACAGATTTCTGCAAGCGAGTGGATGCCGGCGAGGACGATCTGCTGGATCCCTCGGCCGCCGACCATCCCGCTGAATTCTTTGCCATCGCCAGCGAAGTTTTCTTCAGTGACGCCAAAGCGCTTTACGCACAATATCCCGAAATATACGCGCAACTTTCCTTATTTTACCGGCAGGATACGAACACTTCCTTGCAGGCTCAGGCTTTAGGCAGTCATACCAAAATTTGATTGGCGAGGCAGGACAGGCTTCCTAGGCTGAACAGGTCTGCCCGCATCCGCGCGGCGGCTTCGCCCCTTCACAACCTGACCCCGGAGGTAAAGCATGTCCATGACCTGGATCGTCGTTGCCAATGCCCGTCACGCTCGCATCTTCGCCCACAGCGGCCCCAACAAGGCCCTTGAACTGGTGCAGGAGCACGCCCTGAGCGTCGAAGAACAAGTCATCCAGGAATCTGGTGGACGCGCTTCCCCAAAACACAAGGAGCCAGACCGCCTTGCCGCGCGCGGCTTCGCGCATCGTGTGGCACGCGGCCTGTGCCATGCCCGGACGCGAGGGGATTTCAAGCGGGCGATCCTGGTTGCGCCCCCTGCCTTCATGGGCCTCCTCAACGCCGAACTGGACCCGCCCACGGCCTCGCTGGTCAGCGACCGGCTGGACAAGGACTACACCCGCGCCGAAACCCACAAGCTGCGCCAGCATCTGGGCCAATGCCTGTGCGTGTAGGCGCTCTACAGGTGCCGATCTGGATCGGCGCCTGATTCCCCCACGAGGCGGACACTCATCACAGCTGCCGGACAGGTGCGCATGGCACAATACGCTCCCGCCAAAAACCGTCTGTCGATGTCCGCCTCACGCTCTCCGCTGCTGGCCAGTCTGGCCTTGATCCTGGTCACGATCTGCTGGGGTTCCACCTTTCCGGCCATGAAGGCCGTCTCCGAACAGATACCGCCCGGCCTGATGGTCGGTTTGCGCTGGGCGCTCGGAGCCCTCGCCCTCGCCCCCTTCATTCAATGGCGCAACCGCGCGCTCTGGCGTGATGCCGCGCTGCTCGCCATCGCACTGTTCGCCAGCTTCGTGCTGCAAGTGCTCGGACTGACGATGATGAGCGCGGGCCGCAACGCCTTCATCACCGCACTGAATGTGATCATGGTGCCCTTGCTGCTGCCGCTGCTGGGCCGACGCCTGTCCTCGATGATCTGGGTGGCCGTGGTGCTGGCCGGCGCCGGCATCGCGGTGATGAGTTATGAACAGGGCAGCAGCCTGCTGGGGGATGCCCTCACCTTCGGCTGTGCCCTGGCCTTCGCACTCTATGTGCTGGGTATGGAGCGTTTCGCACCACGTCATTCCACACTGTCGCTGGCCGGCGCCCAGGCCGTCATGATGACGGCGCTGACGCCCCTCTGGATCCTCACGGAATGGTGGCTGCAAGGCCCGGGTTATCTCGACCAGGCAGCCGGAGCCGGCTCCGTCTGGCTGGAGCCGCTGTATCTGGGCGTGATCTGCAGTGGTCTGGTGATTTTCCTGCAGACCTGGGCGCAGGCCCGTGCCACGGCGGTGCAGGCGGCCGTGATCTATGCGCTGGAGCCCTTTTTCGCGTCCCTGTTCGCAGCCTGGTGGCTGGGCGAACAGTTCGGTCCGCGTGCGATGCTAGGCGGAGGGCTGATCATTGCCGCCATGCTGATCTCGCAGTGGCCAACGCGGCCCGCACGCGTAGCGGCCAGTGCCTGAAATGCCCTCTCCGGCGTGGGCATCGCCTGCGTCGGGTTTTTCACGGGCCGCGTTAGAATCGCGGCTCTTCCACGATGGGAATCCCCACCATGCTCCGCTGGCTGCCCGCACCTCTCAAAGCCGTGTTCGCCGCCCTGTGTGTGGCGCTCAACACCCTACTGGTTTTCATCGCCTTTCTGCCCTTCGCCCTACTCAAGCTCTGCCTGCCGGCCTCGGCCGTGCGCCGTTTCGCTGACCGTTGCCTGAATGCGCTGGCCGATGGTTGGGTACGCATCAACCAGGCCTGGATGTACGCCATCGAACGCCACGACTGGCGGATCAGCGGCGTGGACGATCTCAAACCGCGCGGCTGGTATGTGGTGGGCTGCAACCATCAGAGCTGGGCAGACATCCTGGTATTGCAGAGCGTCTTCCGTGGCCGCATCCCCTTCCTCAAGTTCTTTCTTAAGCATGAGCTGATCTATATCCCGGTGATCGGCCTGGCCTGGTGGGCGCTGGATTTCCCCTTCATGCGCCGCAGCGGCAAGACGCTCGCAGCCAACGCAGCCGACATGGCCACTGCGCGCAAGTCCTGCGAAAAATTCCGCTTCATCCCGACCTCGGTAATCAATTTCCTCGAAGGCACGCGCTATACCCCAGCCAAGCACAAACAACAGCGCTCGCCCTATCAGCATCTGCTGAAGCCCAAGAGTGGCGGCCTTTCCATCGCGCTGGGCACCATGGGGGAGCTGTTCGAATCGATGCTGGATGTGACCATCGTCTATCCGGACCGCGTTCCCAGCTTCGGTGACCTGATCTGCGGGCGCCTGGGCCGTGTGATCGTCGAGGTGCGGCAGCTCCCCATTCCGGCCGAATTCGTCGGTGAAGCCGCCAGCCGCGATCCCCAGTTCCGCTCCAACATCCAGACCTGGCTCAATGGCCTGTGGCTAGAGAAAGATCAGCGCATCGGCGAACTGCGTCGTCAAGCCGGCGTGGAATAGGCCCGCAGAAAGACCTCGACGGCGCGGCCAGCCATCTGCCTGGTCGCGGCGGGCAAAAAGCCCTCGCTGACGCCCAGCAACAGCAACTGGCCGCATTCAGCCTCCAGCAGCGCCAGCAAGTGCTGCGCGGCGACCACGCTGTCGGCCTGCCGCAATTTCCCCTGCTTCATGCAGGCGTCCAGATGCTCGCTCAACACAAGCAAGCCCTGCCGTGGGCCGCGTTCGTAGAACAGACGCCCCACTTCACTCTTGCGCGCCTCGGCATAGGCATTGCGATAGTTGTTGATCAGCTCCGGCTGGCAGGCGGCCTCCAGGAACCCCTCTCCGAAACGCCGCAAGTTGGCGGTCAGGTCAGCCTGCGAATCGAGCTTTTCGAACACATCGCGCATCAGCGCTTCGGCTGACCGCCGCATTACTTCCACAAACAGCTCGTCTTTCGAAGCGAAGTAGCTGTACAGCGTGGCTTTCGAGCCCCCCACCCGGGCGGCGATCTGGGACATCGAAGCCCCCTCGAAACCGCATTCCTGGAACACGGCCCGCGCCTCATCAATGATGGTCTGGCGTCTGCTCTCGCTTTTACTGCGCATGGCGGCGCTCCTTTTTTGAACTCGTCCGTACAGTTTTGATTGACAGAGGCGATGTGTCAACGAGAAAATGAACTGTACGGTTCAGTTAAAAGGACGTTTCACCGTGACATCTACTTCATTCCCCGATATTGACGGCGCCGCATCGCGGCGCTTTTTTGCACGCCGACCGGCCTTTGCGCTCCTGGCGATGACCACCCTGATGGCCTGCGCCCAACTCCCCCAGGAGGGAGCACGCGACGGCTTGCGCCCGATCGGCAGCTGGGCTGCCGGCAGCAGCCTGAACGCACAACCCCGGACCTGGCCCGGTGATCAGTGGTGGCAAACCTATGGCGATCAGCAGCTCGATGCACTGGTCCGCGAAGCTCTGCAGGATTCGCCCAGCCTGCAGGTAGCCGCCGCCCGACTGCGCCAGGCCGAAGCAGGCGTTGGCATCGCACGCTCGGCCAATGCCCCCCAGATCGGCGCCAATGCCAACCTGAACGAGACCAAACAGTCATACAACTACCTTCAACCGCAAAGCTCGCTCCCACAGGGCTGGAACGACTACGGCCGTCTGACGCTGGATTTCAGCTGGGAGCTGGATTTCTGGGGACGCAACCGGGCATCGCTGGCGGCCGCGACCTCGACCCTGGAAGCGCAAGCAGCCGAACTCATGCAGAGCCGCCTGCTGTTGGCCAGTAGCGTTGCCGCCGGCTATGCCGAGCTCAACCGTCTGCATGCCAACCGGGATACGGCCCTGAAGGCGCTGGAAATCCGCGTGAAGACGGCCGAGCTGATTGCCAAGCGTCACGCCAACGGTCTGGAAACACGCGGGGGGCTGCGTGACGCCGATGCCCGCCGCGCCATGGCCGAGGGGCAGTTGCTGGCAGTGGACGAACAGCTGGCGCTGCAGCGCAACCGTCTTGCAGCCTTGCTGGGTGCAGGTCCGGACCGGGGACAGACGATCACCCGCCCGACATTGAACCTCTCCAGCGGTTTCGGCTTGCCATCGAGCCTGAGCGCCGATCTGCTGGGCCGCCGCCCCGATGTGGTGGCCGCCCGGCTGCGTGCCGAAGCCGCGGCGAAACGCATCGACGTGGCCCAGGCGGAGTTCTATCCGAACGTGAATCTGGTGGGCTTCATCGGCGTGCATTCGCTCGGACTGGACCAGCTCTTCAAATCCGGTTCGGATACCGGCAGCGTGGGGCCGGCGATCTCGCTGCCCATCTTCAACGGTGGCCGCCTGAAGGCGCGCTACCGGGCCAGCGAAGCTGAATATGACACTGCCGTGGCCCAGTACAACGACACCGTGACCCGTGCGCTGCATGAGGTGGCGGACAACGCAGTCAGCCAGAAAGCCCTGGGGCAACGCCTGCGCAAGGCTGAAGAAGCGGTCGAGGCCGCGACCGAGGCGCACCGCGTGGCCAGTAACCGCTACGAAGGCGGCCTCGCCACCTACCTCGAAGTGCTCTCGGCCGAAGACAGCCTGCTGGGCAGCCTGAATGCCCGCACCAATCTGCAGAGCCTGGCGCTCAGTCTGGATATCGACCTGCAACGCAGCCTGGGTGGCGGCTATCAAGTCACCCGCCAGATCGCCCAACGCTAACCCCCGATATTGCTCAAGGAAGTCTTCATGTCTCAGAACAACACAGTCGAAACCGCCCTTACGCAGCGCCGCAACCGCCGTCTGCTCACCTTCGTGGGCACGGTCGTGATCATCGCCGGAGCCGCTTCGGCCTACTGATTCTTCCACGGTGCGCATTTCGTGTCGACCGACAACGCCTACACGGCGGCCGAAGTCGCCCAGATCACACCGGCCGTGGCCGGCACCGTGGCAGAGGTGAAGGCCAGCGACACCCAGTTCGTCAAGCGCGGGGATGTACTGGTGAACATCGACCCGGTGGATGCCCGCCTGGGGCTGGCACAGGCCGAGGCCGAGCTGGAGCGCGCCATCCGCCGCGTGAAGGCCTACCAGACCACCGACGGCAATCTCGCCGCGCAGATACAGGCGCGCGAAGCCGACAGCCAACGTGCCGCGGCCCAGCTGACCGCAGCCCAGGCGGATTTCGAACGCGCCCGCGTGGATCTGCAGCGCCGCGAAGCGCTGGTGGAGTCCGGCTCGGTTTCCGGCGATGAGCTGACCCGTGCGCGCAACGCCTTCAAGGCCAGCGAAGCCAACCTCGCAGCAGCCATCGCGGCGGAGCAGCAGGCCAGCGCCAATCTGCGCTCGGCCAAAGCCGCCCGGGAAACCAATGCCATCCAGATCGCCGAACCCAGCGTGGCGCAGAACCCAGAAGTCGTGGCCGCCCGTGCCCGGCTCGAGCAGGCGCGCGTGGATCTGGAGCGCACCGTGATCCGTGCCCCCATCGATGGCGTGGTGGCCAAGCGCCAGGTGCAGGTCGGCCAGCGCGTGCAGCCCGGCATGCCATTGATGGCCGTGGTGCCGGTGGGCGATATCTACGTGGATGCCAATTTCAAGGAGGTGCAGTTGCAAAGGGTTCGTACCGGTCAGCCGGTGACGCTGCATGCCGACCTCTACGGCAAGGATGTGACCTATCACGGCGTGGTGGAAGGCTTCTCCGGCGGCTCGGGTTCGGCCTTCTCGGCCATTCCCGCACAGAACGCCACCGGCAACTGGATCAAGGTGGTGCAGCGCCTGCCGGTACGCGTGAAGCTGGATGCTGCGGAGCTGCAGGCCAACCCGCTCAAGGTCGGGCTTTCCATGCACGCCGAGATCGACACCCGCGGCCAGCGTAACTGAGCAGGATCGCTTCCATGAGCCAAGCCATTCCCGCGCCTGCCGGCGCTGCCAGCACGTGGCTGACCGGCCCCATGCTGTGGGTGGCCGCCCTGATCCTGGCGGCGGCCAATTTCATCGCCGTACTCAACATGACCATCGCCAACGTGGCGGTGCCCAACATTGCCGGTGCGCTGGGTGCGGCCACCAGCCAGGGCACCTGGGTCATCACCTCCTACGCCGTCGGCGAGGCGATCACCGTGCCGCTCACCGGCTGGCTGGCCGCGCGCTTCGGTGCAGTGAAGGTGTTCGTGGGTTCGATGATCCTGTTCGGTGTGTTTTCCATCATCTGCGGTCTCTCCACCTCGATCGGCCTGCTGGTGGTGGCACGCGTGTTCCAGGGGCTGTGCGGCGGCCCGCTGATGCCGCTGTCGCAAACCCTGCTGCTGCGCATCTTCCCCAAGAGCAAGGCTGGCGCCGCGATCGCCTTGTGGTCCATGACCACCCTGGTGGCGCCCGTGGTCGGCCCCATCCTCGGCGGCTGGCTGTGCGACGAATACAGCTGGTCCTGGGTATTCCTGATCAACGCACCGATCGCCATCGGCTTCGGGCTATACGCCTGGCGCCTGCTCAAGCCCTATCAGGCGTTGGGCGAACGCAGCCGCATCGACCTGGTGGGGCTCGGCTTACTGGTGATCTGGGTGGCCGCCCTGCAGATCATGCTGGACGAAGGCAAGAACCTGGACTGGTTCTCCTCCCCGCAGATCGTCACGCTGGCCATCGTGGCCGCCATCGGTTTCGGGCTGTTCCTGATCTGGGAACTGCATGAGCCCAATCCCATCGTGGATCTGCAGGTGTTCCGCCACCGTGGCTTCACGGTAAGCGTGCTCACCATCAGCGTGGCCTTTGCCGCCTTCTTCGGCGTGAATGTGCTCACGCCCCTGTGGCTGCAAAGCTTCATGGGGTACACCGCCACCATTGCCGGCCTTGCCACGGCATGGACCGGAGTGACCGCATTCTTCGTGGCGCCCATGGCTGCTTCCAGCAAACGCGATCCGCGTCTGCTGGTGTTCGCGGGCGTGCTGTGGCTCGGATTGGTCACCCTGTGGCGCACCATCGCCACCACCGACATGGGATTCTGGGATGTCGCCATACCGCTGGGGGTGATGGGGCTGGGCATGCCTTTCTTCTTCATCCCCACCACGTCGCTTGCGCTGGCCAGCGTGGACGAGCGCGAGATGGATTCGGCAGCGGGCCTGATGAACTTCCTGCGCACGCTCTCCGGCGCCTTCGCCACTTCGCTGGTCACCACGGCCTGGAGCGACCGGATCACCTACAACCATGCCGAGCTGGTCGGCGTGGCCGATCGGGATCACGCGCTGCTGGGCCAGCTCACCCAGGCCGGCACGCCGCCGGAAACGGCCACGCAGGTGATCGACCATCTGATCACCTCGCAGAGCGTGATGCTTTCCACCAATCAGGTCATGACCGCGATCGCGGTGATGTTCATCGGTGCCGCCGCCATCATCTGGCTGGCACCCAAACCCGGTCGTAGCGTCGAGCCCGGCGCGGGCGGCCACTGACGGAGGACAGACCATGTTCCAGCATCTGCTCGTTCCCACGGACGGCTCACCGCTGTCGCAGGAAGCCGTTGCCCGGGCCGCCAGTTTCGCGCGCGAAGCCGGCGCTAGGGTCACGCTGTTCTATGCCAGCCCAGACTCGCCCGCAGCCTACGATGGAGTGGGGGCCATCAGCGACGCCCATATCACGCAAACTGTGCGGGATCAGCTGGCAAGCGCCAGCCAGGAAATTCTGGACGCAGCGGAAGCCTGCATGCGGGAGGCCGGCGTTCCCTGTGAACGCCTGGCGCTCAAGGGCAACAAGCCGTGGGAGCTGATCATCAAGGCCGCCAGCCAGCGTAGCTGCGATCTGATCTTCATGGCCTCGCACGGGCGCCGTGGCGTCAGCGCCCTGCTGCTCGGCAGCGAGACGCAGAAGGTGCTGACTCACTCGAAGATCCCGGTACTGGTGTTTCGCTGAACAGCCCCGCAGGCGCCATTTGTCTAGTCCCAGCCGGTGGGGGCTGCGGCCTGCGGGCAACCCACCTGCCACACGCGGCGGTCTTCCAAGCGCATCGCCGTCAGGCTGCCGCCCCACACACACCCCGAATCGAGCGCGATCACCGCGCCCATGTCGCGGAACCCCAGCGCCGACCAGTGCCCGTGGATCACCGTATGCGTGCGCCAGCGTGCCTGCGGAAAATCGAACCAGGGCACGAAATCCGGCGCGCTCTCCGGCAGCCCCTTGGCCTTCAGCGCGAGGCGACCGTCCGGGGTGAGGAAACGCAGGCGGCAGAAAGTATTCACGATCACGCGCAGGCGGTCCGCCCCGGCCAGATCATCCTGCCAGCGATCCGGCTTTCCACCCCACAGACGGCGCAGGAAGTCGCGCCAGTCATCGGCGCGCAAAGCGGTTTCGGCCTCCTTGGCCAGCGCCAGCGCCTGATCGACGCTCCATTCCGGCAGCAGGCCGGCATGCACCATGGCGAAGCCGTCTTCCGCATGCATCAGCGGCTGCCGTCGCAACCAGTCGGTCAGCTCGGCACAATCCGGCGCATCCAGCAGATCCTGCAAGGTATCGTCCTCGCCGCGCTGCACGGCACCGGCTACCACGGCCAGAAAGTAGAAATCGTGGTTGCCCAGCACGCAGCTTGCCCGCTCGCCCAGCGCCCTGATACGACGCAGTACCTCGATATTGCCAGGGCCACGATTGACCAGATCGCCAGCGATCCACAGACGATCCAGTGCGGGATCGAAATCACAGGCTTGCAGCAGTTCTTCGAACGGGCCGGGGCAGCCCTGGATGTCGCCGATGGCGTAGCGGTAGCGGGTGGGGGTCATGGCGGAATTCTAGGGCTGTTCGCAAACGCGAACACACCCGGAAACGATGAAACACAGATCGGATGGGCATGAGGCCCGGCAGCCCAGGTTCAAGGGCGGTCACCCACGCGACGAGCAGCGGATACCATGAAAATGGTCCCTCGTTCCATCGCAATGCGATGGCCCGGTCCCCCAGGAGGACGCTTTTTCATCTTGGAGCGGCCCGGCGATGAAAAAAACCGCACCGGCTTACGCACGGTGCGGTTCTGTTTTACCAAGTGCCGGCGCTCAGGCGAGCTTGCCAGCCACCCAGTCCTTCACTCCGGCGAGCGCGGCGGGCAGCGCAGCGGCATCGGTGCCGCCAGCCTGGGCCATGTCGGGACGGCCACCGCCCTTGCCACCGATCTGCTGGGCGACGAAATTGACCAGATCCCCCGCCTTGACCTTGCCGGTAAGGTTAGCCGTAACCCCCGCGATCAGCGAGACCTTGCCGTCATTCACGGCAGCCAGCACCACGGCAGCGGAACCCAGCTTGTCGCGCAACTTGTCGACCGCCTCGCGTAGGGCCGGCACATCGGCACCGCTCAACGTGGCAGCCAGCACGCGTGCGCCAGCGATCTCCACGGCCTGGGCGACGAGGGCATCGCCCTGACTGCTGGCAAGCTTGCTCTTGAGCGCAGCCAGTTCCTTTTCCAACGCACGCAAGTGCTCCAGCGTCTGCCCGAGCTTGGTCGGCACCTCACCCGCAGGCGCCTTCAGCGCGGCAGCCACCACACCCAGCGCGGCATCGCGTTCGAGCACGTAGCGCAGGGCGTTCTCGCCGGTGACGGCCTCCACGCGGCGCACACCGGCGGCCACGCCGCTCTCCATCACGATCTTGAAGAAACCGATGTCACCGGTGCGCGCCACGTGGGTGCCACCGCACAACTCGCGCGAACTGCCAATATCGAGCACCCGCACCGAGTCACCGTACTTCTCGCCGAAGAGCATCATGGCGCCGGTCTTCTGCGCTTCCTCGATGGGCATCACACGGGCCTGGGTAGCCGCGTTGGTGAGGATCTCGCGGTTGACGATCTCTTCGACCTTGCGGATCTGCTCGTCCGTCACCGGCGCGTTCTGCGCAAAGTCGAAACGGGTCTTGTCGGCATCGACCAGCGAGCCCTTCTGCTGCACGTGATTGCCCAGCACTTCGCGCAGGGCCTTGTGCATCAGGTGGGTGACCGAGTGGTTGCGCGCGGTGGCGGCGCGACGCACGCCATTGACGCGCGCATCGATGATGTCACCGATGCGGATCTCGCCTTCGACGACGCGGCCATGATGACCGAACACGTCGGCCTGGATCTTCTGCGTGTCATCCACTTCGCAGCGTGCGGTGCCGTTCTGCAGGAAACCGGAATCGCCCGCCTGGCCGCCGGATTCGGCGTAGAACGGGGTGTTGTCCAGCACCACCACGGCATCGTCGCCGGCACGCACAACCTCGACCGGGCTGCCTTCGACGTAAAGCGCAGTGACCCGCGCATCCTCGACCCACAGCTTTTCGTAGCCATGGAAGGTGGTGGGCGTACCGCTGTATTCCAGCCCTTGCGCCATCTTGAATTTGCCGGCGGCACGCGCTTGCTCGCGCTGGCGAGCCATGGCCGCGTTGAAACCTGCCTCGTCGACCGACAGGCCACGCTCGCGCAGCACGTCGGCGGTCAGATCCAGCGGGAAGCCGTAGGTATCGTGCAGCTTGAAGGCGATCTCGCCATCAAGCACCTGCACGCCCCTCGTCGTCATGAGCACCAGCGTTGCCTCAAGAATCTCCATGCCATACGCGATGGTCTGGAAGAAACGCTCTTCCTCCTGCTTGAGCACCTCGGTCACACGGCGCTGCTTGGCGACCAGCTCGGGATAGGCCGCGCCCATCTCCTCGGTCAGCGCAGCTACCAGCTTGTAGAAGAAGGGCTTGCGCGCGCCGAGCTTGTAGCCGTGGCGAATGGCACGGCGGGCGATCCGGCGCAGCACGTAGCCACGGCCTTCGTTGCTGGGCACCACGCCGTCGGCCACGGTGAAGGCACAGGCACGGATGTGATCGGCAATCGCCTTCAGCGAGGGCGAATCCGGATCGATGTCGGCCCCGCCGGCAGCCTCGACTTCGCGGCGAGCCGCGGCCATGAGGTTCACGAAGAGGTCGATGTCGTAGTTGGTCGGCACGTTCTGCAGCACGCGCGCCAGGCGCTCCAGGCCCATGCCGGTATCCACCGAGGGTTTGGGTAGCGCGTCCATCACGTAATTGCCGTTCTCGTCGAGGCGACGGTTGAACTGCATGAATACGTTGTTCCACACCTCGGTATAGCGGTCGCCATCCTCATCCGGGCTTCCGGGGGGACCGCCGGCCACCGACGGGCCGAAGTCGTAGAAGATTTCCGAGCACGGACCGCACGGACCGGTGTCACCCATCATCCAGAAGTTGTCGGAGGCGTAACGCGCGCCCTTGTTGTCACCGATACGCACCACGCGCTCGGGCGGCAGCCCGATCTGCTGGGTCCAGATCTCGTAGGCCTCGTCATCCTCGGCATACACCGTGGCCCACAGGCGGTCCTTGGGCAGCTTGAAGACTTCGGTGAGCAGCTCCCAGGCGTACCTGATCGCATCCTGCTTGAAGTAGTCACCGAAGCTGAAGTTGCCCAGCATCTCGAAGAAGGTGTGATGGCGCGCGGTATAGCCGACGTTTTCCAGATCGTTGTGTTTGCCACCGGCGCGAATGCATTTCTGCGCGGTGGTGGCACGCGTGTAGGGGCGCTTGTCGAAGCCGAGGAAGACATCCTTGAACTGGTTCATCCCGGCGTTGGTAAACAGCAGGGTGGGATCGTCGCCTGGCACGACCGGGCTCGACGGCACGATCTGATGGCCCTTGGAGGCGAAGAAATTCAGGAAGGTGGAGCGGATGTCTGCGGCTTTCATGGGTGGCCGAAAAGCGTCAAAAAAACAGAGTCGCGCATTCTACCTCCTGAAGCCTCACCGCGTATGCCCGTGCTTTTGCCCCGGATCAGGCGCAAACCGGCACAAAAAGACCATAATCACGCGCTTTCGCGCCCGCTGGATGGGTGCTCCTGCCGAAATCCCAACATGCACATCGTCATTGTCGGCGCCGGTCTGGCCGGCGTCAGTGCCGCCTGGTACCTGCGCGAGCGCGGCCACCAGGTCAGCGTGATCGACCGCGATCCCGGTCCGGCCCTCGAAGCGAGCTACGCCAACGGCGGCCAGATTTCCATCAGCCACCCCGAGCCCTGGTCCAACCCTGGCGCGCCGTTGCAGATCATCAAATGGCTGGGCCGCAAGGATGCCCCGCTACTCTTCCGCTGGCCGGCAGAAGCCGCGCGCATCCACTGGGGACTGCAGTTCCTGCGCGAATGCCTGCCTGCACGCAGCCAGCGCAACACCGTGTCCATCGCCCGCCTGGCGGCCTACAGCGGCGAGCAGCTGCGCCTGCTGCGCGAAGCCACCGGCATCCATTACGACGAGCTCTCGCGCGGTGTGCTGCATCTGTATTTCACGCCTGCCGGTCTGCGCCACGGACAGGCCCAGTTCCGCGTGCTGCGCGAACTGGGCATCGGTGCCTGCATGCTCGATGCCGCACAGTGCGTCGAGACGGAACCCTCGCTGCTGCGCATCCGGGATCGCATTGCCGGCGGAATGCTCGGCACCGATGACGAAAGTGGTGATGCGCAGCGCTTCGCCAGCGAACTGGCCGCACGTTGTGCCGCGGCTGGTGTCGTCTTCCATTACGACACCGAAGTCGGCGCGATCTCGCATGCGGATGGCCGCATCACCGGCCTGGAACTGTTGCGCCAGGGCAGCCGCGAACAACTGGCTGCCGACGCCTATGTGCTGGCCGCCGGCGCCTGGAGCCCACACCTCGCGCGCGCGCTGGGCGAGCGCCTGCCGATCTATCCGGTGAAGGGCTACTCGGCCACGCTGCGCATCCAGGACGCACGCCGCGCGCCCAGCGTGAGCCTGACCGACGAGGCGCGCCGCATCGTCTGCTCGCGTCTGGGGGATCGCCTGCGCATCGCCGGCACGGCCGAGCTCAATGGCTACGATACGGATATCGACCCGGTGCGCAGCCAGGCGCTGCTGCGCTGGGTGGAAGATATCTTTCCGGGCGTCTGTGCACTCGACGAACCCAACGCGTGGGCCGGCCTGCGCCCGACCACGCCGAGCAACCTGCCCATCATCGGGCGCAGCCGGCGCATGGCGAACCTCTACTACAACACCGGCCACGGCACCCTGGGCTGGACGCTGGCCGCCGGCTCGGCCCGCGCGTTGGCCGATATCGTCGATCAGCGCCCGCCGGCAGTCGACTTTCCCTTCGGCGGATAGGCACCATACTAGGGCGTGTTCACAGTAGCCAGATATAGGCGCATGCGAGATGCAAGAAGGCGC
>NZ_MDUX01000038.1 GCF_014736495.1 Candidatus Dactylopiibacterium carminicum
AATTCGCATCCGGTTTTCAAAGCAGTTTCATCCGGAATTCAAAGCCGCTTTACTCACAGCGAACGTTATCCCGAAGCTCCGCCGATCCCGTACATGGCCTTGATCAATCCGGTGCTGGAGGTGCTGGATGCGCGCGAGGAGGATGGCTGGGAGGGCTGCCTCTCGGTGCCTGGCATGCGCGGCATGGTGCCGCGTGCGGCAGGTGTGCGCTATCGGGGTTTCGATGCCGCCGGCGGATTGCTGGAGGGCGAATTCACACGTTTCGGTTTTGCCGATCAGCTGTCGCCACACGCTTGAACATCGCGCTCGGCGTCATGCCGAAGGTGCGGCGGAATGCTGCGATGAAGGCTGAAGGAGACTGGTAGCCTGAATCCAGCGCAACATGGGTGACGCGATCGCCACGCTCTAAGGCTTCCAGTGCCAGTAGCAAGCGTAGGCGCTGGCGCCAGTCACCAAAACTGATGCCTGTCTGCTGCATGAAGAGGCGTGACAGATTGCGGGCACTGAGCCCCGCCCAGTGAGCCCACTCTTCCAGTGTTCGCGGGTCGTCCGGCGTCTGTTGTAGTCGCTGGCAGATGCCGAGCAGGCGGCCATCCTCGGGATGAGGCAGATCGAAGGCCAATTCTGGCCGCTGCAGCAGTTGATCCAGTAATACCTGGATCATTCGCCAGTCTGGCCCCTCCGTGGCGTAGTCCGGTGGCAGCCCGGACACGGCAACGATCAGTTCGCGGATCAGCGGCGTCATCCCCAGAACGCGACAACGTGCGCCAGCGTCTTCCGGAACCAGCTCGCGGGCAACATAAAGGCTGCGCATCTCTGTCTGCGACACGTTGTGCGCCTGATGCTCGATTCCGGGCGGAATCCAGATCGCGCGTTGTGGTGGTGCGATGAAGGTTGCCTGCCGCGTGGACAGACTCAGCACTCCGGAGAACGCCCAGCTCAGCTGCCACCAGTCATGGCAGTGCCACGGAGTCATTGAGCCGGGCACAAGCGTTTCGACGCGCGCGACTACAGGGCGCGCGAGTTCGCGGTAGGTTGGAACGCTGCGAAGCAGTACCTGGCGGTTTTGCGACATATCCTGTCTATCTGTGGTTAGACGGAATTGTCTTTTCTTCCTTATAGTCCAGCAAGCCCCATTCCCGCTGCCTTGTCTGTCAGGAGTCTTTTCTTGTCTTCAGCCCGTGCTTTACCTGCCCAGGAAACGGCCTATCCCGTGCTGGGCGCCATCAGTGCCGCCCATTTTCTCAACGACATGATGCAATCGCTGATCCTGGCGATGTATCCGTTGCTCAAAGGGGGATTCAACCTCAGTTTTGCGCAGATCGGCCTGATCACCTTCACTTTTCAGGCCACGGCCTCCCTGCTGCAACCATTGGTCGGCCTCTACACGGACCGTCACCCCAAACCGTATTCATTGATGTTCGGCATGTGCTGCACTTTCATCGGTCTGCTCCTGCTGGCCACGGCGGATAGCTATCCGATGCTGCTGCTGGCTGCCGCGCTGGTGGGCAGCGGCTCTTCGGTATTCCATCCAGAATCTTCCCGGGTTGCGCGTATGGCCTCCGGCGGGAAATTCGGATTGGCGCAGTCGGTGTTTCAGGTCGGCGGGAATGCCGGCACTGCACTGGGGCCTTTGCTCACCGCGCTGATCGTGATGCCTAACGGGCAGGGCAGCGTCGCCTGGTTTTCACTGGCGGCACTGCTGGCGATCTTCCTGCTGTGGCAGGTAGGGCGCTGGTATTCCCATCAGCAGGCCAGTGGCCAGCTCAAGGCCAAATTGCATCACGGCGCCACCGAAACCGGCCTGCCGCGCGGGAAGGTGATCGGCTCCATTGCCGTACTGCTCACGCTGATCTTTTCCAAGTATTTCTACATGGCAAGCCTGACCAGCTACTTCACGTTCTATCTGATGCACAAGTTCGATGTCTCGGCGCAGACTGCGCAGATCCATCTGTTCCTGTTCCTGTTTGCCGTGGCCGCCGGCACCCTGATCGGCGGTCCCGTGGGAGACCGCATCGGGCGAAAACGCGTGATCTGGTTCTCTATTCTGGGGGTTGCGCCCTTCACGCTGGCGATGCCGCATGTGGGGCTGGCTGCCACCACGGTACTGAGCCTGATCATTGGCGTGATCCTGGCATCTGCGTTTTCGGCCATCATCGTCTACGCGCAGGAATTGCTGCCGGGCCGTGTCGGGCTGGTCGCGGGGATGTTCTTCGGATTCTCTTTCGGCATGGGCGCGGTGGGGGCTGCGCTGTTGGGGAAACTGGCTGACCTGCGTGGCATCGAATACGTCTACCAGCTTTGCGCCTTCCTGCCGTTGCTGGGGCTGCTGACGGTCTTCCTGCCAGATCTGCGTCGCCGCCATTGAGGCTGTCCATAGCGCCGCTGTATTGATTCCGTCCTTCCGGCAAGCCAATGAAATGCTGCGGTGCGTAGGAGTTTTGCCCTTAAAATGTGCGCCGGCCGCCAGGGGGCGGCCGTTTTCCTGAAAGGATCCTCCAGTGAACCCCGTTGTATCCCGCTCCGATTTCGATCGCTACATGGTTCCCGTGTTCGCTCCGCTGAGCGTCGTGCCGGTGCGTGGCGAGGGATCGCGACTGTGGGATCAACAAGGCCGTGACTACATCGATTTCGGCGCGGGGGTCGCGGTCACCTCACTGGGTCATGCGCACCCGGTGCTGCTGAAAGCGTTGCAGGAGCAGGCTGCCAAGGTCTGGCACATTTCGAATTACTACACCAATGAGCCTGCGCTGCGATTGGCTGCCAAGCTCTGCGCAGCCACCTTCGCCGAGCGCGTATTCTTCTGCAACTCCGGCGCTGAAGCCAACGAAGCCGCGCTCAAGCTTGCGCGCAAGCGCGCGGTGGACAAATACGGCCCCGAGAAGATTGACATCATCGCCTTCAATGGCAGTTTCCACGGGCGGACATTCTTCACAGTCTCAGTAGGGGGGCAGGCCAAATATTCTTCCGGGATGGGACCGAATCCGGCTGGCATCGTCCACATCGATCTGCATGACGAGGCCGCACTGCGTCGCGCAGTAGGCAAGAATACCTGCGCGATCATCGTTGAGCCGGTGGTGGGCGAAAGTGGCGTAGTGCCCGTCAAACCCGAATTTCTCAAGCTGCTGCGCGATCTGGCCACCGAGCACGATGCCGCCCTGATCTTCGACGAGGTGCAGTCTGGCAATGGCCGTACAGGCGCCTTGTATGCCTACATGAACACAGGTGTGCAGCCCGATATCCTGACTACGGCCAAGGGCCTGGGCGGTGGTTTTCCCATCGGTGCCATGCTGACCACTGCGGCCATCGCTGATGCACATTTCACGCCCGGCGTGCATGGCAGCACGTTTGGCGGCAATCCGCTCGCCTGTGCCGTAGCCGAGGCGACGTTCGACATCATCAGCAGTCCGGAAGTCCTCGCCGAAGTACGCCGCAAGGCGGCCCATGCTGCCACCCGGCTGCGGGCCATCGGCGAGAAATACGGGTGCTTCCAGGAAGTACGGGAATCCGGCCTGTGGCTGGGATGCGAGCTGAAGCCCGAATATGCCGGCAGGGCCGGCGCTTTCATGGGAGCCGCAGCGGAGTCGGGCGTTCTAGTTCTGGTGGCCGGGCCAAACGTGGTGCGCATTGCGACGTCCCTGGTAATCACGGACGAAGAGCTCGATACCGGCCTGGATCGCTTCGACAGCGCTTGCCAGCGTTTCTTTGCGGCATAAGCCAACGCCATCGCGCTCCCGGAAAGCGCGTGGCCTGACCGACTGACACAACCATGCCAATCGACTCCGTGCGGCCGGATCCCGCAGCCCTGCGCGACGCCTTGCGCGTACTGGCTGTGCGTATCGGCCTGCGTGAAGGCTTCGAGGATCCCGGTGCCCAGCCCTTGGTGTTGGTGGCACAGATGCTGCGCGTGATGGAAGTCCTGTTGCGTGAGAAAGAACGTCTTTCCCTCGCATTGGATAACCGCCATGACGGTCTCTGGGACTGGGATCTGCGCAACGGGCATTACTTTCTCAGCGAGCAGTGGAAGCGGGGGCTGGGGTATCGAGCTCGTAGCCTGGGTGACACCCGCGAGGCCTGGGAGGCGCTGATACATCCGGAAGATATCGCCATGGTGCGCGAGCGCATCGAGCGTCACCTTGCCGCCGAAACGGAGGACTTCGAGTTCGAATACCGGTTGCGTGCCGGCAATGGCGACTGGCGCTGGATCGTTACCCATGGCCGCGTCGTTGCGCGTTCGCCCGACGGCAAGCCTGCGCGCCTGGTGGGGACCCACCGTAACGTGACCGAACGCAAGGGCTGGGAGCTGGAAATCCTGCGTGCCAAGGAAACCGCGGAGTCGGCCAGCCGGGCCAAGAGCGATTTCCTCGCCAACATGAGCCACGAGATCCGCACGCCGATGAATGCCATCATCGGCATGGCGGAACTGACGCTGGACACCCAGCTCGATGGCGAACAGCGCGGTTACCTGCAGACGGTGAAAACGTCTGCAGAGTCGCTGCTGGCAATCATCAACGACATTCTTGACTTCTCCAAGATCGAAGCAGGCAAGATGGACCTGGAGGATATCGAGTTCTCATTGCCGGCCGTGCTGTCGGACACCTTCAAGGCCCTGGCCCTGCGCGCCCACCAGAAGGGGCTGGAGCTGATCTACGGAATGTCGCCGGAAACGCCGGAGCTGCTGCGGGGGGATCCGAACCGCTTGCGCCAGGTGCTGATCAATCTGCTGGGCAACGCGATCAAGTTCACCGAGCAAGGCGAGGTTGAAATGTCGGTGCATCTCACTGCCGACGAGGGGCCACGCGCACGCCTGCAGTTCGACATACGCGATACCGGCATCGGTATTCCCCGGGGCAAGCAAGGGGAGGTCTTCGGCGCATTCTCGCAGGCCGACACCTCGACCACGCGCCGTTATGGCGGCACCGGCCTTGGGCTGGCAATCTGCCGGCGGCTGGTGGAGCTGATGCGTGGCCGCATCTGGGTGGTCAGCGAGCCCGGTATGGGGAGCGTGTTCTCGTTTACGGTAGAGGTCGGCGTGGTGCGGCGCCATCTGCGCGAAGAACAGGCTCCGGCGCGTTTTGCCGGCCTGCGCGCGCTGGTGATCGATGACAACCTTAGCAGTGCCCAGGCGCTGAGGCGGGATCTTGGCGAGTTGGGGTTCCAGGTGGAAACGGCTCCTTCGGGTGAAGCCGCGATGGCTATGCTGCGCGACGCCGTCAGTGCCGACGAGCCCTTCGACATCATGCTGGTGGATGCCAACATGGAAGAACCGGCAGGCTTTGCGCTGCCGGCCTATTTTCATGATGAAGGGGCTTCCTGCGATCGCATCGTGATGATGATGACTTCCGACCGGCAACGAACGGACGTGGCCCGCTGCCAGCACTACGGCGTGCGAGCCAATGTCGTCAAACCGGTCTCATCCTCGGATTTGTACGACGCCGTGCGTCTGGCGCTGCTTTCTGTCCCCGAGGAGTTGGATGATCCACTGGGGATCATCGACATCGATGAAGATCTGCTGCACGAGCAGGGCAGGGTTCCGCGGCAGAAGCCGCGTAGTGTGCTGCTCGTGGAAGACAACCCGGTCAATCAGACCGTTGCCAGCAAGATCCTGCAGCGTGCCGGCTATGAGGTGGTGATGGCCAGCGATGGTCAGGAGGCCATCGAATGGTTCGAGAAACGCCGATTCGATCTGATCCTGATGGATGTACAGATGCCCGTGATGGGCGGATTGGAAGCCACCCGGGCGATCCGTGCGCGCGAGGCACGGCGTAGCTGGGCGATGTCTGGCCGCTGGGAAGTGACGCCCATCGTGGCAATGACTGCGCACGTCATGCGGGGTGACCGCGAGCGCTGTCTGGAGGCCGGCATGGACGATTACGTGGCCAAGCCGATCAAACCGACAGATCTGTTTGCGGCCATCGATCGGGTGATGCGGCGCCAGGAAGCCGTTTCCCAGGATCTGTCCAGAATGGCCCAGGAGGCCACGACGGGGGAGCCCAGCACCGGCATGTCCGGTGAGATCGAACCGTTGGCCGATCTTTCCCAGGCGCGAGCCCTGCTCGAAGGAGACGAGGATTCGCTGCATGCACTGATCGGCGTTTTTCTTGAGGATTGCCCGCGCCAGATGGGGCTGCTGCAACAGGCCATCGAGCGTGAGGACAGTCGGACCTTGGGCACCATAGCCCATTCGCTGAAGTCATCGGTCGCAGTGTTCGGCGCAGCCTCCGTCGCGGAGCAGGCGTACGCGGTGGAGTCTGCCGTGCGTCATGGCGAGCCTGCCGTAGCCTTTGCCGGTGTACCCGATCTTCTCCAGGCACTGACGGCGCTGTGCGACTATCTGCGGGCCCAGCTGCCGGCATAGCCGAAGCGTCTGAAATCTGCCCGGCTTTTGTCCGGAGAGTCGGCTGCACAGAGGATCAAGGTGTTGGCGATCCTGGATCATCCTGTTGCGGACCGATCTCGCAGCCGCGATCGGAACACACCACGCCATACACGAACACCCAGTCCGCATAGCGTTTTTTGTCCTTGAAATGGAAGACCTCGTCAGGGAAATTGTCGATACGGATCGGTGTTTCGTGCGAGCGGCTGCGCACCCCGAGAATGCCCTGCCCATCCAGCGTGCGGATCAGCGCCCAGTCTGTCTTGCCGGTCATGGGGTCTTCATACAGCTTGCGCAAGTGGCGCTTCGGATAGGGATAGCGCGGATCCTTGAGCAGATCCTCCAGCCGTCGAGGGGCCATGGTGACCGCTCCGGGAGGTGAGGCTTCAAAGTAGCTACGGATGGCCTGCTTGTACTGCAACCCGACGAAGATCAGCTGCTCTTCCGCCGCGCGCCGCTGCATGATGGCGCCGACCTGCACGCTTGCCGCCGCCACGAGGCTGATCACGGCAACGATGAACAGCAGCCCGAGATAGTTGAATCCACGCTGCCGGTGTCGCATGGCTACCATTTCTGGTAGGGGATGCCGTTCAGGCCAACAAGCGGGGATCTGCTGTAGACGTCATAGACATCCACACCTTCACTGGGATTTTCCGCATCGCTGGCATAGGAGCGCTTGCCCCAGGTATTCACGCTGGGTGTCGCAGGGTCGTCGTGAAAGGGGTCGCGCGGAATGCGTCGCAAGAAGTAGATCTTGCGTCCCTGTGCGTTGCGCTGGTCCGTGGCGCCGATCACAAGATCATCCAGGTTGCGTGGATAGCCGGAAGAGTCGACGCTACGCTGGATGATGCCTTGCTCCGCAGCCAGGCGGTAGGTATCCAGCGCGCTGCGGATTTCACGCAGCGCCTGACGAAGCTCCTGCTCCTTGGCGCGCTGCGCCGCGACCTGCGCGATCGGCACCGTGATGCTGGCCAGCAGACCGAGGATGGCCAGGGCGATGAGCATCTCGATCAGCGAAAAGCCACGCAGGCGGTGGAACATGTTTTTCATAAGGGCGAAGATTACACCCAAGCCCGATGAGGACAACCCGCGCGCCTGTCGGCCAAATGTCTCTCGCCTCCAGCATTGCTGCTTTTTGCGGCATATTCACTGTTGGAACTCCGTGGGCTTTGTGGCAGTCTAGCGCCCTAGGAGACAGGTGAAAAACCGCTGCTCGCAGCGTTTTCCCGCATATGAAGACATTCATTCAGGATGCTCAAATGCTTCAACAAGCAGTGGCTGGCGCACGCCAGCCGGCACGTCGTGCCGGTTTCACGCTTCTCGAACTGCTGGTGGTAATGGCCATCATAGGTCTGCTGGCGGCCTATGTGGGCCCCAAGTATTTCTCCCAGCTCGGGAAGTCCGAACAAAACGTTGCCAAGGCGCAGATCGAATCCCTGGGCAAGGCTCTGGACATGTTCCGCATGGACGTCGGGCGTTATCCCACCACCGCTGAAGGGCTCGGTGCGCTGATGAAGGCGCCGGGCGGAGTAAGCCGGTGGAACGGCCCCTATCTGGCGAAGGAAATGCCCGTCGACCCCTGGGGCAAGGCCTATGTCTATAAATTTCCGGGCTCGCGCGGCCGGGACTTCGACATCATTTCCTACGGTAGCGACGGCCAGCCTGGTGGCAGTGATACGGCTGCCGACGTGCTCAACTGAACGCGCCTGATCGCCCGGAGGCATCATGCAGTTCGAGGTGCGTGCGCTTTCGCCGGACAACCGGCTGCACTCCGTCCTGATCGAGGCGGCCGATACGCTCGCCGCCCGCAAGGCCGTGGAGGCGAAGCATTTGCGTATCGTCTCGATCAAAGCCAGGCGTGGCGTGGCATCAGCACGTAGCGGGCGCGGGGCATTCTCGCTGGTGATGTTCAGCCAGGAACTGCTGGCCTTGCTGGAAGCCGGCCTGAGTCTGGTGGAAGCACTCGAAGGCCTCATCGAGAAGGAAAGCGCGCCGGTGCCGCGTGCCGTTATGGAAGCGCTCAATGTGCGCATCCGCGAAGGTGCCAAGCTTTCGGATGCAGTCGCTGCCCAGCCGGAGCATTTCCCTGCGTTATTTGCGGGCATCGTGCGTGCGGCAGAGCGCACCAGCGATCTGCCTCAGGCGCTACGCCGCTATATCGATTACCAGACGCGCCTGGATGCGGTGCGCAGCCGCATCATCAGCGCCACGATCTATCCCGCAGTGCTGTTCGTGGTCGGCGGGCTGGTCGGCATTTTCCTGATGACCTATGTGGTGCCGAAATTCGCTGCCGTGTATGCCGACAGCGGACGGGAAATGCCCTGGATGTCCCGTCTGCTGATGCGCTGGGGGGAATTGCTGGGCAATCACACCCTGCTCGTGATCGGCGCCATGCTGGTATTGATCGTGGCCGCAATCGCAACCGTACGCCGATTCAGCCGGGAAGGGCGCTGGTCGCAGTTCGCGCGCCGGATACCGGGCATCTCCCAACGCGCGCGCATCCTGGAGCTGTCGCGCCTGTACCTCACCATGGGCATGTTGCTCGAAGGCGGTATTCCGGTGGTGATGACGCTGGACATGGTGGAAAGCGCGGTCTCTGCCGAAACACGCCTCAAGCTGCGGCGCGCGCGTGCGGAGATATCCAATGGCGAGCCGGTTTCGCGGGCCTTCGAGCTGCATGATCTGAGCACTCCGATCGCGCTGCGCATGCTGCGTGTCGGAGAACGAAGCGGGCAGCTTGGCACCATGCTGATGCGCTCCGCACAATTCTACGAAGGGGAGAGTGCGCGCTGGATCGAGAATTTCTCGAAGATCTTCGAGCCCGCCATGATGGCGATCATCGGTGGTGTGATCGGCGTGATCATCGTGCTGCTGTACATGCCGATCTTCGATCTGGCGGGATCGCTGCAATGAGCGAGCACAAGCAACTGATCGGACAGGACGCGCTGCGGCTGGCGCGCAGCTCGGCGCTCCGATCCGGGCGCCCGATCATGGCCGAACTCGAAGCCATGACCCAGCTGGAGCCGCGCGTGATGCTGCGCGCGGTGGCCGAGCACTTCCATTTCACGGTGCTGGAGACGGCGGACATGTTCGACATGAAGCCGGCCTTCGACCTGCTGCCACTCGGGCGTGCCCAGCAGCGCGGTTGCGTGGTCATGAAAGCGGTGCGGGCCGGTGAGCCGCCTGTGGCCGTGGTGGCAGACCCTTTCGATGCCGATCTGCAGGTCTGGCTGGAAAGCATCAGCAACACCACGCTGAGCTACCGGCTGGCACTGCTCTCGGATATCCAGGCCTATCTCACGCGCCAGGAAGAATCCATGAGCGCGTTGGATGCGCTGGTGGCAGACGACAGCGTCGGCGTGGCGGATGCACGGGCGCTAGAGAGCCTGACCTTCGCATCGGTCAGCAATGCCGCCAGCCCGGCCGTGAAGCTCGTCAACTCCACGCTTTACGATGCCCTCAAACAGGGCGTGTCGGATATCCACATGGAAAGCACACCCGCCGGCATGGTGACCAAATACCGTATCGACGGCGTGCTCGATCAGGTAGCCAGCATTCCCGGTGTGGTGCTGGCCGAGCACGTGATCTCCCGCATCAAGGTGCTCTCCGAGCTGGATATTTCGGAGCGCCGCGTGCCCCAGGACGGTAGCTTCCGCGTCGAAGCCCTGGGCCGCGAGATCGATCTTCGCGTCTCCATCATGCCGAGCATCCACGGCGAGGATGCGGTGATCCGCATACTGGATAAACAGGCGATGGTCGAAGCGCACGGGGGCCTGACATTGGACGCCGCCGGTTTCGACCCGCATACGCTGGCGATCCTGCGCCGGCTCGTGCAGGAGCCATACGGCATGGTGCTGGTGACCGGGCCGACGGGCTCAGGCAAGACCACCACGCTGTACGCGGCACTCACCGAGATCAATCATGGCCGCGACAAGATCATCACCATCGAGGATCCGGTGGAATATCAGTTGCCGGGCATCCTGCAGATTCCGGTCAATGACAAGAAGGGACTCACCTTCGCGCGTGGCCTGCGCTCCATCCTGCGCCACGATCCGGACAAGATCATGGTCGGCGAGATCCGTGACCGCGAGACCGCCGAGATCGCCGTGCAGTCTGCGCTCACCGGCCACCTGGTGCTGTCCACCGTGCACGCCAACAACGTCTATGACGTATTCGGCCGCTTCTATCACATGGGCGTCGACCTGTATTCCTTCGTCTCGGCACTCAACGGCGTGATCGCCCAACGCCTGGTCCGCCTGAACTGCACACACTGTGCCGTGCCTTACCGCCCCACGGACGAGGAACTCGTGAGCGCCGGGCTCACCGCGGAGGCTGTGCAGGATTTCGTGTTCATGCGCGGGCGCGGCTGCGGCGATTGCCGAGGCTCCGGCTATCGTGGCCGCAAGGCGGTGGCCGAGGTGTTGACGATGAATCCCGCGATTGCCGAGCTGATCGTGGAGCGCCGCTCGGTGCGCCAGATCATGGAGGCGGCACAGCGCAACGGCACGCGCAGTCTTTACGAGGATGCCCTGTCGCTGGTGGCCCGCGGCGAAACCACGCTCGAGGAGGTGCGGCGTGTCACGCTCGCGACGTAAGCTCTATTCCCTTGGCCTGGGCGCACTCGACATGACGTTGCTCGATGTGGAGCGCAAGCGTCTGCAACCCACGTTGCCGCTGGCGGAATACCTGCCCGGCGCGGGGGCTCCGGCGTCGGCCGATTGGGGGCCAGCCATTTCGGCTGTGCTGGCGCAGGCCCACAAGACGCAGGATAGCGGCGACCTGATGCTGACGGTGTCGGATGCCTGGGCCCGTTACTGGATGCTGAGCGTACCCGAAGGCATCGGCAGCCTGGAGGAGCTTCGGGCATTGGCGAGGGCACGCTTCGAGGCCCTGTTCGGCACGCCTGCCGACGGCTGGACGCTGATGGCCGAATGGCGCACCCGTGGGCAGGTATTGGTCTGCGCGCTGCCGGAAAGGTTGCTGGCCGCCTGCGAAACGCTTGGGGAGGAGGGCGTCTGGCGGGTGGTGTCGGTACAGCCGCACGCCATCCGTCTGATGAACAGCCATCGTGCGCGTATCCCCGATGATGCCTGGGTCTGTTGCTTCGGCGCACAAGGCATGCTGGCCCTGTTGCTGCAAGGCGGTGCCGTGCAGTACGTACGTCGTTTCCGCTATCAACGCGTACCCGAAGCCGATGAATTGATGGACATGCTGGATGGCGAGATCCTGCGCGCCGGCACCGATACACCGATGAAACTGTGTGCGCTGGGCATCTTGCCGGAAGTGGCCCACGGCACACGCATCCGCGATATGAAGCTGGTACTGCCGCAGGGCGACGACATGCAGGCTTTCAGGCCCGGCATGAGCGCCGAATCCGTGATGCTTGCGCGCGTTCGTGGGGGCCTTGCATGAAGCCGCTGCCGCTGGAATTCGCGCATCGCGGCCCAGGCGGGCAGCTCAGCCGGCGCATGAGGCACGTCCTGGCTGCCGTGTTGGCGCTACTGCTCGTCTTATCCGTCCTCGGTGCATGGATGGGCAGGCAGTTGGGTAATGAGGCACGGAGCCTGGGTGAGGAAGGATTCCATCTGCGTGCAGACCGCGAATTACTGATCAAGGCAGCCCGCCATCAGGCTGCGTTGCCAGCGGATATGGTGGATTCGATCAACGGGGTTATCCGGCTGCTGGACTATCCGCTCATCGACCTGCTGGAACGCCTGGAGGCGCATGCCGGAGATGACGTCAGGCTGCTGTCGCTCGAAATGGGGGCGGTCCGCACCAGTGTGCGCCTGGTGGTACAAGCACCCGCCCTGTCCGTGGTGCTGGACTATCTCGACGCACTACGCAAGGAGCCGGGCTTCGAAAATCTGGTGCTGGTCCGCCAGGAAGCGCCGGGTAATGATGGCGCAGGCCTGCGTTTCACGCTGGAAATGCCGCAGATGGATGCCGTGCCGCGTGCCAACGCGCGCCTGCCGGATGGGGGGAGCGAATGAACGCCCTGAAGATGCCGGATCTGGGGCGCATGCGCCTCGCCATCGAACTGGCCTACTGGCGTCTGGGGTGGCGTTTGCCGGTGATCGGTCTTGGCCTTGTCGCCTGTATCGCGACCTGGGGCTTCTGGTTGCCCATGCAATCGTCCCGACAGGCCTCCGCACAACGACAGCTGGCGACAGTGCAGAGTGAGTTGCGTGCCCGGCCACTCGGTCGCACGCAGGAGTCTGCACTGGGTGTTTTCCAGCGCACCTTGGCCGAGCCGGATCAGATCACCGGGCAATTGCGCGTGCTGTACCGGATGGCTCAGGCGCATGGCCTGAACGTGGCGCAGATCGACATGCGCCGCCAATCCGATCCGGGAGCCCGATTGGCCCAGCTGCAGATCAGTTTGGCCCTTGCGTGGTGAGTATCCGGCGATCAAGCGTTTCTGCGCCGAGATGCTCGCGGCCTTGCCGTCCATTTCGATTGACCAGATCAGTCTGAGGCGGGAGTCCGCGGAAACCTCCACGGTGGAAGCCCAGCTCTCGCTCTCGATGTGGCAACGAGGTGAAAAGCCCTTGCTGGCAGGAGTCCGGCCATGAGCCCGAAACTCAGGTAGGGCTTGTTGCTCGGGGGGCTGATCGCAGCAGCCTTGCTGGCGGTGTTCGGTGACAAAACACCGGATTCGGCGGACGTGGTCGAACCCATGCGCCGGACGGCTTCGCCGCCCGCCGAAGAAGCGCTGGCTGCCGTGCCTGCGCCCGTCGGAGCGCCTCAGACTGTTGACGGGATCCACCGCTTGAAATCCCGTCTGTCGCCTGCTGCATCGAGCGATGGAGAGAATCGGTTGTTTGCAGGGGCCCCGCGCCAATGAAGAAACACAGGCACAGGCGGTGGGTGCACGCGGAACCCGCATCATCACCGCCGACGCATCCTTTCGTATTTATCGGACGCATGAAAGAGCAGGGGCGCTGGACCGTGTTCCTCTCGAACAACGGCTGGGTGCATGCCTTGCGTCACGGAGAGCAGGCCGATGGTTTCCGCATTGAATCCATCTCGGCGACCGAGGTGCGATTGGCGCAGCTGGCCAATCAGATGAAATTTGTCATCCGCATCGATGACGAAATGAAAGATTGAGCCCATGACACGTCTTGCCTTTCTCGCACGAACCTGCACGGCCTGTGCGCTGGCCTTGTCCCTGCTGGCCTGTGCCAGCAATGCTCCACGCACGGCACTCGAACAAGGACAGGCTCTGGCTGCCACCGGCCGATTGGCCGAGGCCTATCAGGAACTTGATGCTGCCAGCCGGCAGAACCCGGGGGATGATTCCCTGCGCGCAGCAAGCATGCAGACTCGTGAGCGCCTTGCAGCCTCGCTGCTGCGGCGTGGGGACGAAGCGACGGCAGCCGGGCGCCTGGAAGAGGCCAGGAACGCCTACGCCCAACTTGGCCAGTTGCCAGGGCACGCGGGCCGGGCAAACGAGGCGCTGGCCAAGCTCGAGCAGAAGCAGATCGCATCCCTACCGGAGCTACCGGATAGCTGGAAAGCACCACAACAACTGGTGGGAGAGCGGATCGCCGCGCCGGCCCGGACGGCGCGTGGCATACCCGCAATCGAACCGCCGGAAGCCCTTGGCAGGCAGGTATCGCTGGAGTTCCGCGATGCAGCCATCCGCTCGGTATTCGAGGCGATCACCCGGGCATCGGGTCTGAATGTCGTCTTCGATCGCGATGTGTCGCAGGACATGCGCACGACGATCTATCTGCGCAATACCCGGATCAAGGCCGCACTCGACAAGATCGCCATGATCAGCGGCCTGGCCTTGCGTCTTCTGGATGAACATACCCTGCTCATCTATACGGACGAGGTAGGCAAGCAGCGCGATTACCAGCAACTGGTGGTGCACAGCTTCCATCTTGCCAGCGCGGATGCCAGGACGGTGGCCAACAGCCTGCGCACGGTGCTGCGCTTCCGTGACATGGTCGTCGATGAAAAGCTCAACATGATCGTCGTGCGTGATACGCCGGAAGCCATCGCGCTGGCCGAAAAGCTCGTGGCCATGCATGACGTGGCAGAGCCGGAAGTGATGCTGGAAGTGGAGATCATCGAGATCAAGCGTGGTTTGCTGCAGGATCTTGGCGTGCAATGGCCGGGCGGCATGACGCTGACTCCACTGGGAAGTGGCACCCGGACCACTACCGACTCCTCGGGCAACACCATCACCCAGCTGACGCTGCGGGACATGCTGGGGCTGACGCCGGGCTCGCTGGGTGTCAGCATCGATTCGCTGGCTATCAAGGCGCAGCGGACCGACAGCGACATCAACCTGCTGGCCAATCCGCGCATCCGCGCGCGCAATCGGGAGAAGGCCAAGATCCTGATCGGAGAGCGCGTGCCCAACATCAGCTCGACGGCGACGTCCACCGGTTTCGTCAGCGAAAACATCACCTATGTGGATGTCGGCCTCAAACTCGACGTGGAGCCGCAGATCTTTCCCAATGGTGAAGTGGCGATCAAACTCGGACTCGAAGTCAGCAGCATCAACGAGTCCGTCTCGACCTCCGGCGGTACGGTGGCCTACCGGATCGGCACGCGTAATGCGAACACGTCGCTGCGGCTTCGCGATGGTGAAACACAGGTCCTGGGCGGTCTGATCCAGGACAATGACCGCAAGACCGTGACCAAGGTACCGCTGCTGGGCGACATTCCGGTGCTGGGGCGCCTGTTCACCATGAATGGCGATGACACGAGCAAGACCGAGATCGTGCTCTCGATCACGCCACGCATCGTGCGGGGCATCGAGCCTCTGCGCGGCGAGCGCTCCAGTTTCGAGGCAGGCACGGCATCCGGAGTGCGTGGGCGGCGGCCGGATACCGATTATGCCGAAGACAACGGCATGCCCGGCACGCAAGAATCCGTCGAACGGAACGGCGGCAACGCGAGCCGCAACAATGGCAGCGGCGGAGAACGTCGCGAACGCGATGAGAATTGAATCATCCCGGCATGGCGCCCCTCACCGGTGGAGGGGGTTCACGCTGATCGAGATGATCGTGGCAATGGCTATCCTGGCATTGTTGCTGACCATCGCCCTGCCGCGCTATTTCGATGGGCTGGAGCGCTCGAAGGAGGCCGTGCTGGCCGAGAACCTGAAGATCACGCGTGACGTGATCGACAAGTTCTACGGCGACAACGGTCGCTACCCGGAGTCACTCGGCGAACTGGTGGAAAAACGCTATCTGCGCAGCCTGCCGCACGACCCGATCACCCAGAGCAACCGTACCTGGCGGCTCATTCCGCCAGAGCCGCCACATCGCGGCCAGATATTCGACATCCGCAGCGGCGCGCGGGGGCGCGCCAAGGACGGGCGCGCCTACGCGTCATTCTGAGCGACTCAGTTCGGCTTGCTGAACTGAATGCCGTCACTGCCGTCATCGACAACCACCGTGTCCTTGGCGGCGAAGCGTCCCTCCAGAATCAGTTTCGCGAGCGGATTCTCGATGTGCTCCTGAATCGCACGCTTGAGTGGTCGCGCGCCGAAGACAGGATCGAAACCGGCCTGGGCCACTTCACCCAACGCAGCGTCGGTCACCGTCAGTCCGATCTCCAGACGGCCAAGACGACGGCGCAGGTTTTCCAGCTGGATACGCGCAATCGATTTGATGTGCGCGTCGCCCAGGGCATGGAACACCACGACTTCGTCGATCCGGTTGATGAATTCCGGCCTGAAGAAGGTCTTCACTTCCCCCATCACGGCTGACTTGATGGAGTCATAGGACTCCCCGGCCATGCTCTGGATGAGCTGGCTGCCAAGATTGGAGGTCATTACGATCACGGTGTTCTTGAAATCCACCGTGCGACCCTGTCCATCGGTCATACGGCCATCGTCGAGCACCTGCAGCAGCACGTTGAAGACATCCGGATGCGCCTTTTCCACCTCGTCGAAAAGGATCACGGAATAGGGCTTGCGCCGGACCTGCTCGGTCAGGTAGCCGCCTTCCTCGTAGCCTACGTATCCCGGCGGCGCACCGATCAGGCGGGCCACGGAATGCTTCTCCATGAATTCGCTCATGTCGATGCGGATCAGGTGTTCCTCGCTGTCGAACAGGAAACTGGCGAGCGTCTTGCACAGTTCTGTCTTGCCGACACCGGTGGGGCCCAGGAAAAGGAAGGAGCCATAAGGGCGGTTCTCTTCCGAGAGTCCGGCGCGCGAGCGGCGGATGGCGTCAGCCACCAGGCGCACTGCCTCATCCTGGCCGACCACGCGTTCATGCAGTTTTTCTTCCATCTTCAGCAGCTTTTCGCGCTCACCCTGCATCATCTTCGCAACGGGAATCCCCGTCGCGCGTGACACCACCTCGGCGATCTCTTCGGCGCCGACCTGGGTGCGCAGCAGCTTGTTCGGCGCCTTGCTGCCTTCCTTGCCCTCCGCTGCCTTGAGCTGTGCTTCCAGCTTGGGCAGTTCGCCGTACTGCAGTTCGCTCATCCGCTGCCAGTCACCCTTGCGCCGGGCTTCTTCCATCTGTACCCGCACCTTGTCGATGGCTTCCTTGATGTGCTGAGAGCCTGCCACGTTGGCCTTTTCAGCCTTCCAGATCTCTTCAAGGTCGGCGTATTCACGCTCAAGCTTGGCGATTTCATCCTCGATCAGGCCGAAACGCTTGATAGAGGCCTCGTCTTTCTCCTTCTTCACCGCCTCGCGTTCGATCTTGAGCTGGATGATGCGGCGTTCGAGACGGTCCAGCGCCTCCGGCTTGGAATCGATCTCCATCTTGATGCGGGCGGCGGCTTCATCGATCAGGTCGATCGCCTTGTCCGGCAGGAAACGGTCGGTGATGTAGCGGTGGCTCAGCTCGGCCGCGGCGACGATGGCAGGGTCGGTGATGTCCACGCCATGGTGCAATTCGTACTTTTCCTGCAGTCCGCGCAGGATGGCGATTGTGGATTCCACCGAGGGTTCGCCGACCAGTACCTTCTGGAAGCGGCGCTCCAGTGCGGCATCCTTTTCGATGTACTTGCGGTATTCGTCCAGCGTGGTGGCGCCGATGCAGTGCAGCTCACCCCGGGCCAGCGCGGGCTTGAGCATGTTGCCTGCGTCGATGGCACCTTCCGCCTTGCCCGCGCCGACCATGGTATGGATCTCGTCGATGAAGACGATGACCCGGCCTTCTTCCTTGGCGATATCGTTGAGCACTGCTTTCAGGCGTTCTTCGAACTCCCCGCGAAATTTTGCGCCGGCAAGCAGGGCCGCCATGTCCAGCGAAAGCACGCGCTTGCCCTTGAGTGTCTCGGGAACCTCTTCGTTGATGATGCGCTGTGCCAACCCTTCGACGATGGCCGTTTTGCCCACGCCCGGCTCGCCGATCAGCACCGGATTGTTCTTGGTGCGGCGTTGCAGGATCTGGATCGCGCGGCGGATTTCATCGTCGCGGCCGATCACCGGATCCAGCTTGCCCTGACGGGCACGATCGGTCAGATCCAGACAGTATTTCTTCAATGCTTCACGTTGTGATTCGGCCTCGGCGCTATCCACACCGCCGCCACCGCGAACCGCTTCCACGGCGGTTTCCAGGGCGCGTCGCTGGGCGCCGTGCTCCTTGAAAAGTCGCCCCATCTCGCCTTTATCGTTGCATAGCGCAAGCAGGAACATTTCACTGGCGATGAACTGATCGCCATGTTGCTGTGCCTCACGATCCGTGAGGTTGAGCAGGCCGGCCAGTTCGCGGCTGACCTGCACGTCGCCATTGTGCCCGTGCACCTGGGGCAGGCGGTCGATGGCGTTCTCCAGCGCTGCCTTGAGCGCCGGCACGTTGGCGCCGGCACGTGTGAGCAGCGAAGCGGTACCGCCGTCATCCTGAGCGAGCAGGGCGGAAAGCAGGTGCTGAGGCTCGATGTACTGGTTGTCATTACCGATGGCGATGCTCTGGGCATCGGCAAGGGCCTGTTGGAATTTGGTTGTGAGCTTGTCGAAACGCATGGCGGTGCTCCTGAATCATCCTGCCGTGCAGATGGGGTTGAGCCGATGGCTTTCAAGCCACGGCCGGCGTGAGTGTGAGTTGTCTCTATCAAGTCCCGAGGAGGAGAGAACATGACTGGCAAACCCGAAAAGGCCCTGGCGGCCATTCAACAGCGAAACCTGGAGTCAGCCGTGCGCCTGGCTCAGCTGTCGATCGAGAATTCGCAACGCATCCTGCAGCTGCAGGTCGAGGTGGTGAAGGAGATCTTCGATGACGGCGTCAGCAGCGCGAAAGCATTGACCGGTGTGACGTCACCGCAGGAGGCGCTCGAGTTGCGTTCGCGCTATGCGCAGCAAACTGCGGAGCGGATGTTCGACTGTAGTCGCAGCGTGGCCGAAATCACGGCCGAAATGCAGGCCGAGATGGCCCGCCTGATCAGCGATCAGCTCAGCACTGGTGGGCAACAGGTCTTCGATTCGATGCAGGAAGTGCTGCGTGGCATGCCGCTCAATAGCTGGCGCGCTACCGCGCAGGCTGCGGGCTTCCTGCCGCATGCGGCGGATGGTGTTGAGGTTGACGAGCAGGATCACGATTTCCAGCGCAGTGCCGCCATAAGATCCCGCCAGAACGTTGTTGGCGATCCACAGACTGGTTCCCAACAGCACACCACACGCATGCGGATGCCTGTCAGCAGGAAGAGCGCCAGCGTTCCGACACAGGAAGCAATCAGCGGGAACCAGTTCCACCACACCTGAACCAACCGGACTCCGAGCACGAGATTGATCACCACCACGGCTATCGCGACCCAGAATGACCGGGTATAGAGCGAAAGCATGGAACGCGTGGCGGATACGGCAGAACTGACCATGGCGGTGGGGTTACCCAGTAGCCAGAAATGCCCGATATAGGCCAGACACTCCGCAGTCATGAACAGCTTGAAATGGCGGTCGTTCTTCTGCAGGAAAGAGCCTACGCCCAGGAAAAACGCCAGATAGCCCATGATCTGGGCAGGCGAGAAGATGTCGGAAAGCATGCGGATGCTGCAGCGGGAGGAGCGTGCACTTTAGCGCTAACGACCACCCGCGTCGATCAGAACGCGGCCGCATCCCGCCAGCACATGCGGGCGCCTGTCGATGGATGGGGCAGCGCCAGCATCTCGGCGTGCAACAACAGGCGGGAAGAGGCACTCAAGGCTGAAGGGGGCGCATACAAACGGTCGCCCAGTATCGGGTGCCCGAGCGCGAGCATGTGAACACGCAACTGATGCGAGCGGCCGGTGATCGGAGTCAGACGCACCCGGGTCTGCTCTCGCAGGCGATCACGCGAGAGCACTTCAAAGTAGGTCAGAGAGGGTTTGCCTATCTCCCGGTCAACCCGCTGCCGAGGGCGGTTGGGCCAATCCGTGATCAGTGGGAGATCTACTTCCCCGCAATCGTCGGCGAGCAGGCCATCCACCACGGCGACGTAACGCTTCTGCGTGTCCCGCTGTGCAAATGCCTTGCTCAGGGCACTCTGGGCCTTCGGCGTACGGGCCAGTACGATCAGCCCGGAGGTCTCCATGTCCAGGCGATGCACCGTCAAGGCGTCAGGGAAACGTTGCTGGATACGGTGCAACAGGCAGTCCTGGTGTGCCTCGCCGCGTCCGGGAACCGAAAGCAGGCCTGCAGGCTTGTTGCATATCAACAGTGCGGCATCTGCGTACAGCAGTGGCAATCCCCGGTCTGCCGGAGGTGTGTAAACGGGCGCAGCGGGAATGTGCATTGATTGAGTTTATCGGGCGAGCAAATTGATCTGGGACAAGTATTCTTGACCAGAAAGGTCGGGAATTGTATTCTTGAGCAAAACAATCAAGTATTGCTTCCGGCACGAAGGCAGGCTTTTCGGGTCATGCCCCAGGTCAGGGAGCCCATAGCACCTTACCCATTCCGAACAGAGCGGAGTACAACCATGCGCCTGACCACAAAAGGCCGATTCGCAGTCACCGCCATGATTGATCTGGCCTTGCGCCAGGATCGCGGCCCGGTGACGCTTGCCGGTATCAGCGAACGCCAGAATATTTCCCTTTCCTATCTCGAACAACTGTTCGGCAAGCTGCGCCGCCATCAACTGGTGAGCAGCGTGCGTGGCCCGGGCGGCGGTTATTGTCTGGCCCAGACGATGGACGAGATTTCTGTGGCAGACATCATTATCGCCGTAGACGAGCCTCTGGATACCACCCAATGCGGCGGCAAGGAAGACTGCCAGGGCGATACCCATCAACGATGCATGACGCACGACCTGTGGGCCAACCTCAATCGCCACATGTTCGCCTACCTCGAATCGGTGACACTCCACTCGTTGGTGGAGAAGTTGCGTACGCGCAGCAATCCGCACGAGGCCGTGGTGCTCTGTGACGAATTCCGACGTGGCCGCAGCGAGGTCGAAGCCGTCGCCTGAAGCGGAGGTCCAGCGTGTTCGCCCCGATCTATCTCGATCACAATGCCACGACGCCGCTCGACGAGCGCGTGCTCGAAGTCATGCTGCCATGGCTTCGCGGCCGTCCCGGCAATGCGTCGAGCCGGTACGAATACGGGCGGGCGGCACGCGATGCGATTGATCGCGCTCGCCAGCAGGTGGCTGCCAGCGTCAATGCACATGCAACCGAAGTGGTCTTCGTCAGTGGCGGCTCCGAGGCGAACAACACCTTCGTCAAAGGGGCTGCAGCCTGCCTGCCGGCAGGTGCCATAGCCACGGGTGCAGGCGAGCATCCCTGCGTGCGCAAACCGGCTGCGCAATTGCGTTCCCAAGGCTGGCGAACGCTGGAGCTGACCCTGGATACTCATGGCTCTGTGGATCTTGCCCATGCAGAAGCACTGATCGAGCGAGAGTCGCCATCGCTGGTTTCGGTGATGCTTGCCAACAACGAAAGCGGTGCTGTAAATGATGTTGCGGCGCTGGCACGTATTGCGCGGCGCGCGGGTGCCTGGCTGCATACCGACGCGGTGCAGGGACTAGGCAAGATGCGGCTGGATTTTCGCGCGCTGGGCGTGCACGCCATGAGCCTGTCTGCGCACAAGATTCATGGTCCGTTGGGTGCTGGAGCGCTGATTCTCGACAAACGCGTTGAGCTTTCTCCACTGGTTGCCGGTGGCGGGCAGGAGCGCGGCTTGCGCGCAGGTACGGAGAACGTCGCAGCGATCGTCGGCTTCGGCAAGGCCTGCGAGCTGGCCACCGAAGAGCTGGACGGACGTATCGAGCGCATGCAGGCTGCCCGACAACGTCTGGAGACCGCGCTTGGCGCACTTGGTGCAGAGATATTTGCCGTGAAGGCCTTGCGCTTGCCCAATACGAGTTTCTTCGCTTTTGGCGGGATTGAAGGTGAAACGTTGGTAGGTCGCCTGGATCGTGCCGGTTTCGCACTGGCCAGCGGTGCGGCCTGTTCGTCGGCTGATCCTGAACCCTCGCGCACCTTGCTGGCCATGGGCGTGGAGCCCTCGCTGGCACGTTGTGCAGTCCGCGCCAGCGTCGGTCATGGCACGACATTGGCGGAGGTTGATGGATTCCTGCGTTGTTTGCAGGAAACGGTAAAAGAATTGCAGCAACTTGCCGCAGTGGCGGCGTAAACAACGACAATACAGCCCCCCTTGGAGCAGCATATGAAATACCCGATCTATCTCGACTATTCAGCGACCACGCCAGTCGATCCCCGCGTGGCTGAAAAGATGATCCCCTGGCTGACGGAGCATTTCGGCAATCCAGCCAGCCGCTCCCATGCCTATGGCTGGGAAGCCGAGGCTGCGGTGGAAGAGGCACGTGAGCAGGTCGCCGCACTGGTGGGGGCAGATCCGCGCGAGATCGTGTGGACCAGTGGTGCGACCGAGTCGAACAACCTTGCGCTCAAGGGCGTTGCCAACTTCTACGCGGGCAAGGGCAAACACCTGATCACGGTGAAAACCGAGCACAAAGCGGTGCTCGATACCATGCGTGAGCTGGAGCGCCAGGGGTTCGAAGTGACCTACCTGGATGTGCAGGAGAACGGTCTGCTGGATCTGGAGGCCTTCAAGGCCGCGTTGCGGCCGGATACCACCCTGGTTTCCGTGATGTTCGTGAACAACGAGATCGGCGTGGTCCAGCCGATCGCCGAAATCGGCGAGATCTGCCGTGAGCGGGGCATCGTGTTCCATGTGGATGCTGCACAGGCCACGGGCAAGGTCGATATCGACCTGAACGTGCTGAAGGTGGATCTGATGTCTTTCTCCGCGCACAAAACCTACGGCCCCAAAGGCATCGGCGCCTTGTACGTACGTCGCAAACCGCGTGTACGTCTTGAGGCGCAGATGCATGGTGGTGGCCACGAGCGCGGCATGCGTTCGGGAACGCTGGCGACACACCAGATTGTCGGCATGGGTGAAGCCTTCCGTATTGCCCGTGAAGAAATGGTCGCCGAGAAGGCCCGGATCGGTGCGTTGCGCGACAAGTTGCTGGCTGGTCTCTCCGACATGGACGAGGTCTATGTGAACGGCGATCTCAAGTCCCGCGTGCCGCACAACCTGAACATCAGCTTTGCCTATGTGGAGGGCGAGTCGTTGATCATGGCCGTCAAGGATATCGCTGTTTCCAGTGGCTCGGCCTGCACCTCCGCCTCGCTCGAACCTTCCTACGTATTGCGTGCGTTGGGCCGCAACGACGAACTGGCACACAGTTCCATCCGTTTCACCCTCGGGCGTTTCACCACCGAGGCTGAGATCGACTTCACCATCAAGTTGCTGCATGAAAAGATCGGCAAGCTGCGCGAACTCTCACCGCTGTGGGAAATGGTGCAGGAAGGCGTCGATCTGAACTCCGTGCAGTGGGCTGCACACTGAATACCGGCAGGAGCATCAAAATGGCATACAGCGAAAAGGTTCTCGATCATTATGAAAATCCCCGTAACGTGGGGTCCTTCGCCAAGGAAGAGGCAGAGACCGTAGGTACCGGCATGGTCGGCGCACCGGCCTGTGGCGACGTGATGAAGCTGCAGATCAAGGTCAATGCTGCGGGGGTCATCGAAGACGCAAAATTCAAGACCTACGGTTGTGGTTCGGCGATCGCTTCGAGTTCGTTGGTCACGGAATGGGTCAAGGGCAAGACGCTGGACGAAGCCCTGGGCATCAAGAACACGCAGATCGCCGAAGAACTGGCGCTGCCACCGGTTAAAATCCACTGCTCGATCCTCGCCGAGGATGCGATCAAGGCTGCGGTGGAGGACTACCGCAAGAAGCACGATTCCCAATGAGCGAGTCGATCATGAGCGTTACCCTCTCGGCCGCAGCAGCGCGGCACATCAACAAGTTCCTGGCCAAACGGGGCAAGGGTGTCGGCGTTCGCCTCGGGGTGAAGACTACGGGCTGTTCGGGCATGGCCTACAAGCTTGAATATGCAGATGATGTCGATGCCGACGATCTGGTGTTCGAGAGTCAGGGGCTCAAGGTTCTGGTCGATCCCAAGAGCCTGCCTTACATCGATGGCACCGAGCTGGATTTCGTACGCGAAGGTCTCAACGAGGGCTTCAAGTTCAATAATCCGAATGCGAAGAACGAGTGCGGCTGCGGCGAAAGCTTCAACGTCTGATCTCCGTACCGCTCGTGTAACCACCTGACGCCTGCTGCGTCCAGCAGCAGGCGTATGCCGCCATGCAAGAGTATTACTCGCTGTTTTCGTTGCCCGAGCGCTACGCGATTGATCCTGCTCGTCTGGAGGATGCCTATCGCAGCGTGCAGGCACAGGTCCATCCGGACCGTTTTGCCCATCGCCCGGAGGCCGAGCGAAGAGTGGCCATGCAATGGGCCACGCTGGCTAATGAAGCCTTTCGCACCCTCAAAAGCCCGCTGGAGCGTGCACGCTATCTGCTTGAACGTCGCGGCGCGCCGGTGGATCCGGAGCGCAACACAGGCATGTCACCAGCGTTCCTGATGCAGCAAATGGAATGGCGTGAGTCTGTCGAGGAAGCTGCCAGCGATGCCGTCGAGCTTGAACGGCTGCATCGCGAACTGGCGAGGGACGAACGGGTGATGTTCGACGATCTGGCTCAGGCGCTCGACGAGGCAGCCGATCTGCCCCGCGCCGGAGAGCTGGTGCAACGTTTGATGTTCATGGAAAAACTGCGTCGGGAAATCACCGATGCACTGGCTCGACTGGAAGAGTGATGGCCTTACTGCAGCTTTCCGAACCGGGAGACTCCCCCGCACCGCACGAGCAGCGACTGGCGGTGGGGATCGATCTCGGGACCACCAACTCGCTCGTGGCGACCGTGCGCCATGCATTGCCCGAATGCCTGCCCAATGCCGAGGGCGACGTGATCCTGCCTTCCGTGGTGCGCTTCCTGCGTGATGGAAACACCATCGTCGGCCGCGAAGCGCTGGCTGTCCAGGCACAAGATCCCCGCAATACCATCGCTTCGGTGAAACGTCTGATGGGGCGGGGTCTGCAGGACGTAGATGCGCCGATGCGCGGTCGTTACGATCTGCTCGACGCTGGCGGCGGTATGGTACGCATCAACACCGTGGCGGGGCCGCGCTCTCCTGTCGAGGTTTCGGCGGAAATCCTGCGCAGGCTCCGCGAACGGGCCGAAGCATCGCTGGGTGACAATCTCGTTGGCGCAGTGATCACCGTGCCTGCGTATTTCGACGACGCACAACGCCAGGCAACCAAGGACGCCGCTCGGCTCGCAGGGCTGAACGTGCTGCGCCTGCTCAACGAGCCCACCGCGGCTGCGATCGCCTACGGACTGGACGAAGCGGCGGAAGGTATCTACGCGGTGTATGACCTGGGGGGCGGGACCTTCGATTTCTCCGTCCTGCGTCTCGCCCGGGGAGTCTTTGAAGTCATGGCCACCAGCGGAGATTCGGCGCTGGGAGGGGATGATTTCGACGATGCCCTGGCCGACTGGCTGCACCGCAAGGCCAGTGGCGTCGACCTGGATTGCTCGCGCTCGCGTGCCTTGCTGGCCGAGGCTCGGCGCGTCAAGGAGGCGCTGAGCAGCGCCCCTGTGGTGACCGCTCGCGTACCGTTGGCAGCCGATGGTGTGCGTGAGGTGGAAGTCCACGCCCAAGATTTCGTCACGCTCACGCAGGCGTTGGTGGATCGTAGCCTGAGTCCAGTAAAGAAGGCTTTGCGCGATGCCGGACTGGGGGTGGATGACATCCAGGCCGTGGTGATGGTGGGAGGCGCCACCCGGATGCCTCACGTGCGCAGTGCCGTGGCGAAGCTGTTCGGGCGCCAGCCTCATACCGACATTGATCCGGACAAGGTGGTCGCCATCGGTGCGGCCATCCAGGCCAACGTGCTGGCTGGCAATCGTCGTCCGGGGGAAGACTGGCTGCTGCTCGACGTGATTCCGCTGTCACTCGGGTTGGAAATGATGGGCGGGCTCACCGAGAAGATCATCCCGCGCAACTCCACCATCCCCATTGCCAAGGCGCAGGACTTCACCACCTACAAGGATGGGCAGTCCGCGATGGCGATCCATGTCGTGCAGGGGGAGCGCGAACTGGTGCAGGACTGCCGTTCGCTGGCGCGTTTCGAGCTGCGCGGCATTCCGCCCATGCCGGCTGGGGGGGCGCGTATACGTGTGACTTTCCAGGTGGACGCCGACGGTCTGCTCTCCGTCACCGCTCGAGAACAGACGACCGGCGTTGAATCCCACGTGACAGTCAAACCCAGTTACGGGCTCTCCGATGACGAGGTGGCGCAGATGCTCAAGTCGGGCTTCGAGCATGCCGAGGACGACATGCAGGCACGCGCGCTGCGCGAGCAGCAGGTCGAAGCCCGGCGTCTGATCGAAGCGACCCGCCAGGCATTGACCGAGGATGCCAGCCTACTGTCTGCCAGTGAGCATGCAACGCTGCTCACGGAGATCGAGCATCTGGAGGCGTTGTCCACCACCCCCGATCACCTGGCCATCAAGGCCGGCATCGATGCTTTGTCCGCAGCCACAGGCGATTTCGCCGCACGCCGCATGGACAAAGCCATCCGCGAAGCGCTGACCGGCGCCCGCGTCGACAATCTGTAAGGAGAACCGTCATGACCCGCATCGTCGTTCTGCCTCATGCCGAACTCTGCCCGGATGGTGCAGTGATCGAAGCCGAGCCCGGACAGAGTCTGTGCGATGCCTTGCTGGCCAACGATATCGAAATCGAGCACGCCTGCGAGAAGTCCTGTGCCTGCACCACCTGCCACGTGATCGTCCGTGAGGGGTTCGAATCGTTGGAGCCGGCCGATGAGCTGGAAGAGGATCTGCTCGACAAGGCCTGGGGGCTGGAGCCTCAGTCCCGCCTGTCGTGTCAGGCGCTGCTCAAGGCCAAGGAGCTGGTGGTGGAAATCCCACGCTACACCATCAACATGGTCAGCGAAGGAGGCAAGAAATGAAGTGGACCGATACGCTGGAAATCGCCATTGCCTTGGCTGATGTGCATCCCGATGCGGATCCGCAGCGTGTGAACTTTGTCGAATTGATGCAATGGGTGATGGCCCTGCCGGAATTCGATGACAATCCCAAGCATTGCGGCGAACGCATTCTGGAAGCCATCCAGGCTGCGTGGATCGACGAAGTCTGAGCGCTGCACTGACCGATATTGCCGGCGTAAGAGTTCAGAGTTCAGGCTTCTTCGGCCAGCGTCGGCGTTTTGCCGAACAGGAAGCGTGCCGGATCCATCGCTTCGGCCAGTGATCGCTCCAGCGGCAACGGCTCATTGCAAAGTCTGGCTGCCAGCAACTCTCCACACAGATTGCTCCAGACCAATCCGCGCGCTCCGAAGCCCGTGATGATCCAAAGGCCTTGCGTACGGGGCAGGGAGCTCAGATTGAAGCCTTCACCCTGTGCGATCGCAGGCATCGCACCAACCATTGGCAGACGGTCCGGTGAGACCGGGCGCAGGCTGACACGTCCTTCGATGTCCTGACCGGCAAGCCGGTCTGCCATTCCTGGCAACATGCGACCCAGGCGCGCCAGATTTTCGGCGTGTTCCTCTTCGCGCAAACCGAGATCGAAATCATCAACCACGAAGCTTGCGCCCAGCGCCGCATGCAAACCGATGCCTGGTGTGATGTAGCCCTGGCCGCAAACCACCACGCCAAGAGGTGCCAGCTGCGCCATCGGCAAGTGGCTGACCTGACCGCGTGCCGCGCGTAGTGGCAGCCATTGGGCATCGGCAAGCCGGCGCGCGTCGTGGGCATTGGCCAATACCACCTGTGGGGCGCTGGCAATGCTGCTTCCGTCCTGGGAAAGCGCATGCCAGACGCCATCCCGCTGTTCGAGCCTGGCCACAGGCTGCCCGGTGAGCAACTGGATGCGCGCGCCCCCCATTGCGATCTGGGCCTCAACCAGACTGCGTGGTTGAATCCACCCTCCACGCGGAAACCACCATCCCCCGAAACCCGCCGTGTGGCCAGCTTTGCGCGTGGCTTCGGCGGCATCCACCCAATCGAGGAAATCCTGCGGCCATCCGAGTGACGAGATCACCTCGCGCTGGCGGGCTTCCTGATCGCCACTGCGCGCCAGATGCAGGACTCCGCAATCTTCCCACAGCACCGAATGACCAGCCTCCTCCAGGCGCGCCAACTGCTGCAGGCCATACAGAAAACCTGCACGCGTTACACGGGAGAGCAGATTGTCGTCCTTGCTGGGCAGGGGGCGGAAGGCGCCGGCAAGGTTGCCTGAAGCGCCTTGCGCCACATCCTCGTGGGCCTCGATCAGCGTGATCCGCCAGCCCCGTGCGGCAAGGCGCTCGGCCACCGCGCTACCGGCCAGCCCGGCGCCGATGACCAGTGCGTGGCGCTCTTCCGTTGTCTGACCGCGGGGTCTCGGCCCGCGATAGCGCCCTTGCAGCATCTGGCGTTTGTCTGCAAAACCCTCGGTCTTCTCCACGGCAAAGCCCGCGTGCCTCAGACCTTCCCGAACAGCACCGGAAACAGACCAAGTGGCCAGCGTCGTTTCCTGGTCGGAAAGCGCTGCCAGCGCTCGAAAAACGCCGTCGGACCACATTTCCGGGTTTCTGGCTGGAGAAAACCCGTCGAGAAAAATGGCGTCGGCACGCGCACCTGCGTCGGCGAGACAGTTTTCGACATCCCCTAGGAACAGATCCAGGATGACTCGTCCGCCATCCAGCGAAATACGGTGGCAACCCGGCAGCAGCACCGGCCAGTGACGGATCAGTTCGGCGGAAAGTTCGGCAGGCGCGTCAGCCGCTTGGTGCGCAGCCGCCAGATCGCTGGCGCTGAAGGGATGCTTTTCCACTGACAGGAAGTGCAGCGTGCCGCAGGCCAGCGGATCTTCGCGCCAGGCTTGCCATGCAGTCAGAAAGTTGTGGCCGAGGCCGAAACCTGTCTCCACGATGACAAAACCTTCCCGGCCCTGCCAGCGCTCTGGCAACCCGTTACCGGTCAAGAAAACATGCCTGGCCTGCGCCAATGCACCGGCGGCTGCGTGGTAGACGTCCCCATACTCGGGAGAAAAGGGGATCCCTTCTGGAGACAGTTGGAGGCTTGCGGGCTGAAGTCGGATCACGGCGGCTGTTACTGGCACGAATGAGCCAGAAGTTTAGCAGGGGCCAGAGACTGAAAAGCCCCGCTTCCTTGTGGGATGCGGGGCTGTGCAAACGGCCCCTTGGTGCGGGCCCGTGCTTTCGAGCAGATGCTCAAAACCGATAGGCGGCAGTATACCCATACGGTCACGTATCTTTTTTGTTCTAGCGCATGAAAAAGCCCCGCTTAAGCGGGGCGTGCATGCAGCAGGCCTGCGGATGGCGATCAGAACTGGAAGTAGGCTTCCGCGTTCTTGTAGCAGACACCTTCGACGATCTTCTGCAGTTGTGCCCAATCCTGCGGGTACTCGCCATTTTTCACCCAGCCACCGATCAGGTTGCACAGGATGCGGCGGAAGTACTCGTGCCGGGTGTAGGAAAGGAAAGAACGCGAATCGGTGAGCATGCCGATAAACGCGCCGAGGTTGCCGAGCTGGGACAGCGCGGTGAGCTGGCGAGTCATGCCATCCTTCTGGTCGAGGAACCACCAGCCGGAGCCGAACTGCATCTTGCCGACGACCTTGCCGTCCTGGAAGTTGCCGATCATCGTGGCCAGCACCTCGTTGTGGATCGGGTTCAGGTTGTAAAGGATGGTCTTCGGCA
Organism: Candidatus Dactylopiibacterium carminicum; assembly: GCF_014736495.1. Classification (GTDB taxonomy): domain Bacteria; phylum Pseudomonadota; class Gammaproteobacteria; order Burkholderiales; family Rhodocyclaceae; genus Uliginosibacterium; species Uliginosibacterium carminicum. The sequence goes on from NZ_MDUX01000038.1 coordinate 29,442, forward strand.
ATTGGTCGTCACCATCCAGGGTGTCCAGGAAGCGGGCAATCTTGGCCGAGATGAGATCGTCAGCAATGGAGTCGAAGCCGGTGTCCGGGCCCAGGTTGCGGAACTGCCGCGCGCTGTTGTTGCGCTGCGCGCCGATGTGCAGCTGCATGGCCCAGCCACGTTGAGCGTAACGGCGGCCCAGATGCAGCATGATGCCGGTCTTGTACTTATCGGCATCTTCACGGCTGATCGGCTCGTTGTTCATCGCACGGGACAAGATCTGCGAAAGCTCCGTTTCCGAGGCTTCTGCGAAGAAGGCGATGTCAATGGCGTGATCGGAAACCTTGCAACCATGTGCGGCGAAGTAGTCCAGACGGGCGTCGAGCGCGCGGGTCACATCGCTGAAACTGTTGATGGCGACGCCAGACACCGTAGCGAGCTTGCGAATGTAGTCCTGGAAACCTGCGCGATCGATGTTGAAGGATTTGTCCGGGCGGAAGGTCGGCAATACCTTGACCTGGAAACTGTCGGCAGCGATGGCCTTGTGATTGGCCAGATCGTCGACCGGGTCATCGGTGGTACACACCGCTTTCACGTTGGAGCCGGTCATCAAGCCACGTGCCGACAGCTCGGGCTTGCCGATCAGGCTGTTGCAGTGGGTCCAGAGCTCACTCGCCGTGGCACCCGAAACCAGGGTCTTGGTCCCGAAATAGCGTTGCAGTTCGAGATGGCTCCAGTGGTAGAGCGGGTTGCCGACACCCATCGGCAACACCTCGCAGAATTTGCGGAATTTGGCTTCATCCGGCTGATTGCCGGTCATGAAATCCTCGGTGACGCCAGAAGAGCGCATGAAGCGCCACTTGTAGTGGTCTCCGCCGAGCCAGATCTCGGTGATGTTCTTGAACTGCTTGTTCTGGGCAATCTGCTCGGGAGGCAGATGGCAGTGATAATCGATGATGGGTTGCGGCGCGGCGAACTCGTGATACAGCTTCTGAGCGGTAGGCGTCTCGAGAAGAAAATTCTCATCCATGAAGGGTTTAGCCATGCTGTTCTCCTGACAGACGAATGTGTCCGCTGCGTATTATGTTGTCTGACGAAGAAGACTTTAAGCAGGGAAAACCCCGCATGTTGTCTGACTTTTTTGCTGTTTTTCCAGGCCGTGCACTAAAAACAATCGTTAATGCCTGACTAATCGGCTGCCGCCTTCAGGCGACAGCCGACCGATCGCTCAGCTTTCGTTCTGCTTGCGCGGCAGCACGAGATTGAGCAGTACGGCAACCACACCGCACAGGCTCACGCCTTGCAAGCTGAATTGTCCGGCGGACACCACAAAGCCCCCCAGCCCCATCACCAGCACCACAGAGACGATGATTAGGTTACGTGCCTAATTCAGATCCGTGCGATCCACGATCAGTGACTTGAGGCCGATGGAAGCGACGGTACCGAACAGCAGCATCATGATGCCCCCCATCACGGGCGCCGGGATTGATTGCAGGATGGCGTTGAACTTGCCAAAAAAGGCCAGAACGACAGCCAGTACTGCTGCCCAGGTCATGGTGACCGGGTTGAAGTTGCGGGTCAGCGAAACTGCACCGGTAACTTCGGCGTAGGTCGTCACGGGCGGCCCACCGATCAGGCCGGCAAACAGTACGCCAAGGCCGTCGCCGAACAAGGTGCGGTGCAAGCCGGGGGTTTGCGTGTAATCCTTGCCAGTGACTCCACCGATGGCAACCACTCCGCCCACGTGCTCGATGGCAGGTGCCAGCGCTACCGGCAGCATGAACAGAACCGCGGCGAAATTGAAGCTGGGAGCAACCAGTTCAGGCACGGCCAGCCACGGCGCGGCGGCGATCTTGTCAAAATCAACATAACCCAGGATGGCTGCGACGATGTAGCCCGCCACAACCCCCGCAAGGATCGGCGTCAAACGCAGCAAGCCGCGTGCAAAAACCGATGCCAGGATGGTTACGCCAAGGGAGATACCTGCGAGCAAAAGAGCCGTGGGGTAAGGGACCACCTGCACGTCCCCGGCCTTGCCCATTGCCATGTTGACAGCGACTACTGCAAGCGAGAGACCGATCAGCATGACCACAGGCCCGATGACCACCGGCGGCATGAAACGGTGGACGATCGCGGCACCATGACGGTTGACCAGCGCAGCAAAAGCGAAATAAACGAGGCTTACACAGGCAAGTGCCCCCATCGTCGCCGGCAGGCCCCAGGTCTGGATCGAGTAAATGATCGGAGCGATGAATGCGAAGCTGGAACCGAGGAAAAGCGGCACCTGACGTCGGGTCACGATCTGGAAGAGCAAGGTGCCGACACCTGCTCCCAGCAGTGCCATGGCCGGATTGAGCCCAGTGAGCAGGGGGACCAGGACAAGGGCGCCGAAAGCTACGAAAAGTATCTGCGCACCCGAGATGACTTGACGCCAGACAGGGTCATTACCCTGGATGGACGATTTATGCATGAGAGCTCCCGAATAGAAATAGTTGTGGTCCCTCCGTCATGTCGTCTGCCGGATAGCGCACGACGGAGCGGGCGATGATCGATCGCGGCGCGGATTATGAATGTTTTTGTCCGTGCCGCCGCATGAGTTTGGAGTCGGATCTGATCTGCCGCCGGTAAGGAATGTTGATGGATGTGAAGTGTTTTTCCGTCTATTCGTGCAGGGAATATGGAACAATCCGCGGCAGCCGTCGGTAGGCAAATTTTGCCGCCGTCTGGCACGAACAATCCATCCCGGGTTTTCCGAGCGTAGGGGATATCCCGACGCCGAAGCTATTCGTCCGCCTGCAAGTGACAAAAGATCGCTATGAAGCGCGGAGAGCCCGGAGAGGATCGTCGATAACGGATGACGGAGGATTCATGGCAATCACTGGGGACCAGCGACTGCTCAAGCGCATCAACAGGATGGCGCTTGTGCGTCTGGTAAGGAGCAGGCCAGGGCTTTCACGTGCCGATCTGGCTCAGGAGACGGGGCTGACCAAGTCAACAGTCAGCTTGCTGATACAGGAGCTGATAGAAGAAGGCTGGCTGAGGGAAAACGAGATCCAGGCGACAGGCAACATCGGCCGGCGGCCCACGCCGTTGTGTCTGAATGGACACAGGCTTGTCGTGCTGGGCGCCGAGCTGAACGCGGACATCGTCCGAGTTGTCGTCATGTCGCTGGCTGGCGAACAGTTGTTCGAACAGCAACTGGATTCACCAGGTGAGGCGCCTGTCGAGCAGAAAGTACGGGGCTTGCTGGATCTGTTGGCTGAGGCTGTCGCTAGCCTGGCCCCCGGGCAGCGTAACGTTCTGGGGCTGGAGGTAGGCGTTCCGGGGCAGGTGCTGGACGACGATCTGGTGGATGCACCGCTGCTGGGTTGGCACGAGGTGGCATTAGGCAAGTTGCTGCGTAGCGGATTGGCGCGTGGCCCCTTGGGAAATGTACCGGTCTACATACTCAATAATGGCGACGCGGCAGCTCTGGGTGAAACGGAGTTCATCTCCGGCGAAGAAGCTGCGGACCCCTTGCTCTATATAGGGCTCGATCAGGGAATCAGCGCGGGCGTGATTGTAGGAGGACGCTTGCTGCACGGTCGACGAAGCTTCGCTGGCGAAGTCGGGCATATCCAGCTATTGCCGGAAGGCCCCCGCTGCCGGTGCGGTCGCCGCGGATGCGCTGAATCCTGTTTCGGTCTGGAAGCGCTGGCTGCTAGCCTAGGGTGCAGCATGCAGGAATTGTTCGCACGGGCGCAGACGGAAGACCCTGCTTGTATGAAGCAGCTGTCCGTTGCGGGCAAACAACTGGGGATGCTGCTGCACAATCTCTGGACTGTTCTCGACCCCGCACGCATTGTTCTGGGAGGCACAGCCTGTCGTCTGGGTGAATCGCCCCGGGTTTCCTAGAGCCTGTTCACAGTATCCGGAATGTGTTTACATTCTGGAATTTGGGTGTGA
>NZ_MDUX01000039.1 GCF_014736495.1 Candidatus Dactylopiibacterium carminicum
GAAAAACAGTATTTCATGAAGCTCGGGGCTGTCTAGGAAACCCGGGGCGATTCAGTCACGTGAATTCCGGCGTGGCATCTTCTCGTCGACCGAGCAGGTCACTCTGGGGCTGGCGCCGGGTGCTCAAGCCATGCTAGCGCAAGCTGTGGCGCAGCCTCTGGGGCTGGATGCCGACGATCTGGGCGGTGTGCAGCTGAGCGTACGCTCGGCCATCCGCCACGGTCCTTTCGCGGGCGGCTGGCGCCTGCTGGGCGGGCGAGCGGATAGCGACCTGTCTCTGGATGGTAGTCTGCAGGAGGTTTCCCGCACGCTTCTGGGAGGCGCGCCGCTGATGCGTGCGCGCATGTCTCTGGAATTGTTCGGTGGCGTGGACGGGGAGTTGAGCAGCCCGCCTTTGAGCAGCCGGTTCGTGCGCGCGGATGGAGAGCCAGGGCATCACGGCCGAGGTGTCATTGCACAGGGAAACCGGGCCGTATCGCCTGTTGGCGCGGGCACCGGGGCTGTCGTTCAGCCTGGGCGAGAACAGGCGTCTGACGATGACGGAGCTGCGCATGCAGGCCCGGGGGGAACGCTTGCCGCAAGAGGGTTCGGAGATCCAGCCGGGCGAAGTGCATATCGCGCTGGACACTTTGAGCCTGTCGGATGAGTCCTCTCCGGAACGTGCTTTCGACCTGGGGAAGCTGCATTACCAGGTGGATCTGGCCGTGACAGGGGATTTCCTCGACCTGAATGCGCGGATCGGTGCGCAGACCCTGCGTACGGGGGACCAGGAACATGGTCCGGCGGACTACGATTTCTCGGCATCCCATCTGAACATTCCCGCGCTGCTGCAGATTCGCGAGCGATACCGTGCCTTGCAGGACGATCCGCAGATGGCGACCCAGCCTTTCGCCGTGCTGGGCGCTGTCGGTGAGCCGTTGCAGCAGTTACTGCAGCAGCAGCCTGTCTTCAAGGTCGATCGCCTGGCATTTCAGACTGCGGATGGACAGACCCAGGCCAGCGCCCGACTTGCCATGGGAGCGCTGGACCCGGCCGCGAGCGGCAACCTGCTGGCCATGCTGGGTCGTCTGGAATTGCAGGCGGAACTGAAGCTGCCCGAGGCTTTGGCATTGAGTCTTGCCGACCGGCGAGGGGCCTTCCCCGAGGAAGATGCCGGAGTGGCGCGCATGCGCATGCTTGCACAGCGTACGCAATTACAGCGTTTGGTGGATCAGGGCTATTTGGTGCGCGAGGATGGCCTGTTACATACCCGTGTGGAGATGCGTCAGGGCGCGATTATGCTCAATGGCAAGCCGCTGGGCGGCAATTCCTGAGGCTGACGCACCGCGGCATCAGTATCAATGCAGCGTGCGTGGCCCGACCAGGAAGAACTCGGGAATCTCGGCTTCGAAGCCAGTGCCGTCGTCGGCGACAAACTGGTAGCTGCCGCGCATGCTGCCGAAGGCCGTGGGCAACGGGCAGCCACTGGAGTACTCGAACTCTTCGCCCGGCGCCAGTTCGGGTTGCTCGCCCACCACACCTTCGCCGCGCACTTCTTCCACATTGCCCACGGCATCCGTGATCACCCAGTGGCGGGAGAGCAGCTTCACGCCGACGCTGCCCTCGTTGCGTATGTTGACCTGGTAGGCGAAGACATAACGCTGCTCTTCGGGGTCTGATTGCTCGGGCAGATATTGCGGGCGGATGCTGATGCTGATCCGGTAGGGCTGGGATGGCATCGGAAGATCTCCGGGGGTTACTCGGGGAGGCGGGATGGTAGCGCGGCAGCGATGTCGGTGGCCAGACGGGCCAGTGCCTCGCTCTGTGCGGCGACAACGGCCGGCGCATTGCCGGAACCCGTGCTGACGCGATACTCACTGTTGCGCTCGGGCCCGCTGCGTTTGCCGACGATCACACGCCAACGCGCGCGCAGCACGGTTTCACCATGGATGTCGCTGTCGAACTGCAGTATTTCCAGCGGTACGGAGACCGCCGGGACATCGTTCAGCGCCCAGGGATGGGCCTGCAGCCGTTGTGGTGTCAGGCTGCGGGCGAGATTCTCACGCAGCACGCGCAGGAAATTCACGTCCAGCGGCTCGACCCAGCGGTCGTTTTCCGCCAGACGCAGGCTGCCTGCATTCTCGCGGCGCACCAGCGGACGGTGGTCGAGATAGGGAGGCCATGTCAGCGGGCCGATGCCGAGGTTGTAGGGCAGCGTCTGGGCACCGTTTGCGGGAGTCGTTTGCGCGCTGAGTTGGTGCAGGCGCAGCGGCTGTGGCGGCGTGGCGCTGCAGGCGGCAAGCAGCAGGCAGGCGATGGGCGGCAGGAGGCGCTTCATGGCTGGGGTTCCTTGCGGGCGGACTGGCGGCCGAAGAGCAGGGCGTCGGGCTGACGGGCCAGCATGTCGGAGAGTTCCTGCAGGGCGCGTGCGGCTTCGCGTAGTTCGCGCAGGGTCTGTTCGGTATTGTGCAAGGCCGGGGCGCCCTGGGCGATCAGCGTGTCCAAGGTGCCGACCGCGCGTTGCATCTGCTCGGCCATGGCACGCACGGCTTCGAGCGGTGCGCCGGCCTGATCCGCGACACCGGCGAATTTGTCGGCCGCGTCACCCACGCGTTCCATGTTGGCCTTGACGCTGGTGACGGTATCTTCCAGACCATCCAGCGTGGGGCCCAGGCGCTTGTCGAGGCTGGCTGTGAGCGCCTCAAGATTGGCCAGGGTGCGACTCATGCTGCGCATGGTCTGCTCGGTTTCCGGACTGTTGATGAACTGGCGCGCGGTGTTGGCGATGGCCGAGATGTCACCGAGCAGTTCTTCGATGTCCAGATGCTCCAGTTTCTGCGCGATTTCCTGCACGGGAGAGGGAATCGTGGGGATTTCGGGCAGGCGCTTGTTCGGGGCGCGATAGACCAGCGGCCGATCCGGGTAGAAATCCAGTTCGATGTAGAGCAGACCGGTGAGCAGGCTTTGCGAGGCCAGACGCGCGCGCAGGCCACGGTTGATGAGGCTGATCGGGTCCGGTGCATCTTCCCCCACGTCGCTGCCATTGCTATTCAGCAGGCGGAGGGAGGTTCCTTCGACGACGACCGGGATCAGCAGCTGGCTGTGGGTGTCGTCATAGCGCAGGTCGATGCGTTTGACGTTACCGATCTGCACGCCGCGGAACACTACCGGGGCGCCAACCTGCAGCCCGTACACCGAGCCCTCGAAGTACATCACGTAGGTTGGGCGCTTCTGGAACAGGCCGTGCCCCGTGAAAAGAAAGATACCGGCCACGAGCAGAGCCATCGCGCCGAGCACGAAGATGCCGATGGTGGTGGGATTGGCGCGCTGGCTCATGCGTCTTCTCCGCGGGCTAGAAAGTGGCGCACCAGGGCGGAGCCGTGCTGCGCAAGATGATGAGGGTTGCCACTGGCAGTCATGGTCCGGCTTTCGGCGTCGAGGAAGATGGCCTGATCGGCCACGGCGAAGATGCTGGCCAGTTCGTGGGTCACGAGCACGATGGTCGAGCCCAGGCTGGCACGCAGTTCCAACAGCAGTTCATCCAGGCGGCGCGCGCTGAGCGGGTCCAGTCCGGCCGAGGGTTCGTCGCAGAACAGGATATCCGGATTCAGCGCCATGGCGCGCGCCAGGCCCGCGCGCTTTTTCATGCCTCCGCTGATTTCCGCAGGATAATGGTTTTCAAAGCCCGAAAGGCCGACCAGTGCCAGCTTGACCGCTACGATCTCTCGGATTGCCGCCGCGGGCAGATCGGTGAATTCTTCCAGTGGCAAAGCGATGTTTTCCGCCAGGGTCAGCGAGCTCCACAGTGCGCCGCCCTGGAACAATACGCCGCTGCCGCGCTTGAGTGCATCCTGGCGCGTTTCGTCTGCTGCCCAGTAATCCTCGTCGCCACCATAGAGGATGCGTCCGGCGGCTGGTTGCTGCAGGCCTATCAGATGGCGCAGCAGCGTGCTCTTGCCGCAGCCGCTGCCGCCCATGATGACGAAGATCTGGCCGCGCGGGATGTCGAAGTCCAGATCCTGCTGGATTACCCGGCCATCGTAGGCCATCGTCAGGCCGCGTACGGAGAGGGCTGGCGTATCCATGGCTCAGATCCCCATGCGCTGGAACATGATGGTCAGAATGGAGGCGGACACGGTGATCAGCAGGATGGAAGTGACTACCGCCGAAGTGGTGGCTTCCCCCACGGCTTGTGCGCTGCGCCCGCACTGCATGCCGCGCAGGCAGCCGGCAAAGGCCACCAGCGCGCCATATACCGTGCCCTTGAGCATGCCGATGAGGATGTGCGTCCAGGAGAGCGCCAGCATGGTCTCGTTGAAATACTCGCGTGCGCCGACGCCGAACACCGTGGTGGCGACCAGCATGCCGGCACCGATGCCGACCACGCCGGCATACAGCGTGAGCAGTGGCACCATCAGCAGCAGGGCCAGCAGGCGCGGCAACACCAGCACGTCGATGGGCGACAGGCCCAGCGTACGCAGCGCGTCGATCTCTTCATTGACCTGCATCGTGCCGATCTGTGCGGCGAAGGCCGCGCCGGTGCGGCCGGCGAGGATCACGCCGGTCATCAGCGCGCCGACCTCGCGCACCATGCCGATGGCGACCAGATCGGCGATGTAGATCTGAGCGCCAAACTGCGCGAGCTGGACTGCGCCCATGTAGGCCAGGATGGTGCCGACGAGAAAACTGATCAGCGAGGCGATGGGCAGCGCTCGCGGGCCGCAATCCTCCAGTAGCCAGAGAAAATCACGCCAGCGGAAATTGGCTCGCCCGCGCAACAGTCGTCCCAGGCCCTGCGAGACCTCGCCGATGAAATGGGCCGCCTGCGGCAGATCGGCCCACAGGCGCAGCGCGGTTTCGCCCAGGCGCTGGATGAAATGGCTGGTGTTGTCCTCGGGTTTTCCGGGCCGGGCCGGTACAGCCAGCGCCAGGGCAAGCAATCGCCCCAGGCCAGCGGGCAGGCCGTCGGCATCCAGTGCGATCTGTTGTGCCTGGCAATTGCGTGCGAGATGCAGCAGCCAGGCCAGCAAGGCGCCTTCGTTGTCTTCCAGCGCTTCTTCTGCCAGCAGGCGAACCTGCTTGCAACCTGCCAGTCCGGGTTGTGCCGGCAAGGTCTGCTGCCAATGCCAGGTGCCGGCACAACGCAGCACGAGCGTATCCACGTCAGGTTGAAGGTCGATACGCGCGGACTGGTTGGGCATGTTTCCGGCTCCGCAAGGCTCAGCCGCTGTTGCGTAGCCCGGCGGCCACGCCGTTGATCGAGAGCAGGATGCCACGGCGTACGCGGTCGTCCTGGTCGCCTTCACGATAGCGGTGCAGCAGCTCGACTTGCACGTGGTTGAGCGGATTGAGGTAGAGCAGGCGATTCTGGATCGAGCGCGCCAGCAGCGCGTTGCCTTCGGCCAGGGCTTTCTGGCCGGTGAGCTCCAGCAGCACCTCGACGGTGATCTCCCATTCGGCCTTGATGCGCGCAAAAATGCTGGTGCGCAGGGCTTCGTCGCGCACCAGCTCGGCGTAGCGCGAGGCGATGGCCAGGTCGCTCTTGGCGAGCACCATGTCCATGTTGGCGAGCTGGGTGGCGAAGAAGCTCCATTCGCGGTTCATTGCCTGCAGCAGCTTCATGCCTTCGTCGCCATGCCTGGCGAGGAATGACTTCACCGCGCTGCCGAAGCCGAACCAGCCCGGCAGCATCACGCGGGCCTGAGCCCAGGAGAACACCCAGGGGATCGCGCGCAGATCCTCGATGGACGTGCTCTTCTTGCGCGAGGCCGGACGCGAGCCGATGTTCAGGTTGGCGATTTCGGAGATAACCGTGGATTCCCAGAAATACTGCTCGAAGCCCGGGGTGTCGTAGACCAGATCGCGGTAGGTCTTGAATGCGTCCTCCGAGAGCTCATCCATCGCGGCCAAGTATTCCGAGCAGGGGGCTGCTTCTGGATGCGCCAGCAGCGTGGCTTCCAGCGTTGCGGCGGCCAGCACTTCGAGGTTGCGGCGGCCGACCTCGGGGTTGGAGTACTTGGAGGCAATCACTTCGCCTTGTTCAGTCAGGCGGATCTGTCCTTGTACAGCACCACCCGGCTGGGCGAGGATGGCCTGGTAGCTGGGGCCGCCGCCACGGCCTACGGAACCGCCGCGGCCGTGGAACAGCCGCAGGCGCACGCCATGGCGCCTGAATACTTCGACCAGCTGAATCTCGGCCTTGTAAAGTTCCCAGCCGGAGGTCAGGAAACCGCCGTCCTTGTTGGAATCGGAATAGCCGAGCATGCATTCCTGCGCTTCGTCACGCGAGGCCACGAGCTGGCGATAGGCCGGGATCGAAAGGATGCGGTCCATCGTGGCGGCTGCGTTCTGCAGGTCACCGATGGTTTCGAACAGCGGGATGATATTGACGTCCAGCTTGCCCTCGTGCGGGCGCAGCAGGCCGACTTCCTTGAGCAGTACGGCGAGCTCCAGCATGTCGGAGACCCCGTCGGTCTTCGAGATGATGGCGTTCTGTACACAGTCGGGCCCGTAGATGCGGTGGGCTTCCGCGATGGCGCGGAAGATCGCCAGCTCGCCGGTGGTCTCCTCGCTGTATTGCACGCAGGGGGAGGACAGCGGGCGCGGCGTGGACAGTTCGCGCAGCAGCAGCGCGATGCGCGCTTCTTCATCCAGGGCGAGGTAACCAGTGCCGGGTTGGGCCGCTTCGAGCAACTCGGCGACCGTGCGTTCGTGTACGTCGGAATTCTGGCGTACATCAATGCTGGCCAGATGGAAGCCGAACACGCAGCTGGCGCGTTGCAGCTCGCGCAGCTTGCCGTGCGCGAGTGCTGGCGAGCAATGCTTGAGCAGCGAGTCGTGGATGACGTTCAGATCGGTACTGAACGCCGCGGCGTCCGGGTAGGGTTCTGCTTCGGCAGCGGGCAGGCGGCCGATGGGTTGCAGGCCCAGCTTGCGCGCCGTGGCCCACAGGCGGGCATGGATGCCGCGCATGGCGCGCCGGTAGGGTTCGTCCGCCGTGTGTGCCGAGCGATAAGGGGAGGCGTCAGCCAGCGTTTGCACTTCAGGGCTGACCTTGACCAGTGCGCTGGAGAGCGACAGCCGCGTGGCCAGCCGGTTGGCTTCGTCGATGTAGAAATTGAACGCGACCTGGGCCTGCATCTTCAGTGCCCGGCGCAGGACGTCAGCGGTCACGAAGGGGTTGCCGTCGCGGTCGCCGCCGATCCAGCTGCCCATGCGCAGGAAGGACGGCAGATCCACATGCTCGCCGCTGCCACCGCGAGCGCTCAGACGATCTTCGAGGCGGGCATACAGACGCGGCAATTCGCGCAGGAAGGTGTAATCGTAGAACGACAGCCCGTTGGCGATCTCGTCGACCACCGACAGTTTGGTGAGACGCAGCATACGCGTTTCCCACAGCAGCAGGATCTCGCGCTTGAGGGCTTCCTCGTTTTCCTCAAACTCTTCCGGCGTGAGCTGCATGCGGTCACGTTCGTCGAGCAATTGTGCGATGCGCAGCTGACAGTTGAGGATGCTCTTGCGCTGTACTTCCGTAGGGTGTGCCGTGAGCACGGGGCGGATCATCGCCGTGGCGAAGAATTCCTTGAGTTGATCTTCACCCAGGCCAGCCTCGCCGGCCAGATCCAGCGCATGTACCAGGCTACCTTCACGGGCTGCGGAGCCCGCACGCTGATGGGAGCGTGAACGGCGGATGTGATGCTGATCCTCTGCGATGTTGGAAAGCTGCGAGAAGAAGCTGAAGGCACGCACCACGTTCAGCGTGTCTGCGTGTTCCAGCTCCCGCAGCATGGCTTCCAGTACCTGGCGGGCCTCGTGATCGTCGTCACGATGGAAACGCACTGAAGTCTGGCGGATGTGTTCGATGAGATCGAATACCGGCTCGCCTTCCTGAGCGCGTACGGTATTGCCGAGAATGCGGCCGAGCAGGCGGATGTCATCGCGCAGCGGGGTGTCCTTGTCTTGTTCCTGGGGGATGTTCATGCTGCTTCCTGGGTAGGGGCGGAGGGGGATTGGCTGGCTGAATATATCAGGAGGGCGGCAGCTTGGGGCGTGCTATCCTTCCTGCCAAGCAAGCATCATTCCGCCTCATTCTGGCATTCCATTCCCATCATGAACGACACCTCGGTCGCCATTCCCGGCCTCGAGCCGGCTCTTGCCCCCTTGCGTGCTCCCGAGCGCATCGTGATCGCCACACGTGAGAGCCGGCTGGCGCTTTGGCAGGCCGAGCATGTGAAGGTGCGTCTGGAGGCCGTCTGGCCTGGTTGCCTTGTGGAGCTGCTGGGCATGACCACGCGGGGTGATCAGATACTGGATCGTTCCCTGTCCAAAGTGGGCGGCAAAGGGCTGTTCGTCAAGGAACTTGAGGCTGCATTGGCCGATGGTCGCGCCGATATTGCCGTGCATTCGATGAAGGATGTACCGGCGCAGATGCCGGAAGGTTTCGCACTGATTGCCACGCTGGCGCGCGAGACGCCTCTCGATGCTTTCGTCTCCAGTCGTTACGAGAGTCTGGCCGACATGCCGCCCGGTGCTGTCGTGGGTACCTCCAGTTTGCGCCGCGAGGCGCAGATCCATGCGCTGCATCCGTATCTTGGGGTTTCTCCCTTGCGTGGCAATCTCGATACGCGATTGCGGAAGCTGGATGAAGGCCAGTTCGACGCGATCATTCTGGCGGCAGCCGGCCTTCGCCGACTGGGGCTGGGTGCTCGCATCCGCAGCCTGCTGTCGGCGGATGAAAGCCTGCCCGCTGCCGGGCAGGGGGCTCTGGGTATCGAGGCCCGCGCGGACAGGCCAGAAGTGGCCGCCTGGCTGGTGCCGCTGGTGGATCCTGTAACGGCCCGCTGTGTAGCGGCCGAGCGTGCAGTCACGCAGACGCTGGATGGCGGTTGCGATGTGCCGTTGGGCGCATTCTGCGAGCAGAACCCGGATGGCTCTCTGTTCCTGCGTGCTTTCGTCGCCAGTCCCGATGGCAGCCGCTGTGTGCGCGCACAGGCTGTGGGGCAGGCGGATGACGCCCAGTCGCTCGGCCGGAATGTCGGGCTGGAATTGCTGGTTTCCGGTGCGGATCGTATCCTCGCCGAATTGCGTGGCTGAGCCATGGCGGCCTTGGCGGGGCAGCTCGTCGCGCTTACCCGGCCGCGCGAACAGATCGAGCCGCTGGCCCTGAGGCTGGAAGCGCTTGGCGCACGCGTGCTGCGCTTGCCGCTTATTGAGATCGCACCGCCTGAGGCCCCTGAGTCCGTACGGGAGTTCGCGCCGCGCCTGGGGCAATTCGATCTGGCTTTCTTTGTCTCTCCGAATGCCGTGCGGCATGCGCTGGATCTGTTGCCACGTGCCCTGTGGCCTGCGACCTTGCGTGTGGCCGCTGTCGGGCCAGGGACGGCGCGCGCACTGCAGGAACATGGCTTCTGCGATGTGATCGTGCCCGCGAGCGGTTTCGATTCCGAATCGGTCCTGGCTTTGCCAGCCTTTGCCGACGAGGCCGTGGCCAGGCGCCGTATGCTGATCTTGCGGGGCAATGGTGGTCGCGAGCTGTTGGCCGACAGCTTGCGCCAGCGTGGCGCGGAGGTTGAATTGCTCGGATGCTATCGGCGCCGCGCCGCGCCGGTGAATGTACCGGTTTTGTTGTCTCTGCTTGCGCGGGGCGAACTGGCCGCGATGGTGTTTTCCAGCAGCGAGGCAGTGGGTTTTCTGGCCGAAGCCTTGGGTGGCGAGGCCAGGGGATTGTTTTCCCGTCTGCCCTTGTTCGCTTCGCATCCGCGCATCGCCGAGGCGTTGCGGATGCATGGCGGCAGCGAGATCGTGCTGACGCAGCCGGGCGACGACGGTGTCTGTGCCGCATTGCTTGCCCGTCTTGGCCGACCCTGAATCGGCGGTGCATCGGGTAAGATTCGCCCCATGGACGAGAACGACAAGATTTCCGCCGTGCCCCCCATGCTGCCGGCACCTGTCGCACCCCCCTTGAGGCGCCTGCGTACCGACCGTATCCTGCTGGTTGTTGCCTTGGTGGGTGTTGGGCTGCTGGGCTGGCAAACTTATGACGCGCGCAGTCGCTTGAGCGACCTGCAAGGCGAGGTGGCGCGCAAACTGGCCGAGGGGGATGGTGCACTGAGCGAGATCCGCCTGGCCACGCGCAAGGCACAGGAAGACCTGGCCGGATTGCAGGGCAAGCTCGGGCTGGTGGATGCGAAGGTGAGCGAGGCCCAGGGCCAGTACGCATCGCTTGAAACCCTGTATGCGGAATTTTCGCGCGCCCGCGACGAGCGCCTGCTGACCGAAGTCGAACAGGCGGTTCAGATCGCCGATCAACAGCTGCAGTTGGCCAGCAATGTGCCGGCTGCCCTGGCGGCTCTGCAAAGTGCGGATGCGCGCTTGGCCCAGCTGGACCAGGCCCGCTTCCTGCCTGCGCGCAAGCTGCTGGCTCGCGATATCGAACGCCTGCGTGCGTTGCCGCTGGCCGATGTTCCCAGCGTGGCGCTGCAGCTCGAAACCATGATGGGACGCATCGAACACTTGCCGCTGGCCTTCGAACGCGCCGTGCCGCTCCGTCCTGAAACTGCTCAGTCCGCGCCTGCTGCTGCGGCATCTCCCGTGGCCGAAGCACCTGGCTGGATCGGCCGTCTGGCAAATGAGTTCTGGCGTGATTTCCGTGACCTGATCCGCATCGAACGCATGGATGGCGCGGCGCCGGTGCTATTGGCGCCGGAGCAGGCGGTCTATCTGCGCGAACACTTGCGTCTGCGTCTGCTGTCGGCGCGCCTTGCGCTGCTGCAACGCGAGGGCAAGCTGTTCTCCGAGGATGTGCGTCAGTCGCGACTGTGGCTGCAGCGTTATTTCGACGTGAAGGCACGTTCGGTGAGCGATACGCTGGCCGAACTGGAGCGGTTGGAATCTTCACGGCTGAGCATGAAACTGCCCACGCTTGATGATACGCAGGCGACTCTGCGTGGCCTCAAGCTCAGCAGTAACAGGCGTTGAGGGTGGCCATGCGGAGCATTCTCTGGCTGATCGGCCTGTTCGCCCTGGCTGTGGTGATGATCGTCGCGGCCCGTTACAACGAGGCGTATGCACTCATCGTATGGGCCCCGTATCGCGTGCAGGTTTCCCTGAACCTGGTGATCCTGGTGGCGGCTGCGGTGTTCCTGCTGACCTATTACCTGTTGCGCCTGGTGCGCCGGGCATTCGAATTGCCGCAGGAAGTCAGCGCCTTCAGGGCGCGGCGGCGTGAAAAGCAGGCTCAGCGTGCGCTGGCGGACGCGCAGCGTTTCTTCATCGAGGGGCGTTACGGTCAGGCCTACCGTCAGGCCGAGAAGGCCTGGTCGGCATTGACCCGGCCCGCGATGGCCGCCTTGCTGGCGGCGCAGTCTGCCCATGCCTTGCGTCAGACCGAGAAGCGCGATGCCTGGCTGGTCAAGGCGGCCGAGGACGAAGGTGACACGCGCATGGCCCGGCTGGTGCTGGAGGCCGAGATGGCGCTGTCCGAGCGGGACTTCGAGACGGCAGCCATGCGTATCGAGACTTTGCGTGACGGTGGCCATCGCCATATTGCCGTACTGCGTCTGGCCTTGCAGGCAGAGCAGGGGCGGGGGCGTTGGGCCGAGGTGGCGCGTATCGCGCGTAGCCTGCGCAAGGTCGGAGCCTTGACTCCGGAGCAGGCCGCACCGTTGCTGCGTCGTGCACTGATCGAGCAATTGCGCGATGCAGAAGGCGATCTCGGGGCGCTGGAACGTGTCTGGCAGAGCCTGCCGGAAATCGAGCGCCAGGATAGCGGCCTGTTGTTGCGCGCATTGCCGCGTCTGCTCGACGCGGGAGATCGGAGATTGGCGGCCGAAGCCATCGAGAGCCAACTGGCGCGGGACTGGGAGCCTGAACTGGCTGCGCTTTATGGCCGTTGCGAGACGGATGATCTGCGTCGCCAACTGGCCATTGCCGAAGGGTGGCTCAAGCAACACCCCGACGATGCGGATCTGCTCATGAGCCTGGGCCGGCTGTGCCTGCGTGCCCAACTCTGGGGCAAGGCGCAGAGCTATTTTGAGGCATCGCTGTTCCTCTTGCCCACGCGTGCTGCACATCTGGAGCTGGCGCGTCTGGCCGAACGCTTGGAGCGCGTGGATGACGCGCAGCGGCATTACCGCCTGGCCGCATCGCTGGGAGCTTGAGGTGAATGCCGTGATTCCGCGCCGTCTGGCCCTGAGTGTGCAATATGCCATGCGTGACGAGGCTCAGCCCGAGCGTGCGCTGATACGGCGTTGGGTCCGTGCCGTGGAGCCCGGTGCAGCGCAGATCGCGATCCGTTTCGTGGATGCTGACGAGGGGCAATCCTTGAATGCGGCCTATCGCGGCAAGGACTATGCAACCAACGTGCTTTCCTTCCCGTACGAAACCGAGCCCGTGCTGATGGGCGATCTGGTGTTGTGCTGGCCAGTCGTGCTGACGGAAGCTGCAGCACAAGGCAAGCCTGTCGAAGCCCACGTGGCGCACCTGATCGTGCACGGCGTGCTGCATCTTCAGGGCTGGGAACATGAAGAAGATAGCGAAGCCGAGGCCATGGAACAGGAAGAGCGCACGATTCTTGCTGATCTCGGCTACCCTGATCCTTACGCCAACGACGGGACGTAGTGCAGCATTTCCTGCTGTCACGCCCTTGAAAGACAATGGACCCTGCGAGTAGTCGCCCCAGCATGCTTGACCGCCTCTCTTCCCTGCTCACACGCGAGCCAGGTGACAGAGATGCTTTCCTGGAACTGCTGCACTCGGCCTTCGAGCGCAAGATCTTCGATGCCGATGCCTTGGGCATCATCGAAGGCGCGTTGGAAGTTGCCGATATCCCGGTGCGTGACGTGATGGTGCCGCGTGCTCAGATCGAGGTGATCCATATCGATGATCCTCTGGACGCGATCATCGATTTCGCCATCCAGACCGGACACTCCCGTTTCCCCGTGGTCGGTGAGGGCAAGGACGACGTGCTGGGTATCCTGCTGGCCAAAGATCTCCTGGCTGTTTTTCGCAATCCGGATCGCGAGCTTCGCGGCTTGTTGCGACCAGCCACCTTCATTCCGGAATCCAAGCGCCTGAACGTGTTGCTGCGGGAGTTTCGTGTCAGTCGCAATCACATGGCGCTGGTCGTTGACGAGTATGGGGGGATGGCGGGGCTGGTCACCATCGAGGATGTGCTCGAGCAGATCGTCGGCGACATCGAGGATGAATACGACTTCGACGAACATGCTGACGATATCGTGCCGGTCACGGGCGAGCGCTGGCGCGTCTGCGCGGTTACGGAAATCGAGGATTTCAACGCGTTTCTGGGCTGCAGGCTGCCGCAGGAGGATGTCGATACCGTTGGTGGGCTGGTGCTCAAGCACTTCGGACGTGTGCCGGTGCGCGGGGAAATGGTCGAGGTCGCGGGTTTCCGTTTCAAGGTGCTGCGCGCCGATCACCGGCGACTCTATTCTCTGGTCGCCGAACGTTTGCCGTCGCCTGACGGTGTCGGTGGCTGAACCTTCCCTGTACGATCCTGTCCAGCCAGAACCCGCGTGCCCCTAAGGGAGCCACGCGAGTGGCAAGGTGCGCCTTCTGTTTGACTGCGTCCTTGCGATGTCATCACGCTGACATGCGGTGGTGTCATAGGTCTCCGCTATGGTCGATGTTGTTCCATTAAATTGGCCCTATCGACCATGCTGTCAGTAATATCACTCCCGTCATCTGACTTAACTGACAACCAACTCATGGAGGTTCTGCTCATGTCCTACATCAATTCCGAAGTGAAGCCGTTCAAGGCTACCGCCTTCCACGCTGGCAAGTTCATCGATGTGACCGAAGCCGACCTGAAGGGCAAGTGGTCCGTGGTGTTCTTCTACCCGGCCGACTTCACCTTTGTGTGCCCGACTGAACTGGGGGACCTGGCTGACAACTACGCCGAGTTCAAGAAGCTGGGCGTCGAGATCTACTCGGTGTCCACCGATACGCACTTCACCCACAAGGCCTGGCATGACACTTCGGATACGATCAAGAAGATTGCCTATCCGATGATCGGCGATCCGACCGGCGCGATCACCCGCAACTTCGGTGTGTATATCGAGGAAGCTGGCCTGGCCGATCGTGGCACCTTCGTGATCGATCCTCAGGGCAAGATCCAGATCGTTGAAATCAATGCCGGCGGCATCGGCCGTGACGCCCTGGAGCTGCTCCGCAAGGTCAAGGCTGCCCAGTATGTGGCAAGCCATCCGGGTGAAGTCTGCCCGGCCAAGTGGAAGGAAGGCGAAGCCACGCTGGCTCCGTCGCTGGACCTGGTCGGCAAGATCTGATGTCCTTCCGGCTGCGCGCCCGTCCGGGCGCGCAGCGAAGATCCGGCCGACATCGGCGGCCGGATCCGGCAGGAGTCGATCAAGCCCTCCAGCCCACAACGAGAGAAAGCCCCACGATCCGGCGCCGGATTGCACGAGCGCCCGGACGAAGCAAAGCCCGGCAAGGGCATCCCCAGCCCCAACATCTTCCAATCTCCGCCCGCCCAGGCGGAGCGGGCAAATTTTGACCAAAGAAAGAGCTGACAACATGCTGGACGCCAACATGAAGACCCAGCTGCAGGGGTATCTAACTCGCCTGCAGCATCCGATCGAACTTGTCGCTGCGCTCGATGACGGCGCCAAGTCTGTCGAAGTGCGTGAATTGCTCGAAGAGATCAAGGGGCTTTCCGACAAGATCAGTCTGCGCGAAGAGGCAGATGCAGGTGTCCGCAGACCCTCTTTCGTGGTGCAGCGTGTCGGTCAGTCGATGGGGATCCGTTTCGCAGGCATCCCGCTTGGTCATGAATTCACTTCGCTGGTGCTTGCCTTGCTGCAGGCGGGCGGGCATCCACCCAAGGTGGATGCCGAAGTGATCGAGCAGATCAAGGGCCTGTCGGGGCGGTATGAATTCGAAGTGTTCATCTCCTTGTCCTGCCACAACTGCCCGGATGTGGTGCAGGCCTTGAACCTGATGGCGGTACTCAATCCGAATGTCAGGGCCACGACGATCGATGGCGCGCTGTTCCAGGCGGAAATCGATGCTCGCCAGATCATGGGGGTGCCTACTGTTTTCCTGAATGGCCAACCCTTCAGTCAGGGGCGGATGACGCTGGAGGAAATCGTCGCCAAGCTCGACAGCGGAGCGGTTGCACGAGAAGCCGAAAAGATCAGCGCCAAGGCGCCATTTGATGTGCTGGTCGTCGGTGGTGGGCCTGCCGGTTCGGCCGCTGCGATCTATGCCGCGCGCAAGGGTATCCGGACCGGTGTGTTGGCCGAGCGTTTCGGTGGGCAGGTGATGGACACCTTGGGTATCGAGAATTTCATCTCGGTGAGGGCTACCGAAGGGCCCAAGCTGGCCATGGCGCTCGAAGAACACGTCAAGGAATACGGTGTCGATATCATGAACCTGCAGCGTGCGCAGGCCTTGAAGATGATCGACGGAGGGGTGGAAGTCACGCTGGAAAACGGTGCGGTGGTTAAGAGCAAGACGGTGGTGCTGGCCACCGGCGCCCGCTGGCGCAACATGAACGTGCCGGGCGAGGCAGAGTTCCGCACCAAGGGGGTGGCCTACTGCCCTCACTGTGACGGTCCGTTGTTCAAAGGCAAGCGTGTGGCCGTGATCGGAGGGGGTAATTCGGGCGTCGAGGCAGCGATCGATCTGGCAGGTATCGTGGCGCATGTCACTCTGCTGGAGTTCGACAGCCAGCTTCGTGCGGATGCGGTGTTGCAGAGCAAGTTGCGTAGCTTGCCGAACGTGACGATCATCACTTCGGCGCAGACGACCCAAGTTACCGGTACAGACAAGGTCAATGGTCTGAATTACAAGGATCGTGCCACGAGCGAAGTGCATCATCTCGCACTCGAAGGGATCTTCGTGCAGATTGGTCTGGTGCCGAATACCGACTGGCTGAAAGGCGTGATCAATCTGTCGCCGCGGGGAGAGATCGAGGTCGATGCCAAGGGGCAGACTTCCATGCCCGGCGTATTCGCCGCCGGCGATTGCACGACCGTACCGTACAAGCAGATCGTGATCGCGATGGGCGAGGGGGCAAAGGCTTCGCTGTCTGCCTTCGATCATCTGATCAGGCATTCGGTACCGGCTTGAACGCAGGAGAGGGGGCTCTGTTCGTCCTGTTCAAATAAGCTTTGACAGTCTGAAAACTGTCGCTATAATGCGCACCTCTTTAGGCGCGTAGCTCAGCTGGTTAGAGCACCACCTTGACATGGTGGGGGTCGTTGGTTCGAGTCCAATCGCGCCTACCAACGAACATGGAGAAGGATTAATGTTCCGAACTCGCACGACCTGGAATGCTTTCTAAGCGCTCTTGAGTCGCGCAGTGCTCTCTGTTTCGTTGATTGAAAAAAGTGCGCGGCTCTAGCCCGCACTTTTTTTTCGCCTGTACTTTCCGAGAAAGTCCGATATGCCCAATATCACACTCCCTGATGGATCTCAGCGTAGCTTCGAAGCCCCTGTGACGGTGGCGCAAGTGGCTGCTTCGATTGGTACTGGATTGGCCAAGGCAGCGTTGGCTGGCAGGGTGGATGGGAAGTCGGTAGATACTTCCTTCTTGATCGATCGGGATGTGTCGCTTGCAATCCTGACCGAGAAGGATGCGGATGGTCTGGAAGTCATTCGTCACTCTACGGCGCACTTGCTCGCCTATGCGGTCAAGGAGTTGTTTCCGGAGGCGCAGGTCACCATCGGTCCGGTGGTGGAAAACGGCTTCTATTATGATTTTGCGTATTCCCGCCCGTTCACGCCCGAGGATCTTGAGACCATTGAAAAGCGCATGGCGGAACTCGCGAAGAAGGATGTGCCGATCAGTCGCGAGGAGTGGGATCGTGATGAAGCGGTGAAGTTCTTTCTCGGGTTGGGCGAAAAATACAAGGCCGAGTTGATTGGAGCCATTCCGTCTGGCGAGACGATCTCGTTGTATCGCGAGGGCGAATTCATCGACCTTTGTCGCGGCCCGCACGTGCCTTCCACCGGCAAGCTGAAGCACTTCAAGTTGATGAAGGTGGCTGGCGCCTACTGGCGTGGGGATGCGAAGAACGAGCAGTTGCAGCGCATCTACGGTACGGCCTGGGCCAAGAAGGAAGAGCTGGATGCCTACCTGCACATGCTTGAGGAGGCTGAAAAGCGCGATCACCGGCGTGTCGGCAAGCTGCTGGATCTCTTTCACCTGCAGGATGAGGCGCCGGGGATGGTGTTCTGGCACCCGAAGGGCTGGACGCTGTGGCAGGTGGTTGAGCAATACATGCGTGCTCGCCTGAATACGGCGGGTTATCAGGAAGTGCGCACGCCGATGGTGATGGACCGTTCCCTGTGGGAGCGTTCCGGTCACTGGGAAAACTACCGTGACAACATGTTCACAACGGAGTCTGAGAAGCGCGATTACGCCGTCAAACCCATGAACTGTCCGGGGCATGTGCAGATATTCAATCATGGCCTGCGCTCCTATCGCGACCTGCCGCTGCGTCTGGCGGAGTTCGGCTCTTGTCATCGCAATGAGCCGTCGGGTGCGCTGCATGGGTTGATGCGTGTACGGGGCTTTGTGCAGGACGATGCGCATATCTTTGCGACCGAAGACCAGATCGAATCCGAAGCGATGGCCTTTGATGCTCTGCTGATGAGCGTCTACAAGGACTTCGGCTTCCATGACGTCGCCGTCAAGCTGGCGTTGCGTCCTGAAAAACGTGCCGGTTCCGACGAAATCTGGGGCAAGGCCGAGGCCGGTTTGCGTGCTGCACTCAAGGCGTCCGGCAAAGAGTGGGAGGAACTGCCGGGTGAGGGGGCGTTCTATGGCCCCAAGATCGAATATCACATCAAGGATGCGTTGGGGCGCTCCTGGCAGTGCGGTACGCTGCAGCTCGATTTCGTGCTGCCCGAACGCCTGGATGCGGAATATGTGGCCGAGGACAACACGCGCAAGCGGCCGGTGATGCTGCATCGCGCGATCCTGGGTTCCCTGGAGCGCTTCATCGGCATCCTGATCGAAAACCACGGTGGAGCCTTCCCTTTGTGGCTTTCCCCGGTGCAGGCTGTGGTGATGAACATCTCGGAAGCACAGGCTGATTATGCAGAGGATCTCGCGGCGCGGCTGCGCGAAGCAGGCTTCCGTGTTGAAGCAGATTTGCGGAACGAGAAGATTAATTATAAAATCCGCGAACATAGCCTGCAGAAGCTGCCTTATCTGCTGGTTGTCGGCAATAAGGAAAAAGAAACCGGCAAGGTCGCCATACGTGCTCGGAGCGGCCAAGATCTGGGGCAGATGTCCTTCACGGAATTGGTCGAGCGCTGGCAAGGCGAGCGGGATAGTCGCCAAGCCGGGGCTTAGTTTTTGTCATTTTGGAGATTGCAGCCATAGCTCAGGAAAAGAACGCGCATCGCCTCAACCGGGAAATTGGTGTTCCCGAAGTGCGATTGGTCGGAGAAGACGGCGAACAGCTCGGTATCGTATCCACCCAGCAGGCGTTGGTAATGGCCGAGGAAGCCGGTGTTGATCTGGTAGAGATCGCACCACAAGCCAAACCTCCCGTTTGCCGGATCATGGATTACGGCAAGTTCAAGTACCAGGAGCAGAAGCGCGCTCACGAAGCGAAGCAGAAGCAGAAGCAGAAGCAGAAGCAGATCCAGGTCAAGGAAATCAAGCTGCGCCCAGGGACGGACGAGAATGATTACCAGATCAAGATGCGCAATATGACTCGCTTCCTTGAGGAAGGCGACAAGGTCAAAGTGACGTTGAGGTATCGTGGCCGAGAGATGGCGCACCAGGAGTTCGGCATTCGCCAACTGGAGCGTATCAAGGCCGATTTGGGTGACACCATCGTGGTTGAGCAGTTTCCGAAGCTGGAAGGTCGCCAACTGATCATGGTCGTGGCGCCAAAGAAGAAGTCCTGATTGGTTTGCCGCAAGGCGGGGGCGCAGCAGCCCTGGTTTCAGCTGCTGCAAAACAAGTGGTGCCTTGGTTGTTGAAGTGCCCCGACGGGGCCACCGGGTTCCACATCTAATATTGTTGGAGTTAGCAATGCCGAAGATGAAGACCAAGAGCGGCGCCGCCAAGCGCTTCAAGGTTCGCTCCGGTGGTAGCATCAAACGCTCGCAAGCGTTCAAGCGCCACATCCTGACCAAGAAGACCACCAAGTCCAAGCGTCAATTGCGTGGCGTGACCGGTGTGCATGACACCGATACCGCACGCATCCACGCAATGATGCCTTACGCTTGATTCAGGAAGGAGATATAACATGCCTCGCGTTAAACGTGGTGTAACGGCTCGCGCCCGTCACAAAAAAGTCCTCGACAAGGCCAAGGGTTACCGCGGCCGCCGCAAGAACGTATATCGCATCGCCAAAGAAGCGGTGATGAAGGCCGGGCAGTATGCCTACCGTGACCGTCGTCAGCGCAAGCGCCAGTTCCGTGCTCTGTGGATTGCGCGTATCAACGCAGCCGCCCGTGAGCTTGGCCTGACCTACAGTCGTTTCATGAATGGCCTGAAGAAGGCTGCGATCGAAGTAGACCGCAAGGTGCTGGCCGATCTGGCCGTGTTTGACAAGCCCGCTTTTGCGGCGCTGGCCAATCAGGCCAAAGCACAGCTCGGCGCTTGAGCTGTTGCGAAGGAAAAAAGGAGGCGCATGCCTCCTTTTTTTGTTTGCGGATCACCTTTTGATGATCCGACTGAATTCAAGTGGGTGTGGGCGTGGATAACCTCGATCAACTGCTCAGTCAGGCAACTGCCGCTTTTTCCGCGTCGGCAGACATCAATGCACTGGAGCAGGCCAAGGCGGTCTTTCTGGGAAAGAGCGGCAGCGTCACCGAGTTGCTCAAAGGGCTGGGCAAGCTGGATCCGGATGAGCGCAAGCGTGCCGGGGCGGAAATCAACCGTTGCAAGGCGGCAATCGAGCAGGCGCTCGAGGCGCGCCGTGAGGCCCTGCGTGCGGCCCAGCTCGAGCTCCAGTTGGCGGCCAAAGCACTGGATGTCACTCTGCCGGGCCGGGGGCGTGGCAGGGGTGGTTTGCATCCAGTGGTACGGACGCAGGAGCGTTTCGAGACGCTTTTTCGCTCGATCGGTTTTGAAGTAGCTGATGGCCCTGAGATTGAGGAAGACTGGTTCAACTTCACTGCATTGAATACGCCGGAAAAGCATCCCGCTCGCTCGATGCATGACACCTTCTATATCGAAGGCGTGCAGGATGTGTTGCTGCGGACGCATACTAGTCCGGTGCAGATTCGCAGCATGCAGGCCCATGCGACCCGCTACAAGGATGCAGAAGTGATGCCCGATCTGCGCATCATCGCACCGGGCCGTGTCTATCGTGTTGATTCCGACGCTACGCATTCGCCGATGTTTCATCAGGTCGAAGGTCTGTGGGTGGGCGAAAATATCTCGTTCGCCGGTCTGAAAGGCGTGATTGTCGATTTCCTGCAGCGTTTCTTCGAAACGGACGAGATGCAGGTACGTTTTCGGCCGTCGTTTTTCCCGTTTACCGAACCTTCAGCCGAGATCGATTTCGCTTTCATGAGCGGTCCGAACAAGGGGCGCTGGCTGGAAATAGCAGGTTGCGGCATGGTGCATCCGAATGTGTTGCGCAATGGCGGTGTAGATCCCGCGCGCTACACGGGGTTCGCCTTTGGAATGGGGCTCGATCGTCTGGCCATGCTGCGCTACGGCGTCAACGATCTGCGTCTGTTCTTCGATAACGATCTGCGTTTCCTTGCCCAATTCCAGGATTGACCGATCATGCAGTTCTCCGAAAGTTGGTTGCGTACCCTTTGTAATCCGTCGCTCGATTCCGAGGCCCTGTGCCATCTTCTGACTATGGCCGGCCTTGAGGTTGAGGAGGTCGAGCCTGTCGCCCCGCCGTTCTCCGGAGTGGTGGTGGGGCAGATCGTTTCCTTCGAGAAACATCCGAATGCAGACAAGTTGAAGGTTTGTCGTGTCGATGTTGGTGCGGACGAGTTGCTGCAGATCGTCTGTGGAGCCCCGAACGTGGTGGAAGGCATGAAGGCACCGTGCGCGTGCGTAGGTGCCAAACTGCCAGGATTCGAGATCAAGGCCGCCAAGCTGCGGGGGCTGGAGTCCTTCGGCATGATGTGTTCGGCTAGCGAGCTTGGCCTGAGCCAAGATCATGATGGTTTGCTGGCGCTTCCGGAAGACGCACCGGTCGGCGCCGATATCCGTAGCTATCTCGATCTGGATGATCGCAAGATCACCATCAAGCTCACACCCAATCGTGCGGACTGCCTCAGTCTGGCGGGGGTGGCGCGCGAACTTGCTGCACTCACCGATACGCCCTTGCAGGCCATTGTCACGCCGGATGTTCCGGTAGGGCATGAACGGCAACGCAAAGTGCATCTGGATGCGCCCCTAGCCTGTCCGCGTTATCTGGGGCGTGTGATTACTGGTGTCAATGCGCAAGCTGACACGCCTGAATGGATGCGCGAGCGTCTGGCGCGTTCTGGTCTGCGAAGCATCAGTGCTGCCGTGGATATCACCAACTACGTGATGCTGGAGTTGGGGCAGCCACTACATGCTTTCGATAATGGGCTATTGCAAGGTGACATCCATGTACGCCATCCGCAACCAGGCGAAAAGCTGGTGCTGCTGAATGGTGATGAGGTGACGCCTGCTGCGGATATGCTGTTGGTTGCCGATGAAGGCCGCCCTTTGGCGCTGGCCGGCATCATGGGTGGGGAGAATAGTGGGGTGACTGATGCCACCACCGAAATCTTCCTTGAGTCTGCATTCTTTCATCCGGATGCCATCGTTGGCCGTGCGCGGATCCTCGGTTTTTCCTCGGACGCCTCGCATCGTTTTGAACGTGGAGTTGACTTTGCACTGCCGGCGCAAGCGATGGAGCGCGCGACGGCGCTGATTTTGGGTATCTGTGGTGGTGTTGCCGGATCGGTGTTCGAGGCGATTGAGCGCGAACAGCTGCCGCAGCGCCAGATCGTACCTTTCCGTCCCGAGCGTGCGCGAAAACTGCTGGGGTTCAATATCGCGGACGACGCAATGCATGCGGCCCTGGCGCGCCTTGGGATGCAGGTAAAGGCCAGTGTCGGGGGCTTGGAGGTGACTCCGCCGAGTTATCGTTTCGATATCAACATCGAGGAGGATCTGGTCGAGGAAGTTGCCCGTATACACGGCTATGACAGCATTCCTGCCTGCCCTCCCGTCGGGCCGGCGCACATGCTGCCCAGCAGTGAGTTTACGCGCCCCGCGCATCGTGCGCGACGTGCGCTGGCTGCCCTGGATTACCAGGAAATCATCAGCTACGCCTTCGTTGACGAAGCTTGGGAACGTGACTTTGCTGCCAACGAAGCCCCCATCCGTCTGGCTAATCCGATTGCCAGCCAGATGAGTGTCATGCGCTCCACTTTGTTGGGAGGCTTGATCGGAGCCTTGGCTGGCAATCTGCGTCGTCGTGCGCCACGCGTGCGTTTGTTTGAATTGGGTCGCTGTTTCCGGAAGGATGAGACCTTTGTGACCGGCTACGCCCAACCAGTGCGCCTTGCTGGGCTAGCCTGGGGAACAGCTGAGCCCGAGCAGTGGGGGCAGGCTGCGCGCAGTGTCGATTTCTTCGACGTCAAGCATGATGTGGAGATTCTGCTGGCAGGGCGGGCGCAGTTCGTCGCTGCACGCCATCCGGCGCTGCATCCGGGCCGCTGTGCAGAAGTGAAATTGGGGGCAGATGTGATAGGTGTCCTTGGCGAACTGCATCCAGCTTTGGTACAACGCTATGGGCTTGGAGCCGCACCCATGGTGTTCGAGCTTGAGCTTGACGCAGTACTGAGTACCCGGCTGCCGCAGGCCCAGGATATTTCCCGGCAACCAGTGGTCCAGCGGGATCTCGCACTGGTATTGCGCAACGAGATAAGTGCCGACTCCCTGCGAGGAACGCTGGAAGCGGCCGGAGGAGAATATCTGCGTTCCGTAACCTTGTTCGACGTCTACTCGGGCAAGGGTGTAGAGCCCGGATTCCGAAGTATTGCGTTGCGTGTAGTGCTTCAGCACACTGAACGCACGCTGGAGGAGGCCGAGATCGAGGCCTGCATGCGCGGCCTTGTGGCTGCCGTGGAGCAACAGTTGGGAGGGCGTCTTCGTGCCTGAAGCAAGCAGAAGTTCGACTATGACATTGACAAAGGCCGAGCTGGCTGAGCTGTTGTTCGAGCGAGTGGGCCTCAACAAGCGTGAGGCCAAGGATATGGTCGAGGGGTTCTTCGAGGAGATCCGTAATGCGCTGGCTCGTGGAGAGGACGTGAAACTTTCCGGCTTCGGCAACTTCCAACTGAGGGATAAACCCCAGCGACCAGGGCGCAATCCCAAAACAGGGGAAGAGATCCCGATTTCCGCACGGCGGGTGGTGACCTTCCATGCCAGCCAAAAACTCAAGACCGTGGTTGAACAACTGAGCGATGGACAATCAGCTTGAAGACATCGGTGAACTGCCGCCCATTCTCGCCAAGCGTTATTTCACGATTGGCGAGGTGAGCGAACTGTGTGGCGTCAAGCCGCACGTGTTGCGATACTGGGAGCAGGAGTTCACCCAGCTTAAGCCTGTCAAACGACGCGGCAATCGTCGGTACTACCAGCGGCACGAGGTGCTGTTGGTGCGTCGTATCCGCGAGTTGCTCTACAACGAAGGCTTCACGATCAGTGGAGCTCGTAACCGTCTTGAGGAGTACCAGATCCTCAAGCGTGAGAATGATGAAATCGTGGCCAAAGGGAAGGCCAGCAACACTCAGGTCCGTGCAGAATTGGAAGCAATCCTGGAAATTCTGCGCCAGCCTTGATTGCAGCGTGTACATGCAAATTTAGAAAAACCTGCTATAATGGTTCTTCTGTGTCGGGGCGTAGCGCAGCCTGGTAGCGCACTTGCATGGGGTGCAAGGGGTCGCGAGTTCGAATCCCGCCGCCCCGACCAATAAAAAAAAGCCATCCAATCGGGTGGCTTTTTTGTTGTCGGCGGGTTTGCTGATTTTGCTGTCATGGGTATTTTTGCCTTGCCTATATAATCAGTTGTTCGAACTCTGAGTGAAGCAGCATGCGGATTCTTTTGAGCAACGACGACGGTTATTTTTCGCCTGGCATCGAGGCATTGGCCAGAGAACTTGGCAAGGTCGCGGAAGTGACGGTGGTGGCGCCGGAGCGCGATCGTAGCGGCGCCAGCAATTCTTTGACGCTGGACCGCCCCCTGCAATTGCGTCGAGCCGCCAACGGTTTCTACTACGTCAACGGCACACCTAGTGACTGCGTCCATCTGGCAGTCACGGGCATGCTGGACATGCAACCAGACATGGTCGTTTCCGGCATCAATCATGGAGCAAACATGGGCGATGACACCATCTATTCCGGCACTGTTGCTGCTGCGACAGAGGGTTACCTGCTTGGTGTGCCTTCCATGGCCGTGTCACTGGTAGGGCGCTCGCCCAGACACTTCGAGACGGCTGCCTGCTTTGCCCGTGAGATGGTCGAGCGCTTTCAGCGCAGTGCCTTTGGCGAACCGGCTCTCTTGAACGTGAACGTGCCCGATGTGACTGCCGATGCCCTGCGTGGAGTGCGGACGACTCGCCTGGGCAAGCGGCACAGGGCGGAACCTGTGATCCGTGAAACCAATCCTCGAGGTGAACCCATTTACTGGATCGGGCCTGTCGGAGAGGCCGCAGATGCAGGGGAGGGCACGGACTTCCATGCGGTAGCACAAGGGTTCATTTCGATTACTCCGCTGCAGATCGACCTGACGCATACTGCGCAATCGAGCCGGCTCGCACGCTGGATGGAGTCATGACGCCGCAGGCTGCAACGCAGGCACAGCGTGCACGTGCCAGGATGGTGGAGCGTCTGCGCGAGATCGGGATCCGTGATGAACGGGTGCTGGATGCGATCAATCGGGTGCCGCGTCATGCCTTTGTCGAGGAGGCTCTGGCCAGTAGAGCCTATGAAGACACTGCGTTGCCTTTGGGATTCGGCCAGACCATCTCGCAACCTTTTGTCGTTGCCCGTATGGCTGAACTGCTCATCGCGGGTGGTCGGATGCTGGGTAAAACCTTGGAGGTTGGAGCAGGGTGTGGCTATCAGGCAGCGGTTCTTTCTTACCTGGCCAGCGATGTCTATGCAATAGAGCGGATCGGCAAGCTGCTGGACCGTGCGCGCAGCAATCTTCGCCCTTTGCGCCTGCCAAATGTTCGTCTGAAACATGCCGATGGCAGCCTAGGGCTGTCTGAGGTGGCGCCATTCGATTCCATCATATTGGCAGCTGCCGCGTCGGCCGTGCCGCGTGCATTGGTGGACCAGCTTGCGCCTGAAGGGCGGATGATCATGCCATTGACGCAATCAAGCGGTCACCAGGTGATGTTGCTGATTGAACGTCAGCGCAATGGCGCACTCAAAGAAAGCCGTCTTGATGCGGTACGATTCGTACCGTTGCTTCCCGGAACTGAATGAGGTCAGGCATGCAGGATTACGAGCAGAGGTATCGCGTGGTGTGGGCTGGAATCGGTGTGTTGCTGCTATCGGCATGCAGCACAACTGTTCCGGCGCCAGTGGAATCGCGCATCCCTGCAGCGACGTCGGCGCCGGTCGTGAGTACACCTTCGGCACCTGTGGTTGCTCGCCCTGGCTATCACATCGTCAAGCGTGGCGAAACGCTCTACAGCATCGCACACGTTTATGAGACCGATTACCGTACGCTGGCAGCGTGGAACGGCATTGAGGATCCGGCGGTCATCAAGGCGGGACAGGAATTGCGTGTGCAGCCGCCAAGTGGCGACATGGAAGGCGCCCGCCCCGTCGAGCAAGGCGCTGCACTGATTTCCCGTCCCGTAGATGGCGCGCCAGCCATGACATCCGCACCTCAAAGCACGACCTCTGCTCCAGCGCCGGTTGTGCCCGCAGGCGCTTCTTCCCAACTGAAGACTGAACCTAAGGGTGGGCGCGTGGCCTACTCGACAGAAGCGTGGAAAGATCTGACGCAACCCAGTGCCGCGGCATCTGCTCCGGCAAATGTAGCGACTTCTAAGCCGGCCGAACCGCCTCGCCCGGTGGCTGCACAGAGCGCCCCGGCGACTCAGAGCGCACCAGCCGCTCAGCAGGGTGGGGTGGCGGTTAATGGCGAGGTCGAGTGGAGTTGGCCGGGTACGGGACGTGTGATTGCCGGGTTCAATGACAGCACTAACAAAGGGGTCGATTTGACGGGCAATATCGGCGATCCTGTGCTGGCTGCGGGTGCGGGGCGTGTCGTGTATGTGGGTTCTGGATTACGTGGTTACGGAAATCTGGTCATCGTCAAACACAACGATACTTATCTGAGTGCCTATGCACATAACAGCGAGATTCTGGTGAAGGAAGGGCAGACAGTGCAGCGAGGGCAGAAGATTGCTGCTCTGGGCAATTCGGATGCTGATCGTCCCAAACTGCACTTCGAGATCAGGCGACAGGGGAAACCTGTCGATCCGTTGAAGTATTTGCCAACACGTTGAGGGTGTGAGCCATGTACGATCCGGAATTTCTCGATGACGACGAAGAGAAGGAAACGGATCTGCCTCCCGAGCTGGAGGCATTCGCAGAAGCTGCTGTAGCGTCAACTCCCGCACCCAGTGAAAGTGAGTACCTTAATGATGTCACCCAGCTCTATCTTAACGAGATAGGGCTCAATCCTCTGCTGACAGCGACTGAAGAAGCTGCGTTGGCACGGCGTGTTTGGCAGGGAGATTTCGAAGCCCACCAGATCATGATCGAGCGCAATCTGCGCTTGGTTGTGAATATCGCCAAGCACTATCTGAACCGGGGTATTCCATTGCTGGATCTGGTCGAGGAAGGGAACCTCGGCCTGATGCATGCACTCGAGAAGTTCGATCCGGAGCGGGGATTTCGTTTTTCCACCTACGCTACCTGGTGGATCCGCCAGAATATCGAGCGGGCGATCATGAACCAGTCGCGGACTATCCGCCGGTCCACGTCGTCAAAGAGCTCAATCAGGTTCTGCGGGCGCAGCGGCAGGTCGAGGCGAATCAGGGAGGCACGCCGAAGCTGGAGGAGGTCGCAGAGAAACTGTCGCGTCCGCTGGAAGAGGTGCGGGAGATCCTGTCCCTGTCGTAGCACACGGCTTCGCTGGATGCGCCGCTGGATATCGATCCCAGTCTATCCATTGGTGAATCCCTTGCCGACGAGCAAGCCATCAGCCCGGAGTCCAGTATCCATACGGCGGAGGTTGAAGCGTTGATCCGTGAATGGATCGGCCAGTTGACCGAGAAACAGCGTGTGGTGATCCAATATCGCTACGGTTTGGACGACGTCGAAGTGCTGACCCTGGAGGATCTGGCGCAGCTGCGCCGGATATTAAAGCGGCGTGGCGTGTTGCGCGAAGTATTGTTCTGACGCTGGTTTCTGTATGAAAAGGGACAGTCGCGGATGTGGCTGTCCCTTTTCGCATTTTCAGGCCGTGGCCATGCCGCTGTGACGCAGCAGCGCGTCCACTTCGGGCTCTCGGCCCCGGAACGCTTTGAACGACTCAATGGCAGGGCGTGCGCCGCCGACGGAGAGAATTTCCTTCAGGAAGCGTGCGCCTGTTTGTGCATCCAGCGTACTGCCACAGGTTGCCCGCGCTTCCTCGAATGCTGCATAGGCGTCCGCCGAGAGCACTTTAGCCCATTTGTAGCTGTAGTAGCCTGCGGCGTAGCCTCCAGCGAAGATGTGGGAGAAACTGTTGGCGAAACGGTGCCATGCGGGGGGGAAGAGCACGGCCACTTCACGCCGGACCTCTTCAAGCAGTGGCTGGACGCCTGCTGTGTCAAGCTGCCAGTCGTGATGCAGACGCAGGTCGAAGAGTGCGAATTCCAGCTGCCGGACAGTCTGCATGCCACTCTGGAAATTCTTGGCTGCCAGCATCTTGTCGAACAGCTCGCGCGGCAATGTTTCACCGGTATCGATATGTGCTGTCATGGCCGACAGCACATCCCATTCCCAGCAGAAGTTCTCCATGAACTGACTGGGAAGCTCGACAGCATCCCATTCCACTCCGGATATCCCGGACACCCAGAGTTCGTCTACGCGTGTGAGCAGATGATGCAGGCCGTGCCCGGCTTCATGGAACAGAGTTTGCACATCGTCGTGAGAGAACGTGGCAGGTCTGCCATCTACCGGCCCCGGGAAATTGCAGACGAGGTACGCTACCGGGACCTGAACACCAACGGTCGTGCGACGGCGTGAGATCGCGCTGTCCATCCAGGCTCCGCCCCGTTTGGTGGCACGCGCGTGAAGATCCAGGTAGAACTGCCCTATCAGCGTGCCGTCCCGTTCGATGCGGAAGAAACGCACATCCGCATCCCAGACAGGTGCTTGGTCTTCTCTGATGTTCACGCCATAGAGTTTTTCTACCACGTTGAAAAGGCCTGCCAGGACACGAGGCTCAGGGAAATACTGCTTCACCTCCTGATCCGAGTAGCTGTAGCGCGCCTGGCGCAGTTTCTCTGCAGCCCAGCCTATATCCCAAGGCTGCAGGTCGGCGATCGCCAGCTCATTACGGGCGAAGTCATTCAATTCAGCCATGTCGCGCTCCGCGTACGGCTTTGCCTTGGTGCCAAGATCGCGCAGGAAAGCCAGGACCTGCTCAGGAGAGTCGGCCATTTTTGGTACCAGCGAGACTTCCGCATAGCTGTGGTAGCCCAGCATGCTTGCCAGCTCGCGGCGTAGTTCGACGATGCGTGCGATGTTGGGCGCGTTGTCCCATTCTGGATGTCCTAGCGCTGCCGAAAACTCGGATGCCCGGGTCGCGGATGCGCGATACAGGGTTTCGCGCAGCAGGCGATCTTCTGCGTACTGAATGACAGGCAGGTAAGATGGCATACGCAAAGTGAACAGCCAACCTGATCTACCCGCCGCCTCGGCTTCTGCCCGGGCTGCAGCGATGGCATCTGTCGGTAGTCCGGCTAGACGTTTTTCGTCGGTGACCAATTCGGTAAACGCATTGGTGGCGTCCAGAACGTTTTCCGAGAACTTTGCTGCCAGTGCAGCCAGCTCCTGCTGGATAGACTGGAAGCGTGGTTTCTGGTCTTCCGGCAGTTCCGCGCCGGAGAGGCGGAAGTCCCGGATCTCGTTATCAATGATGCGCTGGCGTACGGGTGTCAGACGTCCGTATTCGTCGCTTGCCCGAATTGCTTTGTACTTGGCAAACAGCGCAAGGTTCTGGCCAAGCTCGGCGTAATACTGCGTCACTTCTGGCAGCATGGCGTTATAGGCCTCGCGCCAAGAGGTGATGTCCAGCACGCTATGGAGGTGACCTACGATGCCCCAGGCACGCGACAGGCGTTCGCCTGCGTCGATCAGCGGAGCGACAAAGTCGTCCCAGCTTGGCGTAACGTTGGGTTGGGTCTGCCGTGCGATCAGTGCGCGGCCCTCTGCAAGCAACTGCTGGATGGCTGGCGCGACGTGTTCTGGCCGGACCGTATCAAATCGAGGCAAGCTGGAGAGATCGAGCAGAGGATTCATTTGAGGGGCCTTTGTATCGTCGTGGTTCGTTCTGCATTGTGCCGTCAATGCCGGAACAGAGGCAAAAACAGGGAGAGACATGGTAGAGACCTCTGAGCGTCGCGCAGCGTTCAGTGCTGCGATCGAAGCTGAGCTCCGGAGCGGGGAACTGAGCTTTCCAACCAGCATGCAGGCGGCTATCCGCATCCGCAAGGCGCTGGAGGATCAGGATTCCGGACTGAGTGCCGTGGCGCGTGCGATCAGTCTGGAGCCACTGCTGTCCGTGAAGTTGTTACGTATGGCCAATTCCGCGTTTTTCAACCCGACGGGAATGGAAGTCACCGATGTGCAGCGTGCGTTGATGCGTGTGGGCGTCAACAACGCCCGCACGCTGGCTTTTGCGGTGATCGGCGATCAACTGGCCACAGCCGACGAGTTCGCGCCGGTCTGGCGGCTGGCCGATCAGCTGTGGCGGCATTCACTGGACGTAGCATCTCTGGCGCATGCGATGGCCGTGCAGCTGGAGAACGTCGTGCCGGATACCGCATTGCTCGCCGGCATGGTGCATGACATCGGGCAGTTCTACTTGCTTTCGCGCGTGCACGAATACCCCGAACTGCTGGAGGAGGAGAGCGAACTGGCTGATTTCATCCTCTATTGGGATGTGCGTGTGGGCCAGGCGGTACTGCGCGCGTTGGGAACGCCAGCCGTGATCTGCGACGCCGTCGCGGCGCAGGAGTCCTGCACGGGAAACTGGCCACCCCGGCAACTGTCCGACATCCTGTTTCTGGCCAACACGGCAGCCGGCATCGCAAATCCTTTCTCCACTTTGTCCTTGGAGGAATTGCTGCTTCGGCGCCAGGACGCATTCGCTTCGGCGGATCAGGACGTGATCCATCGGTTGCTTGATGAGGCCAGGGTACGCCGTGCCGCTGCGCTGGCGATGCTGAGTGTGTGATCGCGCCGCGAAGTGCGGCATTTCAGTTCGAGCCTGTTAAGCTGTCGTCCCCTGGTCGGGGCGATCGGGATATATGGATCGAGATGAAGAAGCTGCGGGAGGGAGGCGTGGAGAAGTTGTGGTTCATGGAATCCATCGCGGCGGATGGTGTGCGGATGACCTACAACATCACGCATCTGCCTTTCCGGATAGGACGCGATCAGGACAATGATCTTGTGGTGGGCTCCCTAGGCTTGAGCCGTCATCATGCCTTGCTGACGCCAGACGTGAGCGGTCGGCTGCGTCTCACCGATCTCAACAGTACCAATGGCAGTTTCGTCAATCGTGTGCGGCTGGAAGGCTCTTGCCTGCTGCAGGAGAGCGATATCGTCCATTTCGGGACCGAGGAGTTCCGGATCCGGCTTCACCAGGAAGAGGCAACGGATTTTGATATCGGTGATGGTACCCGGACCATGCTGGTGCCGGATGGGCTGAGTCTTTCCGAACGTTTCGTACAGCATGAGGCCGAATTTCTTGATCTGTTGGAAGGGCAGGGGCTCAGTGGTGCTGCACAGCCCATTGTGCGGGCGGAGGATCGTAGCGTCTTCGCTTATGAGCTGCTTGGGCGCGCAAACCACCCCTTGTTGCCACAAACCCCGATCCGCCTGTTCGAGCTTGCCAGTGCACTGGATCGGGAAGTCGACTTGAGCGCTGCGTTTCGGCGCTTCGGTATTGCCGAAATCGCTCCTCGCCTGTCTGGCTATCCCTTGTTCGTGAATACGCATCCGAAGGAAACTTTTTCTCCGGAATTCTTCGAGTCACTGGGATGCTTGCGCACCCAATTGCCGGAACTTTCTCTGGTGGTCGAGATCCACGAAGCGGCGGTAACTGATGCGATTCAATTGCGCGAGGCGACTGCCAGTCTGCGTGAAATCGGCGTGCGCTTCGCCTACGATGATTTCGGTGCAGGTCAGGCACGTCTTATCGAATTGGGCGATGTGCCCGCCGACTTTGTGAAGTTCGACATGGGGTTGGTTCATGACATCCATAGGGCGAGTTCACGCAAGCTCCGGGTCGTCAGCGACCTGGTTCGACTGGTGCTCGATCTCGGTTCGGTGCCTGTGGCAGAGGGCGTGGAAACCGAGCAGGAATTTGCCATTTGTCACGATATTGGATTCAGATTGATCCAGGGCTATCTCACCGGCATGCCAATACCGGTTGAGCGTCTTTGAACGAATGCCCGCCCGGCCGTCCGTTTCACTCTTGCCCAGGTTTGCCGGGCCGGCGGATACTCGGTGGCTGTATGCAAGACAGGGAGAGCAAAGTGGATCGTCTGATTAGACGGGCAGGCAGTCTGTTGCTGAGCTTGGTTGCCGTATCTGCACAAGCCGAGATCTACAAGTGGATCGATACCGAGGGGCGCACGCATTACAGTAATGTACCTCCCCAGAATGTGAAAACCCAGCCGGTTCGTAACGACGGGGTCACAGTGTTGCCAGCCATGGTGAAGCCGGCGACGAATGCGGTGTCTGCTCCGGCAGTAGTGCCCGGCGAGGTCGCGGTGCGCGATGCGCCCGTTGCGGCATCGGCGCCCTCCACAGCCTCGGCGCCAGTATCCCGTGATGGTCCGGTTGCCGGGGCTTCCGCTGCGACGCAGGCGGTGCCCAAGAGGGGGCGCCCACCGGAAGACAGGCAATGAAATCAAAACACTGCGCCGGAATGCATCGGCCGCAGCTTACGGGGTTCTGGCATGGTCATTAGCGGTAACCAGCGTTTCATCCGCAACGTCAACCGGATCGCCATCCTGCGTGCATTGCGTGACGCCAGCGGCCTTTCCCGTGCTGATCTGGCTGACCTTACGGGGCTGACTCGCAGCGCGATCGGGCGTTTGGTGGATGGGTTGATAGCAGAAGGCTGGGTTGCCGAGGACAAAAGTGTGCCTTCCGGAGCGCTGGGGCGGAGGCCCACACCGTTGAGGCTTGATACGCAGCGTTTGCTGGTGCTTGGTACGGATTTCAACTCGGAGCGGATTCACGTGGCCGCCTGCAGTATCGATGGCAATCTGCGCGCGTTTGAAGAGGAGAGCGTGCGGGGGCTGGATGGTCACTCTGTGCTGAAACGTCTGGCTCGGCTCGTTGAACGTGTGACGCATCCTTACATGATGCGTGGTTTCCAGTTTCGTGGAATGGGGGTGGCTGCCCCGGGAACGGTCGATGGGCCGAAAGGTGTTCTGCTTCAATCGGACTCGACGGGATGGCACGATCTGCCCGTCATCTGTTTGCTGCGCGAGCAATTGTCCGAGCCCTGGTTGACCGGTATACCGCTACTGGTCGAGCGTGCAGTGTGCTGTGTAGCCATGCAGTTCGTGCATACCGGTAAGCGACCACTGACGGATTCCCTGGTGTATGTCCATCTGGGACAGAAACTGGCTTGTGCTGCAGTGGTGGATGGCGTGCTGGTCAAGGGCGCGCACGGTTTGGCTGGCAGGGTAGGGCATCAGCAACTGCTACCCGATGGCCCGATGTGTGCCTGTGGTCAACGCGGATGTGCCAATGCCACTCTGAGCCTGCAGGCAATGCAGATGGAACTGGGGGTCGATGGGGCGGCTGCCTTGCAGGCCAGGCTTGCGCTACGCGATGAAGCGGCGTCTGCCGTGCTGAATCGTGCAGCTGATCTGCTGGCCAGATTTCTCCACAATCTCGGGCAGGTTTATGGAATGGACCGTCTCTTGCTCGGTGGCCCCGTGGTTGAGCTGGGGAACGACTTTCTGACGAGAGTGGCGATACAACTGGGAGTATTCGCAGGGCAACCGCCAAAGCCATTGCAGTTAGCTCCCAGACCTGTCCATGCGGCTGCGCAGGGCGCTGCGAGTCTTATGCTGCGACATCTGCTCGACGTGGAAGCTGAATCGCCCCGGGTTTCCTAGACAGCCCCGAGCTTCATGAAATACTGTTTTTC
>NZ_MDUX01000040.1 GCF_014736495.1 Candidatus Dactylopiibacterium carminicum
GCCCCGGCTCACATTTCGGTCGGCACGTTGGCTCAGTTTTACTTCGGCGCCGACATACGGCGTCTCGGTCAAGACGCTGGATGAGCGGGTGATCGGGTACGTTGCCCTCTCACCCTATCGCAAGGGGCGGCGTGCTTTCAGCCACACCTGCGAAATCAGCTATTACCTGTTCAGCGGATACCGTGGCCGGGGCTTCGGCAAGGAACTGGTACGGACGGCGCTCAGCGCCGCGCGGGAGGCCGGTTTCGAAACGGCTATCGCCATCATCCTTGGCTGCAACCTGCGCAGCATCCGCCTGCTCGAAGGGTTCGGCTTTTCGGTCTGCGGCACATCCCCAACGCGGCCTGCCTGGATGGCACGCGGATCGACCATGTCTATCTGGCGCTTGATCTGACCCGGGCAGGCGCCCTGCTGACAGCCCCCGGCACCACCTGAGCGATTCCGCTCAGCTTCGCCGGAGTTTCGACACGAACAGGCTTTCCAGCGTATAGAACAGCAAGGCGGCCCAGATCAGCGCAAAACCGATCAGACGGGCGTTGTCGAAGGGCTCGTGCCAGAGCCAGACGCCCAGCAGCAGCTGAATGGTCGGGTTGATGTACTGCAGCAGGCCCAGCAACGATAGCGGCAGACGCCGCGCGCCCGCCGCGAACATCAGCAGGGGAATCGACGTGAGCGGCCCGGCCGCCAGCAGAAGGGCCTGGATGCCCGGGGTGGCGACCACGAAACTGCTCTGCCCGTGCCCGATGAACCACAGCAGGGCTCCCGCGGAAAACGGGAAGAGCAGCAGCGTTTCCAGCGTCAGGCCTTCCAGTGCGCCAAGCGAGGCCGTCTTGCGCAGCAGGCCGTAGCCCCCAAACGTGAAGGCCAGCGCCAGCGAAATCCAGGGCAGCTCGCCCATCCGGAAGGCGAACCAGGCCACGCCGGACGCTGCCAGCACAATGGCGAACCACTGTGCCACACGCAGGCGCTCGCGCAGGAACAGCACGCCGAACAGCACATTCACCAAGGGGTTGATGAAGTAGCCCAGGCTGGCGTCTACCACGCGCCCGGCCTTGACTGCCCAGATGTAGATGAACCAGTTCAGCGCGAGCAGCACCGCGCTGGCAGCGAAGCCAGCCACCAGCTTGCGACGGCGCAGCGCCGGCAGCAGCCAGCCCCAGTTGCGCTGCACGGTGAGCACGCCCGCCAGGAACACCAGCGACCAGACCATGCGGTGCAGCAATACCTCCAGCGGAGGCACGCTTTCCAGCGCCTTGAAATAGATGGAGAACAGCGACCAGCACAGATGGGCGGCCAGGGCGTAGAGAATGCCGGTTTGCATCGGGGGGAACCAGGGACATGAAGACAGTGGCGCCCGAGCTGCCGAAGGCGGCGCCACAGGGGCCGGATCATACGCCGCCTGCCCTGCGGCCCGTGATGATCGACACAGATCCTCACGCCGCAGGCCAGGGCGTTCGGGTTCAGACCGTGGGCGTCAGTATCTGCAACAGACTCCGGATGCCTGCCGCAGCGGAGAGGGCATCCTGCTCGCTGCTGTAGCGCCCGAAACTGAAGCGCACCGTGCGGCCCGCCTGATCGGCGGACAGCCCCAATGCGGTCAGCACGTGGGAGGGCGCACCGGCCCCGGAGCTGCACGCGGACGTGGAAGAGACGGCGACACCGCCCAGCATCCTGGGATCGAAGGCCGGGTGCTCGAAACGCAGACTGAGAATATTGGGCAGTCGCGGTGCCTGTCCGGCATTGGCCCTCACCTCCGGCAACTCCGCCAGCGCGGCCAGGAATGCGTCACGCAGCCCGCCTATATGTGCCTGATCCTGGGCCAGACGGCGCCGGGCCAGAACATACGCCGCCCCCATGCCCACGATCTGATGGGTAGGCAGTGTGCCTGAACGCCTGCCGCCTTCGTGGCCACCGCCATGCATCTGCGCCTGCAGCACGGGCTCGGCACGCGGGCCGACGTACAGCGCGCCGATACCTTTCGGGCCATACAACTTGTGTGCCGAGAAGGACATGAGATCCACCGGCAGTTGCGCGAGGTCGATCGGCAGCTTGCCGGCGGCCTGGGCGGCATCCACATGAAACAGCGCGCCATGCTCGCGCACCACCGCCCCGAGTTCTGCGATGGGGTTGATGACGCCGGTTTCATTGTTCACATGCATCAGCGAAACCAGCGCGGTGTCCGGTCGCAAGGCCGCTTTCAGTGCGGCCGGCGCGATCACGCCCTGGGCGTCCGGCTCAAGCAGGGTGACCGCCACGCCTTGCTGCGCCAGCCAGGCCGCCGTATCCAGTACGGCCTTGTGCTCCAGCACGCTGCTGACCACATGTACGGGCCGACCGCGCTGCGGGCCCGCCACACCTTTGAGCGCGAGGTTGTTCGATTCGGTTGCGCCCGAGGTCCAGACGATCTGCCCTGGCCGGGCGCCGACCAGATCGGCCACCTGGCTGCGCGCGTATTCCACCACGCCGCGCGCCGCCTGGCCGTACTCATGCGAGGCAGAGGCCGGGTTGCCAAACACTCCCTGGCGCCCCAGGCAACGCTGCATGGCAGTGATGACTTCATCGTCGACCGGCGTGGTCGCGGCGTAATCGAGATAGATCGGGCCGTTGCTGGCGCTCATCAGTACTTCCCCTCCTGTCACGCCGCACGCAGCGGCTATGGATGTTTGTGCAAGCGCTCGCAAAAAGTGACAGGTGTTTCCGGAAAGCAGGCTGCGGGAAAGGTTTTCAGCCAGTACGGGATCTGACCCAGATCAGATCGTGCGGCGTGTATACAGAACGTTTACGCGGGCCTTCCGCTTGTTTACACCGCGTTTTTGGCCCTCTGGCTAGCATGGAATCCATGAACTCAACGCGACTTCGGCTGGCTATCGGGTAACTCCAGGACAGGCAGGATTCGCCTTGCGAAAAGGATGCCCGCCATGTCTTACCAGGACCAGCCAGACGCAGTTATCTCGAGGGAACCGCCCGCGTGGTTTCCATCGACGGCCATCTCGCGCTGCTCGAACCCGAGCAGACCGGCGGATGCGGCGGCTGTGCATCGGCCGCGATGTGCGACTCAAAGGGCATCGGCACCCTCGCCTCCCGTCTGGAGATGCGCCGTTTCGCCCTGCCCAACGAACTTTCCCTGCGCGTGGGCGATCGCGTGGTGCTGGGCATCACGCCCTTTTCGCTGCTGGGCGCTTCCGCCATCACCTATCTGATCCCGCTGCTGCTTTCGCTGCTTGCCGCCGGCCTGGCGCAATGGCGCTGGGGCAGCGATCTCGTGACCATGGGCGCGGCCTTCGGCGGCCTGCTGCCCGGTTTTCTCGTCACGCGCCAGGCGGAACGCTACCTCGCCCCGCGCAAGCGGGACGACATCCAGATCCTCCGGCTTGCCGGAACGAATGACCATTCCTGCTGATGGAGACCCCTGAACGTGCGTGAATACCTCTTGATGATGATCGGCGCCGCGCTGGTCAACAACGTGATCCTGGCCCGCTTTCTCGGCCTGTGTTCCTTCATGGGTGTCACCACCCGGATAGACACTTCGCTGGGCATGGGCTTCGCGACCACCTTCGTGATCACCGTATCGTCGATGTTCAACTGGGCCGTGGAAGCCTTCGTGCTGGTGCCCTACGACCTGGGCTACCTGCGCACGGTCACTTTCATCATGGTGATCGCCGCCGCCGTGCAGTTCACCGAGATGGTGATCCGCAAGGTCTCGCCGACGCTGTTCAAGATGCTGGGCATCTACCTGCCCCTGATCACCACCAACTGTGCCGTGCTGGGTGTGGCGCTGCTGCTGGTGGAAGGTCACATGGGCTTTCTCACCAGCGTGCTGTTCGCCTTCGCCTCCTCGGTGGGTTACAGCCGGTGATGATCATCTTCGCCGGTCTGCGCGAACGCCTGGCACTGGCCCAGGCACCGATGCTCGCCGAGGGCCCGCCGCTCGGCTTCATCACCGCGAGCCTGCTGGCGCTGGCCTTCATGGGCTTCTCGGGCATCAGTACCTAAGGAAAGGAATTTCAATCATGTCTCTTGCCGTCATCTCCCTGACCTTGCTCGGAATAATCCTGGGCGGCCTGCTGGGCATCGCCTCGCAATGGCTGGCCGTTGAAGAAGATCCCATCGAAAAGGAAATCCAGGCGATGCTGCCCGGCTCGCAATGCGGGCAATGCGGCTTCGTCGGCTGTGCCCAGGCGGCGGCCGCGCTGGCCAAGGGTGAAGCGCCCGTCACGCTGTGCCCCCCGGGCGGCAAGGCGGTGGCCGAAGCATTGGCCAAGAAGCTGGGCGTGCAGGCCGATCTGGATGGCCACACCGAGCAGGTTCCGCAGGTCGCCCGCATCAACGAAGCCGAGTGCATTGGCTGCATGCGTTGCTTCAACACCTGCACGGTGGACGCCATCATCGGCGCGCCCAAGCAGCTTCACGCGGTGCTCACCGACATCTGCCACGGCTGTGGCAAGTGCCTCACCAGTTGCCAGATGGATGCCATCACCCTCAACCCGGTGCTGCAGACCACCAGCACCTGGTACTGGCCGAAACCCGAGCCCAAGGTCATTTCCAAAGAGGTCGCAGCATGAAGACGAATTATCCGATCCGGGGCGGCGTGCATCCGCTCTACCGGAAGGAGCTCGCCTGCAATCAGAGCATCCAGCCCTTCCCCCTGGCCGAACGCCTGTACGTCCACCTGCAGCAGCACGTCGGCGCCATCGCCGTGCCGCTGGTGGAAGTCGGCCAGCATGTGAAGAAGGGGGATCGCATCGCCATGGCGCCGGCCTCGATGTCTTCCCCGCTGCATGCGCCGACCTCCGGCATCGTGCGCGCCATCGAGGATTTCACCGCAGCGCATGCCTCCGGCCTGTCGCAGATGGCCGTCGTGATCGAGCCGGACGGCAAGGACGAATGGGGTGAGTTGCTGGCGCCCATCGCCGATCCGTTCGGCGTGCCGCCCGATGTGATCATCGCCCGCGTGGCCGAGGCCGGCATCGTCGGCCAGGGCGGCGCGGTGTTCCCCACTGCCGTGAAGCTGGGCATGGGCAAGCAGTACAAGCTCGACACGCTGCTGCTCAACGGCGCCGAGTGCGAGCCCTACATCACCGCCGACGACCGCGTGATGCGCGAGTACGCGGCCGAGGTGGTCGACGGCGCCCGCATCATGGCGCATACGCTGGGTGTGCAGAAGATCATCATCGCGATCAAGAAGAACAAGCCCGAAGCCATCGAGATCATGACCGCTGCCGCTGCGGAGTATCCGCAGATCAGCGTGGTGGGCGTGAAGATCCAGTACCCCATCGGTTACGCGCAATACCTCACCCAGGCCGTGACCGGCCGCGAAACCCCGGCCGGCCGCCGCAACGCCGAGGTGGGCGTGGTGGTGCAGAACGTCTCCACCGCGCTGTCGGTGCATCGTGCGGTGCGCCACGGCATCCCGCTGATCTCGCGGGTGGTCACCGTCACCGGCACGGCGATCAGGAACGCCGGCAATTTCGAGGTGCCCATCGGCACGCCGGTTTCCGCACTGATCGAACATTGTGGCGGCTACGTGCAGCAGCCGCGCTTCCTGGTCAATGGCGGCCCGATGATGGGCTTCCTGCTGCCCAGCGAGAGCGCTCCGGTGCTCAAGGGCAGCGTGGGGATCGTCGCCATGGCGTCCGAGGAAACGGTGGAAAAGGCCGAGAAGCCCTGTATCCGCTGCGGCTCCTGCATGGAGGTCTGCCCCATCGGCCTGTCGCCGGTCGACATGGCTGCGCTGATCCGCAAGGATCGCCTGGAAGAAGCCGCCAGACTCGCCGTGGGTGACTGCATCGCCTGTGGCAGCTGCTCCTGGACCTGCCCCTCGCACATCCCGCTGGTGCAGTACTTCAACTACGCCAACGGCGCGCTGTGGACGGCCGACAAGCTGCGCCGCAAGAACGACAAGCTCAAGACCATGGCCGAGGCGCGCGTGCTGCGTCTCGAAACCGCCAAGCAGGAAAGGCTCGCGGCCCAGGCCGCGCGCAAGGCCAAGGCCGCCGCGGCCGCGCCTGTCACGGAGGAAGCATCCGAATGAACACTCCCCTCACCAGTGGGCCCTTCTCCCACTCCACGCAGACCGTCGACAAGGTGATGTGCCATGTGCTGCTCGCCCTGCTGCCGGCCACCCTGTTCAACCTCTGGCTGTTCGGCCTGCCCTCGATCCCGCTGTTCGTCATCACCGTGGCGTCGGCCATCGGGCTCGAAGCGGCCTACCTGGCACTGACCGGCAAGGACGTGCGCGAAGGCGTGTGCGACGGCTCCGCCGCGCTCACCGGCTGGCTGCTGGCCATGAGCCTGCCGCCCTGGGCGCCGCTGTGGCTGGGCGTGTCTTCGCAGAGCACAAGGCGAAGATCCTGGGCGGGATTTAGGCAAGTCAGGGAGAAGCACGATGAGTACGCAACAAGAAGGCCGCTACCTGCGGATCGTCAAGGACGGCCTGTGGGACAACAATGGCGTGCTCGCCATGCTGCTGGGCATGTGCCCCTCGATGGCAATGACCACCAGCGCCACCAACGCGCTGGGCATGGGGCTGGCCACGGCCGTGGTGATGGCCGCTTCCAGCCTGCTGGTGGCGGTGTTCCGCCACTGGATCACGCAGGAGATCCGCATTCCGGTATTCA
Organism: Candidatus Dactylopiibacterium carminicum; assembly: GCF_014736495.1. GTDB lineage: Bacteria > Pseudomonadota > Gammaproteobacteria > Burkholderiales > Rhodocyclaceae > Uliginosibacterium > Uliginosibacterium carminicum. The sequence continues at coordinate 6,618 of NZ_MDUX01000040.1, forward strand.
TCCTCATCGTCGCCGCCATGGTGACGCTGGTGGACATCACCATGAACGCCTGGATGCACGAGCTGTACAAGGTGCTGGGCCTGTTCATCCCGCTGATTGTTTCCAACTGCCTGCCGCTGGCGCGCCTGGAAGCCTTCGCCGCCAAAGAACGCCCCTACCCCGCACTGCTCGACGGCGCCTTCATGGGTCTGGGCTTCACGCTGGCGCTGGTGATGATCGGTGCGGTGCGCGAGATCGTCGGCAGCGGCACCCTGTTTGCCGATGCCTCGCTGCTGCTGGGCCCGAACTTCCATTTCATGGAAATGAAGCTGCTGCCCGAAACATCCAACGTGCTGGTCATGGTGCTGCCCCCGGGCGGCTTCCTGGTGACCGGACTGCTCATTATCTTCAAACGCGTCATCGACCTTCGCAGCGGCAAGGAAATCCAGATGGCCGGAGCCCACAGCGTATAAGCACATCATGAAGATCGAAGTCATCTATGCTGGCCGTCAGCGCCAGGCCATCGTCGCCGTGAATGTCGAGGACGACGCCTCCATCGAGGCCGCCATCCGCAAATCCGGCATCCTGCAACAGTTCCCGGAAATCGATCTGGCCAGCCAGAAGGTCGGTATCTTTGGCAAACCCAAGCCTCTGGATACCCTCCTGAAGGCAGGAGATCGCATCGAGATCTACCGTCCGGCCATGGCCGGCGCGCGAAAGCGCAGTGGCGGGGATGAGGCCGATTCGGAATAACACGCCGCCCTGGCGCCCGGGGAGCAGCACCCCGGGGGGCATGGCGCCGTTCTGGCGCACAATGAGGCCTTCGTCTTTCCGCGAAGCCCCGATGCCCCCTCCTGCCTCGCTCCTGACCCTGAAATCCTGGCGCAAGCTGCTCAACGCGAGCGTGCTCGCGCTAGTTTCATGCTCCGTCGTCACTTTCGTGACCACACCGCTGGGCAATCTGCTGGATCTGGTCAACATCGCCTTGCTGTACCTGCTCAACGTGGTGGTGCTGGCCGTCTGGTACGGTCGGCTGGCGGCCATCATCGGTGCGATCTTCGGTTCGCTGGTGTTCGCGCACATCTTCGTACCGCCGCTGTTCTCGCTCGCAATCACCGATCCGTCCTATCTCATCACGGCCGTCGAGATGCTGCTGGTGGCCCTGCTGGCCGGGCACCTGACGGCGGGCTTGGGCAGCAAAGCCAAGGAGGCGGCGAACCGCGAGGAAATGCTGGCCAGCGTCTATGCACTGGCGGCTGACCTGGCTGGCGCCCCTGACCTCGACGCGGTGACACGCTCGGTCTCGCATTTCCTGTCAGCCACCGCCAAGGGCAGCAACCACGCGGTATTCCTCAACGACGAGTCGCAACGCCTGCGCCTGATCGGGCAACGGGATCTGCCTGCCGACCTTTCCTTCGAAGAGGCTTACCTCGCCGCCGAAACGCACACCCTGATCGAGCGGCGAGAGGGTGAGAGCGGTTCGCAGTATTTCCCGCTGGCGATGAAAAACAACTGCCATGGCGTGATCGCCGTCGCCTGGCGCGAGCGGGAACTAGAACTGCTCGAACGGCAGCGCCTGCAGATGCTGGCCTCGCTGGTTACCGCCACCATCGAGCGCGTGCGTTACGCCGATCTGGCGCGCAACGCCATGCTAAAGGCGGAAACCGAGCAGCTGCGCAGCTCCATCCTCTCTGCGCTGTCGCATGACATCCGCACGCCGCTGACCTCGGTGGTCGGCCTCTCGGACGCGCTGGAAGCCTCGCAGCCGGCACTGGCGCCGCACCAGCTCGAAATGGCACATGAACTCCGGGAGCTGGCCGGGCAGATAAGCAGCATGGTGAGCAATCTGCTCGACATGGCCCGGCTGCGCAGCGGCCAGCTGCGCCTGCGCCTGGAATGGCAGCCGCTGGAAGAAGTGATCGGCGTCGCGCTCGAGCAGATCCGCCGCCGCAACACCGGCCATGCCATCAAGGTCTCGATCCCGCCGGACCTGCCGCTGCTGGAATTCGACACCACGCTGATCGAGCGGGTGATCTGCAACCTGCTGGAAAACGCCATCAAGTTCTCGCCGGACGGCGACATCCAGCTGGTCGCGCAGGAACAGCGGAACACGGTCGCCATCTCGGTGCTCGACGAAGGCCCGGGCATTCCCTCCGGCGCCGAGGAGAAGATCTTCGAACCCTTCGTGCAGATGAAACAGGAATCCTCCACACCGGGTGTCGGTCTCGGTCTGGCGATCTGCCGCACGATCCTCACCGCCCACGGCGGCGAGATCCGCGCCAGCACGCGCCGCGAAGGCGGCGCCCGGTTCACCTTCACGCTGCCCAAGGGCAATCCGCCCGAAGCCGAGGAAGCCCCCAACGAAGAAGGAGCGCAGACGTGAACGATCAGGCCACCGTGCTCATCGTCGAAGACGACCCGCATATCCGCCGCTTCGTCGGCCGCGCGCTGCGCGAGGCCGGCTACGAGGTGGCCGAAGCCGACCGCGTGATCCGCGGCCTGGTCGAAGCCGCCAGCCGCCGCCCCTCCGTGGTGATCCTGGATCTGGGCCTGCCCGACATGGACGGCAAGGAATTCGTGCGCGAACTGCGCCAGTGGTCCGATATTCCGATCCTGGTGCTGTCGGTACGCGCCTCGGAGCAGGACAAGATCGACGCACTGACCACCGGCGCCGACGACTATCTGACCAAACCCTTCGGCGTGGGCGAACTGGTCGCCCGCATCAAGGCGCTGGAGCGCCGCCACAGCGGCTACCAGGCCGACAAGGGCACCACCTACGCCTTTGGCGACATCAGCGTCGACCTGCTCAAGCGAGAAGTGCTGAAAGCCGGCGAGCCGGTGCACCTCACCAGCACGGAATACCGCCTGCTGTGCTACCTGCTGGCCAACAATGGCAAGGTACTCACGCACACGCAGTTGCTTCTGCATGTCTGGGGCCAGGCCTACGCGGAGCGCAACCATTACACGCGCGTTTTCGTCGGCCGTCTGCGCCAGAAGCTGGAAGACGACCCCGCGCAGCCGCGCTTCATCCTCACCGAAGCCGGCGTGGGCTATCGCTTCCGGCATTGAGCGTGGCGGGAACACAAACTTCGTGGTGCGCATGGCGCACCCTACCAAGACCCGGCCGCAGGGTGCGCCACATGTTCAGCCGGAGAGATAGGTAACAGACCGTAGGGTGCGCCACGCGCACCATTCTCCGCGCTCCGACACGCGTATTCCGACGAATTCCGGAATGACGACAAGATCCTGAAGCGACGGCGTGGCCCCGACTTACGCCGGATCGTTCACGCCGGCCTGGCGCTCGCCCATCACGTGCGTGGCCAGCACACAGCGCTCGTCCCCCAGGATCATCATGGCGAACAACTCCTCGCCGAGATCCTTGCAGTTCTTCAGGCGCCAGGCCAGTTCGGGAATGCGTTCGCTGTCGAGCACGACGAAATCCGCTTCCTTGCCCTGCGCGAAGCTGCCGATTTTCTCGTCCAGACAGAGCGCGCTGGCACCGCCCAGCGTGGCCAGATACCAGGCCCGCCAGGGCGTCAATGCATGGCCGTGTGCCTGCGCCGCGACATAGGCCGCGCCCATGGTGCGCAGCATCGACAGGCTGGTGCCGCCGCCGACGTCTGTCGCCAGCCCCAAGGGCACGCCCGCCGCAGCCAGCGCTGCCTCGTCGGCCGCGCCACTGCCGAGGAACTGGTTGGAAGTCGGGCACAGCGCGATGGCTGTCCGGCTCTCGGCCAGCCGCCGGCGCTCGTTCTCACCCAGGTGGATGCCGTGGCCATAGATGCTGCCCACACCGGTCAGGCCGAAGCGTTCGTATACCGCCAGGTAGTCACGGTCTTCGGGATACAGCTCGCGCACCCAGGCAATTTCCGCCAGCGTCTCGGAAAGATGGGATTGCAGGCGCACGCCGGGCCGTGAGCGGAACAGCTCGCCAGCCACGGCCAGCTGCTCAGGCGTTGACGTAGGTGCGAAACGCGGCGTGACCACGTAATCCAGCCGGCCCTTGCCATGCCAGCGCGCGATCAGCGCCTGGCTTTCGTCGAACGCCTGTTGCGGCGTGTCGCGCAGGTAATCGGGGCAATTGCGGTCCATCAGCACCTTGCCGCAAAGCATGCGCAGATTGTGCCGGCCAGCCTGGGTAAAGAAGGCATCCACGCTGTGCGCATGCACGGTGGCATACACCGAGGCGGTGGTGGTGCCATGGGCCAGCAGGCGGTCCACGAAGAATTCGGCGATCCGCGCTGCGACAGCCGGATCGGCGCAGGCAGCTTCGGCCGGAAAGGTGTAGTCGCGCAACCAGTCGAGCAACTGACGACCGAACGAGCCCAGCACGCCCACCTGTGGGAAATGCACATGGGTGTCGACGAAGCCGGGCACGATCAGCTTGTCGCAATAGCTGAAGTAACGCGCCGATTCGCGCGTGAGACCAGGCAGCGAGGCCAGCACGTCATCCCACTGGCCACAGCTGCGTACCCGGCCGTGCTCGATCAGCAACGCGCCATCCTCGATGAATTCATAGGCGCCATCCGGATCGCCATGGCCCGGATCACGCAGGAAGTGCAGGATCCGCCCCCGCACCAGGATCGGCTTGTTTGCCTGATTCATGCTCTCTCCTCGGGAAAATGCAGGCGCGTGTCAGCTGAGCCTGCAGATACAGGCACGATGCCGGTACGCGGCTATCTTTGCGGAAACGCTCAGTCCTTGGACATCCAGGACTGCCCCAGCGACGCCGGCAGGCTCAGCATCAGGCGCTTCTGATCGCGCGAGATCAACACCAGCACCACGATGGTGGCCAGATAGGGCACGGCCGCCAGCAGTTGCGAGGGCCAGGAGATGCCCAGCCCCTGCGCGTGCAGTTGCAGGATGGTCATGCCGCCGAAGAGATAGGCGCCCAGCATCAGACGGCCCGGCTTCCAGGCGGCAAAGACCACCAGTGCCACGGCGATCCAGCCACGCCCGGCAGTCATGTTCTGCACCCACAAAGGAGTGTAGACCGTCGACAGATAGGCGCCGCCGATGCCGGCCATGGCGCCACCGAAACAGGTGGCCGCATAGCGGATCGCAGTGACCGGGTAGCCGATCGCATGCGCAGCATCGGGGCTCTCACCCACGGCACGCAGGATCAGGCCCCAGCGCGTACGCGCCAGCGCCCAGGCGAGCAGCCCGAAAGCTGCCCAGGAGAGATAGACCATCGGCGTCTGCTTGAAGAACACCGGCCCGAAGAAAGGAATGTCGGCAAGGCCCGGCAGATCCCAGGGCTTCAGGCCGGGCAGGCTGTAGCTGACGAAATACTGGCCGACGAAGGCCGACAGGCCGATGCCGAAGATGGTCAGCGCCAGCCCGGTGGCCGGCTGGTTGTGGTCCCCAGCGACAGGGTCAGGAAAGCAAACGGCAGGGCGGCCAGCGCGCCGGCGATGGCACCACAGATCACGCCACCGAACACGCCCCACTGCAACGCGCCGGCAAAGCCAGCAACCGCGCCGACCAGCATCATGCCCTCGACACCAAGGTTCATCACCCCGCTCTTCTCGGTGACCAGTTCGCCCAGGCCGGCAAAGATCAGGGGCGTGGCGGCAGCCAGGGTGACCGCCAGGATGGGGATGAAATGTTCCAGGCTGACCATCACACGGCCTCCGTTTGCGGATTACGCACGCGACGGCGGCGCAGACGATGATCGACGAAGGCATCCGCCCCCAGCAGGAAGAACAGCAGCATGCCCTGGAACAGCCAGGAGATGGCCGCCGGCAACTGCATGGCGATCTGCGCCGACTCGCCGCCCAGATAGATCAATGCCAGCAGCAGGCCGGCAAGCACGATGCCCACCGGATGCAGGCGCCCCACCCAGGCCACGATGATGGCTGCGAAACCGTAGCCCGGTGATAGCGACAGCGTGAGCTGGCCCACCGGGCCTGCGGCCTCTGCCGCGCCTGCGATACCCGCCGTGACACCGGAGATCACCAGGCTCAGCCATACCGTGCGGCTGGCCGAAAAACCGGCATAGCGCGCGGCCGCCGGCGCCTCGCCACCGACGGCGAGCTGGAAGGCCAGGAAGCTCTTGGCCACGAACAGCCAGAACAGCGGCACGGCGACCAGCGTGAGGAAGACCGACGTGTTGATGCGCAACCCCTCGAACAGCGGCGCGAACATCGCCGCCTCGGAGAACAGGATGGATTGCGGAAAATTGGTGCCGCCCGGATCGCGCCACGGGCCGCTGACCAGCCAGGAAAGCAGATAGGTGGCGACATAGGTGAGCATCAGCGTGGTCAGCGTCTCGGAGGCATTGAAACGCGTACGCAGCCAGGCGGGAATCGCGCCCCACAGGCCACCACCGATGGCACCGGCCAGCACCATCGCCGGCAGGATCCACCAGGCATCCATGCCATCGGTGTGAATGGCCACACCGCTAGCGAAAATCGCACCAACGAGCAACTGACCTTCAGCGCCGATGTTGTAGATGCGGGCGCGGAAACCCAGCGCCAGCCCCAGTGCGATGAGGATCAGGGGGGATGCCTTGAGTGCCAGCTCGCTCCAGCCGTTGGCCGTCTGCAACGGCTCAATGAAGAAGACGTGGAAGGCCTGCAGCGGCGGCTTGCCCAGCGCGGCGAAGAGGATCGCGGCGGAGACCAGCGTCAGCAGGATCGCCAGCACTGGCGCGGCCCAGCGCATCAGGCGGGAAGGGGTGTCACGAGGTTCTAGCAGTTGCATGGCGTCAGGCAGCCTGTTGTCGGGTTCCGGCCATCAGCAGGCCGATCTGTTCAGCGTCGGTCTGCTCGCGCGGCACCGGGGCGGAAAGTTGTCCGCCGGCCAGCACGGCGATGCTGTCGCAGATCTCGAACAGCTCTTCGAGCTCCTCCGAGATCACCAGCACGGCCACGCCGCTGCGCGCCACATCGATCAGCGTCTGGCGAAGGAAGGCGGCCGCGCCGACGTCCACTCCCCAGGTAGGCTGGGCCACGATCATCACGCGCGGCGTCTGCAACACCTCGCGGCCGACGATGAATTTCTGCAGATTGCCGCCCGAGAGACTGCGCGCCGGCGCCTGTGCCCCGTTGCAACGCACGTCGAAACGTTCGATGCAGTGCGTCGCGGATTCAAGAGCGCGGGCACTGTCGAGCAGGCCGTAACGGCTCAGGCCGGGCTGGCGGTGGGCGGTGAGCTGGTAGTTCTGCGCCAGCGCCATGCCGGGCACGGCACCACGCCCGAGCCGCTCCTCGGGCACGAAGGCGAGGCCCAGATCGCGCCGCCGCCCCGCGTGCAGATTCCCCACGGACTGGCCGGCGATACGCACGGCGTCGGCCGCGCTGACGTGCTCGCCCGACAGTGCGGCCAGTAACTCGGCCTGGCCATTGCCGGAAATGCCGGCGATGCCCAGCACTTCGCCCGCATGCACGGTGAACGAGATGTCATGCAGCGAGGAACTGAAAGGGTCTGGATTGCGGTAATTCAGCCCGCGTACCTCAAGCACCGGACTGACTTCGCCGGCATAAGGACGGGATTCACAGACAGGCAGCTCGCGGCCAATCATCATGCGGGCCAGCGAAGCGGCGCTTTCCTGACGTGGATCGGTTTCGCCGGTGACACGGCCCCCGCGCATCACCGTGGCGCGGTCGCACAGATCCTGGATCTCGTGCAGCTTGTGACTGATGTAGAGGATGGAGACGCCTTCGGAGGCCAGTTTGCGCAACGTTTCGAACAGCGTGCGTACGGCCTGCGGCGTGAGCACCGAAGTCGGTTCATCGAGGATCAGCAACTGCGGGTTCTGCAGCAGACAGCGCACGATCTCCACACGCTGGCGCTCCCCCACAGACAGGCTGTGCACCAGTCGCTCGGGGTCCAGCGGCAGACCATAGCGGGCCGAAACCTCGCGCACGCGTCCGGCCAGGGCACGCAGATCGAACTTGCCTTCGAGTGCCAGCGCGATGTTTTCCACCACGGTCAGCGTTTCGAACAGCTGGAAATGCTGGAACACCATGCCGATACCCAGCTGGCGCGCGGCCGCCGGATTGGCAATATGCACCTGGCGGCCATTACAGAGGATCTCGCCCTCGTCAGCATGCACGGCACCGTAGATGATCTTCATCAACGTGCTCTTGCCGGCCCCGTTTTCGCCGAGTACGGCATGGATCTCGCCCGGCATCACCGACAGGCTGACTTCGGCGTTGGCCACCACGCCGGGATAGCGCTTGGTGATATTCAGCAGCGACAGGCGCGGCGGCGGTGAGGAGGGGGAACTCATGCAGAGGACTGGCGCGAGGCGCAAAGCGGAACGAACGCACGCAGTTTACCAGTCTCCCCGGAGCCGGTGCGTGAGCAAAGGCTACAAAGCACATATACGCTACATAATCCACGCCACTTGAGTTATCGTGCGCGCCCGCCGCCCTGTGCGGCACCGAAAACAAAGCCGACCTTCCTTGCCAGGCGCTCCAACGCTCCGGAAGGGTCAGAGCCGGATAAGTCAGGAGACATCCGATGCGCATCCTGTTCCATATTGCCCGTGCGGCAGCCCTCACCCTGGGCATGCTGAGCCTGGGTGGCGTCAGCCACGCCCAGATGCCACCCCTCAAGGCCGGCTTCGTCTACATCGGCCCGACCGGTGACCATGGCTGGACCTACGCCCACGATCAGGCTCGCAAGGCCATCGAAAGCCGTTTCGGCGGCCGCGTGCAGACCACCTTCGTGGAAAACGTGCCGGTCACGGCCGACGCCGAACGTGTGATCCGCGATTTGGCCCTGAAAGGCCACAAGATCATTTTCGCCACTTCCTTCGGCTACATGAATGCCGTGGAAAAGGTCTCGCGCCAGTTCCCGAACACCGTGTTCATGCATGCCACTGGCTACAAGACGGGCAAGAACTACGGCATCTACGACGTGCGCACCTATGAAGGCACCTACATGCTCGGCGTGGTCGCCGGCAAGATGAGCAAGAGCGGCAAGCTCGGCGTGGTCGGCTCCACGCCCATCCCGGAAGTGATCCGCAACATCAACGCCTTCACCCTCGGCGCACGCAGCGTGAATCCGGCCGCCAGCACCCGCGTGATCTGGGTGAACAGCTGGTTCGACCCGGGCAAGGAGCGCGAAGCCGCATTGGCCTTGATCTCGCAGGGCGCCGACGTGCTGCTGCAGAACACCGACTCGCCGGCCGTAGTGCAGACCGCGCAGGAAAAAGGCGTGTACGCCTTCGGCTGGAATTCGGACATGACCCAGTTCGGCGGCAAGGCTCAACTGGCCGCCTCCCGGCTCCACTGGGACGTGATCTACCAGCAGGAGATCGAGAAAGTCCTGGCCAACAACTGGAAGACCGTCGACCTCTGGTATGGCGTCAAGGAAGGCGCGGTGAACATCGAGCAGTTCGGCAGTGCGGTGCCCGAAGAGATCCAGAAGCTCGCCCTCGATCGGCGCGATGCGATCAAGATCGGCAAGCTGCACCCCTTCACCGGTCCGCTGAAGGACAACAATGGCAAGGAAATGCTGGCCGCCGGCAAGGTGATGGCCGACGCCGACCTGCGCAAGATGAGTGTCTATGTCGAAGGGGTCGAGGGATCCGTGCCGAAGTGAACCGGCAAGCCTGAATCGCTGGATGGGGCTCCCACGGGAGCCCCATTTTCGTCGACTGGCTCAGAATTTAACGCGCAGCTGGGCCGCCAGCGTCGTCGGTGTTTTCGACAACGAGGGAATGTAGAGCAGCGCCACATGGATGCCATGCTTCACGCCCCCTGGGCTGATGCCATCCTCGTAGCCGGAAACACCGCCCACGACCAGCCCGAAATTGAGCCTGGCGCTGTCTGGACCGAGCAGACGCCACTGAAACTCTCGCCCGGCATAGACGGAGTGCCGGCGAATGCTGTTGTAGTACCAGCCAACAGTCCATCCGCCCTCGAAGCGCAGCCCCAGCCCGCGGTTGGCCTCGTTGAAATCGTGATCGTCGACCAGGTGTTTGGAGCGAAAGCCGCTGGCCACGGCAAAGCCCAGGGGTTCCTTGCTTTCGTTCAATCGGGAAAGCAAGGGAATCAAGGAATCACTGGCTTTTGCAGTGATCGACAAGAGCAGCATGGTCGCTGCTGCAAGAATCAGGCTGATGTGCATGTTGCCATCTCCCGCCACAATGCCCGGGAACATGGCCGTCCTGCGCTCGCCCCCGCAATCCGTGTGCTTCCACGGTACCTGGCCTGATCAATGAAACACTCAGGTCCTGGCCCTGCTTACGGCGGGGGTGACTCGCGCTGAACACCGCGAAACACACTGAAAAACCTTGTAAGACAACAACTTGGAGCATTACAAAGTAAGATCTTCCTACGCACGGAAGATCTTCTCCGGCAGCTACCAGAAACCCGGCAGCCCCTAATGAAAACACCGCCCGGAGGCGGTGTGCTTCACGGCAGGATCGCTCCAGTCAGCTAGTGCCAAGCGCTTGATCGAGATCGGCGAGGATGTCGTCCACATGTTCGATGCCAATCGAAAGTCTTACCATATCCTCTGACACACCGGCACGTTTGAGCTCCTCGGCGGAAAGCTGGCGGTGTGTGGTCGAAGCGGGGTGGCAAGCCAGGGATTTCGCGTCTCCAATGTTGACCAGGCGCGTGATGAGCTTCAACGCATCCTGGAAGCGTGCACCGGCCTCACGCCCCCCTTGACGCCGAAAGTCAGCAGACCGGAGGCCTTGCCGCCGAAATAGCGATCGACCAGCGACCGGCTCGGGTGATCCGGCAGACCGGCGTAATTCACCCAGGCCACCTTGGCGTGTGTCTGCAGAAATTGCGCAACCTTGAGTGCATTTTCCACATGCCGATCCATGCGTAGCGCCAGGGTTTCCAGCCCCTGCAGGATCAGGAAGCTGTTGAAGGGCGAAATTGCCGCGCCCATGTTGCGCAGCGGCACGGTAGGTGCGCGCCCGATGAAGGCTGCCGGCCCCAATGCCTCGGTATACACCACGCCGTGGTAGATCACCTCGGGTTCGTTGAGGCGGCGGAAGCGTGTCTTGTGCTCGGCCCAGGGGAATTTTCCGGAATCGACGATGACGCCACCGATACTGGTGCCATGCCCTCCGATGTACTTGGTCAGCGAATGCACCACGATATCCGCACCATGCTCGAAAGGCTTTGTCAGGTAAGGCGTGGGCACGGTGTTGTCGACGATCAGCGGCACACCACCAGCGTGCGCCACATCAGCGAAGGCCGCAAAATCGACGACGTTGCCCAACGGATTGCCGATGGATTCGCAGTAGATCGCCTTGGTACGCGCATCGATCAACGCCGCAGCAGCCTGCGGATCGCCGGCATCCACGAATTTCACGGTGATGCCGTACTGCGGCAGGGTATGCGCAAAGAGGTTATAGGTGCCGCCATACAGTGCACTGGTGGCGATGATGTTGTCCCCTGCCTCGGCGATCGTCAGGATCGCGTAAGTGATCGCCGCCTGCCCCGAAGCCAGTGCCAGCGCACCGATGCCGCCTTCGAGCGCGGCGATGCGCTGCTCCAGCACATCGCTGGTGGGATTCATGATGCGGGTGTAGATGTTGCCCTTGACCTTCAGATCGAAAAGATCCGCGCCATGCTGGGTATCGTCGAAGGCGTAACTGGTGGTCTGGTAGATCGGCACGGCCACCGCCTTGGTGGTCGGGTCCGGGCTGTAACCTGCATGAATGGCCAGGGTATCGAAGCGCATGTCATCCTCCATGAAAAAACGTGCGTACTCTACACGCTTCATCCTGGCCGCCTTATAGCGGGTATTGATATACACATCAGCGCTGCGGCAGGCCTTGTGGAGGCCACTCCCGCCACCGCGTCACAGTCTCCGGTGGTACGTGGTGGAGCCCCTGAAACGACAAGGCCCGCACGCAGCGGGCCTTGTCACGCCGTTCAATGCAGGCTCACTTCTTGGCGACGCCCTTGGCGCGCACTTCGGCCTCGTTGATCATCCGATCCAGATCGGCCAGCGGCAGATAACCGCCAAGACGGCTGCCATCCGCCAGGAACATCGTCGGTGTGCCACTGATGCGGTATTTGCGCGCCAGCTCGGTGTTGCTGGCGATCGGGGTGCTGCATTCGGCCTTGGCCGGCACCTTGCCTTCCAGCATCCAGGCATCCCAGGTCGCAGCGCGATCCTTGGCACACCAGATGTTGCGTGCCTTGTCGGCAGAATCGGGGGACAGGATGGGAATCAGGAACACATACACCGTCGCATCCTTGAGACTCCGCAGATCCTGCGCAAGCTTCTTGCAGTAGCCACAGTTCGGATCCTCGAAGGTGATCAGGGTACGCTTGCCATTGCCACGGACCAGCTTGAAGGCTTGCTTGAGCGACAACTCGGCGATGTTCACTCGATTGAGCTCGGCTTCCCGCTCGGCCGTCACGTTGCGCTTGTTCTTGAGGTCGAACAGGTTGCCGGTCAGCAGGAAATCGCCCTTGTCATCCACGTAAACGATGTCCCCGTTGCTCAGCACGGCCTCCCACATGCCGCCATGGTTCGTGCGGCTAAGGCTGGAAATGGTGGTCTGCTCGCCGAGGATGCCGCCCAGCGAGGTACGCACTTCGGCCTCGCCGGCACGAACGCCGACGCTCACGGTGGCCAGTGTGGCTACGAGCATGGCTCGCGAAAGAATGGTTTTCAAACGACTCTCCATCAACATGAAGGATTGAAGGGTACCCGCATCCGGTGGATCAGATACGGAACCGGCCCGCAGCGTAGCGCGCCAGGGCACTGCGTAACGGTGGCAGGGCTCCTGCCAGGCTCATGCCCACGTTACGCAGCAGACTCAGACCGGCACGCGATTCGCGGAACAGACGCTGCAGCGCATCGGTGCCGCCACGGATCAATGCGGTTTCCATCGCACGGGCCGCAGCATACGCCTGCAGCCCCTCGCGGGCGCCGCAATCCCCGCCGGACGGGCGGGACAACAATACATCCGCCAGCGCCCGTGCATCCTGGAACCCCAGGTTGATACCGTGCCCCGACAGCGGATGTACGGCATGTGCGGCGTCTCCGATCAAGGCAAAACGCTCCCCAATCGTCGAAGCTGTCCGCATCCAGCGCAGCGGAAAGGCAGCGGCAGGCGTCAAGGAAGTCAGACGCCCCAGTCTTTCCCCGCCGGCCTCCGCAACATGCACCGCCAGCGCCTCGGGCGACAACCCGAGCAGTGTCTGTACCCTGCCCTCGGGCATTGACCACACGATAGAGATCCGGTTTCCCGGCAGGGGCAACCAGGCAAGTACCCCGTCATCGCGAAACCATTGCCAGGCCGTGCCATGATGAGGCCGCTCGCATTCGAAATTGGCCACCACGCCAGACTCACCATAGGGGCGCAATTGCGTTTCCAACCCGACCAGGGTTCGGGTGGGGGAGCCCACGCCATCGGCGGCCACCAGCAGCGCAGTGCTGAACTCGCGCCCATCCTCCAGTTGCAGCCAGGCCCGGTCCGCCTCCAGCCGCACAGCCTGCGGCGCTCCCGGACATAGCACGCGGGCGTGCGCTTGCGCCTGGGCCCACAACGCAGTGGCCATCTGCCCACGCTCGATGATCCAGGCCAGGACGGGCAGACCGCTCTCGAACGCCGAGAAACCGATTTCGCCACCGCCGTCACCAAACACCGCCATGCGCTCCACGCCGCAACGCCGTGCGCGCGGCACGGCATCCCAAACACCACAGCGAGCAAGGAAATCTGCATTCGCCGGGCTGATCGCATAGACCTGCGGATCCCAGCCAACGGGCAATTGCGGCGCAACGCGCTCGACCAAGCCCACGCGCAGCCCGCTGCCTGCGAGCGCGCAGACCAGGCTGGCGCCAGACAGGCCGGCACCCACAATCAGCACATCGAAATCGCAGGAAGCAATCATCACCGGACGGCAGAAACGAAGCAGCCCGGATTCTGCCATGTTCAGGTTCCGTTGCTGCGCAACAACCACACTTTGACTATATCGCTATTTGGTTATAAAAATACACAAAACTTCGCTTGGAGATCGCTTACATGCTGCGCTTCGACATTCCTCCCGTGTGGTCAAACGCCGTGCGCCTGGACGCACTGACCACTTTTCTCATCAGCGCCATCGCACTGGCTGGCGCCCCCTATCTGATGTTTCTGCTCATTGTGCAAGGCCTGGTGCGTGGTTTCTTCCGGCATGGCCTGTGCCCCATGCACCGCGTATTCACCCGCGTACTGAAAAAACTCGGCACGGCGGGCAGACAGGAAAACGCCGGCGCCACGATGTTCGCCAACAAGCTGTTGTTCATCGCAAGTAGCGTCGCAACCGTGCTCTGGTTGACCGGATCGGTAATGTGGGTCGTCCCGGTCTCGGTATTGATGGCCTTCTCTTTCCTTGAGGCAGCATTCTCTTTCTGTGCAGCCTGTTGGGCCTACACCTTGTGGCATAGGCTGCGCAGCCGTTGAAATTCCGTCGGACACAGAAGCGACGGCTTCTCCCGTACAATTGTCACTTTTCGCCACGTGGCCATTCGGATGGAAGCTGCACATACGATCCTGCGTATCGCGGTACCGGCAAGCGGGCTGGCTGACGCACCTTTGCGCTGTTGCCGGATCACGGCCGGCCAGTCGCCACAGGAAGGCGACAGTACGCTGACAAGGCTGCAACAAGGACAGCGGGTGGAGCTTGTGCTGCCGGCCAGTCAGGTCGCGGCCCACCGTCTCGTCATCCCCGCGGCCAGCGCGCGCCACACGCAGGCTCTTGTGCGTCAGGCGCTCGAAGATCGTCTGCTGGGAGATCTGGCCGACAGCCACGTGGTCAGCGGCGAACGTCAGGGCGAACGACTCACGGTCTGGATCGTCTCGCGCCGCTGGCTGCAGACACAGCTGGACACCTGCACCGCCGCCGGCCTCGCGGTCGTACGGGTGCTGCCCGACCTGGCTCTGCTGCCGCCCGCAAGCCATTGCGAAACCGACGCAGGCTGGATCTTCCGCAGCACGGAGGATGCCTTCGGCATCGTCAATGACGCGGAACTGCTGCCCGCGCTGGCGGGTGAAACCCAGGCCTTGCAGACCCCGCTGCTGGCCGCACCTGCGCAAGCTCCGCTCGATCTGCTACAAGGTCTACCCACCAGTGCGCGCTCGGTACGCGCCGCGCTATGGCCACAGCTACGACTGGCTGCGGCCCTGCTGGCAGGCGTTGCCCTGGTGATCGTGTTCGGCCAGCTCCTGCAGTGGCGCGAGCTGGCAGCCCAGCAAGCCACGTTGCATCAACGCATCCGCCAAAGCTTCGCAGCAGCCCATCCCGGGGTGCCCATCGTCAATCCCATCCTGCAGTGGCGGCAGCTGCAGGGTAATCCCGCACGCAATGCGGATGCCCTGGATCTGCTGGGCGTGCTGGCCGGCAGACTCGGCGCGCCGGTTGCCGCACAACGCATCGAAGCGGATGAAAACGGCCTGCAGCTCACCCTGCCGCTGAGTGCCGCGCGCAGCCTGGAAGAACGTCTGCGCGAACAAGGTCTCGCAGCCACCACACGCACCACCGAAAGCGGCCTGGAGCTGGTTGCGATCAGCCGCGCCGCCCTGGAGAACCAGCCATGAAGAGCCGCATGCTGTCCTTGCAATCACAAGCCGTGGTCTGGTGGCAGGCTCGCCAGCCACGTGAACGGCTGGCCCTCTCCGTCGCAACCGGCATCCTGGTGTGCGTCTGCTGGTATCTGCTCGCCAGCGGACTGCAGCAGAACATCAATCGCATGCAGCGGCAGTTGCCGGAACTGATGCACAACAGCTTCGAGATCGCCGCCGGTACCCGCGCGGCGCCACCGGCCCCCCCCGTAACGACCGGTGCCGATCTGCGCAGCGACATCTTCCGCCTGCTCGCCGAACGCGAGCAGCCTGCCGAATTGCGCGCATTGTCGGTCGGCAGTGTCGAGATGCGCCTGCCCGCAGCACCGGGTGCGCGGCAGCTCGAGACGCTGCATGCCCTGCGCCTGGGCAGTGGCGCAAGGGTGAAGTCCATCCAGATCCAGAATGGGGATGATGGCCTCAGTGAAGTGACCGCCACCCTGGAGCGCCAGCCATGAGCCGTACCCTGCGTTGGAGTCTGGGCCTGATCACCCTGCTGCTGGTGCTGTTCGTGGCGCGCCTGCCGGCTGCCCTGCCCGCCCGCCTGCTGCCCGCCGACATTACGCTGGCTGGCCTGCAAGGCAGCATCTGGCATGGCAGCGCGGCAGCGCTCGGCGTCAAGGGCCTCGTGACCCAGGAATCGCTGAGCTGGGCGCTCGATGCACGTGCCTTGCTGCGCGGCCAGCTCGCCTGGCAGATCCGCGCCGAACACGGTGGCCAACCCAGCAGTCTGCGTGCTCGTGTTGGGCTTGGGGGCGTGGCGGTTGAAGACCTCAGCCTGCGCCTGCCGGTGGAGCCTTTTACCCAGTTCGAGCCGACCGTACAGGGGCTGCGCCTGCGGGGCGACCTGCAGCTGAATGCACAGCGCCTGGTTCCGCATCAGCCCATCGGGCTGGATGCGCGCCTGGAGCAGGTAAGCTCCGCGCTGGCGGGCGAAGCGACAGCGCTGGGGGCATACCAGCTGCGCGTGGATATCGATGCCAGCGGTGCCGGAACCTTGAACGTGAAGACGCTTCACGGACCACTGCAAGCCAATGGCAGCGGGAATTTCACGCTCGATGGCAAGCACGCGGGCATCGATCTGCGCCTTAAGCCGGAGGTAGACCTACCCGGTCTTTCTTCCGCACTGGCCATCCTGCCCCGCGAAGGCGATGCCTTCCGGCTCGCCCTCAATCATCCCTGAGACTGAGACTCCAATGCCCAGCTTCAGTTATCAGGCCCTGACCGAAGGCAAGCGCAACCCGCAGCGCGGACAGATCGAGGCTGACTCCGCCCGTCAGGCGCGTGCGTTGCTGCGCGAGCGCGGTCTGGCCGTGCTGGCGCTGAAGGAAGAACGCGGTCAGAACGAGCGGGCGCTACGCCTGGGTGGCATGCAGGTCGCCACACTGACGCGCCAGCTTGCAGGCCTGATCGATGCGGGGCTTTCCATCGACGAAGCGCTCGCGGTGCTGGCCGAACAGGCCGAGAACGTCCGCGAGACGCGCCTGCTCACGCGACTGCGTCAGGACATCGCCACCGGGATCTCGCTGTCCGCCGCACTGACCCGGCACGAGAAGGTCTTCCCTCCGTTCTATCGCGCGCTGGTACGGGCCGGCGAGGAATCCGGCAAGCTGCCCGGCGTGCTGCAGCGCCTGGCGGACTACCTCGAGCGCCGTGAGGAACTGAAATCCCGCCTGGCCATGGCGTTCATCTATCCGGCCATGGTGCTGCTGGTTTCCAGCGCAGTCATCGTCGGTATGCTGACCTGGGTGGTGCCGCAGATGGTGCAGGTATTCCAGGGCGCCAAACAGGCGCTGCCGCTGCCCACGCAGATCCTACTGACGATCAGCCAGTTCCTGGGCAGCTGGGGTGGTTGGTTGCTGTTGCTGCTGGCCATCGGTGTGGTGGCCTTCCTGCAGGCGATGCGCAACGAATCGTTCCGCTACCGTGTGCACGCCCGTCGTTTGCGCATGCCTTGGTTCGGGAAGCTGGAACGCAGCGCGGAAACCGTCCGTTTCGCCTCGACACTGGCCATCCTCGCCGGCAGTGGTGTACCAGTACTCACTGCAATGGCGGCAGCCAGCGGCGTGATGATCAATCTGCCGCTCAAGCGTGCGGCTGAACAAGCGGCACAACAAGTGCGTGAAGGTGTGACGCTGGCGCGTGCGCTCTCTGCCGCGCAATCTTTCCCGCCCATCCTTGTCCACCTCGTGGCCAGCGGTGAAGCCACCGGCCGGCTGGACGCCATGCTCGAACGCGCGGCCCTGGAGCAATCCGCCGGTCTGTCACGCAAGGTGGAAACCTTTTCGCAGTTGCTCGGCCCGGCCGTGGTGCTGGTGATGGGCGCGGTGGTGCTTTTCATCGTACTGGCCATCCTTTTGCCGGTGTTCGAGATGAATCAACTAATCAAGTAGTTAAGTAGCAGGAGACAACACATGCAGCAGCATCACAATCAAAAACGTCATCGCGGCTTCACCCTCATCGAGATCCTTGTCGTGGTCTCCATCCTGGCGATCCTGGGGGCATTGATCGTGCCCAAGATCATGGATCGCCCCAACGAGGCCCGCGTCGTCGCAGCCAAGCAGGACATCCAGTCCATCGTTGGCGCGCTCAAACTCTACAAGCTGGATAACGGCCGCTACCCCTCGCAGGCTCAGGGGCTGCAGGCACTGATCGAGAAGCCCTCTGGCGATCCGACGCCCGCCAACTGGAAGCGCGGCGGCTATCTTGAGCGCCTGCCCAAGGATCCCTGGGGCGGCGACTACCTCTACCTCAACCCTGGCCTGCACGGCGACATCGATGTGATGAGCTACGGTGCCGATGGTCAGGCAGGTGGCGAGGAATACGACGCCGACATCGGCAACTGGGCTCCCTGACCTGCGCATGCGCGCAATGCGTGGCTTCACGCTGATGGAGGTGCTGATCGTACTGGCCCTCGTCGGCATCGTGGCCGGGCTAGTGGTGGTACGCCTTGACGATGATGGCCAACGCGCCACACGGCATGCTGCTGAGCGGCTGTCGCTGGCGCTGGAAGCCGCACGCGACGAGGCCATCTACAGCGGCCGCGAAGTTGCGTTCTCCAGTGATGGCGATGCCTGGCAATTCTGGCGTGGCGATGCTGGCCGGCGCAGCTGGCAGGCAATGGCCGACGGAGAAATGCTGCGCCCGCGCCGCCTTGGTAACAATGTAAGAATCGTCTCGCAGGAGGTCAGTGGGCGCAACCGACCTCTTGGTGAGCGTCTGGTGTTTGCCGCCTACGGGCTCTCCGAGCCGTTCACTCTGCTGCTGCAAGGTGGCCACACCCGGATATCCATCCGCCTGGATGCCATGGGCCGCGTGAGCCTGGATACGCTTGAAAATGCAGATACGCCCTGAACGTGGCTTCACCCTGCTCGAAACCGTGATCGCACTAGCCGTGATCAGCATCGCGCTGGGCGCGGCCATCCGCGCCGCCAGCTTCGGTGCGGACAAGGCTTTCGAACTCCAGCAGCGTACCGTGGCCGGCTGGGTGGCCAGCAACGTCATCAACCAGTTGCTTGCCACGCGCAACTTCCCGGAGATGGGCGCGCTGGATGGCACGGCGACGCAAGGGGAATATCAATTCATCTGGCGTCAGGAAACCAGCGCCACGCCGAATCTGAGTTTCCGGCGTGTCGAGGTCAAGGTGTTTGCCGAGAATGGCGAGGATCTGTACGCCCGCCAGGTCAGCTATATCGCACGGGCGGGGAACTGAGATGCATCGCCGGGGTTTCACGCTGATCGAAGTGCTGGTGGCGCTGGCGGTATTCGCGGTGGTGACGTTGCTCGCCTGGCGTGGACTGGATGTAATGGTGGGCACGAAGGCCCGGCTTGACGGCGAAATGCGTCGCTGGCGCGAACTGGAGCTGGTGTTCGAACGCCTGGCGCTGGATCTGACACAGATTGCTCCACGCTTCTGGGTTGATGAGCAGGGGCGTACCCGCAGCGCGGTGCAGGCTTCCGGCACGACATCCGGCGCGCAATGCCAACTCGACCTGATGCGCTTCGGCGTCGACAATCTGCCTGTTCACGCCCGCTACCGTTTGCAGGATGGGCGCTTCACCCTGCAGATCCTCCCCACAAGCCAGAGCCAAGCCCAGAGCCTTGCCGAAGCGGCAAGCGCACTGGCCGAAGCTGAGGGGAAAACCCCCGACCACCTGCTGCTGGACGACGTCAGCCGTTGTGATCTGGCTTTTCTCGATGGAAACAATGTCTGGCAGGCGCGTTGGCCGAACAGTGACACGCTGAGTGATGCCACTCGCCCACGCGGCATGCGCTTGCGTCTCACCCTGGACGGACGCGGCCAGTTCGAACGCATCTACTATCTGCCATGAAACACATGGACCGCCAGCGCGGGCTGGCTCTCGTTCTGGCACTGCTGGTGGTCGCCATCGTCGCAGCCCTGGCCTTGCTCTTCGTGCAGCGCCAGCAGCTCTGGATGCGCCAGTTGAAGCATCGTGCCGGTTTCAGCTCAGCCACCACAGCCGTGTTCGTTTCGATCGACATGGTACGGCTGACCCTGCGCGACGATGCGCGCAAGAATCAGGTCGACCACATGCTCGAACCCTGGACCATCCCCATTCCTCCAATCGCCATCGAGGAAGGACGGGTCAGTGGTCAGATCGTCGAGCAGCAAGGCCGCTACAACCTGACCAATCTGCTGCCCGCTCAAGGCGCCAAGATCGACGAAGCCGCCGTACAACGTGCGGCCAATGGACTGGGCGTGAATGCCAGCCTCCTCACCAGGGTTCTGACCGCCTGGCAGGATCTGCGCAAGCGAGAACCAGGCGCCGAGCCTGAACTGATGGAGCTGCTCGAAATCGTGCGGCCTTCCAGCGAAGACAGTCAGCGCTTGCAACGCCATGTGGTCCTGCTGCCTGAGCGTACGCAACTGAATGTCAACTTCGCGACTGCCGAAGCGCTCATGGCCACAATTCCCGGGCTAAACTCCTCCGACGCCAGCAGCGTACTCTCCCGGCGCACAGGGAACCCGTTCCGCTCGGTTGCAGCATTCACGGCGGTTCTGCCCGAATCATTGCGCCAGCAGGCCACCGCCTTCGTGTCTGTGCAGAGCCGCTATTTCTTGGTCGAAGTACAGGCGCGATTCGACCGTGTGCAGTTGGGCTATGAGGCGCTGTTACGCCGCGACGGGCGGGATCTTCCAGTGCTGCTGTGGGCTCGCCGTGCCGCACCGGCCGACAACTGAACAACCAGACCGACCAGCAATGCTCAAACTCTCTTTCCCATCCTTCACCGCCATCCGCCTGCCCCCCCTGAAACAGCCGGAGCGCTGGCTGGGGCTGCTCAACCTTCTACTCGTGGCAATTCTGTGCTGGCTGGTGATCGGCATTCTCGGACGTCTGGCCGGCTGGCAAGGCTCGCCTCCCGTATTGGCGCTGCCCGCAGCGCCAGCCGCCGACACACAAGGGGGACTGCGCGCGCTGACAGCGTGGTTTTCGCCCCCTCCTGGTGAGGCCGCACCACTCGCGTCGGACTTCACCAATGATCTGCGACTCATCGCCGTCATCGCGGGGCGGGAGGGTGTGGCCCTCATCGGTGGCGCCCAGCCTGCAACGATGGCGCTGGCGGTGGGAGACGAACTACGCGCCGGTGTTCGCCTGCTGGAAGTGCAGCCGGACCGCGTGATCTTCGAACAGGCTGGCAACCAGCATGAGCTGGCCTTCCCACAGACTGCTGAGGCGTCTGCGGCAGCCGGCGGAATCACCGACCCAGGTCTGATCCGCCCCGCCAAGCCACGCGCCCGGCCAGCCCCTCGGCAAACCAGCGAGCTGGCACGCGGCCAACTCTCCGGTGTCGTGCAGCGAGGCAATCTGGCCAACTGGGACAAAGGGCTTGCGGCATTTCCCGACGGGGGAATCCGTATCACCTCGGTGGCGGACCAACCGTTGGCGCGGTTGCTAAAGCTGCGTGACGGAGACATCGTCAAACGCGTCAATGACAGGGAAATCAAGGGACTGCCGGATATCTCCCTGCTCTATCACCATTTCAGCCAGTCTTCAGAAGTCGAACTCGTCGTCTTGCGCGACGGCAAGCCACAAAACCTTCATTTCAAGATCCAGCCATGAAAGTCAAAGCCCTCACGGCCACAGTCTTATTGTGTTTCACACTCAATCTGCAAGCGCAGGATGCCAGCGATCAGGTCACGCTGAACTTCGTCAATTCGGAACTCGAAGCCACACTGAAGGCAGTCACGCTGATCACCGGCAAGAGTTTCGTGATCGATCCAAAACTCAAGGGAACGGTCAATATCGTGTCCAATCAACCGGTATCGCGCACACTGGTGCTGCCCATCGTGCAGAGCGCTCTGCGCTCGCAGGGCATCGCACTGGTGGATACTGGCACCGTGGTGAAAGTGGTGGCGGAAGCCGAAGCCAAACAGCACGGTTCTCCAGTGGTCGCGGGAGACAAGGTCACGGCGACCGGCGATAAATACATCACCCAGGTCTATCCGCTGCGGCACGAATCGGCCAATCGGCTCGCCCAGGTGTTGCGCCCGCTGGTGGGCCCCAACAGCGTGATTGCCGCCTATCAGGCCGGCAATACGCTGGTGATCAATGACTATGCCGAAAACCTGGCACGCATCAATCGCATCATCGAGCACATCGACCAACCGCCCAGTGTCGAGGTGTTCTCCATCCCGGTGAAGAACGGCGCAGTCCTGGATATTTCCCAGAATCTGGCGCGCCTGATGCCCGAAGTCCTGGTTCAGGGGGTGGCGGCACCGGTTGCGGTTCCCGAAGGGGTTCGCCGTTCCCTGGTGATCAACGACACGCGCAACAGCCAGTTGCTGATCCGTGCCGAAACGCGCGTACATGCCGAGCGCATCCGCCAGATCGTCGAGTTGCTCGACCAGCCCTCCGTCAGCCCGGGCAATATCAACGTGGTCTATCTGCGCAATGCGGAAGCTGCCCGCCTGGCGGCCACCCTGCGTGGCATCCTCACCGGGCAGGACAGCGGCAATACCACGAACAGCGGGGCCTCCGGCAGCGGCAGCGGCTCGACGGCGGCCTCTTCTGCCGTCACCACGAGCACCACCTCGGGCAGCACCTCGACCAATGTCAAGATCGACGGCATCACGGTCATGATCCAGGCCGACAGCGTGACCAACTCGCTGATCGTCACCGCGCCGGATTACATCTACAACAACATCCGCACGGTGATCGACAAGCTGGACGTACGCCGTGCCCAGGTGCACATCGAAGCAATGATCGTCGAACTGAACGTCAGCAAGGGCGGTGAGTTCGGCTTCCAGTGGGCCGTGGCGGGCGGCCTGATCTCCTCGTTGTCCACCACGACCACCAACAGCATCGCCACGATCGCCACCGCGCTCGCCTCCAGTTCCACCTCCGCCACGATTCCCGAAGGCTTCAACGTCGGCATCTTCAATGGTGACCCAACCAAGGGCACGGCCTCACTGGGCGCCCTGGCTTCCGCGCTGCAAAGCACGGGAGACGCCAACGTACTGTCCACACCGAGCATCCAGACGCTCGACAACGAAGAAGCGCGCATCGTCGTCGGTCAGAATATCCCGATTATTACCGGCTCCACGCTCAGTAGTACCAACTTTAACCCCTACACCACCGTGGAGCGCAAGGATATCGGCATGAAGCTGAAAATCCGTCCGCAGATCTCGGAAGGCGGTGCTATCACCATGACGGTGGCCCAGGAGGTTTCGAGCATCGACAGCACGGTCAATACCGACGGTACCGGCATCGCCACCAAACTACGTACGATAGAAACCCAGGTACTGGTCGACGACGGGCAGATCGTCGTGCTCGGAGGCCTGATCGAAGACCAGGTGTCCAACAACGAGAAACGCGTACCTCTGCTGGCCGACATCCCTTGGCTGGGACAGCTGTTTCGCTATCGCGACCGCTCTCACTCGAAGGTCAACCTGATGGTGTTCCTGAAGCCCACCATCCTGCGCGACAGCAAGGCTAACGCTGCGCTGGCCAGCGAACGCTACGAATACATCCGGCAGCTCCAGGTCGGCTATAACCCGGAACACAGCGTCGTATTGCCCGATCTGCCGACGGTATCGCTGCCCGAGCTGCCGTCAGCCCAGAAGGGCGCCGCAACCACAGCAGCCCCGCAGGCAGCGGACGAAAGCCCGAAAGCACCATGAGTACGCGCCTGGTCAGTTTCGCCCACGCCCGTGAATTCGGCCTGTTCGACAGTCACGCGGAAGATGGCAGCGTAGTCGTGAGTTTCCGCGCGGGCGGCGATGTGGCCATGCTGGCTGAGCTGCAGCGCAATCTCGGCGTACCGGCACGTGTCGAAGTGCTTCAGCCTGAACCATTCCAGGTACGTCTGGCGGCCGCCTTCAACGAAGGCGGGCCTCGGGCCTCGCGCATGGTGGAAGACATCGCCGGCACGGTAGATCTCTCCAGCCTGCTCGAAGAGATGCCTGAAACCCAGGACCTGCTGGAAGCAGAGGAAAATGCGCCGGTCATCCGCCTGCTCAATGCGTTGCTGACGGAAGGCCTGCGTGAGGAGGCCTCGGACATCCACTTCGAACTCTTCGAAGCGCGCGCCACCGTGCGTTTCCGCGTGGATGGCGTGCTGCGTGACGTGATTGCGCCGCAACGCGGTTTGCATGCGGCCATCGTATCGCGTATCAAGATCATGGCAGGGCTCGACATCGCCGAGAAACGGCTGCCACAGGATGGACGCATCAACTTGCGATTGGCCGGCCGCCCCGTGGACGTACGCGTCTCCACGCTACCCACGGCACACGGCGAGCGCGTCGTGCTGCGCTTGCTCGACAAGTCCATGAACCGTCTGGATCTCGACTCTCTCGGGATGCCCGGTGACACGCACAAGCGTCTGGAAGGATTGCTCGCGCAGCCTCACGGCATCCTGCTGGTCACCGGCCCCACCGGCTCGGGCAAGACCACCACGCTGTATGCCGCACTGTCACAGATGGATTCGCAAGAGCTGAACATCATGACCGTGGAGGATCCGATCGAATATGAGCTCGATGGTGTCGGACAGACCCAGGTCAACTCGCGCATCGACATGAGCTTTGCCCGTGCCCTGCGCGCCATTCTGCGCCAGGATCCGGACGTGATCCTGATCGGTGAAATCCGTGACCTGGAGACCGCCCAGATCGCCGTGCAGGCCTCGCTTACTGGCCACCTGGTGCTCGCCACGCTGCACACCAACGACGCGCCCAGCGCCATGACCCGCCTGATCGATATGGGCGTGGAGCCCTTCTTGCTGGCCTCATCCTCCATCGGCGTACTGGCCCAGCGATTGGTCCGGCGACTGTGCCCTGCCTGCCGTATTGCCTACTCTCCCGACGCAGCCGAGCAGGAACTGCTTGGCATCGGCCCTCAACATACGCTGTACCGTGCAGGGGCTTGTGAAGCCTGCGGGCACACAGGCTACAAAGGGCGGGGCGGCATTTATGAACTGATGGTGTTCGACGAGACTACGCGAACCTTGATTCATGACGGCGCCAACGAACAGGCACTGCGCCAGCACGCTGGTCTGCATGGCATGCACAGCCTGCGTGAAGATGGTTTCGAACGGGTCCGCAATGGCATCAGCTCTCTGGACGAAATCCTGCGCGTCACGCGTGGCGACGGCGAAACCTGATCCACGCCCTTCGGGCGGAGAACTTGTCGCCGGGCTGGCGATCCATGTCCTTGCACGTCAGAATTCAGCATGAACCGCCCGCCGCTTGGGCGGTTCTTTGTTGCAACGCACGATAACAGGACACGCCATGAAGACTTCCTCGACACTACCCGCTCTCACTGCCGCCTTGATCCTAGTGGGATGCGCCAACATGACCGAGACTCAGCGCGGTACGCTGATCGGTACCGGTATCGGGGCCGCCGCCGGAGCTGCCATCGGCAAGGCTAGCGGTTCAAACAAGGTCGGACGCGATGCGGCTATTGGTGCCGCAGTCGGTGCCGCCGGTGGCTACATCTGGTCTTCACGCATGGAGCAGCAACGTCGTGCAATGGAAGAGGCGACCGCCGGGACAGGAGTATCCGTTAGCCGCACGGCGGATGATCAGCTCAAGCTGGATATCCCGAGCGACATTTCCTTTGCCGTCAACCGTGCGGACATCCAGCCCAATTTCCGCACGGTTCTCGACCAATTCGCCACAAGCCTGCGCAACAACACCGGTACACGCGTAGACATCGTTGGCCATACCGATAGCACTGGCAGCGATGCCATCAACAATCCGCTGTCTGTCCGGCGCGCGGAAAGCGTACGCGACTATCTGGTCGGAAGAGGTGTCAGCTCCAGCCGTTTTAAAACCGCTGGCGTAGGCGCTTCCCAACCGATCGCTGACAATACGACAGCCTCTGGGCGGGCCCTCAACCGGCGAGTGGAAATCTACGTCGGCGAATTGCGCTGATATTGTCTATATCAGGAAAAGGCCTGCCCCAACTGGTGGCGGGCCTTATTGTCGCCGGGCCGTCCCAAGACAAAATTCCCCTCGGGGACAGCGCCCCCGCGTAGCAGCCTTTTTTGCCTCATCCCTTACTGCAAGAGGGGGTACAGAAATAAAAAAGCCACCCGCAGGTGGCTTTTTCTGGATCGACAGTCGATCAGGAACCGGACAACTGGATGCCATGTTCAGCGGCATTGTAGCGGTGACGATTCACGATACGCTGAATCGCCCCCGGTTCACTAGACACTTCGAAGCCTTAAGCTGGCAACCAAGTGG
>NZ_MDUX01000041.1 GCF_014736495.1 Candidatus Dactylopiibacterium carminicum
CCACTTGGTTGCCAGCTTAAGGCTTCGAAGTGTCTAGTGAACCGGGGGCGATTCACCCGTAAGTCCCGACTGCCGCGTGCGTTGTTCGGATCGTGGCTACCTTGTGATCAGGAGTTGCCCACCCGCCTGTAAGTAGGTGGGCTCCCGAACTTCAGGGCAGTGACGCCTGACCTTGGGGGCTGTTGTCAATCGTCTGCCGGTTACGTTCGTTTGAATGGCAGCAGGCCCGGACACAAAAGTTTTGCGAACCGTTGCCGATATCCTGTGACGAGGTGGATGTCCGGAGGCTGTTTCGCCTGGTTTCGTCATCAGAGGCTGCATTCATCCATTGGGGGGCGTGGTGGGCATGGATAGCGAACAGGAAGCATCGTCCGCCGAAATCACCGGGGACGACCTGTTGCGATTTGCCGAGGAGCGGACTGACGAGCTCAGTATCGCGGGGCCCCCCGTTGTCTCTGCTCCTTGGCGCATCCTCATCACGGATGATGATGAGGAGGTTCATCGAGCCACCACGTTTGCCTTGCGAGGCCTGACGATTGATGGTCGTCCCCTGCAGTTGCTGCATGCCTCCAGTGCCACGGAAGCAGAAGCCTTGTTGCGCGCGGAGCGCGGAATCGCGGTCGTGATGCTCGATGTGGTCATGGAGACGGAGGACGCCGGGTTGCGCCTAGTGTCCGTGATCCGTGACGAGATCGGCCTGAAGTCCCTGCGCATCGTGCTGCGGACCGGGCAGCCGGGCTATGCGCCGGAGCTGGACGTGATCCGGCGGTACGACATCAACGATTACCGCACGAAGTCCGAACTGTCGCAGACCCGGCTTGTCACCACGTTGACCGCTGCCGTGCGTGCCTGGGAGCAACTGGAGACCGTTGCCGCAGCCAATCGCGGCATGAATGCCGTGGCCCGTTCCAGCAACACGATTTTCCGTGCCCGCGAAATGGAGGGGTTTTCCCGCTTGCTCGTGGAGCGTCTGGAGTCCCTGCTTGAAGAGTCTCTTTCGGTACTGATTTGTGTGGCTGCCAGTGAAATCAGTCCGCAGCCGCCAGACAGCATGAGTGTGGTACTGAGCACAGGTGTGTACGCCTCGCGTCAGGGGATGCTCATCGACAAAGGCCTGGATGCCGAACTGCTGCGCGGGATCCGGCGTTGTGCGGCGGTGCGCGCATGCATCTTCGAACCGGGGCGGTTTTTTATCTGGCTGGGCAGCGGCAAGCGCGAGGCCGTAGTAGTGGCGGAGTTGGCGCGCCCCCTACGCAGTGTCGAGCAGAAGTTGCTGGAAGTGTTCTCTGCCAGTCTGGCTGTCAGTTTTGAAAACGTCGATCTGATCGAGCGGCTGGATTTCTATGCCTACCATGATCCTCTGACGCGTCTGGCCAACCGGACCCGTTTTCTTGCCGAGGTGGATCAGGATCTGTTTGCCCACCAAGGAGGCTCCCGTTGCCTGGCGGTGGCGGACATCGTGCGGTTTTCGGACGTCAACGATGCGCTGGGTCATCAATGCGGTGATTCGCTGCTGACCGGCGTCGCCAAGCGCCTGCGTGCCACGCTGGGGGCTACTGTGATACTGGCACGAGTGTCGGGCGACACCTTTGCCGTATTCGGCCCCGAGAACGCCATTGACCCTGCAGGGTTGCAGGCGGCCTTCCAGCAGCCTTTCTTCGTGCACGGACACTCGCTGGCGGTACAGCTGAGAATCGGCCTGGCACGTGTGGCCGACTGCCGTGGCAATGCTGCCGAGTTACTGCGCTCTGCAACGCTGGCATTGAATCGCGCCCGGCAGAGCGAGGGCGGCAGTTTCTCGTTATTTTCCGCTCAGCTCTCGGAGGATGTGCAGACCCGCGTCAGCATGCTGCATAACCTGCGTGCCGCCATCGACTTCAAGCGCGGCCTGTCCTTGCATTACCAACCCGTGATGGATGTCGAAAGCGACAGGCTCTGGGGGGTCGAGGCCCTGCTGCGCTGGCGCAACGATTTCGGCGAACAGGTAGCTCCGCGCCGCTTCATTCCGCTGGCGGAGCGTACCGGCATGATTCATGAGCTCGGCCTGTGGGTGCTGGAGCAGGCGCTGGAGCGGATTGCCGTATGGTCACGGCAGTTCGGGCAGAACCTTAACGTGGCGATCAATGTGTCAGCGGTACAGTTGCGGGCGCCGGATTTTGTGGCCCGTCTGCGTTGTGTGCTCGAATTCAGCGATATCGTGCCCGAGCGGCTGGTGCTGGATCTGAATGAAGCAGTGTGCCGCGAAAGCGCTGAGGTGATGCTCCATCAGTTACAGAGCCTGCGCGCCCTCGGCGTGAAACTCGCGATGGATGACTTCGGAACGGGTACGAGTTCCTTGCGGCAGTTGTTGGAGCTACCACTGGACATGTTGAAGCTGGACTCCGGCTTCGTGGCCGATGTCGAACTCTCGGCATCGCTGCGGGCTCCGGCTGCCTCCGTATTGTCACTGGCCCGTCTGCGCGGGCTGACTGCGGTCGCCGAGGGGGTTGAAACGCAGGGGCAGGCGAGGGCGCTGCGCGAAATGGGCTATCGCCTGATGCAAGGCTTCCATTACGCGGAGCCGATGCCCTCCGAGCAGTTCGAGCACTGGCTGCGCGCGCGGATGCCTGCCGACTGAATCAGACCAGCGTGACCTTGACCAGTCCGCGCAGGGCATTTCCCATGTAGATATGGCGTGCGCGGACAAGATCCGCCGGCGTCAGCATGGCTTCCCGCGCCAGACCGCGCGCCAGCAGATCCGCACGCAAGACCCCGGGCAGCAAGCCTGCGTCACTCGCTGGCGTGAGCAACGGGCCATCGTCGATGGAGAGGAAGAGATTGCTGCGGGCCCCCTCACAGAGCGCGCCGTGTTCGTTGCAGAACAATACGTCGTATAGCCCGGCCTCGAGCGCCTGCTGCAATGCCTCATCGTAGAAACGACGCGCGCTGGTTTTGTGGTGCAGACGCGGATCGGTGCTGTCGAGTGTGAAACCGGCAGGGGTGATGCGGGGCTGCACAGGTTGTGGATCCAGCGGCCTGCTGGTGATGACGAAGCGACCATCACGCCAGAGCTGCAGGCGCACGCGCAAAAGCCCTTCTGCTGGTTCTTGCATCAGCGCAGCACGGATGGCGGGCTGGGGGCAGATGAAGCCCAGCTTGGCGGCTGATGCTGCAAGCCGCGCCAGATGCCCGGCAAGCAGGGGATAACAGCCATCCGCTTCGCGTCTGAGGGTTTCGATCAGATGCAGATCCGGCATCGCGAAACGTGCCTTGGTCAGGCATTCGCGATACTCGTCGGTGGGGTTCGAGTCGGCCACGATACCGCTGCCCACGTCGAGACGGCAGTTACCTTGTTGCGTCAGCAACAGGGTACGGATAGGCACATTGAGGCTGAAGTCGCCATCCGGTGCGATCCAGCCCAGGCCACCACAGTAGATGCCGCGTGGAGCCCCCTCCAGCGTATCGATGATCTGCATGGCACGGATTTTGGGGGCGCCGGTGACCGAGCCGCAGGGGAACAGTGCGCGCAGGGTTTCTTCCAGTCCGGCGCGTACCGGCGCGGCCTCGATGCTGGAAGTCAGCTGATAGACACTGGCGTAGCGTTCCACGCTGAACAAGCTCGTGACCTCCACGCCACCAGGTGCCGTGAGCCGCCCCAGATCGTTGCGGATGAGGTCGACAATCATCAGGTTTTCCGCCTGATCCTTGGGAGAGGTCGCGAGAGCTTGCGCCCGAGCAGCATCCTCCACGGGGTCCGGGCTGCGTGCTGCTGTCCCTTTCATCGGGCGGGCCTTCAGGCGTTCACCGCAACGCGTGATGAAGAGCTCGGGTGAGCGAGACAGGATCCAATCCTGGCCATCATGGATCAGCGCGCCATGGGCACTGCCCTGGGTGGCGCGCAGGGCGTGTGCCACGGCCAATGGGTGACCATAATGACGGCCGTGCAACGGAAAGGTGAGATTGACCTGGTAGCAGTCGCCCGCCTTAATCCAGTCGAGGATGCGATGACAGGCGCTGGCATGGCGGGATTCGTCCCAGGTTGGATACAAGGTCAGCAACCCACCCTCTCGTGCCTGGGGGCTCAATGCGTCCAGCCGGGTCTGCCACCAGGATTCAAGCGCGTCTCCGGCCAAAGAGCTGGCCTCGGTGAAGATCCAGGCCCGCAGCAGTGGCTGATCCGCCCCGAGGTTTGGCTGCAAGACAGGTTCGAACGCCAGCCCCAACTCATAATGCGCTGCCAGCGCCACCCAGTGGCCTTGAGCTCGTGCAGCATCAAGCGTTGCGAAGCAGGCTGGCAGTTGTTCGGGGTGGTCTGCACGCAGGTGGCCAATGCAGTTGTGCAGCCAGCGGGCGTGCGCCGGCTGGGCGACGTTGTCCTCAAACAGCGCGAAGGCCGTGGAGGCTCTCACAAGGGGTGCCGCAAACGACACGGGATTTCCTTAGACGCTGCTCACGATCATGCTTCGAGGCTACGCTCAGGACGTATGCACTGTGCTTTGTCCTGCTGGCGGCCCTTCATCATGGATCGTGATGGCGTCTTAGCCACGAGGCTGTCGCGTGCTGTCAGCAACCCGGGGCTGGGCCGTATCGGTTTTGCCGCTGATCGGGCGACCGGTCTTTGGCGTAGGCTTGCCGGTAGCTGCGGTACGTGCTTCGGTATTGACGTTGCCAGGGATCAGCAGCGTATAGCCGACTGCAAGTCTCGCACCGGCTTTGAGTCCGTTTGCGGTACGCAAGGTCTCGGCGGACAGGTTGAGGCGGCGGGCTACGTCCTCCACGCGTTCGCGGCGGGGTAGGGTGTAGGTCTTCCAGCTCAGCAACGGGCCGTTGTATATGGCGAGATTGAGCTGGAACTTCTGGGCGTTCTCGATCGGCAGCAGCAGATCGGCATTGTGGTCACCCGGAATCACGGGGCGGTTATAGGCAGGATTGAGCAGGCGGAAATCGGCCAACGATATTTCAGCCAGCTTGGCTGCCAGCGCGACATCCATGGCCTGACTGCGCTCAACCTTCATGAAATAGGGCTGATTGGGGATTTCCGGCAGCTTGATTGCATACTGCTCCGGGAAAGAGACGATCTGTTTGATGGCCTGCAGCTTGGGTACGTACTGACTGGTTTCCGCAGGCATCCTCAGGCTGTTGAAGTCAGTTGGCCGACCCGCCGACTGATTGGCCTTGATGGCACGCGCCACGGCGTTTTCCCCCCAGTTGTAAGACGCCAGGGCCAGATGCCAGTCGCCATGCATTTCGTAGGTAGTCTGAAGATACTGCAGTGCCGCCGTGGTGGAAGCCAGTACGTCACGGCGTTCATCCACCCACCAGTTCTGCCGTAGTTGGAATACCTTGCCTGTCGAAGGGATAAACTGCCACAGGCCGGCTGCACTGGCCGACGACAGTGCATGTGGGTTGAAGGCGCTCTCCACGACCGGCAGCAGTGCCAGTTCGCTGGGCATGCCACGTTTTTCCAGCTCGTCGAGGATGTGATGCAGGTAAGGGCGGCCACGCTCCAGCATGGTCAACAGTCCCTGGCGATTGGCCAGCAGGAGCTGAACCTGGCGGTCTACCGTGGGGCTGAGAAGATCCGGCATGGCAAATCCCTTGCGCATGCGAAGCCAAAGATCACTCTGGGCGGCCGTGAGATCCACTGTGCGGATCCCGGGCTGAAAGGCGGTCGGTTTGTCTTTCTGGACCGACGATGCGTTCGCCAGCGAGTCGAGTTGTTTGCTGATGGCCAAGCGTTCGTTGGCCGAGGGCTGTACTGCGGGAGCGGAATAAGAAGGCTGCGAGGTAGGGAGCGGGGCAGGTGCTTCGGTCTGCTGTGGCTCGGTGGGCAAGGCGCTGCAACCTAGCAGGAAGCAGGCACAGACGAGGCTCGCGAGACTTTTCATGGGTGCAGGCTCCTGCCCGGGCAAACTGAATGCGGCATTGTAAGGAAAAAGCCCCGCATTTCCCAAGAGAAGATTCCTGTCTGGCCATGATCTGGTATGTATAGCCGCTTGCCGTTCGTCGGGAACTGCCGGCGCAGTTTCAATGGGAGTAATACAAATCGGGGAGAAAATATGATTCTGCAATTATTTCGAAGAGCAGTTGTTTGGCCATATCGCATATACCCATATCGATCGATTGCGGAATGTGCTGTGGGATCGCTTTTTTTGATATGTCTTACAAATCAGAGTGATGCCTGAACTTGATCTCTCCCGGTTGGCATTCCAGAGTGCAGATCGCTGACGGCATAAGGTCAGCCAAGGCAGGAGGGCTTGCGCCTTCCGAAGATCTGATTCATCCAATTGGAGACAAATCATGATTCGTAAGATTCTCGGCGGAATCGTCGCCATGCTGTTGGCTTCCGGTGTTCATGCGGCCACTGATTATCCGAGTGGTTACACGAAATGCGTCAAGGAAGGCTCCACCTGTCCCATGAGCGGTACCCGCTCTGTAGCGTTCGGGAAATCCGGCACTTTTGTATATGCCACGCTGACGGGTTCATTCGTCTGTCAGGCCTCGCTGTTCCCGTCAAACTCCATTACCGGTAGCCGCTGGTGTTCGTATGCGGGTTCGGCGACGTCTTCGTCCAGTTCGAGCTCGTCCAGTTCATCGGGCAGTGGGTCCGGCGGCATTACGGGCGCGACCTGCACCTCAACGGGATCCGTTTCCATTTCTTCGACCGTGGTTGTGGAAAGCGGTGAAACCTATGATGGCGGCTGCAAGACTTTCAACCCAACTTCGGCACTGGGTAATGGCTCGCAGAGCGAATCACAGAAGCCTGCTTTCCGTATCAACGGCGGGACGCTGAAGAATGCCATTCTGGGCAACAACGGGGTGGATGGCGTCCATTTCTACGGTGGTGGGACGCTGCAGAATTTCCGCTGGACAAATATCGGTGAGGACGCCTTTACGGTGAAATCTTCCGGGACGGTGAATATCTCTGCCGTTTCCGGCTATGACGGTGAGGATAAATTCGGTCAGGTGAATGCGGAATCCACCATGAATATCTCCAACTGCGTGGTAGACAATGTCGCCAAGGTGATTCGCCAGAATGGCGGCACGACTTACAAGATCACCGTCAATATCGATCGTTGCCGTCTCTCCAACCTCAAGGAGGGCGTATTCCGTACGGACAGTTCCAAATTGGTGGCCAAGCTCACCAATTCGGTCCTGAGCAACGCGGGAACCGTGTGCATCGGTAGCTGGGCCTCCTGCACTCAGTCCGGAAACTCTGGTAACTAAAGCATCGGCCTTGGCCGGTGGCGCTCCACGCCACTGGTTTTTCTGGGCATGTAGCCAGGCTGCGTGCCCTTTTTTCATTTCTTCGGAGTGCGCGGTAGATGATCTGCAGACTCGTGATTTTTCTGTCGCTGCTGCCCGTGATGGCCTGTTCTCCGGTACGGGAAGGCAGTGTTTCGGTCGAATACCGTGCGGAAGTGATCAATCCCGATTGGCAGGGGGTCGCTTTTTTTCCAGCCTGGAATCGCTTTCTGGCCTGGGGAAGCGATGGCTCGCTGAAGTTTTCACAGAACGGCGTGCAATGGCAGGCGGGAGAGTCCGACCTGATCGAGGATCTGACCATGGTCGCGGCCGATTGGTCTGGCCTGACCCTGATGGCGATTGGCGCAAATGGGAGTCTTGCCCGTTCTGTCGATGGTGGCGTGCGCTGGAAGGCACCGACTCGGGTGCTCGATGACGATCTGTTCGCGCTGGTGCCTTTGGCTATCCCCGGTGGCTGGGTGGTGAGCGGGGCGCGCGGAAGTCTTTTGCACTCCATGGATGATGGCGTGAGTTGGTCGCTGCAGCGTGTCGGTGAGGAAGATCTCCTGTCGCTGCATGTCCTGCCAGATGGCGGCACCCTCCTGGCCGGCAGCAGGCAGGGGCGTGTCCTGCGCTCGACCGATGCTGGGCAGTCTTGGCGTGTCCTGCCCGCGCTGACAGATACCCCCATCGTAGACATCTTCGCGGTGGGCCGGCGGCTGATCGCCGGTAGCGCGATGGGACGCCTGCTGGTGTCCGAGGACGATGGTATCAACTGGCGTTTGATTCAGCTGGACTCGGCTGGAGTGGTGACCACACATGCATATGATCCCGAGCACGCAGCCCTGGTGGTGGGAACACACGTCGGCGATCTATACAGCAGTCGCGATGGTGGGCGTTCCTGGACGGTAGACAAAGCAGGCAGCCACCTTACGCTGAGCGCGTTGCACTTCGATGCGCAGGACAAAGCCTTGCTGTTGTTCGGGCATCACGGTGTGTTGGCGCGATCGATCGACGGTGGCATGGAATGGGGGATGCAGCCTCTGCCTGGGAAAGCGACATTGATGGGTGTGGCCTTGACGGTGCCGGGCAAAGAATCGTCGGAGTGGGCGAGGCTGGGTTGATTCTGCAGTCGGAAGATCGTGGTATCCGCTGGCATGTGGTGTCCGAGCAACTGGGTGAATACATGAACACGGTTTCGCCTTCGCCAGACGCGGGGGCTCTCGTGGCGACGGGCGAGATCGGCTTCGTGCTTCGCTCGGCGGACGGAGGCGTGCGTTGGCAGCGCATGGGTGTGGCCTTTCCTCAATCATTCATCCCGGCCAATCTGATCGACATGGTGAATGCCGGCCCTGATGTGATGATTGCCACCGGCCCGCCTGGCACCCTCGTGCGCTCTGCAGACCAGGGACTGAGTTGGCAGGTAGTGCATGACACACCCTATGAACGCGGCGAGACGTTCGCCCGGGTACTGACCGGAGCGCCGGGCTGGCCGTTGTTGGCTTTCGAGGTGAAAGGGCAGGTCCTGCTGTCTGACGATGGAGGATTGCATTGGCAGGTGATGGCTTCACCGGAGCCTTTCAGGGATGGGGAGATCTTTCGCACCGGAACGATGAGCGCACGGCATGGCACCGTGGTGCTGGCTGGCAAGGCCGGACGCGTTTTGCTCGGTCGTGATCTGGGCCGTACTTGGCAGAGTGTGGCGTTGGAGCGTATGGAACATCTGCATGCGGCCTGGGCTGATGACGAGAGCGGATTGATATTGCTTGCGGGAGAGAGCGGTGCTGTCCTGCGCAGCACTGATGGCGGATCAAGTTGGCAGAAGATGGTTACGTACAGATCGGAGCGCCTGAACACGATTGCTCGTGATACGGTCAGCGGCGCCCTGCTGCTCGCTGGAGAAAACGGGGTCATCCTGCGTTCGATGGACGAAGGCTTCAGTTGGCAGCAGGCCTCTGGCGCCTGCCAGGACGAGCTGCGGCAGATGCTGCGAGAGCCTGCCAGCCAGGCGCTGGTGCTCGTTGGGCGCGCAGGCTGCATTCAGCGTTCGGCGGATGGTGGCTTGCATTGGGTACGAATCAATTCGCACACACGCCGTCATCTGCGTGCGGCCGGCTTCGATCCAGGCAGCGGCAATCTGCTGGCAGTAGGCCAGCGCATCGTGTTGTTGCGGCGTAAGGATTGAGGGTAGGGTATCTTGTGTCAGAAGAATCTTTTCCATTACAATCGCGGGCTTGCTAAAGGACAACCTTAAGAGACTGACATGGCTATTGCTTCCGAACAAAAAGCGCAAATCGTTGCTGATTTCCAGCGTGCCCAGGGTGATACCGGCTCGCCCGAAGTGCAGATCGCGCTGCTGACTGCCCGTATCAATGGCCTGGCCGGCCATTTCAAGACCAACGTCAAGGATCACCATTCCCGCCGCGGTCTGCTCAAGATGGTGAGCCAGCGCCGCAAGCTGCTCGACTATTACAAGAGCAAGAATTTCCAAGGCTATCGCGAACTGATCGAGCGTCTCGGTCTGCGTAAGTAATGCAGCGTATGGGTGGTTGGGGTTGCCTGTGGCGTGGAAACCCGTCTGGGCCAGCCCCGGGGCTTCCTGCTTCGCACTGAACAGCAAAGCCGGCGTCGGCCCAATGGTCGCGTCGGCTTTGTTGCATTCGGTTCATCCAATGGGCCAAATGGTTTTCGGGCCGGGCCTCATGATCCTGATCTCCCGTTTCCCCGCACTGCAGTCAGCGCATCGTCCGCAGTGTCGCGTCGCACCGATTTCATCCGTCGACCACGTCTTTGCCGCTGCCTGATGCAGCCGGGGCATTGAATCCAGAAAGGACACAATCGTGCCTACCGCAATCAAGAAAAGCTTCCAGTACGGCCAGCACACTGTCACCCTCGAAACCGGCGAGATCGCTCGTCAGGCCCACGGTGCCGTGATCTGCTCCATCGACGATACCGTGGTGCTGGCCACCGTGGTTGCCGCCAAGGATCCGAAGCCGGGTCAGGACTTCTTCCCGCTCACCGTCGATTACATGGAGAAGTTCTACGCTGCCGGCCGTATCCCTGGTGGTTTCTTCAAGCGTGAAGGTCGTCCGACCGAAAAGGAAACGCTGACCTCCCGCCTGATTGACCGCCCGATCCGTCCGCTCTTCCCGGAAGGCTTCTACAACGAAGTGCAGGTTGTCGCGACCGTGCTGTCGCAGAATCCGGAAGTGGACGGTGACATCCCGGCGATGATCGCCACGTCCGCTGCGCTGGCGATTTCCGGCGTGCCCTTCAACGGCCCGATCGGCGCTGCTCGCGTCGGTTACATCGATGGTCAGTACATACTCAATCCGACCACAACCCAGCTTAAGGACAGCCAGATGGATCTGGTCGTCGCAGGGACTGAAGTGGGCGTGCTGATGGTCGAGTCCGAAGCCCTGCAACTGCCTGAAGACGTGATGCTCGGCGCCGTGGTGTTCGGTCACCAGGAAATGCAGAAAGCCATCCAGGCCATTCACGAACTGGTCGAAGTGGCTGGCAAGCCGGAATGGGACTGGACCGCGCCCGCCAAGGACGAAGCGCTGATCGCTCGCGTCAAGGAGATCGCCCAGGCCGACCTGGAAGCTGCTTTCGCCACCACCAGCAAGTCCGTGCGTAGCGGTCTGCTGAAGGACGTCACCAAGAAGGCAATCGCCGCCCTGGTGACCGGTGAAGAAGGTTCGCCGAAGGAAAACGACATCAAGAACATCCTGTTCGAGCTCGAATCCGCCATCGTGCGTGGCCGCATCCTGGCCGGCGAGCCGCGCATCGATGGTCGCGATACGCGTACGGTACGTCCGATCAGCATCCGTACCGGCGTGCTGCCGCGTACTCACGGCTCGGCACTGTTCACACGCGGCGAAACCCAGGCACTGGTGGTCACCACGCTGGGCACCGGTCGTGACGAGCAGATCATCGATGCCATCGTCGGTGAGTACAAGGAGCGTTACATGCTCCATTACAACTTCCCGCCGTATTCCACCGGTGAGACTGGTCGCGTCGGTTCGCCGAAGCGCCGCGAGATCGGTCACGGTCGTCTGGCCAAGCGCGCCCTGGCTGCCGTGCTGCCGGATGCCAAGGAGTTCGGCTACACGATCCGTGTCGTGTCCGAGATCATGGAATCCAACGGTTCTTCCTCAATGGCTTCGGTCTGTGGTGGTTCACTGTCGATGATGGATGCCGGCGTGCCGCTGAAGGCACCGGTGGCCGGTATCGCCATGGGCCTGATCAAGGATGGTGGTCGTTTCGCCGTGCTGACCGACATCCTGGGTGACGAAGATCACCTGGGTGACATGGACTTCAAGGTGGCGGGCACCGCTACGGGCGTGACTGCGTTGCAAATGGACCTGAAGATCGACTCGATCTCCCCGGCCATCATGAACAAAGCGCTGGAGCAAGCCAAGGAAGGCCGCCTGCACATCCTGAACCTGATGAACGATGCGCAGGCCGACACCTCCGAACTGTCGGCCTACGCACCGCGCATGATGTCCTTCAAGATCAATCCGGAGAAGATCCGCGACGTGATCGGCAAGGGTGGCGCCGTGATCCGCGCGCTGACCGAGGAAACCGGCTGCGTGCTCGACATCCAGGACGACGGCACGGTCACCATCTCCTCGGCCGATCAGGCCAAGTCCGACGAAGCCAAGCGCCGCATCGATCAGATCACGGCCGAAGTGGAAATCGGCAAGGTCTATGAAGGTCCGGTGCTGCGCATTTTGGACTTCGGCGCGATCGTGAATATCATGCCGGGCCGCGATGGCTTGTTGCACGTCTCGCAGATCGCCAAGGAGCGCGTCAACAACGTATCCGACTACCTCAAGGAAGGTCAGGTCGTGCGCGTGAAGGTGCTGGAGACTGACGAGAAGGGGCGAGTCAAGCTCTCCATAAAGGCACTGCTCAACGAAGAGACGCCGGCCGCAGCCGCCGAGTAATCGGAACGCAGTTATACAAGAGCCGCGATGCCCGTGCATCGCGGCTTTTTCATGCCCGGCAGCAAAACCGTATGAGACCGCGGGCACACAGCTATACTCGCGGTCAGAACCAAACCTGCAAGGAGACATGGAAGTGAAAAAGATCGAGGCAATCATCAAGCCATTCAAGCTCGACGAAGTGCGCGAAGCCTTGTCGGAAGTCGGCATCACCGGTTTGACGGTGACCGAGGTCAAGGGCTTCGGGCGCCAGAAAGGTCACACCGAGCTCTATCGCGGCGCCGAATACGTGGTGGATTTCCTGCCCAAAATCAAGCTGGAAGTCGTGGTCAGCGACGACATCGTGGATGCGGCCGTCGAGGCCATCACCAAATCCGCGCATACCGGCAAGATCGGCGACGGCAAGATCTTCGTCAGTACTGTGGAGCGCGTGCTGCGCATTCGCACCGGCGAGACTGACGAGCAGGCGATCTGAGCTGTCCGGCTTTGGCATCCTGCAGACCCCGCCCACGTGGCGGGGTTTGTTTTTGGCGCCTCAGAGCAGAACTTCGCAGGGGTCCGGGTGACCTAGAAAGCTACGAGGACTGGCGCTGAAACCATAGGCACCGCTCTGCAGCACCGCCACCAGATCACCCGGGCCAGCCACGGCCAGCTCCAGGCGCTCGGCCAGGATATCCAGTGGTGTACACAGCGGGCCGACCACGGTGGTGTTTTCGGTGACTTCAGCCCCGGCCTTGTTGGCGATGAGCACCGGATAATTCTTGCGGATCAACTGGCCGAAATTGCCCGAGGCAGCCAGGTGGTGGTGTAGCCCGCCATCGCAGACGAGGAAGACCTGACCACGGGATATCTTGCGATCGATCACCCGGCAGACATATACGCCGGCCTCGCCGACCAGATAGCGGCCCAGTTCGATCACAAGCCCGGCACCTGGCAACTCCCGTGAGCTTCGTTCGGCCAGCGCGGCGAGGTTTTCTTCGATCGCTCCCAGTGCCAGTGGTGTGTCACCCGGGAAGTAGGGGATGCCGAAACCGCCCCCCAGGTTCAGCGTGCGTATCGGTGTCGGCACGTGCTCAGCCAGCCGGAGTGCCAGCGCGTAACTCAACTGCTGGGCTTCCACGATGGCTTCGCTGCGCAGATTCTGCGAGCCGGCAAAAAGATGGAAACCTTCGAAGTTCAAGCCAAGTGTTCCGATCCGCGCCAGCAATGCGGGTACGGCTTCGGCATCGATGCCGAAGGCCTTGGGGCCTCCGCCCATCTTCATGCCTGAGGATTTCAGCTCGAAATCGGGATTCACGCGCACGGCCACGCGTGCCGGCAGACTCAGGCGCTGCGACAGGCCGGCAAGCAGTTCCACCTCACGGGCGGACTCCACATTGAGCAGCACACCCGCACGTACGGCAGCCTCCAGCTCGGCTTCGCGCTTGCCCGGGCCGGCGAAGCTGATCTCTGCGGGCGCCATGCCGCTGGCCAGTGCGATGGCGAGCTCTCCGCCGGAAGCTACGTCCAACCCGTCGACACGCCCGGCCATGTACTGCACCAAGGCCGGCATGGGGTTGGCCTTGATCGCGTAATGTAGTTTCACCGTGTCGGGCAGGGCTGCACACAAGGCGGCGATGCGGGTATCAATCACCGCACGGTCGTAGGCGTAGAAGGGCGTGCCGAGTTCGGAGGCCAATGCCGAAACGCTGCGACCACCAACCATCAGCTCGCCATCGACAATGGGAAACTGGGTCATCGGTGCATGGCGTGGTCTGGCCTGGGCACTCATCGCGCTTCTCCGAAAAGGTCCTGGAAGTCTGCGGCCAGCAGCTTGCGATCAATCTTGCCATTGGCATTGCGTGGCAAGGGTTCGCTCCGCAGTGCGATATGCACAGGAACCTGCCAGGCCGGCAGATGGGTCTTCAGTGCCGCAAGCAGGGAAGTCGAGTCTTCCGTGGCCTGTGTGGGTTGAGCGACGAGCACGATGGCTGCGCCCAGTGCCGGATGCGGTACACCGACAGCGGCGCATTCGCGGACCAGGCCGGTCGCATGAGCGACCTCCTCCACTTCGCCGGGGCTGACGCGATAGCCGGAAGTCTTAATCATCTCGTCACGCCGACCGACGAAATACAGGAAGCCTTCTTCATCACGGCGCACGGTGTCGCCAGAATAGACGGCGATTTCGGGCAGCATCAGGCCGGAGGAGCGGAGGTGTGCGGGCAGTGGACGGAAGCGCTCTGCGGTTTTTTCCGCGTCGTTCCAATAGCCCATGGCCACCAGCGGACCGCGCTGCACCAGTTCGCCTGGCTCTCCGGGCGCACATTCGCGGCCATCCTCGCGCAAGATGAAGACCTCGTTATCGGGAATGGACCGGCCGATGGAATCCGGACGGCGGGCCACCTCTTCGGGGGGCAGATAGGTGGCGCGAAAGGCTTCGGTGAGGCCGTACATCAGGAAGGGCCGTGTCCGCGGCAGCTTTTCTTGCAGGTTGTGCAATACGACTTCGGGCATATGGCCACCGGTATTGGCGATGTAGCGCAGATGGCTGGCAATGCTTTCAGGCCATGTTTGCTGTGCGAGCTGGATCCAGAGCGGCGGCACCGCGGTGAGGCCGGTGATCTTCTCTCGCTCCAGTGCCTTGAGCACGTCGCGTGGCATCAGGTAGTTCAGGAGGACCGCCCGGGCACCGGCATGAAAGGCTGTCGTGAGCTGGGAGAAACCGGCGTCGAAGGAAAGGGGCAAGGCCGCAAGCAGGCTGTCGCCTGCATGATTGCCTAGATAACCCGCCACGCTTTGCGCGCCGGCCACGAGGTTGCGGTGTGAAAGCACGACCCCTTTGGGGCGTCCAGTGCTGCCCGAGGTATAGAGGATGGCGGCCATGTCCAGCTCGGTCTGGGCCGTGGGAAAACGGCCGCCTTGTGTTGTCAGCAATGCATCCCACGCATGGAGCGGGCAGGGAGCCGTGGCGCCTTCCGTGGCACCGGCCAGCAGCAGATGATGCAGATCAGGGCAGGACGCCAACTGGGGGGCCAATGTGGCCAGGCGCTCGCGCGTGGTGAGCAGCAGGCGCACATTGCAGTCGCGCAGGATGTAGGCCACCTGCTCGGGTTTGAGCAAAGGATTGATCGGCACCATCACGCAGCCAGCAGCAGGGGCACCAAAGCTGGCGACAACGGTTTCTATGCGCTTTTCCAGCCAGATGCCGACACGTTCGCCACGTTGCAGGCCTAGCCTGGCAAGTCCGCCTGCGAAGGCCGCTGTTGTCTGCCAGAGCGTGGCGTAATCTAGCGTCTGGCTACCCACAGTTAGCGCGGGGGCGGCTGGATTCCGCTCGGCGCTGAGTTCGATGAGCTGGTGCAGCAACCAGGCGTTCGGTGGCGGGGAAGAAGCTGTCATGATGCGCGCAGTACCGGTACAGGCTGCGGATTATCGCGGAAAGCGCGGCTCCGGGGATTCTTGATTGTGTCGATTGCTGTCCCGCACTCCTGCATCGGAAGGGGAGGCATATAATCCGCCGCTCTCCGCAAACCACAACAAGGAATGTGATTTTGTCCTCGTTTGATTCCACCCGTCAGGCCGTGCTGCAGGTTCTGGATGAATCCCTCGGTCTTGCGGGGCGTGCCAGCGCCTTTGATGACGCGACCCCCCTGCTGGGCGCTTTGCCCGAACTCGATTCTATGGCTGTGGTGGGTGTGATCGCCGCCCTCGAGGAACATTTTAGTTTCTATGTCGGCGATGACGATATCGACGGCAGTACCTTCGAAACCGTGGGCACACTGACCAATTTTGTGGCGGCCAAGCTTGCTGCCTGATGGTAGCGTTGCCAGCGAGCAGGTTGCTGTTCCCGTTGATTTCCTGAACGCCCCGTTTGCCGATGCAGCGGGGCGTTTTCATGCCGTCGGTCAGGGGTCGTAACCAAAGGTAATGTGAGGGTATACCCTTGCCATGCCTTATGACTTTTCCTCAACCGTTCGCCATGGAAATGAAGCGATGAAATCTCTCCTGAGATCCGTGCTTGTGCTGGCCGTTGCCGCCGCAGTGAGTTTTGGTTGTGCAACCCCTGGTGTGGGGGGCGATAGTCCGTTCCTGACATCCTCTGCCACACTCAAGACTGTGTCCCTGATCGTCGGAGAGCCGAATTTCTCGGTCGACGGGGCGTTCCAGGAGCTGCAGGAGGGGCTCTATACCCGTCCGCAGTTGCGCAAGGATCTGGTGTTGGCGCCGTTGGACGATCTGATCCCCTATCTGGGCGGTTCGTACCTCTTCGATGCTGAAACAGACGAGTTGCGTCTGTCGCTGGCAGGGCGCCAGTTGTTGCTGAAGGTGGGCAGTACCCAGGCCGAGGCCGATCAACTGCAGGAATTCACGCTGACCGTCGCCCCCGAATTGAAGGACGGCGTGCTCTGGTTGCCAGTTGCCGATATATGGAAGCAACTGGGAGCCTATGTGAAGTGGGACAAGACCCGCCAGCGCCTGACCGGTGCATTCATCCTGCCGCCAAGCCGGAATCTGGAGGATTTTGCACGCGGCGGGCCTGTGACCGAAGCCACCATGGGCACCCAGCCGGCAGCCTTCTATGCCGGGCCCGAAGGGCGCCGTCTGGCCGATGTGATCGTGGGCTACCAGAATGCCGATGGCGGCTGGCCCAAGGTCGAACGCGACGTCAATCTGCTGGTGCCGGTGAATACTGCCGCGATGACCGGATTCCGCATCAAGTCGACGATAGACAATGATTCGACGATGAAGCAGATGGCAGTGCTGGCGCGTGTGCATGCCGCCACCCAGGATGCGAGATACGCGGAGTCGTTCCTGCGCGGGCTGGACTACGTGCTCCTGGCCCAGTTGCCCAATGGTGGCTGGCAGCAGTTCTGGCCTGATCCGCAGGGTTACAAGGCGCACATCACCTTCAACGATGATACGATCGCCAACGTGCTGGAAGTCCTGCGTGACATCGTCAGCGGGGAACCGATCTATGCTTTCGTGGATCCCGGCCGTGTGGCTCGTGCACGTGCGGCCTATGATCGCGGTATCTCCCTGATCCTGAAGACACAGATCGTCGTGACCGGCAGGAAGACCGGCTGGTGCTCGCAGTACGATCACCTTACGCTCGAACCCCGCATGGGGCGAGCCTTTAAGTTGCCATCCATCAGCGGCGCGGAGAGCGTGAACGTGGTCCGCTTTCTGATGAGCATCGACCAGCCCTCGCCAGAGATCGTGGCAGCCGTGCAGGATGCCGTGGCCTGGTTCAACAAGGCCAGGATGGATGGTATCAAGCTGGAACGCGTGGAGGACAGCTCGCTGGAGTTCGGCTTCGATCGCCGGGTGGTGACCGATCCGAAGGCTCCATCGATCTGGGCACGCTTCTATGATCTGGAGTCCGGTAAGCCGTTGTTTTCGGCGCGGGATGGTGTCAAGCGCGACAACTATGGAGACGTGA
Source organism: Candidatus Dactylopiibacterium carminicum (assembly GCF_014736495.1). Taxonomy (GTDB): domain Bacteria; phylum Pseudomonadota; class Gammaproteobacteria; order Burkholderiales; family Rhodocyclaceae; genus Uliginosibacterium; species Uliginosibacterium carminicum. The sequence continues at coordinate 17,593 of NZ_MDUX01000041.1, forward strand.
GCTACGAACGCCGAGTGAAATACAGCTGGTTCGCCACGGAGCCGCGCAAGTTGCTAGCTGAATATCCGGCCTGGCAAGTCAAGTGGGCGCCGAAGCGCAGCGTACTACGCTGATCCAGCGTAGTGGCCCCCAGGTAGAAGCCCCCGCGCAGCGGGAGCGCGCCCGGGGGCTTCTTGACGATCGCCCGTGTTTCAATGAACGCGGCGACGGAAATCCTTCACCCGGAATCCCAGTGCGAACAGGGTGGCGAAATAAGTCGCCATGCCGGCGCCCATCACCCAGGCCAAGTTGGTGAGGCGCCACAGGCTGCTTCTTTCCAGCCACCGCGCATCGGCACCGGCTGTCAGCCACAGCACCAGTCCCAACGCCACCAGCGCCGTCAGCAACTTCAGGGCGAACAGGCGCCAGCCAGGTGCCGGGAGGTAGGCGGCACGCCGGCGCAGCCCGCGGAAAAGGAGGGCTGCGTTGAGTGTCGCGGCCACGCTGATTGAAAGGGCCAGCCCGGCGTGGCGCAGATCCAGCACGAAGATGAACAGCAGGTTCAGCAGCTGTGTGATGAGTAGCGAAATCAGTGCATATTTCAAAGGTGTGCGGATGTCCTGGCGGGAATAGAAGGCCGGCGCGAGGATCTTCACCAGAATCAGCCCAAGTAGCCCCATGCTGTAGGTGATCAGCGCCTGGCGGGTTTGCAGGGTATCGGTTGCCGTGAAGGCCCCATGCTGGAACAAGGTGGCCGCCAGTGGCACGGCCAGCAGCATCATGCCCACGGCTGCCGGCGCGGTGAGCAGCAGCGCCACGCGCAGGCCCCAGTCCAGCGTCGCGGAGAAGCCCTCCGCATCATTGGCGGCTCTGAGCTTTGAGAGGCTGGGCAGCAGGATGGTCCCCAGCGCTGCGCCCAGGATGCCCATCGGAAACTCCATCAGGCGGTCGGCGTAATTGAGCCAGGAAACACTGCCCGTCGGCAGCCAGGAAGCAAAGGCCGTGTTGATCAGGAGGCTCACCTGCGCGACCGACACCCCCAGTGTGGCTGGGCCCATCAGCAGCAGGATGCGGCGTACGCCCGGATCCCGGAACGACAGCGAGAAGCGTGGCAGCATGCCGATCTTCGCCAGCGCTGGGATCTGCAGCAGCAATTGCAGTACGCCACCGATGAAGGCCCCCCAGGCCAGCGCCTTGACCGGCTCCGCGAAATAGGGCGCCGCCAGCAGCATCATGCCGATGAAGGAAATGTTGAGCAGTACCGGCGTGAAGGCAGGCACCGAGAACCGGCTCCAGGTGTTCAGCACACCAGCCGACAGCGCCACCATCGACATGAAGAAGATGTAGGGAAAGGTGATGCGTGTGAGCTCGACCGTGAGCGCGAATTTTTCCGGTTGTTGAGAAAAACCACCTGCCGTCAGGTGGATGATCCAGGGGGCTCCCACCATGCCAAGCAGGGATACGATCAGCACCGCCAGACCGAGCAGGGTGGTCACGTGGCTGATCAGCGTGCGGGTTTCGGCCTCTCCGCGCTGATTGCGGTATTCGGCCAGGATGGGCACGAAAGCCTGCGAGAATGCGCCTTCGGCAAACAGGCGGCGCAGCAGGTTGGGTAGCCGGAAGGCCACGTTGAAGGCGTCCGTGAGCAGACCTGCGCCGAAAAGGTTGGCCACGAGGATTTCGCGAGCCAGGCCAAGGATGCGCGAGAGCAGGGTGAGGCCACTGACCGTGGCGAGCGCACGAAGCAGGTTCATTGAGACAAGGGCTCTGGCGTGTTGAAGGAGCGCGGTAGGCGGCGATCATAGCATTGGCCCCGGGGCGCTGGCTGCGCTGGACTTGCGCACGAAGTATCCGACGGATACAATCCCACCTTTCGCGTAATTCCTAAACCGTAGATAGACATGGCCAATACTGCACAAGCTCGCAAGCGCGCCCGTCAGGCTCTCGTGGCACGCGCTCGCAACACCAGCCAGCACTCCCGTCTGCGCACCGCTGTCAAGGCTGTGCGCAAGGCTGTGGCTGCCGGTGACAAGGCCGCTGCCCAGAAGGTGTTCCTGGAATCCCAGAGCATCATCGACAGCATCGCCGACAAGAACATCGTCCACAAGAATGCAGCTGCTCGCTACAAGAGCCGCCTGTCCGCCGCCATCAAGGCGATGGGGCCTGCTGCCTGATTGTGTTCCGCGTCGCCGCGTAGCCACGCGGTACCGGAATCACCAAGAAGGGGTGTGACGCGAGTCGCGCCCCTTTTCCGTTTTACGCGTTCAGGATCTGCGTTCCGACGCTGAAATGATCGACGCTGAAACTCCCGATTTGGCGATCAGGCATCGCCTGAGAAAGAGCAACATGACCCAAGCGCCCAGACATTTCCTGCAGTTCAAGGACCTCTCTCGCGAAGAGATCAACTACGTCTTCGATCGTGCCAAGTGGATCAAGGACAAATTCAAGCGTTACGAAACCTACCATCCACTGTTTGACCGCACGCTGGTCATGATCTTCGAGAAAGCCAGCACGCGTACGCGTCTGTCGTTCGAGGCTGGCATGTTCCAATTGGGTGGTTCGGCGATCTATCTGAATACGCGTGACTCCCAACTCGGCCGTGGTGAGCCGGTGGAGGATGCCGCCCAGGTGATCTCGCGCATTTCCGATGTGGTGATGATCCGCACCTTTGAGCAGACCATCGTCGAACGCTTTGCCGCGAATTCGCGCGTACCCGTGATCAACGGGCTGACCAATGAATTCCACCCCTGTCAGATCCTGGCGGACATCTTTACCTGGATCGAACGCAATGGCTCCATTCAGGGCAAGACCGTGGCCTGGATCGGGGACACCAACAACATGTGCAATACCTGGCTGCAGGCGGCGGAATTGCTGGATTTCAAGGTGCACGTCAGCTCACCCAAGGGGTATGAGGTGGACGTGCAGAAAGCCAACATTGCCGGCAGCAGCCATTTCGAGCAGTTTGCCGATCCGATGGATGCCGCACGCGGTGCGCACATCATTACCACCGATGTGTGGACCTCGATGGGGTTCGAGGCCGAGAACGAAGCACGCATGCGTGACTTCGCCGACTTCCAGGTCGATGGCGACATGATGCGCGTGGCCGACAGCGAGGCCGTCTTCATGCATTGCCTGCCTGCACATCGCGGGGAGGAGGTGACGGCCGAGGTTATCGACGGCCCGCAAAGCGTGGTCTGGGATGAAGCGGAAAATCGTCTGCATGCGCAGAAAGCGCTGCTCGAGTTTCTTGTGCTGGGGCAGGTGAGCGTCCAGTAATACGCAGGCGGGGAGTCACCTACACCTCTTCGGGATTGCTCCCCGTCATTGCTTCACCGATGGCATAGAAATGCCCGCCGGCCACGTGGTGCAGGCTTCGCCACTGTGGGTCGGTCTGTTCGAACAGCCAGTGACCATTCCGGAAAACGCGGCTGTCTGCCCAGGCGCCGACGACCTCACCGATGAAGAGATCGTAGGTCTGCTGATTGTGGGGTTCCGGAATCAACCGGCATGCCAGCCAGGCTGAGCAGCCGGCCACCAATGGTTGTTGTGCAGCCCCTTCCGCCCGGAAGAGCTCCACGCCGCAGCGCGCGAGCTTGTCCTTGACTTCGCCGCCGCTGATGCTGCCAACGGCCAGCGTCAGATCCAGTTGCGCTGCCGTGGGGATCTGGATCGCGAACGTTCCACCTTGCTCGATCAGCCTGCGTGTATAGCTGGCTCTGTCCAGCACCACGGTCAGCTTCGGCGGGGCGAAATCCAGCGCGCAGGCCCAGGCTGCCGCCATCACGTTATCAATGCCGCCATGGCTGGCGGAAACCAGTACGGTCGGTCCGTGATTCAGGAGGCGGTAGGCCTTTTCCAGTTCGACTGGAAGTATGTGGGTGTCCACTTGGAAGTTCCTTGTACGCTACAAAAGAAACCGGCCCGTTAAGAGGCCGGTTTCTTTTTGTCGCCGGGTGCCCCAAGGCAAAAAGCACTCCCTCGGGGGGGGCGTGCCGCCGCGTCAGCGGCAAGCGTGGGGGGGCTTTTTTGGCAGGCCGGAAGTCAGACCGGCATGTTCATGATGTCCTGGTATGCAGTCACCAGCTTGTTGCGGACCTGCACCATCTGCTGGAAGGAGAGGTTAGCTTTCTGCAGGTTCACCATTACGTCCTGCAGGTTTACTTCCGAATTCCCGCTGGAAAAATCCTGCGCCATCTGCTGTGCCGACTGTTGTGCCTGACTGACTTCCTGCATGGCGCTCTGCAGCGCCTGAGCGAAGTCAACGCCGCCAGGCGCGGCGGTGCCGCCTGCCGGCTTGCTTGCCGCGGCATCGGCGGTGCTGCGCAGCTGGCTCAGCATCTGTTCGATTGCGCGTGTATCCATGACTTGCTCCAGATTTATGCGTCTGTATAAGCAGTTTCCATGCCCGGGGTGACGATGCCGCCACAGGCTGTTCAACGATAGGCCATGGTGGGGAGAATGCCTACTCTTTTCAACTCTCCACCCAACCTTCCTCACGGTACTGTTGCAGTTTGTAACGCAGGGTTCGCTCCGAGATTCCGAGTTTTTCCACGGCCTTCTTGCGAGAGCCGCCGACGGACTTGAGTACGTCAAGGATGTGTTGCTTCTCGAGATCCTTCATGTTGGTGGGCAAGGCTTCGGCGGCCTGGGTCATTGGCAGCGGCTGAATGCCTGCCATCGGGAGGGGGGCTGGGATATCTGTCGACAGGTTCACCGGCGCGCCCTGGCTTTGCCAGGCAGGAAGGGATAGCTTTACATCTTCGGCGCTGATGGTTTCGCTTGCTGCCAGTATGACCGCGCGTTGCACGGTATTTTCCAATTCGCGCACATTGCCGGGCCATTGCCAGGCGGCAAGAATTTCCGCCGCACTGCCGGCAATTCTTGCCGTTTTTCCGATTCGTTCACCGTGACGGGCGATGAAATGACGTGCCAGTGGCAGGATGTCCGCAGGGCGTTCGCGCAGCGAGGGGATTTCCAGCGGAAAGACGTTGAGGCGGTAGAAAAGGTCTTCACGGAAGCGGCCCGCCTGCACTTCACGGAGCATGTCACGGTTACTGGTGGAGAGAACCCGGATGTCCAGCGTGATGGGTTTCTTGCCGCCCACGCGCTCCACTTCGCGTTCCTGCAGCACACGCAACAGCTTGGCTTGCAGACCGAGCGGCATTTCCGAGATTTCGTCGAGCAGGATGGTGCCGCCCTGGGCTTGTTCGAATTTGCCGGCCTGTGCTGTCTGGGCACCGGTGAAGGCGCCTTTTTCGTAGCCAAAGAGTGTGGCTTCGAGCAGATTTTCAGGGATCGCGGCGCAGTTGATGGCCACGAAAGGGCCAGCCTTGCGCCGTGAATGCTGATGCAGGTAACGCGCGAAGACCTCCTTGCCTGTGCCGGACTCACCAGTAATCAGTACCGAAGCATCGGTTTCGGCCACGCGTGCGGCCATGGCCAGTACGTTGCGGGTGCGCACGTCCTCGGCCACCATGTCTTCCTGGGTGGGCGTGACGGTGGCGTAGCGGCGTACGTTTTCCAGCAGGACACTGGATTCGAAGGGCTTCATGAGGAATTCGCAAGCGCCGCCGCGCATGGCCGCGACGGCCTTGTCGACGTCACCGAAGGCCGTCATCAGCAGTACGGGCAGCTGAGGATTCAGTGCGCGGATGCGGGCCAGCAGCTCCAGGCCATCCATGGGGTCCATGCGCAGGTCGGTGATCACCAGGTTGAAGCGTTGGCGTTCCAGGGCGGCAAGCGCTTCGGGGCCACTGGCCGCGAGTGTCACGCGATGGCCGGCGGCTTCCAGGATCAGGCTGATGGCGTCGCGCAGGGCGGCATCGTCGTCGACGACGAGGATGGCGAGCGTTTCGATCATGCGGTGTCTCCAGAGGATTCGATCACGTCGGCCGGGGCCAGCGGGATACGGAAAAAGAATTCACTGCCTTCGCCCGGCGCTGATTTGAGGCTGATTTCTCCGCCATGGGCACGGGCAACCCCGCGCGCGATGGCAAGCCCCAGACCGGTTCCGTCGGCGCGGGTTGTATAGAAGGGCTCGAACAGGCGTTCCTGCAGTTCCTGGGGGATGCCGCGGCCATCGTCACGCACGCTGAAGATCGCATTGCCTTCATCCAGACGGGCGCAGAGTGCGACCTCACCGTGCTCCCCTAGAATCTGGAGGGCGTTTTCAAGCAGATTGAGCAGAGCGCTGGCGATTTCCTTGCGGTTGCCGAACAGCTTTCGGTTTCCAGCTTGGCAATCGGCCTTGAAATGGATGCCGCGTCCGTGTGCCACGGGATCGATGGTGTGCGCGAGTTCGGCGACCAGTTCGCAGACACCGAAGGACTCTCGTCCGAGCGCTTCGCCGCGCGCGAAGATCAGCATGTCCTGGATCAGTTTTTCCAGGTGACGCAGACGTTCCAGCGCGCGTTCGGCGACTTTGCCACGCGTGCCTGGATCGAGCTCTGTACTGGCCATGTGTCCCGTGTAGAGCAGCGCGGCCGCAAGAGGGGTGCGCAACTGATGGGCCAGCCCTGCGACCATTTCACCCATGGCAGCCAGGCGCTCGGTGCGCGCGGTCTGCTGGCGCATGCGCCAGGCCTCGGTCACGTCATGCAGCAGTACGATGCGCCCGCCCTGAGCGTCGCGTGGCGTTTCCGCCAGCACGATGCGCAAGGCGTCTTCGTGGGGATGACCCAGAAAGTATTCGCCGGGCGTGTCCGCAGGTTCGAAGCGTGTGAGCAATTGTGCCCATGGCGTGCCCACGGGAATTTCGCCCAGCATGCCTAGTGCTGCGTGATTCAATTGTTCTGTATTGCCTGCGGCATCGAGTAATACAACCCCCGCCGGAAGTGCCGCCATGAGCAGGGTGAGACGCTCGGTGAGCGCGCTTACCTGCCCCTGCAGGCCGTTATAGGCCTGAGTCAGCTCGTCGGACGCGCGTGCGAAGGCCTGAAAGGCTTCGGCGAGGCTGGCGGCATTCATCGGTGGTGGCGTCTGGTTCATGGCGGGCCGGGTGGCACGATGAGGGATGTTGCCACTGTAGTGTCAGAATCGTCGGGGGCAGGCCGGAATTAACCGGCAAAAACTGCCGCTTATTTCGCGCTCATAGTTACGGTTTGCCGGCCAGAATGCGAGCGTGACCCAGTGGAGTATTCCGTCATGGCCGAAGAAGCCTTGCCCACGCCGCCTGCTTCGCCCGTACAGGTGATCGTGGAAAATTTCAACAAGCTCACGCCGCGCCAGAAGATGGCCGGGGCGGCTTTGATCGCGCTCAGCCTGTCCTTGCTGGTCGGCATCTGGTTATGGAGCAAGCAGCCACAGTATTCCGTGCTCTTCTCCGGGCTGGACGAGAAGGACGGCGGTGCGATCGTGACGGCACTGCAGCAGCAGAACGTGCCTTATCGCGTGGAAGCCGGTGGCAGCGCCATCTACGTGCCAGCAGAGCGAGCCAATGAACTGCGCCTGACGCTGGCTGCGAACGGCCTGCCGCGTGGTAGTTCGGTGGGCTTCGAGTTGCTGGAGACGCAGAAGCTCGGCGTCTCGCAGTTCCATGAGCAGATCGATTATCAGCGCGCGCTGGAAGGCGAACTGGCGCGCACCATTCAGTCGCTGTCGGCAGTGGCTGGCGCGCGTGTCCATCTGGCGATCCCGAAGCAGAATGCTTTTCTGCGCAATGAGCAGAAGCCTACCGCTTCGGTGGTGGTGAATCTGCATCCGGGGCGTTTCCTGGAGCTGGCACAGATTGCGGGCATTGTGCATCTGGTGTCCTCCAGCGTGCCGCAACTGGCCGCCAGCCAGATCAGCGTGATCGACCAGCAAGGCAATCTGCTGACCCGCAATCCGAATCCTGACGGCTTGATGCTGGACGACAGCCAGATCAAGTATGTGCGTAATCTTGAGGACAACTACATCGAGCGTATCGGCAAGATCCTCGATCCGGTACTGGGCGAGGGGAATTTCCGCGCCCAGGTGATGGCGGACGTGGATTTCGACCGCGCCGAGCAAACCTCCGAAACCTACCGACCCAACCCCGCACCGGACACTGCGATCCGCAGCCAGCAGAGCAACGAATCCCAGACCAATCAGCCGGGGCCGCAAGGCGTGCCGGGGGCACTGACCAATCAGCCTCCGGTGCCTGCCACTGCGCCGATCACTGTGCCGGCGGTACCTGGTCAGGCGCAACAGGGCCAACAGGGGCAGGCCGCGTTGCCGATCAGCTCAAACCGCAGTACCACCACGAACTACGAGCTGGACAAGACCATTCAGCATGTGAAGCGCGCGACCGGCCAGGTGCGCCGGCTGTCGGTGGCGGTGGTGGTAAATCACCGGCCTTCGCGCGATGCACGGGGCAACGTGACCTCGGCGCCGCTTGGTGAAGATGAGGTCCGCAAGATCAATGATCTGGTACGCGAAGCCGTCGGCTACAGCGAGCAGCGTGGAGACTCCATCACGGTGACCAATGCCGCCTTCACGCTGGCCGAGAAGAGCGAAGCACCGCCACTGCCTTTCCTGAAGGATCCGGAAAATATCGAGCTGATCAAGGAAGTCGCGCGCTGGCTGGCGTTGCTGCTGGTGGCCTTCATCATCTATCGCAAGGTGATCCTGCCACTTGTGCGGACCGTGGCACCGCCACCACCGCCACCCGCGGAAGCCGAAGAGCCCGCCGAACCCACGCTGGCACAGGACGGGGAAGGCTCGGACGAAGAGGACGAACTGGATGGCGACATTTCGCCCGAAGTTCTGGAGCTTGAGCTTGCGAAGATGAGCTTCGAGAAGAAGCTGGCGCGTGCCCGCGAAGTCGCGAAGAAGGATCCGAAGATGGTCGCGCAACTGATCAAGGAATGGATGGGGGGCGGCGGCAATGGCGAAGGACGTTAATGAAGGTCTGGAGAAAAGCGCCCTGTTGCTGCTCACTTTGGGAGGCGATGAGGCTGCGGAAATCCTCAAGCATCTGTCGCCGCGCGAGGTACAGAAACTTGGCGCAGGCATGGCGCAGATGGCGCCTCAATCGCGTGAGCGCGTCGAGAAACTGTTGGAGGAACTTCAACTGCATGCCGCCCGTGGTGCGGATATCCAGCCGGATGAGGATGCCATCCGCGCCATGCTCACCAAGGCGCTTGGGGATGAGCGCGCGGCTAACCTGATTTCGCGGGTGCTGCAGGGGTCCGATACCGCCGGCATCGAATCGCTCAAGTGGCTCGATGGCGCCACGGCAGCCGATCTCATCAAGAATGAACACCCGCAGATCATCGCCACCATCCTGGTGCACCTGGAGTTCGACCATGCGGGCGAGATCCTGCGCCATTTCGACGATCGTCGCCGGAACGAGGTGCTGTTGCGCATCGCCACGCTGGATGGCGTGCAGCCCGCCGCACTGAAGGAGCTCAATGAGGCGCTCACCCGCGTTCTTTCGGGATCTGGTCAAAGCCTAAAGAAGGCCTCGATGGGAGGGACACGCCATGCTGCCGAAATCCTCAACTTCGTCGGCACTGCGGCGGAAACGGCCATTCTTGACAATGTGCGGGAATAAGACCCCGATCTTGCCCAGCGCATCCTGGACGAGATGTTCGTGTTCGAAAACCTCATGGATGTGGACGATCGTGGCATCCAGGTCATCCTGCGCGAAATCCAGGGCGATCAGTTGGTGATCGCGCTCAAGGGCGCGGCGCCCGAAATGCGCGAGAAGATCTTCAAGAACATGAGTACGCGTGCGGCCGAGATGCTGCGCGAGGATCTGGAAGCGCGCGGTCCGGTGCGCCTCTCGGAAGTGGAGGCGGCACAGAAGGAGATTCTCAAGACTGCACGCCGGTTGTCCGAGGAAGGGCAGATCATGCTCGGTGGAGGCGGCGACGATGCCTTCGTCTGATCCGACCATCCGTCTGAAGGCAGGAGTCACTCGTGGCTGATGTCATTCCGAACAATCAGGCGTCCGGTGCCTATCCGCGCCTGGCCTTCGAGCAGTTCGACGCGCCACCGCCCGCGCCCGAGCCGCCTGTGGAGCTTGTGCCGCAGGCTTCGCTTGAGCCTGAGGCGGGTGCGGAACAGCCTGCTGACGATGGTCCGCTGGAAATAGCGCCCGGGGTGCAGTTGCCTACGCTGGAAGAGATCGAGCGCATCCAGAGCGAAGCCCATCGCGAGGGTTACGCATTGGGGTACGAGGAAGGTTCCGCGCGCGGACGCATGGAGGCTGCCGAGCTGCACCAACTGTTGCAGTCGATGGATGACGCCATGGAGCGGCTTGATCAGGAGATCGCCGAGGAAGTCCAGGTTCTGGCCATCGAGATCGCTCGCCAGGTGTTGCGTGAAACCTTGGCGTTGCGTCCTGATGTGGTGTTGGGCGTGGTGCGGGAAGCGCTGTCTCAGTTGCCGCAAAAGGGGGCCGTGATCCACGTGAATCCAGAGGATCTGGAGTTGATGCGTCGCTTCGTGGCCGAGCATTACGAAGCGGTCGAGCACCGGGTGGTGGAAGATGCCACCGTGGAACGTGGCGGCTGCCTGATCGAATCCGCCGGCGGCCAGATCGATGCCCAGATCCAGACGCGCTGGCGCCGCGTGGTCGAAACCCTGACCCGCGATGCCGGCGGTTTTCACGAGAGCTGAGCGATGGGTACGCGGGAGCATTTCGGTCCGGTCTGGCGCAATTTCCTGGAGGATTGCGGGACTGTGGTGCGCAATACTGCGCCCTGCCAGGTTCTGGGGCGGCTCACCCGCATCAACGGGCTGGTGATGGAGGCCGCCGGGCTCAAGCTCCCGCTGGGGTCGGGCTGCCGTATCCTGGTGCCGGGCGGCGGTACGGTGGAGGCCGAGGTTGTCGGCTTCAACGGCGACAGGCTCTACATGATGCCGACCGACGATGTTTTCGGGCTGGCCCCCGGTGCGCATGTGCTGGCCAATGAGCCGGTGCAACCCACCCCCAATGCCGCAGAGCGGGTGGAGCCGCGCCGTCGCGTATCGGATCGCGCCAAGCATCTGCCGGTGGGAGACGAGCTGCTTGGCCGGGTGGTCGACGGCGCGGGCCGCCCGCTCGACTCCCTGGGCCCCCTGGGTTCCACGCAGACGCGCTCCTTGCAGGCCCGCCCGGTCAATCCGCTAACGCGGGCCACCATCAGCCACAGCCTGGATGTCGGCATCCGCGCCATCAATGCCCTGATGACAATGGGGCGTGGTCAGCGCGTGGGCTTGTTCGCCGGTTCCGGCGTCGGTAAATCGGTGCTGATCGGCATGATGGCCCGTTTTACCTCCGCCGATGTGGTTGTGGTTGGCCTGATCGGTGAGCGGGGTAGGGAAGTCAAGGAATTCATTGAGCAGAACTTGGGCGCCTACGGTCTGTCGCGCTCCGTAGTGGTTGCTGCGCCTGCCGACACCAGTCCGCTGATGCGCCTGCAAGGGGCTGCCTACGCCACTACCATTGCCGAACATTTTCGGGATCAGGGCAAGCAGGTGTTGCTGATCATGGATTCGTTGACCCGTTACGCCATGGCCCAGCGCGAGATCGCGCTGGCCATCGGCGAGCCGCCGGTCACGCGCGGTTATCCTCCTTCGGTTTTTGCGCGCCTGCCGGCGCTGGTCGAGCGGGCTGGCAACGGTCCGGAAGGTGGTGGTTCGATCACTGCCTTCTATACCGTGCTGGCCGAGGGGGACGACCAACAGGATCCCATCGCGGACTCCGCGCGTGCCATCCTGGATGGCCACTTCGTGCTTTCCCGCAACCTGGCGGACCAAGGCCACTATCCCGCGCTGGATATCGAGCAATCGATCTCGCGGGCCATGCACGGTCTGATCCGCCCGAGTCATTTCGACCTCGTGCGGCGTTTCAAGCAGCTGTTCTCGCGCTATCAGCGCTCACGCGATCTGATTGCCGTCGGCGCCTATCAGGCCGGTAGAGATCCGGTGCTGGACGAGGCCGTGCGCATGTATCCGGGGCTGGAGGCTTTCCTGCAGCAAGGCATAGACGAACGGGCCGATTTCGAAGACAGCCTTGGAAAGCTGCACCAGCTTTTCGGCAAGACCCTGTAAGAACCTGTCACAGGAGGATTCATGCTGAGCGCTAAGCCGGTTTCCCGGCATACACTTCCGGCTGTCGTGGCGGCGTCATGCATTTGAAGCGCTGCTGCGTCCGCTTCTGAACGGTATCGGGATCGCCCATGCAACACAGGACCCCATTGCAGGTACTCCAGGAACTCGCGCATGAGCGCGTGGACGAGGCTACGCGCAAGCTGGGCGAACTGATCGCCAGCGAGCATGCCGGAGAGGTCAAACTCCAGATGCTGCAGAAGTACCGGCAGGAATACCGTGATCGTTTCCTACAGGCTGCGCGTGGCGGTATCGATCCGGGAGGCTGGGCCAACTACAGCGCTTTCCTGGTCAAGCTGGACGAGGCCATATCCGCGCAGCAGGTGGTGTTGGAGCATTCACGTCATGCCACTGCGCGGGGCCAGCGGGAGTGGGCTTCGGAGCACACGCGCGCAAAGGCCTTCGACACGCTGACCGAGCGCCAGCATCGCCAGGAACAGCATCGCCTCAACAAGCGGGAGCAGGCGCAGAGCGACGAACACGCGATCAAGGCCTATACCCGCGGTCTGCAGGAAAACTCCTGATCGCCATTCTGGCGGGATAGTTTTCGCTCCGGGCTGGTCGGAGCCTTCCGGTATCATTGCCGGTCCGCTCCACCGCCACGCCATCATGGAATTCGTTACCCATTTCATCGCATTGTTCGGCCAGTTCATCGATATCGTTCTGCATCTGGACAAATATCTGGCGCTTCTTGTAGCCGATTACGGCACTTGGATCTACGTGATCCTGTTCGTGATCATCTTCTGCGAGACGGGGCTGGTGGTCACCCCCTTCCTGCCTGGAGATTCGCTGCTGTTCGTGGCAGGTGGCATCGCCGCTGCGGGCGGGATGGATATCAACCTGCTGTCGTTCAGCCTGTTTATCGCTGCGGTGCTGGGCGACAGTCTCAATTTCTGGATTGGCAGCAAGGTTGGCCCGCGTGTATTCCAGTGGGAGCAATCACGTTTCTTCAACCGTCAGGCCTTCGACAAGACGCATGAGTTCTTTGAGAAGCATGGGGGCAAGACCATCGTGATCGCCCGCTACATTCCTTTGGTGCGTACCTTTGCACCCTTCGTGGCGGGCGTCGCGGCGATGGACTATCGCCACTTCCTCCGGCTCAATGTGCTGGGGGGCGCCTTGTGGGTGTTCTCGCTTACTTACGCCGGTTATTTCTTCGCCAACATCCCGGTGATCAAGAACAATCTCAGTCTGTTCATCATCGGCATCATCCTGGTATCCCTGTTGCCGGTGATCATCGCCTGGCTGCGTAGCCGTGCGGCGGCCAGGGCTGCCTGACATGAAGCGCATCGTCATCCTGATCTCTGGGCGTGGCAGCAACATGGAAGCCATTGCACGTGCCACCATTCCCGGCATGCAGATCGCTGCTGTGATCTCCAACCGCCCGGATGCACAGGGGCTTGAAATTGCGCGAGCCCTGGGCATCGAGACCATTGCGCTGGACCACAAGACCTTTGCCGATCGCGATGCCTTCGATACTGCGCTGGCTGCCCGGATCGACGGTTTTTCGCCGGATCTGGTGGTGCTTGCAGGTTATATGCGTATCCTGACCGAGGCTTTCGTACGGCATTACGCGGGCAGGCTGTTGAACATCCACCCGTCGCTGCTGCCGAGCTTCACAGGTTTGCATACCCATCGCCGGGCTATCGAGGCCGGCGTAAAGGTGGCGGGCAGCACGGTGCATTTCGTCACGCCGGAACTCGACAGCGGTCCCATCGTGATCCAGGCCGTAGTGCCAGTATTGCCTGACGATGATGAGGATGTGCTGGCTGCGCGGATACTGGCACAGGAACATCGCATCTATCCGCAGGCCGTACGCTGGTTCGTGGAAGGCCGTCTGCAATTCGACGTCCAGGGTCGCGTGCAGGTGCGTGAAGCCGGGCCCGCACTCACGGGCTGGAGCGCTCCGCCCGTGGAGATCTGACGAGGGCCGATGTGCGGTGTCCTGGCAGCCTGGCTACGGCCATCACGCTTTCCGTATTGCTGCATCTTGTCGGGCTGGTGAGCCCACCGTTGTGGGCGCCGCCTTTCGTCGAGCCAGAGGGCGAAGCGGTGCGACTGGAGGCGCGTTTGTCCAGCCCGCCGCCACCGCCAGCTCCCGCGCCTCAGCCTGTTCCAAAGCATGAACCGGCAGAATCGGTCATCCGCGCCGAGCCTGCGCCCGTGCCAGTCACAGAGAGTGCTGCGATCGAAGAGTCTCCGCTGGAGACTCCCGAGATCGCTTCCGAATCCCCGCCGATAGAGGCGCCGGATTCCGGCGAGATACCTGCGGATGCGTCCGCTCCGGCAGAAGCACCTATTCTTGCCGAGTCGTCATCGCCGGTGATCGACGAGCCTCCGGCAGCACTGGCTGCCGAGCGCCTGCCACGTCAGGGCCGGGTGCGCTATACGGGAACCGGTGGTGGCTTCATCAGTATCGGTGTGAGTGGCGAGGCGCGCTGGGAGCACGACGGCGTGAATCTGCACAGCCGTCTGAGCGCTGGCATCAACTCTCTGGACGGGCAGTTCGCGTTCGAGTCCGACAGCGTGCTGGCGGGGCCTAGCATCGTATCCACGCAAAGCCAGGACAGACGCATGCGCAAGCACTCCAGTGCGCGTATCGATCAGGGCAGCGGTGTCGTCTATCTGGCCCGCGGAGACGATCGGCGCGAGCGGACCATCAAAGGCTTGGCGGTGGCTTTGTCAGCCTTGCCCCAGGCCATTGCGGTACTGGATGAAAGTCTTGAGAAAGCCGCACTGTTCGTGGTGGGAGATTTCTGGGTGGAAGATGCCCTGCTGGTAGCACGTGGGCCTCAGCGCCTGCGCCTGCCGCATGGCGTGATGGATACCCGGCTGTATCAGACCCGTACCAACAATGGATCCCAGATAGACATCTGGTTGGCGCCGGCCTGGCAGAATGCCCCCGCGCGTATCCGTATCGAGATCAATGGCTGGGTCATCGACCTGCGTGCCGAAAGCGTCGAGATCAATGGCGAGATGTTGCTCAATGAGCCCGAGCCGGAACCGCAGTGACGCTGCGGTGCCGGTTTGCGTGCAGCGATTTCATTGCCATAAGTATTTTTATTGTTGAATCAAAAAGCAGAATTGGATTGTCTTTTTTGATTCCCCTAGTATTGAGCCATGGCCTGATTGACAGGCAATCCCTGAATCGCCCCGGGTTTCCTAGACAGCCCCGAGCTTCATGAAATACTGTTTTTC
>NZ_MDUX01000012.1 GCF_014736495.1 Candidatus Dactylopiibacterium carminicum
CGATCTTGAGCGTCTTGCTCTTGAGCACCCCGGACAATGCGTCCTGCGCTTGCGCGGCGACAGCGCCAGGGCAAGCGCCCCAAGACAGAGCGCGGAAAAGAAATTGCGTTTCGAAAACTTCATGGTGCAGCCCTTTCAAAAACGGACAGGGGAGAGAAGAACGTTCCGAATGCCAGTCCCGGAACGAAGGTGAAGCCGGAACCGGCAGCGCCGGTCATGTCCAGACACGGTGCTCTGCAAGGACCTGAGCAGTTTCTGTGCCTGGATTGCATACAAAACCGCCAATCCGCCTCAAGCCGCCAGCAGCGCGCGACACAGCAGGTCGACGCCATCGAGGAAGTCGGCACACTCCATGGCTTCATGCACGTTGTGCGAGCCATGGGCATTGCGTACGAAAACCATCGCCGCCGGAATGCCCGCATTGGCGAACACCGCGGCATCGTGCCCGGCCCCGCTGGGCAGGCGTTCCACGGGGGTACCACGTGTCTCGGCCGCCTGCTCCAGACACCCGATCCAGGCCTCGTCCATGCGTGCCGGCGCCGAGCGGATGGATTTGTCGAATTCGAAGCGCACACCGCGCGCCTTTTCCACCGCACGGCACTCTTCCTGCATCAGCGCATGGAAGCGCTCCAGCGTGTCCGCATCCTGGCTGCGCACCTCGAAACTGAATTCGACTTCACCGGGGATCACCGAAACGGCATGGGAGCGCACCGGTGTGGTGCATATGCCCAAGGTCATCACCAGATCCATGCCCATCTGCAGCAACACGCGCCAGTGTTCGTCCATACGCGAGAGCAGGTCTGCCGTGGCGAGCACCGCGTCGTGCCGCAGCCAGCGCGGCACGGCGCCGGAGTGGCCGGTTTCGCCCAGACAGCGCACGCGGGTGTGCCGGATGTTGCCCCGGATCCCCGTGACCACCGTCGACGGCCAGCCACGCGCCACGGCATCGACATCGACACCGCTACGGGCCATGGCCTCGCCCAGCGTACCTTGCCCACTGCGGTGGCGCAGCGCCAGGGCACTGGCCGGCAGCTTACCCAGCAGTGCCAGCGAGCCGACGTAGGCCTTGCCATACCAGGCGCTTTCTTCGCCACGCAGCGCCAGCACGCGCACCGGTGGGGCGGCCTGCGGATCATCACGCAGGCGGTCGAGCACCAGCATGCCGGCCAGCACGCCGGCCAGGCCATCGTAGTTGCCCCCTTGCGGCACGGAATCCATGTGCGAGCCGATGACCACCGGTGGCTCGCTACGTGCATCGTTGGGCAGGCGCATCCACAGATTCTGGAAACGATCACGCTCACAGGCAAAGCCAAGCGCGTGGGCATGGGCCTCGATGGCCTGCATGGCGCGCTCTTCGCCTTCGCCATAGCTTTCACGGGTGATGCCTTCGCCGTCGCGACTGAGCGCGGCAATGTCCTCAAGAATGGTGAGGGCCAGGGTTTCCTGTGTCTTCATGCGCCCACCCCGCCGTGTTCGATGGACCATTGCACGGGGTCCGCGCTGAAGGCGGCGAGGGTTCCGGCCTCTTCCGCATCGAGCTTGCCGGAAGCCAGCAGCGCCGCATGCAGGTGCGCCCAGCTCGTCAGCGCGTGCAGGGTCAGGTTGTGTTCGGCGAACAGTTCGCGGCTCTGCGGGTAGATCGCGTAGTCCACGAGCACCAGGCTGTCGGCGGTCCGTGCGCCGGTACCACGCAACGACTGGGCAGCGGCCACCTTGGAGCGGCCGTCGGTGGTCACGTCATCCACGTGAAGCAGACAGGCCTGGTCCGGCAGGCGACCCTCCAGGCGTGCCGAGTTTCCCCAGCCCATGGGGCGCTTGCGCAGATAGAGCAAGGGCAGCGCCAGACGCTCGGCCAGCCAGGCGGCCACGGCGATGCCGGAGCTTTCGGCACCGACGATGGCGTTGATGCCCTGGCGGGCCACGAGCGGGATGAGCCCTTCGGCAGCAATGTCCATGACCTCGCGGCGCAAGGCCACATCGGACATCAGCAACCGGGTATCGACATAGACCGGACTTGCCCAGCCGGAGGTGTAGATGAAGGGTTGCGCCGTGGTGATGCGCACCGCGCCGAGTGCAACCAGCACTTCGGCCACACGGGCGGACCGGGAAGGAGAAAGCAGAGAGGCTTGCATCGCAGCATCCGTTTCCGGAGTCGTCAAAGCCACATGCTGCACGCCGGGGCGGGCGCAGGAGAAGTTCAGAAATCTCCGGCCAGCCATGCCCGTTGACGATGGCTGACGCCCCGGAATGCTGCGCGGCACGCTTCCTGCTAGAAGAAACCGTGCAGTCAAGCACCAGGTATCGAGAGCCTGTTCAAAGTCTGTCGCGAGAGTCCCTCAGCAGAGTGAAGAGCAGTACAGGAGTCCCTGATCAGGGCTCGCAGCCAGGCGATGAACAGGTTCTGAAAGGCAGGCAGAAACAATGTCCTCTCTTCTTTCTTCACGCAGTTTCCTGCGGCAGCTGGATCTGGGAACCCTGGATCTCTTCGTCCTCATCTGCGAGAGCGGAAGCATCGCGCGCGCCGCCGAACGCGGCCAGCTCGCGGCCTCTGCACTGAGCAAGCGCATTTCGGAACTGGAGCACGTGATTGATGCGCCGTTGCTGGAGCGTCACGCACGTGGCGTGCGCCCCACTTTCGTCGGCGAGCAGCTCGCCCAGCACGATCACGGCATCCTCGATGGTGTGGAGCGGCTACGTGGTGACCTCACCGAGTTCTCGCACGGCGTACACGGGCGCGTGCGTCTGGTCTGAGTGCCAGCGCCTCGGCCGTGGAGCAGTTCCTGCCCTCCGACCTGGCGGTATTCACCCACTCCAATCCCGATATCCGCATCGACCTGCATCAATGCAGCAGCCGTGACGTGGCCCATGCGGTGTTCCACCGCGAAGCCGAGCTGGGCATCTGCGGCCCCTGCGAAGAGGTGGCTCCGCTGCAATCACGCCCTTACCGCACCGAGCGCCTGGTGCTGGTGATGCCGGAGAGCCATCAGCTGGCACGGCTGAAAAAGCTCAGCTACGTGCAGTCGCTGGATTTCGAGCAGATCGCCATGCGCGGCAGCAGCACCGTGCAGGCCACGCTGGACCGTGTGGCACGCCAGCAGCGCCGCCGCCTGCGCCAGCGCATCGAGGTCGACAGCCTGTCGGCGATGTGTCGCATGATCGAATGCGGCATGGGTATCGGCGTAATGCCGCTGGGCGCCTTCCAGGCGCTCGGTGAGCGCCGCCTGCACGCAGCCGAACTCACCGACCCCTGGGCCCTGCGCGCGCTGAATCTCTACGCACTGGATTTCAAGGCACTCCCGGCGCCGGCACAGCGTTTCGTCGAACGGCTGACGGCCGTCGAGCGCGGCGGGGAATGACGCACGAGGAAGGTCAGCCGGAGACCGCATGTCGCATGGCCTCGGGCAGAATGGCGAGCATTCTCCGGCATTGCCTCCGATGAACGATCCAGTACTTCTCCAACGCATCTCCCGCCTGAGCCGCGCAGGTTTCTGGCTCGCCACCCTGGCATTCCTCATCCTGGCACTGCTGCCTGGCGAACGCTTGCCGCCCGGTCTTTTCGACTGGTGGGACAAAGCCCAGCACGCATTGGCCTTCCTTGTTCTCGGCACACTCGGCTTCACCGCCTACCCGGCACGCCACTGGCGGATCAGCCTGGGGCTCGGGTTGTTCGGCGCATTCGTCGAATTCGCCCAGGCCGCCACCGGCTGGCGCTCGGGTGACGTGCAGGACTGGCTGGCAGATGCCACAGGCATTCTTCTCGCCCTCGCATTACGCGCTATCTGGCGGGCAAACTTCGCCTCCAGGCGCCCGGTGTCCGATTGATCTTCACAAATTCGTGGGCTACGGTCTGAAAGACATAGCCATCACACAGAAGGAGGCAGCATGTCCCTGATCATCTTCCTGATCATCGGTGCCGTCGCGGGTTGGCTGGCCGGCCAGTTCACCAAGGGCGCCGGTTTCGGCATCCTTGGCAACATCATCGTCGGCATCGTCGGCTCTTTCATCGGCGGCTTCGCTTTCGGCTTGCTGGGTCTCTCTTCCCACGGCCTGATCGGCTCCATCGTCACCGCCACCGTCGGCGCGATCATCCTCCTGTACATCGTGCGTCTGATCAAAAAAGCCTGAGCCCTCCACTCGTACAAGATAAAAGCCCGGCACCTCGCGGTGGCCGGGCTTTTTTGCTATCGCCCCTCTCAAGGCCAAAATCCAGAGGAGAGCAGCGCCCCTGTGAAACGGGAGGGCATGGAGACCTATTTGCGTCGGAACCTGATTCAGCGTGCCGCCTGCACCTTGGCGACCAATGCCTGCATCTGCTCGCCGACCAGTTTGGCGAGTTTCTCGTCGGTCAGATTGCCATTGGCATCGAAGCCGCCGGCGAAGGCGTTGGCGAAGACTTCGGGCTTGTTCAGCGGTTGCAGATCGAGAAAGACGCAGACCTGCCGCAGGTGATACTGCGCACGCGAGGTACCCATGCCCCCGCCAGCCCCCATCAATGCCACGGGCTTGCCCGCAAGCAGCGCGTTGTTCGGTTCGCGCGACGCCCAGTCGAGGATGTTCTTGAGCGCGGGGGCCAGCGAGTAGTTGTACTCGGTGCTCGCCAGCACCAGGGCATCTGCCGCACCAATCTGTGCCAGCACGCGGCTTACCGCAGCGGGCCGCTCGACGATGTCCTGGTTGTAGAAAGGCACGTCCGCCAGTTCGGCGAACTCCAGGGTGGCGCCTCCGGGCAGATTGGCCTGTGCGGCACGCAGCAGGCCGCGGTTGGTGGATGCCTGGCGCAGGCTGCCCGCGATACCCAGCAGTTTGATTGAAGCCATGAAACCTCCTTGCATGTCAGTTACACGGAATCCGCATGCGCCGGATGGCTGCATGCGGGAAGAAACGCTCAGAGCCCGTCGATGATCGCCTCTCGCGGCCAGCTGATGCGGTACTCGGTACTGATGCGTGTGCTCGCACCGGCAGCCAACGGCAGCTCCCAGGCCTGCACGCCACGGCGGCTTTGCCAGTCTTGCTGCGTGGGCTGCGGCGTGAAGCGGCTTTCCACACGGATGCGGTTGTCACCGGCCAGTGGCGTGGCTTCCAGCAACAGCAGGGTGACCGGCTGGCCGTGGCGGTTGCTGATCACGTAGTCATTACCGAGCTGGCGTTCGCGGCGGGCCTCGATGAAGCCGCCCTCTCCGGCCTGATCCTTGCGCGCGATGACTTCCACGCGGACCAGATCGTCACGCCCGAAAGGCAGCTCCAGGCGCTCGCCTTCGTCGGCCTGCCACTGGGTGGCCCCCACGTAGGCACCATCACAATAGAGCTGTACCTGCCCCGGCAGCCACACGCCCTGAGGCCGCGCTGCGCTGGCCACCAGATACGCGGTGGCATCGCTGCGTGGGGTGACCTGCACACGCAGATCCGCCGGCAGGCGCTGGTTGCCCAGCGCCACGGTGAGCTTGCGGCCGTCGCCGGGCAGCGAAACCTTCACCGGCACCACGAACTCGGTGGCGAACATGCCCTGCAGCTCACCGATCTCGAACAGCGGGGCCTCCGGCATGGCACTGTCGGCCTCTGCCGACTTGGCCATCAGGGGGGCTGCGGGCAATGCCATGGTCGCGGCCCGGGCCTGGGGACGCGGCTCGCGCAGCGAGAGCTGCCAGGGCCAGGGTTGCGGCCCTTGCGGCGCGGTACGCGGCTGGCCGGTGGACAGGCGCAGGTCCACATCGCTCCAGTCCTCGCCGCTGGCCTGTGCGATCAGTGCCTGGCGCTCGATCAGCAGCTGCCCGCTGGCCGAATCCAGGCTGGCGCGATACACCGGCTGCCAGCCCGGACCAGGCAACTGATAGCTCACGCGGATCTCGCCGGCACGCTCCGCAGCCAGGCTCAGACGCAAGCTGCGGGTATCCCGGCTCTTGCCGGCGATCTGGTCCAGCTCACGCTGTACGGCCGCGAGCTGACGCTCGAGCTCGCGCTTCTGCACCGCCACTTTCTGGATCCTCGTGTAGGCATCGCCGCCGCCCTGGCGGATGGCATCCAGCGTGGAGCCCAGGGTCTTCGCATCCGGGCGCGGGGTGTCATTGGCCTGCCCCAGCCCTTGCAGGTAATTCGTCACCAGCTCGGCCGACTGGCGTTCCACGTCCAGCACCGCGATGCGGTCCGACAGCGCTTCGCGGCGGGTTTCCAGCTCGGCCTGGCGCGGGCTCGCGGCCTCGGCCGAGGGCACGTCACGCACCGAGAACTCACCCAGGCGCACGCCATCGTCGGCCTGGATGTTGAGCGTGCGCACGTCGAAACCGGCGGGCAGCCCCCCGATCTCCAGTGTGCGTGCGCCGGCCGCCACGCGCACGCTGCGCTCCACGGTGGCCAGCCCCGGATACAGGGTGACGGCGCTCACGCGGGCAGTCTGCTGCGCGAGTACCGGTGCAGTGACACAAAACAGGGAAAGCGCGATCACGCGCAGGCTTGGGGGCATCTCGTTCTCCATTCTGGCTTGCCGTATGGCCCGGACAGGCTCACATTATCGGCCCGTTGGTCTGTGGCTGCCGTCATATACCCCACGCGGGCAATGACGGACCACCGCATGGACCGTCGCCCCCTTTCTTCGTTCAGTCAGCCGCCACCATGAGTCGCATCGCCGAACCCCTGGAAGACGCCATCCGCAGCCGCCATTCCATCCGCCGCTTCCTGCCCACGCCCGTGCCCCGCGAACAGATCCTCCACTTGCTGGATCTCGCCGCCTGTGCGCCCAGTGGCGTGAATACCCAACCCTGGCACGTCTACGTCCTCACCGGGGAATCCAGGCAGAAGCTCACGGATGCGCTGCTGGCCGAATTCGCCAACCCGAGTTTCGAACGCCGCGGCGAGTATGACTACTACCCCGCGCAATGGACCGAACCTTACCGCGCCCGCCGCCGCGACACCGGCCAGCGCCTGTACTCGCTGCTCGGCATCGAGAAAGGTGACAACGCCCGCATGCAGGAACAATGGGCGCGCAACTACGCCTTCTTCGACGCCCCCGTGGGCCTGATCTTCACGCTGGACCGCGTACTGGGCCAGGGCAGCCTGATCGACTATGGCGCCTTCCTGCAAACGCTGATGATCGCCGCGCGCGGCGCCGGGCTGGACACCTGCGTGCAGGCCGCCTTCACCGAATACCATCCGGTGATCCGCGCCCAATTGCAGATCCCCGAGGCGCAGATGGTGCTGTGCGGCATGTCGCTGGGCCATGCCGACCCCGATGCGCCGGAAAACCGGCTCGTGCTGCCGCGCATACCGGCGAGCGGATTCACGCAATTCCGCGATTGAAGCCTCCGGCGGGTTTCCCGCACTGGCCGGCAGCGCCGGCTTCTGCCGCAATACGCCATCCTTCTCGCAATCGATCGCCTTCGCCATGCGCCGCCTGTTGATCCTCCTGTGCATCAGCCTGAGCGTATTCAGCGCCCGGGCCGACGATGACCATCAGCTCGTCGCCCGCCGCGCGAGCGCCCTTGTGGCCAGCCTTGCCGACGAGCACCCCCGCCTGCTGTTGCGCCCGATCGATCTGCCCGCGCTACGCGAGTTCGTGCGCGAAGCGCTGCCGGCGGATGCCGAAGGACGCAAGCTCGCCGGCTTGCTGCTGCCGCCCACGACGCCCCGCGCGCTGATCCCGCAGCCCGAGGCCGTCAGGAATGGCAGCCCGGAGGGCAGTCAGCGCTGGCGCGCCGGCTACCAGGCAGCCAACGAGGTCGGCACCTGGGCGCAGCGTTACGCGCTGGCCTGGCTGATCAGTGAAGACCCGGCCTACGCGCGCGAAGCCCCGCACGCTGGCTGCTGCATCTGGCGAGCTGGAAGATCGATCGCGACACCTACCGCGCCAACGACGAGCTGTTCATCCAGCATCTGCGGCCGATGATCTTCGCCTACGACTGGGTATGGCCTGCGCTCAGCAGCGACGAGCGTGCCACCATTTCCGCCGCACTCGCCAGTCGCCTCACTCTGCTCGCATCCCAGATCCAGCCGAAGTTCAGCCTCACCCAGCCCACGCCGGCCGATAACTCGCTGAGCCACCCGATGCGTTTCATCTCCACGCTGGGCCAGGGTGGGCTGGCGCTGCTGCATGAGAACAAGGCTGCGCCCGGCTGGCTGGCCTGGAGCTACGAGTATTACCTGCGCCAGTTCCCGGTATGGGGCGGCCCCGCTGGCGGCTGGGCCGAAGGGCTCAACTACTGGGGCACCGGCCTCACCCAGCACCTGCGCTTCCTCGAAGGCCTGGCCCTGCTCGGCCACGGTGAGCCGCTGGCCCGCCCCTTCTGGCGCAACACCGCCTACTACGCCGTCTACAACCAGATGCCCTATGCCGGCAGCTCCTTCGGCGATCTCAACAATCTGGTGCGTCCAAACTCCAGCGTGGCCCTGCTGCTCGCCAAGCTTGGCCTGCTTGACGACGATCCCCGACCGGTCGCCTTCGCACAGGCCATGGCGCAGAAGCTGCCCGGCGACTTCGGCTATTACAACTTCAACGCCTTCGATACCCTGCTTCATCGTTTCCGCAGCACCCAAACCAGATTGCCCGCCGGCTCGCTCGCCGATCTGCCGCAAGGCCGGCTTTTCGACGACATCGGTATCGCCACCCTGCACTCCGCACTGGGCAACGCCGGCCAGGACATCATGTTTGCCCTGCGTGCCAGCCCGCTGGGCACGGCCTCGCACGCCTTCTCGGACCAGAACAGCTTCGTCCTCAACGCCTTCGGCGAGCCACTGGCCATCAGCTCCGGCTACCGCGAGTTCTACGGCAGCGCGCACCACACCGGCTGGACGCGCCAGACCCGCGCCAAGAACGCCATCCTCTTCGGCGGCGAAGGTCAGCGCTTGCGTGACGCCAGCGCCACCGGCCGCATCCTGCGCTTCGTCGACCTGCCGCGCACCGGCTTCATCAGCGCTGACGCACTGGAGGCCTACAAGCCACATGCCACACGTGCGCTGCGCCATGTGCTGTTCGTCGACCGGCGCTACTTCGTGATCCTCGACGAAGTGGCCGCGCCCTCGCCCGTCAGCTACCAGTGGCTGCTGCACGCGCGCCGCGAGATGCAGCTCGATCCGGCCAACGGCCAGGTGCGCGTGAGCATGCCGAATGCCCGCCTGGATCTGAGCTTCCTGCACCCTGCCGCCGATGCACTCGCCTTCAGCCAGACAGACGCCTTCGATCCCCCCGTGTTACCGGCCTACGAGAAACAGATGCCACGCGAATGGCATTTCACCGCCGTGACCCGCACCCCTGCCGCCAGACAGGAATTCCTCACCGTGCTGCAACCCGGGCAGGCGCAGCAGCCCGCGCCGGCACGCGCGCAGGCCATCGCCGCAGAAACAGGCCACGCGCTGCGTCTGCAGGCCGGCGAGCATGAAGAGATCGTACTCATCTCACGTCAGGACGAACTGCGCGTCAGCGCCGCCGGCTGGCAGCTGCAAGGCCAGGCCGCAAGCTTCATCCGCGACGGCAGGCAACTGCGCTTTGCCCTGATCGGCGCCACTCGCCTGACCCTGCCCGCCGGATTCAACACCGTGCAACCCGCCGAACGTCTCACCGATGGCCGCCTGCGCGTGCAACTACCGGCAGGGCGCAGCCAGATCGTGGCGCAACAAGGCCGATAGCACTGTCGTGGCCTGCCGGCATCAGGGCCACGACACGCACGCCGTACAATGCCGGCGTCCCCCAGCCACCTTCCCGCCATGCTTGCCCGCCTCAACCGCCTGCGCCTGCTGTTGCTCGAACGCCTGCCTGCCGGCGATCTGCCGGCCACCTTGCTGGCGGCGGCACTGGTGGGCCTGCTCGGCGCACTGGCCACGGTGGCTTTCCGCGAACTACTGCATGGCCTGGGCATGCTCTGGTTTGGCCGTGCGGACGGGCTGGTGGCCACGGCGCGCGGGCTGGAATGGTGGCATCGGCTGTGGATTCCGGCGGCCGGGGGTGTGGCCGCCGGGCTGGTACTGCGCTGGGCGCAACGCTTCGACGCTCCGGGTGACAAACGCGACTACATGGAGGCGATCACGCTGGGTGACGGGCACATCGGCGCGCGTGCCTCGCTGGTGAGAGCGCTGTCCTCGGCGCTGTCGGTCGCTTCCGGCGCTTCCATCGGCCGAGAGGCGCCGATGGTGCAACTGGCTGCGCTCACCGGTTCGCTGATCGGCCGCTGGCGCCGCATGCCACGGCAACGGCTGCGCCTGCTGGTGGCCTGTGGTGCGGCGGCGGGTCTCAGTGCAGCCTATAACGCGCCGATCGCCGGGGCGCTGTTCGTCGCCGAAATCGTGCTCGGCTCCTTCGCCATCGAGGCACTGGGGCCGCTGATTGTTGCTTCGGTGGTGGCCAATCTCACCGTCCACCAGTTTCTCGGCTTCGCTCCGCTGTACAAGATGCCGGTCTTTGAACTGGTGCTTGGGCTCAACGCCCTGCCCTTCCTGGGCCTGGCTCTGGTGGCCGGCCTGTGTGCGCCGGTCTATCTGCAATTGCTGGCGCTGGCCAGACGGCCTTTCGCCCGGCTCGGCGGCCCCTTGTGGCTACGCCTGGGCGCGGGCGGCCTGATCGTCGGAATCGTCTCCACCGTCGAGCCCGGCGTCTGGGGCAATGGCTACAGCGTGGTGAACGCCATCCTGCAAGGCGGCTGGCTATGGCCGGCATTGCTCGCCATCCTGGCCTTCAAGTTTGCGGCCACGGGGGCGGCCACCGGCTCTGGTGCCGTGGGTGGCGTGTTTACGCCCACGCTGTTCGTCGGCGCCGCGCTGGGGGGGCTGTTCGGCATCGGCATGGAACAACTGTGGCCCGGCGCCGTGCCGATGCCGGCCTGGGTGGCCGCCGGCATGGGCGCCTTTCTTGCCGCTGCGAGCCATGCGCCGTTGATGTCCGCGGTGATGATCTTCGAGATGACGGGCAACGCACAGATTATCCTGCCGCTGCTGCTGGTCTGCGTATGCGCCTCGGCCCTGAAGCAACTGCTGCGCGCCGAATCGCTGTATTCGCATTCCCTGCCCGTCGCGGTGCCGGAGCCAGACGCCGCCAGCCTGTTGCGCGCGGCGCCACCGATGATCCCGGAGACCGCCACGCCCGCCGAGGCCGAGGCTGCCTTCCTCGCCAGCCGCTGGCAGCATCTTTATGTGCATGACCCCCGTGGCCGCTTCATCGGCGCCCTGTCGCTGCACGACTTCGGCCCCTTCCAGCGCGAGCACGGCGCCAGTGCCGTCGCCATTCCGCCCGGGCTGTTGCGCCGCGACTATCCGCGCGTCAGCCTGGATGCCGGCCTCGGCGAGATCCTCGCCACCTTCGCCCAGCACAGCGGCGAACGCCTGCCGGTGCTGGACCTCGATGGCCGACTGCGCGGCTACGTTTCCAAGACCGATGTGATGCTGGCTCTGCAGGAACGGGCGCCGGGCGGACGGGGATAGGCGTGGCCCCCGGTCCCCTCACCCGGTGGCGTCGACATCTTCCTCACCCGCCTGATGGTCTGCCAGCCAGCGTGCGAACGCTTCGGCGGGCAACGGCGGCGAGTAATGAAAGCCCTGTGCCACGTCATACCCCTGGGCTTTCAGCATCTGCCGCTGGAACGCGTTTTCCACGCCTTCCGCGATAACCGTCAGGCGCAGGCTCTCGCCGATGCGGATGACGGCTTCACTCAGCGTGCGTGCGGTGTCGTCGTGTTCGAGGTCGGCGACGAAGCTCTGATCGAGCTTGATCTCGCTGACGGGCAAACGGCGCAGATAGCTCAGGCTGGAGTAGCCGGTGCCGAAATCGTCCATGGAGAGCCGGAACCCCAGCGCGTGGATTTCATGGATCGTCTTGAACGTGGTGGGATTGGTATCCAGCAGCACGCTCTCGGTGATCTCCAGCGTCAGGTCGGCAGGTGCGAGCTGATAGCGGGCAAGCGTCTCGATGATCATGCGTGGCAGATCGAGGTTGTGAAAGCTGGTGGGTGAGAGGTTCACGGAAACGGCCGGGATCTCCAGGCCTTGCGCGCGCCATTGCGAGAGCTGGCGGCAGGCTTCGTCGAGTGCCCAGCGCCCGAACTCGGAGATCAGCCCGCATTCCTCCGCCAGCGGAATGAAGTTGCGCGGCGAGATATCCCCCAGCTCGGCATGCTTCCAGCGCGCCAGGGCTTCGGCGCCGTAGATCTTTCCGTTCTTCAGATTGATCTGGGGCTGGTACTGGAGCTGCAGGCCGCGGCCGTCGCGTAGCGCTTCGCGCAGGGCGCTTTCCAGCCTGAGGCGTTCCTGCGCAAGCTTGTTCATCTCGTGGCTGAAAAAGCGGAAGCAGCCACGGCCGCTGGTCTTGGCCTCATACATGGCCATGTCGGCATGCTGGATCAGCGTTTCCATGTCACGCCCGTCGGCAGGGAACATGGCGATGCCGATGCTGGCCGTCGGCGCGATCAGCACGGCGACGAACTCATCGCCCGAGAGGCGCCCGACGACATCCGATGCCCGGAATTCCTGCTTGAAGCAATTGGCGATACTGCACAGCAGTTCGTCGCCGGCGTTGTGTCCGAGGGAGTCATTGACCTGCTTGAAACGGTCGAGGTCGATGAACAGCACGCTCAATGAACGCTTCTCGCGCTGGGCGATGGCGATCACCTGATCCGCCTTGGCCAGCAGCAGGCTGCGGTTTGGCAACCCGGTAAGGCTGTCATAGAAGGCCAAGTGGCGGATCCTGGCCCGCGCCTGCTCGCGCTCCATGGCGATCGCACACAGATGGCTGCAGGTATCCAGGAGCTTCTCGTGAAAGGAGGTCGGCTGCATCTTTTCCTTGAAATACAGCGCAAAGGTTCCCAGCACATGCCCCTCGGGCGCGCGGATCGGTGACGACCAGCAGGCGCGATAGCCCAGCGGCAGGATCAATTGCTTGTAGTCTGCCCACAACGGGTCGCGCTCGATGTCGTCGCCCATGACCGGCTCGTTGCGATAGGCGGCAGTGCCGCAAGAGCCGGCGAAGGCACCGATCTCCAGCCCGTCCAGAGCCTCGCCATAGGATTTCGGCAGATGGGGCGCGGCCAACGGATGCAGGTGCCCGGTCTCGTCTAGGCCAAGGATGGAAGTTGCAACATCAGTAGCGATCCGTTCGACTTCACGGCACACGAGGTCCAGCACATCGACCAGGGGCTGATCGTGCGCCATGGCCTCCAGCACCCGCTGCTGCAACACTTCGTGGAGCTTGGGGCGGGTGATGTCACTGATCAGGGAAACCGTCTGTTGCAGGCTTCCCCGGGAGTCCAGCACTGGCTGGGTGGCAATGCTGACCCAATAGCGCTGGTCATCCCGGCCGTGGACGATCTCCTCACGGTGTACGGTCTGGCCGCGCAGTAGTCCGGTGACCGCATCCTCGCCCCCTTCGGTGAAAAGATGGGCTCCGAGCAGGGCAACCGGCTCGCGGCCAATCACATCTTCCTGGCTCCAGCCGAACATCCGCGTGAAGCCGGCGTTCACATACACGATCCGCCACGCCTGATCGCACATGACGATGGAGGCATCCGCAGCATCCGTGGCCATTGCCAGACGCTGGTTGCGCTCGTGCAGGCCCGCTTCCAGTGCCGCGCGGATCGTGATGTCCGTCGCGATCTTGATCACGCCGACGATCTGCTGGTCCGGATTCCGGATGGCCGAGTAGGTTGCCTCCAGCCACCGGCTGCTGCCATCGGCGTGACGCCGCTCACAGAGATTGGAGAAGACCTGCCCGTGCAACAGCCGTTGCCAGAACAATGGATAGGCTGCGCTGTAGACTTCGTGCGGCTGGCAGAAGAGGCGGTGGTGGCGCCCCAGCGCGGTTTCCTCCGAGTATCCCAATGCCTCCAGGAAATTCCGGTTGGCCCTGCGCAGGATGCCCTCGACATCGAACTCAGCGATCAGCATCGCCCGGTCCAGTGCGA
This sequence comes from Candidatus Dactylopiibacterium carminicum, assembly GCF_014736495.1. GTDB lineage: Bacteria > Pseudomonadota > Gammaproteobacteria > Burkholderiales > Rhodocyclaceae > Uliginosibacterium > Uliginosibacterium carminicum. Next base: position 13,869 of record NZ_MDUX01000012.1, read on the forward strand.
TCAATAGCGCCTGATCTGCGGCGGAAGCGGATACATCAAAGGAAAACGCTGCCATAGGAAGAGAGCTCCACCTCGATCCGCACACGTGGCTGATGCCACGCTTTCAATCACGCAACATAGTCCACCCGAGCATCCTCCGGCAGGCGTTTTTGGTGACTAGAACGCTGCTATGGACTTTCAGCCACGGCCGAAAGGGTAGGCCCCATGACGCCCGGCTGTGGCCGGGGCAACCGCCGCCGCCGGCCCCGCTGGCTATACTGCCGCACACATGACGATCACCCTCATCCCCTCACAGAAAGCCGACATCCCCTTCGTGCTGGATTGCGAAGCACAGGCCGATGCCGCGCCCTTCATCTTCCCGTGGTCCGCCGATCAGCATCTGCAGGCGCTGCAGAACGCCGACTGCGTACATCGCATCGCGGTCGATGCCGCCGGCGTACGCCTGGGGTTCAGCATGCTGTTCGGTCGGAAATCAGAGCATCGCTCACTGGAGCTGCGCCGCATCGTGGTGGCGGACAAGCACCGAGGCACGGGAAGACGGATGCTGGCCCGCCTCCAGCAACTTGCCTTTCTGGAACTTGGCGCCCATCGCCTTTGGCTGGATGTGAAGCAGCAGAACACGCATGCACGGCAGCTCTATCGCAGCATGGGTTTCGTGGAGGAAGGCGTGCTGCGTGAATGCCTCACCGGTCCGGGCGACACACGCGAATCGCTGGTGCTGATGGCGATGCTGCGCCACGAATACGCGGGCTGACGACGAACCGGGCCGCGACAGTTCAGACCTTGTAGGTTGCGATGATCTGTTCCATGTCACGCGCCAGGGTGTTGAGCTCCCCGGCTGTCCGCGCGCTGCTGCCGGCCGCGGCGCTGCTTTCCTCGGCCATCTGGGCGACCCGTTCGACGTGGCTGGCGATGTTGTTGCTGGCCATGCCCTGTTCGCGGATGGCATCGGCAATCTCTTCCACTCTCTGCAAGGTATCGAGGCTGCCGGTCTCGATCCGCTGGATCGCGCTGCTGGCCGAGCCGGCACGCTCCACGCCCGCGCGGACCATGGCGACCGCTTCCGCCATGCTGCGCGAGGCTTCCCTGGAGACTTCACGAATGGCCTCGACCATGCCGGTGATTTCGGTAGTGGAGCCCGCAGTGCGCTCCGCCAGCTTGCGCACCTCATCCGCGACCACCGCGAAACCCCGCCCCTGCTCGCCGGCACGGGCTGCTTCGATGGCCGCGTTGAGTGCCAGCAGGTTGGTCTGATCGGCCACGTCACGGATCACCGAAACGATGGAAGAGATGCTGTCTCCATGGGCCTCCAGTTCGCTGATGCGCCCGGATACATCGGCTACCGAACGCGCGATGGCATTGATATCTTCCACAGTCTCCGCGATGGTCCGCGCACCATCGCTGGCGAGTTGCCCGGACTGCTGGGAGAGCTGGCGTGCTTCGGCGGAACGGTCGCCGACATGATTGATGCTGACCGTCATTTCCTCGACGTTGGCTGCCATGCCGGCAGCCGCATCGCTTTGCTGCGCCGCAGCCCCGGCAACCTGCTCGGCGCTGGTGGCCATCTGCGCGGAGGCGCCGGCAAGCCGGGCGGTATGCTGGGCAATCCTGGCAAAGCTGCCGGAGAGCTTCTCCAGCAGACTGTTGAGCGCACCGGATACGGTAGCGATCTCGTCGCGCCCCAGCACCCTGGCACGCAGACGGAAATCCAGCTCGCGCTCGATGCGCGTCATGGTGCGCTGGATGTCGCCGAGCGCACCTCGAATGCCCCGGATGATCGCAAAGCTGACCGCGCCGATGAGCAACAAGGAAAGCACGACGATACCGATGACGGTGCCGAAGCTGCGCTCGGCCCCTGCAACGGCAGCATTGGCTTCCTGCGAAGACGTCGTGATATTCAGTGCAAGATGCTCGTCGAACACCTTCGCGAGCTCCGCGCGCTTGGCGCCCATCGGGCCGGAGAGATCGGTCGCCGCACTGCCGGACCGCAAAGCCGCCAGATATTGCGCAAGCATGCCCAGATATTCCTCCAGCAAAGCCTGCTCCTTCATGTACAGCTCGCGGCCGCGCGGCGTACGGATCATGCCGTCGTAGGCACCGAGGTTTTTGCGCAGACTCTGTGCGATATCCTCAAGCTCGCGCTCGATCTGGGCGCGGACCGCCGGATCGGTAGCCACCAGATGGCGGAAGAGGTTGATCGAGGCCTGCTGCAGATCCGAGCGCATCGAATGCATCAGGTGCAGGCCGGGGATGGAGCGCTGGTCCAGCGTGCGCCAGGGCTTGCGCCTCCTGGCGGGAACTGTAGGCCCCCATGCCACCGACGACGAGGATGGCAAGAATGGCGGTGGACGCCAGAAGCAGGAGTTTCTGTGTGATGGACATTTTTCCTCCCCATGGAAGCGGTTGATGATTCAAATATCATTCTTGCCATAATACGGCAGCAACGACTCCCCCGGCGCCGTCTTCGTCCGTCCTGCAGCGCCGCGCTACGGCTTGCAGCGCGCGGTCCGACGAAAAAAAGGCTCCGCATCCCTCACGGGACGCGGAGCCTGCCGCAAGCGAAGCTTCAGATGAAAAGGCGGGGCCCTGGCCTCTGGCTCAGAAATCCACCGTCGCCGAGAGCTTGAAGGTGCGCGGAGCCCCCAGCGTGGCGTAGCCATCGCCAAAGCGGCCGGACCAGTAATGCGCGTCGGTCACGTTCTCCACGTTGGCGCGGAACACCGTCGGCCGGCCTGCGATGCGGGTGCTGTAGCGAGCGCCAAAATCCCAGCGATTCCAGGCGGGGATTTCAAGCTTGTTGGCTTCATCCAGGTACTGCGCACCGGTATGGGTGAGGCGGGTGTTCAGTGTCAGACCGGCCACCCAGGGGGTATCCCATTCGGTGCCGAGATTGGCCGTCCAGACCGGCACACCGGGCACGTCCTTGCCTTCGTTGGTCGCCGTCGAGGCATGTTCCTGCCGGGCCTTGGTATAGGCGGCGCCGCCGAGCACCCGAAGGCTGGGCGTGATCTGGCCGAAGACGTTCCACTCCACGCCCTGATTGCGCTGATCGCCATCCAGTACCAGCGTCGACTTGCCTCCGCTGCTGCTGGCCACCGACACCGTGAACGGCTTCTTGATACGGAACAGACTGAGGGTATTGGTGAAGCTGCCGTACTCCCACTTGACCCCCACTTCGGCCTGCTTGGTCTTGTATGGCGCCAGCACCTCGCCCTCATTGGCGTAGGTGGAGCCGACCGTAACCCCCGGGCTCAGCCCTTCGATGTAATTCCCGTAAAAGGCAAGAGAGGGGCCCCAGGGTTTGACGACGATGCCTGCCAGCGGCGTGATGGCCTTCTTGTCATAGGCAGGGGAAGACATCTTCTGCTGCACACGCTGATGTCGCGCACCCAGCGTGACCAGCAGGCGATCCTGCAACATGGCCAGCGTATCCACGGCCGCCAGGCTGCTGAAGGAGTTGTCGGCCGAGCGGTTCGCCGTACCGTAGGGCCCGGCCAGTTGCGGCGTGATCGGATCGTAGATATTAGTGGTGTAGCTGCTGCTGGTGACAGCGGACGCCAGGCCGCTGCGCGTCTTGAGCAGCAAAGTGCTGAGCGTAAGCTTGTGCGCGACCTCGCCGGTGACGAAGCTGCCACGCACGCCCGTTTCGGCCGAGATGCTCTCGGTGAAGCCCTTCTGGTGATAGGTCTGGCCGCGCGCATCGCCAGCGTCGTTGAGTACCACCACGCGCGTGCCATTGAGGTAACCCTTGTAGTCGTAGCTGGCCGTGCCGGCAGCGGCGTATGCCGTCCACTGATCAGTCAGATCGATCTCGCCACGCGTGCTCACACCGTTGGTTTCCTGAGTCGCGTAAGTGCCGCGCAAGGCATTCTTGGTTGGATCGGGCGCATCGAGCACATGGCCGAGCGTGCCGAACCCAACCATCAGCGGGCTGCCATCGGTCTGCTTCTGGCGCGAGGTGTAGGCATCCAGTTCGGCACGCCAGCGCTCCCCCCGCCAATCCAGGCCGAGGGAGAAGAAATGCTCGCGCTTGGTCTGATCCTCCAGCGTGGTATTGCCATCGCTGACGGAAGCATTCATGCGGACACCAAAGCGCTGCTCCTCGCCGAGGCGGCGGCCGACGTCCAGCGCCAGACCGAGGCGGGAATCGGAGAGGTAGCTGGTGGTCACGCGGGTGATCGGCGTATCACCGGCACGCTTGGGCACCAGATTGATCACACCACCGACCGAACCACTGGGCGAGATACCCGAGAGCATGGCGGCCGGGCCCTTGAACACCTCGACCCGTTCCAGGAATCCGGTGGGGACGTGCGCCCCCGGCAGCATTCCATACATGCCGTTGAAGGCAAGTTCCGTGGAGTTCACGTCAAAACCGCGGATGGTGAAGTTCTCGGCGTTGTGCCCATCGCTGGTGGTGAAACGCACGGAAGGATCGTTGCTCAGCACTTCGGCCACCGTGCCGCTCTGCTGATCGACGATGGTCTGTTCGGTGTAGGCCGTAACATTGAACGGCGCATCCATCACGTCAACGTTGCCCAGCGTGCCCAGACGCGCACCGCGCGCCACCTGGCCACCGGCATAGGCCGCAGGCAGCTCGCTGGCGCGTTCGACGCCGGCCGTCACCACCACCTTGCCCAGTTGCGTCTCACCGCCCACGGGTGCCGCACGTTTGCGCAGCGAATACACGCCACCGCCCACGGCATCCAGTTCCAGGCCGCTGTCGGCAAGCAGGCGTGTGAAGCCTTCATCGACGGAGAATTCGCCCTGCAAGCCTCTGCTCTGGCGCCCCGCCACCAGGGCCGGATCGAAGGAGAGCCTGACACCGGCCCTGGCAGCGAAGGTAGCCAGCACGTCGCCCAGGGCGCCGCCAGCAATATTGAAAGGCCGGCGTGCCGCCGTACTCTGCTCGGCAGCCTGCGCGCTGCCCGGCGGGAGCATGCCGGCGGCAATACCCGCAAGCATCAGGTGGATGGAAAGCGCGATGGCACGGGGCCGCCCGATGCGGCTGCGGGCGGAGTGCGCGGGTTGCGGGGTCATGCGGTATTCCTTTCTGCAAGCGTTGGACGATCAGCGCGGAGGCACGCTGTCATCCGGTACACCGCACGACCCGGAAAAAGGTATCAGCCTCCTTGCAAAATCCTTGGCGCGCGAGCCTCAGCTTCGCGCTGGCAGCAGACGGGTCCAGTAACGTGTGAGGCGTTGCAGCTGCAACGGCCGGGTACGTACCAGCATGTCCAGACTGGCCTCGGTGTCATCCAGCGGAAAAGCGCCAGAGACACGCAGTTCCGCCACGGCGGGATCACAACGCAGCACACCGGCGTGATAACGCGAGAGTTCGGCCACCCAGTCGGCCAGGCGCATGTCACGCGCAATCAGCATGCCGTCCGTCCATAAGTCGTCCCCGGGCGCCAGTGCGCCCACCCTGCCGGAGGCCATCGCGCCGAAGCTGGCCTGTTCGCCAGCCCGCACCAGATGGCGTGCTCCGCTGCCGGTCGTGACCTCCACGGCCCCTTCGAAAACCGCCAGATGGCTGCTGCCCGGCTGTTGCCATACGGAAAAACGCGTTCCCACGGGGCGGAACAAGGCCTGCTCGGTCTCGACAACGAAGGGGCGTGACGGCGCTTGCAGATCGGGTGCCGTGGTGAGCATCAGCTTGCCGCGATGCAAACGCAAGCGACGTTCCTGTGCGGTAAACAGCACATCGACCGCGCTCGCGGTGTCCAGGACCAGCAGGCTGCCGTCGGCCAGCCGGTGGTGCTGACGCTCGCCGGTGGCGGTCCTCAGATCGGCCTGCCATGCCTGCCAGGGCAGGCTTGCACGCAACGCCAGCGCTCCCGATGTGCCCAACGCGCACAGTCCGAGCACACGCAGGGCGCGACGACGCCCCGGATGCGGCAGGCCACCCAGCGTCTGCCGTGTAACGCCTGCCGGCACCCTGCCGAAACAGCCGAGCACGGCCTCGGCGCGTTGCCAGGCGGCCGCGTGGCCGGGGCTGCGTGCGCGCCAGCGTTCGAATTCGGCTTGCAAGGACTCCGACCGCTCGCCGGATTGAAAACGCAGCAGCCATTCCGCCGCTTCGGCGTACAGGAGCTTGTCTGCAACAGGCAGGGATTCCGGCATCACAGCGCCGTCATGCAGGCCACGAAGCCCGCCTTCATGTGCCGTTTCACGGTGATCAACGAAACCCCCAGCCGGGTGGCGATCTGCGGATAGGTCATGCCATCGAGCTGCGAGAGCAGGAAGATCTCGCGAGTCTTGTCCGGCATCTCGCGCAGCATGCGTTCGATGCTGTACAGGGCTTCCAGGATTAGATAGCGCGTCTCGGGCGACGGGCATTCCGCCTCGGGCAGATGCGCGACGCTTTCCAGATAGGCGCGCTCCACCGCCTGGCGCCGCCAGTGATCGATCAGCAACCCCTTGGCGATATGCGCAAGCAGCGCGCGCGGCTCGCTGAGATCGGCTGGACCCGGCTGGCCGAGCAGACGCAGGAAAGTATCCTGCGCCAGATCCGCCGCCCGCTCATGACAACCCAGCTTCCGGCGCAGCCAGCCCTGCAGCCAGCCGTGGTGCCCGGTGTAGAGATCGGAAAGAACATCGGGTGGGCAGGTTGCTGCGGTAGACAACGATGGGCTCCGGTGGATCTGGTTGCAAGGCGATGCCATATCCACGGCACCACACAATCAAGAATGGTTCTCATTCTTTACCTGTCGCGATCCCACGTCAATCGGCCAGCGTCTGCCGCATGTCTGCCCTGCGCACAGCCTGCGGCGCCTCATTCCAGAGACGTGCCGCACTTGACACATTTGTTGCGATTTCGCAACAAAACCGCACTCAAAGATGTAAATGGGTCGTTAATGAGAATTGTTTTAATTAACATATTCAACTGGATAGTTTCCCATCGAACCATCAAGAGGGGTTTTCCATGATGTACAGCAGCATCCGTCTGCCTCAGCTAAGCAGCATCACACTGGCCATCTGCGCCCTGGCTGCCCAGGCACAAGCCCAGGCTCAACAGGCACAAGACAAGGTCACGCAACTCGAAACCGTCGTGGTGAAAGCCACCGCTGAAGAGGAGGTCAAGCGCTCCCTTGGTGTTTCGGTCATCACTGCACAGGATCTGGAAAAGAATCCCCCGGCAGCAGATCTGTCCGAAGTGCTGCGTCGCGAGCCGGGTGTTAACCTGACAGGCAGCGCGGCCTCCGGCATGCGCGGCAACCGCCGCCAGCTGGACATCCGCGGCATGGGCCCGGACAACACGCTGGTGCTCATCGATGGCCGCCCGGCCACCTCGCGCAACGCTTCGCGCCAGGGCTGGACCGGCGAGCGTGACACCGACGGCGATACCAACTGGGTGCCCGCGGAAGCCATCGACAAGGTCGAGATCCTGCGTGGCCCGGCTGCGGCGCGCTACGGCTCCGGCGCGATGGGCGGTGTGGTCAACATCATCACCAAGCGCCCCACCGACAAGTACACCGGTTCGGTGACCTATTACGGCAACTTCCAGCAGGATTCCAAGGAAGGGGACACCAACCGCATGACCTTCAACCTGGCCGGCCCGCTGAGCCAGCGTCTGGGTTTCCGTCTGTACGGCGGTGTCGCGGAAACCGACCCGGACGCCATCGACATCAACAAGGGACACGCCTATGAAGCCAATGGCATCGTCGCCGCGGCCGGCAAGACCGATAGCCGCGACCGGAATGTCAATGGCGTGCTGACGCTGGATGTCGACCCGCAACAGAAGATGGAACTGAACCTGGGCTTCAGCCGCAAGAGCGATCTGTATTCCGGCGACACCCAGAATCTGAACTCCTACAGCACGGGCAGTGGCGGCAACTTCATCCCGGTGACCGACCTCTACGGCTCGGAAACCACCGTCGTCAAACGTAGCGATATTGGCCTGACGCACAAAGGCAGCTGGGGCTGGGGCAGCTCCCGCACAGGCTTCAGCTACACGGAAACTCGCAACTCGCGCGCCACCGAAGGCCTGTTCGGCGGCCCGGAAGGCGCCTTCCTGTCAGATAGCGCAACCTCCCTCCAGCAGTCGCGCTACACCACGAAACTGCAGGAAACCCGCCTGGACGGCGAGGTCAACCTGCCGTTGCGCTGGTTTGGCGCCAGCCAGATGCTCACGCTGGGCGCGGAAACAAAGTATGAATCGCTGAACGATCCGGGCAGCACTCGTACCCTGCGTCTGGGCTCCAGCAGCAGCACCAACTATGAGCCGGTTTCGCTGGGCGGCCGCAGCGATGCAGGCAAGCTTTCCTACAGCAGCTTCGCGGTTTATGCGGAAGACAACATCGGCGTCGGTGAAGACCTGATCCTCACCCCCGCGATGCGCGTGAACCAGCACGAAAAGTTCGGCAACAACCTCAGCCCCGGCGTGACGGCGTCCTACTCCATCACCCCGGACTGGACACTCAAGGGCGGTGTTGCCCGTGCCTACAAGACGCCGAACCTCTACCAGGCCAATCCCAACTACCTGCTCTACAGTGCTGGCAACGGCTGCCGCTCCACCTCCGCCCCCTGCTATCTGCAAGGCAACGACGATCTCAAGGCCGAGACCAGCGTGAACAAGGAACTCGGCATCGCCTACGATGCCGGCAGCCTGCGCGCCAGCCTGGCCTACTTCCACAACAGCTACAAGAACAAGATCACGGCTGGCGTCGACTCCTACGGTACGGTAGCCATGGCCAACGGCAGCACGGCCTATCTGCTCAAGTGGGAGAACACCCCCAAGGCAGTGGTCTCCGGTCTGGAAGGCAACCTGTTCGTACCGCTGACGACCACGGTGGACTGGAATACCAATTTCACCTACATGATCGAGTCCGAGGACAAGACCTATCACCAGCCGCTGAGCATCATCCCGGAGTACACCCTGAACAGCTCGCTGGACTGGGCCGCCAACGACAAGCTGTCGGTACAAAGCACCGTAACCTGGTACGGCCAGCAGAAGCCGGCCACCTACGACATCCGTCGTGGCGCGTCCGTGACTTCCGCTCCGAGCCTGAGCCCCTACGCTCTGCTGGGCATCAGCAGCGGCTACAAGATCAGCAAGCACTACAGCGTCCGCGCGGGGATCAACAACCTGCTCGACAAGAAACTGTATCGCACGGGTCTGAACTACGGCACCAACAACGCCCTCGTCCTGGGCGCAGGTGCCAGCACCTACAACGAGCATGGCCGCTCGTTCTTCGTCAGTCTGACCGGTTCGTTCTGAACGAATCGCCTGTGTGCAGACAAGGGGCCGTAAGGCCCCTTTTTCATTGCCGGACCACTCCGGGATGAAAAAGCGCTCCCTTGGGGGCCGGGCCATCGGATCGCGATGGAGCGAGGGGCCATTTTTTCATTACTGGCCCTCTGCCCGAAAGCACCACGCCACTCTACGGAAAGCTGCAACAGCGGGCAGCCGATCAGTGAAAGTACGTAACACATGACCACGCGGCTATATAGATGCCCGCCAGGTGACCGTTAATACGCCACGCTTACGCCTTCTGGAGATCATCATGCGCATGTCCCAACGGCTGCTGGCCCTCATCGGCCTGGCCACAGCCGGTCTGCTCTTCCTTGCTGTGATCAACGTCGCCCAGATCAGGACGGTGCATGAGAAGACCGGTTACGCCAACGTCAATGTGGTGCCCAGCATCCTCCTGCTGAACAAGGCCATGGAGGAATTCAGCCACATCCGCGTACGTGCTTACCGCCACGCGCTGAGTGATGACGTCGAAGTCAAACAAGGGCTGGAAAAAGCCCTGGATGAGGCTGAAGACAATCTTGAAAAGGCGCTGACGGATTACGCCCCGCTGGCCTCGGACGACCAGGATAAACGCCTGCTGGAAACGGATCACGAGCTGCTCAAGCGCTACATGACCACCACGCGCCAGGTGATCTCCGTCTCGAATTCCGGTTACCGCGAAGAAGCGCTGTCACTGCTGACGCAGAATGCCAAGCCCGCCGAGGCGCTCAACGACGCCTTCGTGGCGCATATGGCCTACAACCGGCAGTTGGGGCAGGAGCACGAACGCGAGGCTGCCGCCACCGAGCGCTCAGCCACCTATACCGCCATCGCGCTGGTACTGGCCGTGATCCTGGCGGTCTGTACACTGGGTTTCTTCACTTACCGCCACACCGTGCGCAGCCTCGGCCTGGCCAACACCATCGCCGATCGCGTCGCCTCCGGCGATCTGCGCCCCTCGGCACAGCGGAACCTGCCGAATGACGAGATCGGTCATCTGCTGCGCCGCCTGGAAGGCATGCGTGCCAGCCTGCAAGAAACCGTGCGCGCGCTGGGTGACAACGCCAACCACCTGCATGGTTCCGCCGAACAGCTGACCGGCGTGGCGGGCCAGGTATCACAGGCATCGGAACACCAATCGAGCTCGACGGCATCTGCGGCGGCGGCCGTCGAAGAACTCACCGTCAGCATCGACGTGGTCGGTGGCGGTGCGGAAGACGCCAGCCATCGCGCCGCCCAGGCGGGCGAGCTTGCGCGCCAGAGCAACAGCGAGGTCAGCGGCGCAGTGGAGGGCATCCGCAAGGTTTCAAGTCAGATCGGGCTCACAGCGGAACGTCTGACGGCGCTCTCGGCCCAGGTCGCACAGATCGGCTCGATCTCCGTGGTGATCCGCGAACTGGCCGAGCAGACCAATCTGCTGGCGCTCAATGCTGCGATCGAAGCGGCGCGCGCCGGCGAACACGGCCGGGGCTTTGCCGTAGTGGCCGATGAAGTACGCAAGCTGGCCGAGCGCACCACCACCTCGGTGCAGGAGATCAACCAGGTCATCGACGCAATCCAGCATGGCGCGCAGGACGCGGTCGACAGCATGCAGACCAGCCGCGATTCCGTCACCGGCGTGCTCGGCGCGGCAGACTCCGCCAGCCGTTCGATGGAAGAGATCTGTCAGGCCACCGACACCGTGCAGCAGGCTATCGCGGACATCTCGCTGGCACTCAAGGAACAACGCGTCACCTCCTCCGAGCTCGCACGCAGCGTGGAAACCATCGCCCAGATGTCCGACGAGAATGCCCGCGCGGTCGCTTCGCTGTCCGACGCCTCGAACGAACTGCTGGGTATTTCCCGCTCGCTCACCGACACCACGGCCCGCTTTACGGTGAACTGACGCTTCAACCCTGTTCGTACCGAGGCATCGAAGCATGAACGGGCGCCCGAACCGTATCGGAAGAGATCGGGAACAGCCCTTTAGAACTGCCCGCTGCGCAACAGCACCAGCGTGCAGGCCTCCTCGTGATCGATCCCGGCGGCGTCCAGCCGCGCATAAGCCTCCGGATTCTCGGTGCCGGGGTTGAAGATCACGCGGCGCGGCGCCAGGGCCACGATGCCATCGAGCAGCGCCGCCTGGCGTGCCGGGCCGATGTACATCGTCACCGTGTCCACCGGGCCGGGCACCGCGTCCGGCACGGCATAGGCGGGCTCGCCCAGCACCTCGGCCACTGCCGGTGCGACCGGGATGGGCTGATGCCCATACTCGCGCAGCATCAGCATGGCCTTTTGGGAATAGCGCTCGGGATTGTTGCTGGCGCCGATGACGACGACTCTTTCCATGATGCGACCTCGCATGCCCGCAAACGCGGTAATGCCGCACAGGCTACACCAGCCGCCGGCCGCGGCTACAGCCGCATCTCCACGCTGCCGAATTCATCCAGCTCGACGCGCACCCGCGCGCCCGGTTGCGCCCAATGGATGCCGGACCAGGAGCCGGTAGCGATCAGATCGCCTGCACGCAGCCCATCCCAATGCTCGGCGGCGTGACGCGCCAGCCAGGGCAGCGAATGCAGCGGATTGCCATAGGGGTGGCAGCCCTCGCCGCGGAAGATCTCGTGCCCGTCGTCCTGCACCGCCAGACGCAGCGCGGACCAGTCCGGCCGTGCCAGCACGCGCAGCGCCGGGCCGAGGATCAGCGCACGGTTGAACTGCTGATCGGCGCGCTGCACGCTGGCCGGCAAGGGCTGCTGCGCGTCCAGCCGGATGTCGCACAGCTCGATGCAAGGGTACAGGCAGTCGATGGCCGCCCAGACGGCCGCCATGTCGGCATCCGGCGCCAAATCGCAGCGCAGGCGCACCGCTACCTCGGCCTCGATGCCCAGTTGCACGGCAAAGCCGGCGGGCAACTGCCAGGGGGATTCGAAAATCGCATCGGCCGGCACCGGCGCGCAGGCCGGCCCGCTGGCCGGGCTTCCGCCCAGCTTCCAGGCCGGCGGATGCCCATCCTGAAACCAGCCCATCGCCCGCGCCACGGCTTGCTGCACGCGGTAGCCGGCAGCAAGGTCGAACGCCGCCCAGTCCGCGGCGGGCAACGGCAGTTGGCGGTTGCCACGCCGCGCTGCCAGCAGCGTCTCGCACAGCACCCGTTCGGCGCCGCTCACAGCGCCAGTTCCTCCTGACGACGGCGCCGCAGCGCCGGACGCGGCCGCTCGCAAGCGAGGAATTCGCCGCGCCCAGCGCCAGCCAGCGGCGTCTGGCCATCCCACACCACTTCGCCGCGCGACAGCGTGAGCGCCAGCCAGGCGCGCAGGCGCATGCCTTCGTAGGGGGTGTAATCGACGTTGTGATGCAGCGCAGCGTTGCTGACCACGTGATCGCCTTCCTGCCAGATCACCAGATCGGCGTCGGCGCCGATGGCGATGCTGCCCTTGCGCGGATACAGACCATAGATCTTGGCCGGGTTGGTGGCGGTGAGTTCGACGAAGGTCTGCGGCTCGATGCGCCCGGCCAGCACGCCTTCGGACCACAGCAACGCCAGCCGCGTCTCCACACCGGGGATGCCGTTGGCGATCTTGTCGAAGGAGGCGTTCTCACCGTGGACGCGCTTGCCGTCCGGGCCGTCGAAGCGGAACGGCGCGTGGTCCGAGGAGAACACCTGGAACACGCCGTTTTCCAGCCCTTCCCAGATCAGCGTCTGATTGGCCTTGTCGCGTGGCGGCGGACTGCAGATGCACTTGGCGCCGTGGAAATCGTCGTCGCAGCCGAGATCCTCAGCGCTGAGGAAGAGGTATTGCGGACAGGTCTCGGCATATACGCGCAGGCCGTTGCCCTGTGCCCAGCGGATCTGCTCCATGGCCTCGCGACCGGAGACGTGCACGATCAGCACCGGCACGTCGACCAGCTCGGCCAGCGAGATGGCGCGGTGGGTGGCCTCGCGCTCGACCAGCATCGGCCGCGAGCTGGCATGAAAGCGCGGCGCGGTGTGGCCGGCAGCGATCAGCTTGCTGGTAAGCCAGGAGATGCAGTCCGCGTTCTCGGCGTGGATCATCGCCATTGCACCCTCGCGGCGGGCCACCGCCAGGGTTTCCAGCATCTGGCGGTCGTCGAGCTTGAGCGCGTCGTAGGTCATGTAGATCTTGAAGGAACTGAGCCCCTCAGCGATCAGCGCCGGCAATTCCTCTTCCAGCACCTGCGGCGTCGGATCGGTGACGATCATGTGGAAGGCGTAGTCGATCAGCGCCTTGCCGGCAGCCCGGCGGTGATAATCCTCCACCGCCGCGCGCAACGACTGACCCTTCTGCTGACAGGCGAAGGGGATCACCGTGGTGGTGCCGCCGCAGGCTGCCGAGCGGGTGCCGGAGACGAAGTCGTCGGCCATCACGCTGCCGTCGCCGGTGGGCTGGTCGAAGTGGCAATGGGCATCGATGCCGCCCGGCGTCACGTAGCGGCCGGCAGCGTCGATCTCCTGGCTGCCGGCGGCAAGCTGGCGCCCGAGGGCGACGATGCGGCCGCCGCTGATGCCGATGTCGGTGTCGAACTGGTCGGCAGCGGTGACCGCGCGGGCATTGCGGATAACGAGGTCGAAAGCGCTCATCTCAGGCTCCTTCACGCATCAGCGAGCCCCAGCCCTCGATCCTTGCGGTGTCGACACCGCAGGCGCGCAGCATCTTCCACACCACGGTGCTGGTGGTGTCGTACACCGCGCAGCCGTACTGCTTTTCCCAACGCTGCGCGAAGTGGGCGGAATACAGATTGGTGCAGTAGGGCACCACCACCTGCGGCGCGGCCCGGGCCACCTGCGCCACCTGGGCGTCGAGCGTGGCTTCGTCCACTTCGGCGAAGGCGAAGTTCTCGCTGATGGAAAGATGCGATTCGGCCACCACCCCGATGCCGGCCGCTGCGTAGTTGGCGGCGATGCGCCGCTGCACGTCCTCCAGATAGGGAGAAACGATGGCCATGCGCGTGAAGCCGCGCAGCGCCAGCAATTCATTGAGCGCCAGGATGGAGCTGGTGGCCGGGATGCCGGTGGCTTCGGTGATGCGCGCGCGCAGCAGGCGGTCGCTGTCGAAACCCAGCCAGCCGGCGGCGGTGCCACTCCAGCCGATCATGTCGACGCGTGCATCGGCCAGCAGGCGGGCGGCGGCGAGGATCTTGCCGTCGTCGAACTGGCCCAGCGCGCCGTCGTCCAGCGCGATGCGGGTGACGGTGAAGCGCGAGAAATGCGCGCTCACGCCCGGCAGCTGCTGCAGCATGCCGCAGGTGAGCGGCTCCAGGGAGGTGTTCGAGGAGGGCGTGAGGATGCCCAGGCGGATGCGTTTCATGCCGTGATTTCCGTTCTCTTCGGGGGATAGGTGCGCAGGGGGCGCTCGCAGCGGCTCCAGGCCGCGCGGCAGGCTTCTTCTGCACGGGCGATGGCTTCGGCCTCGTCGACCAGCACGCAGCGGCGGTTCTCGACCACCAGCCGGCCATCGACGATGACGTGTTCCACGTCGTGCCCGGCAGCGTTATGCACCAGGGTGCCGACCGGATCGATGCAGGGCGTGAGATGCGCGGCGCGGGCATCGATGACAACCAGATCCGCCAAGCGGCCCGGCTCGATGCAGCCCAGCGCTTCGCCCTGGCCGAGCGCGGTGGCGCCTTGCAAGGTGGCCATGGCCAGCACGTCGCGCGGCTGCCAACGCTCGCTGACGTGCCCCTGCTGGATGCGGCCGACCGCCAGTGCCCAGCGCATGGCTTCGATCATGTCGCCATGCATGGTGTCGGTGGCCAGGCTGAGCCGGGCGCCGGCCTGACGCAGCGCATGCGTCGGCGCGAAGCGGCCGGACACCGCATTGCCCAGCGGGATGTGCACCACCTGCTCGCCCGAGTCGGCCAGCAGCGCGATGTCCTCGTCGCTGACGTGAATGCAGTGGCCAGCGAGCAGATCCGGCGCCAGCAGGCCCAGGCGTTGCAGCAGTTCGACCGGCGAGCAGCCGTGACTGGCCTGGATCCAGTCCACCTCCTCCTGGCTCTGCGCCAGATGGGTGCTGATCACCAGCCCATGGCGACGCGCCAGCGCGGCCACGGCCTTGAGGAAATCCGGCGAACAGGTATCCGGCGCGTGCGCGGTGAGGTGCGCCTGCACACGGCCGCCGGCACAGCCATGCCAGCGGGTGACGAAATCCTCGGCTTCACGCAGCACGCGCTGCGCCCGCACAGGGTCGAAACGCCGTGCACCGGCCAGCACGGAGGCGAAATCCACGTCGTTCAGGCGCGGGCTGGCGAACAAGCGCACGCCGGTGTCGGCCATGCCGGGCACGATGTGGTCGGCGTGCACGAAGGAATCCACCAGCGTGGTGCAGCCGGACTTCAGCGCTTCGATGGCGCCGAGCCGCGAGAGCGCCGCGGCTTCGTCCGGCGTCAGTTGCGAAGCCTGCGGCAAGCCAGGTGTGTAGGACGGTGCAAAGCCCAGATCCGGCGCCACGCCACGCACGAAATTCAGCCCGGCGTGATAGTGCATGTTGATGAAGCCGGGGCTGACGATGCGCCCGGCAAGATCCAGCTCGCGGCGCGCGGGCATCGGCGCGCGCGTGCGGGAGAGCCACGCGATGCGCCCCCCGCGGATGCCGATCCAGGCCTGCGGCCAGCTCTCCAGCGCCGGGCCGACGCCGATGAGCTGCGCGCCGCCAAGCAGCAGGTCCAGTGTTTCGTCCTGCATCGCAAGCTCCTCAGACAGTGGCCGCGTCGGCGCGGGCCAGCGCGGATTCCTCACGGATCAACGCCAGGATGTGCCGCTTGTATTCGTTGAATTCGGCCGAAGTGGAGTCGCGCGGGCGCGGCAGGTCGAGCTTGATCAGCTCGCGGATGCGGCCCGGGCGGTGCGTCATCACCGCGATCTGCGAGCCCAGCACCAGGGCTTCGTCCACGCTGTGGGTGACGAACACCACGGTGCCCTGATGGCGCTGCCAGATGGCGACCAGCTCTTCCTGCATCTCCAGCTTGGTCTGCGCATCCAGCGCCGCGAAGGGCTCGTCCATCAGGATGACGGAGAAGTTGAGCAGCAGGGCGCGGGCGATGCCCACGCGCTGCGCCATGCCGCCGGAAAGCTCGGCGGGGTAGTGGTTCTCGAAGCCGGTGAGCTTGACCATGTCGATGAAGGGCTGGGCTGCTGCGCGCCGCTCCTCGGCCCCCTTGCCGGCGAGCTTGAGCGAGAAGGCGATGTTTTCCCACACCGGCAGCCAGGGCATCAGCGTGGCCTGCTGGAACACCATGCCGCGATCCGCGCCCGGGCCCAGCACCGGCTTGCCGCCGACGCTGACCGTGCCGCTGGTGGCCGACTCGAAGCCGGCGATCATGTTCAGCAGCGTGGATTTGCCGCAGCCGCTGGGGCCGAGCAGGCAGAGGAATTCATTGCTGTCGACGCTGAAACTCACGTTGTCGATGCTCAGCAGTTCGGTGCCGCGCTTGCGGTCCTTGTAGATCTTGACGATGTCCTTGAGTTCGATGGACGCCATGTGCGCCTCCTTCAGTGATTGCGGCCTTGCACGGTCTGCCCGTGCTGCCAGTGCAGGATGCGCGACATGAGCAGCTTGATCAGCCAGTCGGTGAGGAAACCGAGCAGGCCGATACTGATCATCGCGGCGATGACCAGGTCATAGCGCAGGAAGTAGTAGGAATCCCACAGCACGTAGCCCAGACCGCTCTTCACGGCGACCATCTCGGCCGTCACGGTGAGCATCCAGGCCGAGCCGATGGCGATGCGCAGGCCGGCGAAGATGGATGGCAGCGCGGCCGGCAGCACCACGTAGCGCAGGATCTGCGCTTCACGCCCACCCATCATGGCGGCGGCGCGGATCAGGTTGCGATCCACCGTCTTCACGCCATGGATGGCGTTCATCAGCACCGGGAAGAAGGCGCCGAGGAAGACCAGGAAGATGGCCGGCTTGTTGGCGATGCCGAACCAGATGATGGCCAACGGAATCCAGGAGACCGGCGGCACCGGGCGCAGCATCTGGATGGTGGGCTCGATGGTTTTCTCCACCCAGCGCCACCAGCCGATGGCCACGCCCAGCAGCACACCGCTCACCACCGCGATCGCATAACCCACGAAGACGCGCACACTGCTGGCCAAAGCGTCATGGATCCAGCGACCGGCATTGGCTTGCGAGGATTCATCGATGGAGAACACCCAGTCCGCCCAGGTACGGCAGACCGTCGAAGGCGCGGGCAACAGGGAGGGCGGCAGCCAGCCGGAGCGCGAGAAAATTTCCCACGCCACGATCAACAGCACCGGCACCCACAGACGATCGCGTTGCTCACGCAAGCTTGCAAGCCAATTCATGGTCGTGATCCTCTCCTGCCTCAGTAACCGAGCTCGGTCTTGGGCTTGCCGGTCACGGCAGACAGGAAGCTGTAGTCCATGGCCTTGTCGACCCCGGCCGACACGTCATTCGCCACATACTTCAGGTCCTTCATCATCACGGCGATGGCCTGGGCCGACTTGCGGTGCATGAAGTAGTCGGGATAGGCGTTCTTCAGCGCCTCGTTGGCCACGTTGGCATCCATCGCGGTGTACTTGTTGATCACCTCCACCCAGGCCTGGCGATCGCTCTTGAGCTTGTCCACCAGCTGCACCACGGCGCCAACGGTGTCACGCACGGCCTGCGGCTTCTCCTTGATCACGTCGGAACGGGTGACGATCAGGTTGGTCAGGTTGCCGGCGGCCTGGTTGTAGGGCAGCGAGAAATGCTTGCCGACGCCGGACATGCGGATCTGCGAAGCAAAAGGCTCCACGGTACAGATCAGCTCGACCTCGCCACGCTGCAGCGCGGCCGCGTGATCGGAAGGGTTGGGAATGTTGATGAACTGCACATCCTTGTTCGGGTTGATGCCATGCAGCATCAGCTCACCGCGCATGTGGATGTCTTGCGCGTTGCCACGCGAGGCGGCCACGCGGAAAGGCTTGCCCTGCGCCTTGTAAATGGCGATCAGCTTCTTCAGCGCATCCCAGTCGTCCGCCTTCAGATCCACGCCCTTGGCGGTAAGGATCTCGGAGCCGCCATTGACCTGGCCGGAGATGGCGACCACGTCGAAGCCCTTGTCGAGCGCGGTGATGAAATGCAGGTAGGTGACCTGGGCAACGTCGATGCTCTTGGAGACCAGCGCGGTCAGCACGTCGTTGCCGGAATTGAAGTTGATCGCCTCGATCTTGGTGTTGCTGGAATACTCAGGCGTCAGTGCCATGGGCAGGCAGTGAGCGCACTTGGCGAAACCCAGCTTGACTTCGGACTTGCCCTGGGCGGCTGCGAGCCCCGGGGCGATCAGCGCCACCGAGAGGAGGAGGGGTGCGAATTTCTTGAACATGGCTACTCCGGTTCAAACAACAGGATTGCAAGGGGAGGAACAATCCGCCGATCAGCTCGCCACAGCTTTGTCACAAACATCAAAGCAGATTGTGACAACGCATAGGCAAAAGATGTGCCAATCCTGTCAATCCCCGATTTCCGGGCATTCCGCCCCTTCCGGCAAACAACATGGCGCACGTCACTGGTGCATGACGCACCACACTGTCGCAAACAAACTGGTTTTTGTGACAAAACAAATTGCGATGCGTGACAATCTTCCCCGCATACCCCTAGAATCCCTCCGCAACAAGGATCGTCCTGCCCTCACGCCCATCACCATGTCCGAGAAAGCCCTCGCCCGCACCAGCCGGCGCTCCCCCCTGCCCTCCACCGAAGCCGACGTCGGCGCCAGCGTCGATACGGTCTATGACCGCGTCGTTCAGGCGGTGATGGAGCATCGCCTGCCGCCGGGCACCAAGCTGGTCGAGGAAAAACTGGCGACGGTCTTCAGCATCACGCGCACCCGCGTACGCGAAGTGCTGCAGCGGCTGGCGCACGAAGGCCTGGTCAACGCCATCCCCAACCGGGGCTCCTTCATCGCCAGCCCCACCGTGGAAGAAGCGCGCCAGATCTTCGACGCGCGCCGCATCCTGGAGCCGGCGCTGGTGCGCCGCCTGGTGGCCGACGCCGACGCCGAGGACATCCAGCGCCTGCGCGCGCACGTAGCCGCCGAACGCCAGGCACGCGCCGAGGACGACCGCCGCGCGATCATCCGGCTCTCGGGCGAATTCCACCTGCTGATGGCGGAAATGGTGGGCAACCCGCAGCTCACCCAGGTGATGCGCGAACTGGCCTCGCTGACCTGCCTGATCATCCTGCTCTACGACTCGCCGAACATGCCGGCCTGCCCCAACCATGAGCACAGCGAACTCATCGATGCCATCGAGACGCGCGACGAGGCACAGGCCGTGCGCTGCATCGTCGAGCACCTGCAGCACATCGAGGAGACCCTGGACCTTTCCGGCGACGAAGGCCCCGAGATCGACCTCGAATCGATCTTCGCCTGAGCGGCCGCACATGATTTCCTCTGCGTCATGCCGCCCCCTGATGCAGTTCAGTCAAAACATGGGGGTCATTCCGACGCAAGCCGGAATCCAGTGCTTCCATACGCCTAATGTCAGCAGAAATTTGAGCAGACCCTGAAAAATCTCATGCTCCACACCCTGCCCGCCACACGCATCGCCGCACTCTGCCGCAGCGGCGGACTGCGCGTACCCGACCTTGCCGAAGCGCTGTGCGCGCGCATCGCCGCGCTCGATCCCGTACTGAATGCCTTCGCCGATTTCGAGGCGGACTTCGTGCGCGCGCAGGCACAACACATCCAGTACCGCCTCGAGGCCGGCGAAGCGCTGCCGCTGGCCGGCGTGCCGGTGAGCGTGAAGGACAACCTGTGGGTGGGCGGCCGCCCGGCCAGCTGCGGCTCACACGTGTTCGCCGACTTCATCGCACCGCGCGACAGCTGGAGCGTGGCGCGCCTGCGCGAGGCCGGCGCACTGATCCTGGGGCTGACCAACTGCTCCGAATTCGCCTGCAAGGGCGTGACCAGCAGCCCGCTGCATGGCGACACCCGCAATCCCTGGAACACCGCGCTGACGCCCGGTGGCTCCTCCGGCGGCGCGCTGGCACACTGGCCACCGACTCCGGCGGCTCCACGCGGCGCCCGGCCGCACACACCGGGCTGGTTGGCTTCAAACCCACCACCGGCCGCATCCCGCACCCCTGGGGATTTGCCGACCCCACCCAGCCGCTCAACGCCATCGGCCAGATCGGCCGCAATGTGGCTGACGTACGCCTGATGTTCACCACCCTGGCCGGCCATCACGGCGGCTATCCACTCGCCTCGCCCGCGCCATTGATAGAAGAAGCGCCCGCCCTGCGCATCGCCTGGTCACCCGACCTGGGCCTGGGCCATCCGCTGGACGCGGAAGTACGTGCCTGCCTGGAAGGCGTCATCGCCCGCCTGCGTGACGCCGGCTGGCAGGTCGCCGATGCGGCCCCCGCCTGGCCGGCCCAGCTCGCCGACACCAATCTGATGGCGCTGCAGCACGCCGGGCTGTACGAACTTTTCGGCGAGCGCCATCGCCATGACCCGCAATGCTTCGATCCGGCCATCGCCGCGCAGATCGAAGCCGGCGCCGACATCAGCGGCGCTGCCGTGGTGCGGCTGCAACTGCTGCGCGAACGCATCGTCGCGACCATGGCGGAATTCTTCGAGACGCACGACCTGCTGCTCTGCCCCACCGTACCCTGCGAACCCTGGCCGCTGGAACAGCTCGGCCCCGCGCACATCGGCGGCCTGCCCGCCGGCCCGCGCGGCCACGCCGTGTTCACGCCGCTCTTCAATCACGCCGGCACTCCGGCGCTGTCGCTACCCTGCGGGCTCGGCACGCGGGGCCTGCCGCTGGGGCTGCAACTGGTCGGCCCGCGCTTCGCCGACCTGCGCGTGCTGGAGGCTGCCAGCCGTATCGAAGCCCTGCTGGGGCCTCTGCCCGCCTGCCCGCTGCTCACCCCCTGACGCCAGGAGCCGCCATGAGACTGCTGATCATCAACCCCAACATCTCGCAGAGCGTGACCGAGCTGATCGAAGCCGAAGCCCGCCGCACGGCGGCAGCCGGCACCGAAATCACGATGGCCACCGCCGCAGCCGGCGTGGCTTACATCGAGACACGTTTCGAAGCCCTGCTCGGCGCGCATGCCGCTGCCTGCATCGCCGGCGAGCGTGCCGGCAGCTATGACGCGCTGATCGTCGCCGCCTTCGGCGATCCGGGGCTGGCGGCACTGAAGGAAGCCCTGCCGGTGCCTGTGGTGGGCATGACGGAAGCCGCACTGATGAGCGCCTGCCTGCTCGGCCAGCGATTCTCCATCGTCGCCATCTCGGCGCGCATCACCGCCTGGTATCGGGAAACGGTAGCCGCCAACGGCCTGCTGGACCGCCTGGCCAGCATCCGCCACCTCGACCGCCCGCTGCGCGACGCCGGCAGCGTGCAGGAAGACCACGCCGCACGCCTGCTTGAACTATGCGAAGCCGCTGTGCGCGAAGACGGCGCCGACGTGATCATCCTCGCCGGCGCGCCGCTGGCCGGGCTCGCCCGCAGCGTGGCGGAGCGCCTGCCGGTACCGGTGGTGGATGGCGTCTCCAGCGCCGTGCGCCATGCCGAGACACTGGTCGCGCTGGGGGTGCGCAAGGCCCGCGAAGGCAGCTTCGCACCACCGCCGGAAAAGCCCCGCGCCGGCCTGCCGGCCGGCATCGAGCGGCTGTTCCAAAGAGATTAACGACTCACCGGGGCGGCGCCGCCGGCTGGCCGCGTAGCGAAGCGATCCACGCGCCGAGGAAACTCAGCGCGGCGGCGACCCAATAGACCGTGCGCGCACTGGCCAGGTAGGCCTGCGCATCGGCAAGGTCGTGCCCGGCCATCAGCAGCGAGAAAGCCAGGGTGGAAAAGGCGATGCCCATCACCATGCCGAGATTCTTGGTCAGCTGTACGAGGCTGGTGCCCGCGCCCAGCTTCTCGCGCGGCACGTTACCCATCGCCGCGCTGCTGTTCGGCGACTGGAACATGCCGAGACCGACTCCCATCGCGAACAGCGGCAACAGGATCGTCCACTGCGGCATCGCCGGCGTCAGCAGGCCGAAGGCGATCAGCGCCAGCCCGTTGAGCACCAGCGCGGCCACCGCCAGCGGGCGGGAGCCAATGCGATCCGAGAGCCGGCCGCTCAGCGGCGACAGCAATGCCATCGCCACTGGGAAGGACAGCAGGTACAGGCCTGCAGCCTGCGGTGACAGACCCAGCGTACCCTGCAGGTAGAAGGGCAGCAGGATGGTGGGCGAATACATGGTGGCGTAGGAAATCACCGAAGCGCCGATCGCGGAACTGAACACGCGGTTGCGGAACAGGCCGATATCGAGCACCGGCCAGGGCGCGCGGCGCTCGACCCACAGCAGCAACGGAAAGGCCACGGCACAGACCAGCAATGCGGCATGGGCGGCGCCCGCATGTGCCCCCTGCCCACCCAGCCCGCTCACGCCATAGATGAAGGCGAAGATCGAGAGGGCGAAAAGCACCGCGCCGGCGTGATCAAAATGCTTCAGGCCGGCATCGCTGCGGCGTTTCCTGGGAATCGCGAAGAAGGTGACCGCGAAAGCAGCGAAGGAAACGACGAAGGTCAGATAGAAAGCCACGCGCCAGCCGAACATGCCGATCACCACGCCTCCGATCGAGGGGCCGGCGATGCTGCCTACCGCCACCATGGAAGCCAGCAGCCCCAGATTGCGGCCGCGCTCCGATGCCGGATAGCTCTCGGTCGCAATCGCCATGCCGTTGGCCATCACCATCGCACCGCCCACGGCCTGCAGCACGCGGCACAGGATCAGCAGCGGCAGGTTCGGCGCGAAACCGCACAGCAGTGTGAAGATGGAGATGGTGAAGAACCCGAGGTTGTAGATGCGGCCACGGCCGATCCGGTCCGACAGCGTGCCGAAGATCGGCATCAGGGCGGAGATGGCCAGCAGATACACCGAGGTCACCCACTGCGCATCGATCATCTCAGCGCCGAACTCGCGCGCGATCACCGGCAGGCCAACATTGATCAGGCCGGCGTCGAACATCGCAAAGAAAGGCCCGAACATCAGGGCGTAAAGGATCGCGCGGGAAGGCGCTTTTGCTTCGGTGCTCATGCAATCACCCGGAAGGCTGCCACTGAGGGCACGGTTTCAATAGGCAAGCTTCAAGGTGATCACCGAGCCGCTGGCGGGCAGATCGAAGGCACTGTCGGCGAAAGCAGGCGGACCGAACACCTTGGGGTTGTTGGAGAGCCCGTAACCTTCCAGCGGAAACATGCCCAGGCGCAGATCCAGTTTGTCGTTGGCGTTCTCGTCGTGATAGCCCATCACGGCATAACGGCTTGGCGGCAGGGCCGCGAAATCCAGCGTGACGTCCCCCTCACGTGCCGGCACGGATTGCACGCGGAAAGCCTGGGCCTCCTTGCGGAAGGAATCCTGCTCCCGGTACACGCTCACCCGCAGGTTGCCGGTGGCGCTGCGCACGCCACTGAGCGTGACGCCCAGCGTGGCATCCGCCCAGGCGCCCATCGGAAGCGTCAGGAGAAACAGGAGGGGGAGCAGTCTTTTCATGTCCGGAATCCACAACAAAACGGGGGAGAAGGCGGGAAACCGCCGCGCCCGCAACGGCATTTCTTCATGATCCAGCCCAGGGAGTGCAACGCTCATCCGTCGCCGGGGTGAAATGAAACGGTATGTGAAAACAAGGCGTTCGGGCGCCTCTCCGGCTTCAGATCCAGGGGCTGGAGGCCGTAGGCAGCACACCACCCCCAAACAGATCGCAAGGTACCGCCATGAAGTCCCTGCGCAAACTTTTCCTCGCCCAACAGTTCGTTGGCGCGTCGGTCGCGCTCGCGTCATTGATCATTCTGCTGCTGGCAGGCTTCGTCGCCACCCGCAGCAGCGACATCCTGCTGCAACGCATGCAGCAGAACCTGCAATCCCAGCTCGGAGGCGCCACGGCGCTGGTCGAATCGGCCTACGAGCTGAGCCGCACCCAGACCGAACAGGTCTCCGAGCGCCTGCTGGCAAACTTTCCCCAGCCCCTGAGCCTGTCCACCAGCGAGCGCATGACCGTCGGCACCGGCGAGGCGCCGGTATTGCGCCACGGCGACACGGTGCTGAACCTCAGCTTCGGCACCATCGAGCCCTTCGGCCAGGCCACCGGCAGCGTGGTGACGCTTTTCGCGCGCGACGGCGAGGATTTCGTGCGCATCGCCACCACGCTGCTGGACCAGAACGGGCAGCGGGCCGTCGGCACCAAGCTGGCGCGTGAGCATCCCGCCTGGCAGGCCATATCCAAGGGGGAATCCTATCTGGGCGCGGCCACCCTGTTCGGCCGCCAGTACATGACCCGCTACATTCCCGCCCGCGATGCCAGCGGGCAAGTCGTCGGCCTGTTCTTCGTCGGTTACGACCTCGCCGCAGTGATCGCCAACCTCGACGCCTCGCTGGCCGGGCTTTCCTTCGGTGACGCCGGCTTCGCCTTCGTGATGCATGCCGATCCGAAACAGACCGGGCAGGCCATGTTCCACCCGCTGCACCGTGGGCAAGATCTCGCCGCCATCAAGGCCGCCGACGGCAGCGCACCCTACGCCGACGCCCTGAAGGCCGATCACGGCATCATCCGCTTCGAACGCAGCCAGGCCGAGCAGGACGCCCATGCCGGGTTTGGCAGCACTTACGGCGGCCGCACGCTGCAGGCCGGCTCGCCCGAACGCATGTTCGCCTTCCAGCGCAGCTCCGTGTGGGACGGCGTGGTGGTGCTTGGCGAAGCCGATGTAGAAGCCTTCACGCAGGCTGCCACCGAGTTGCGCACGCAGATCCTGCTCGCCTGTGCGCTGGCCGCCCTGCTGATGGGCAGTGCGCTGTGGTGGCTGTTCAGCGCGCGCCTGCGACCGGTGGCCGACGTGGTGCGCAGCCTGGAGCGCATCGGCGCGGGCGACCTGCGCGTCGGCACGGACCGGACCGACCCGGACAGCCGCAACGAACTGGATCTCATCAACCGCAGCGTGGCCCACACCGCGCACGGTGTCGGCCAGCTCATCGCCAGCCTGCGTGCCAATGCCACGGAGCTGCAGCACAGCGCCCACGGCCTGTCGGCCACCGCGTCGGCCATGGCCAGCTCCGCCAACACCCAGCATGCTGCCTCCAGCGCCATGGCCGCTGGCGTCGAGGAAATGGCGGTGAGCGTCAATCACGTCAGCGACAACGCCCGTCACACCAACGAAATCACCAGCCACAACCGGGAACTCTCGCGCCAGGGACGTGCCGCCACCGACGAAGCGCTCGCCCAGATGACCCGCATCGAGCAGAGCGTGCATGGCGCCAGCAATCATCTCGAAACCCTGGATAACCAGACACAGCAGATCGGTGCCGTGGTCGCACTGATCCGCGAGGTCTCCGAGCAGACCAACCTGCTCGCGCTCAACGCCGCCATCGAAGCCGCGCGTGCCGGTGAAGCCGGGCGCGGTTTCGCCGTGGTGGCCGACGAAGTGCGCAAACTTGCGGAGCGCACCAGCACCGCCACCGGCCAGATCGGCGACATGATCGGCCAGGTGCAGCACGGCGCGCAGGATGCCGTGCAGGGTATGCGCGAAGCTGTGGCACGCGTGCGCGACGGCGTCGAGGCCGTACACAGCGCAGCCAGCCTCATCAACCAGATCGAGACTGGCTCGGGCCAGATCACCGAAGCCGCCGGTGAGATCGCCAACGCCCTGGCCGAGCAGGCGCAGGCCGCCAACAGCCTGGGGCAGGACGTGGAACGCATCAGCCTGCTCGTCGACGAGAGCACGCGCGCTGCCAGCGAATCCGAAACCATGGTGCGGCGCCTGGAAGACATGGCCGAACGCATGAGCGCAGAGATCGCGCGCTTCCGCACCGACGAGGGCTGAAACAGCGCCACATTCAGACCCATGGTGCGCATGGCGCACCACGCGCGGTATGGATATTGATCCGGCCAAGGTGCGCGTAGGGTGCGCCACGCGCACCGATTACGCGCGACGGGAAACGGCGTGCGCGGGGGCTACAGCACACCGCCCCCTGCCCCATCCCCTCGTTCCCAGTCAGCCCCTCGCTTGAGAATTCTCAAACAGAGGGGAAATAGCCAGCCGAACCAGGGCTTCGGGGGTATGCCTGCGACGAGCGAATATTTAGCATTCGCCAATAACAGGAGAACCCCATGGCTCGCCCCCCGAAGCAACGCTGCGTCCATTGCCTGCCTGCCGCCAGCTATTTCAAGCCACGCGGCATCCCCATGACGGCGCTGGCCGAGATCGAACTCGGCCTCGACGAACTCGAAGCCCTCCGCCTGGCCGACCTCGAAGGTCTCTACCAGGCCGATGTGGCCGTGCAGATGGGGGTTTCACGGCAGACCGTGGGCAACATCCTGGCGCGCGCGCATCGCAAGATCGCCGACGCACTGCTCAACGGCAAGGCCTTGCGCATCGCCACCCCGGTGGCTGCCCGGCCGCCTGCAACCGCATCCGCTCAAGAGGAAAGCATCGCATGAAACTCTGTATCCCCATCGCCTCGCCGGACGGCCTGGAAGCCAGCCTGCACGCCGATTTCGGTGCCGCCCAGTACCTGCTGGTGATCGACAGCGACACCCGTGAATTTACGGCCATCGACCGCGCCCGGCCCGAAACCATCGCCGAGGAAACCGTCAGCGGCATCCAGGGCATCCTGTGCAGCGAGATCCATCCCCGCCTGCTGTTCGAGCTCCAGCACAACGGCATCCAGGTCTTCGGCTGCGAGGCGGACACCGCCGGTGCCGCGCTGGCACTGTTCTGCGCCGGGGAACTCGAAGCCGCGCCGCCTTTCGATCCGCATACCCTGCAGGGCGGTGAAGGCCACGCCTGTGGCGACCATGGCGACGACCATGAATGCTGCGGTGGCGCAGGCCACGCCGATCCCGATCACGAATGCTGTGGCGGCAAGGGCCATGGAGAAGGACGCGGCGGCGGCGGCTGTGGCGGCGGCGGGCACGGTCATGGCCGCCAGGGCGGGGGTTGCGGCTGCGGCGGCTAGACGCCTTCCGGCAGCTTGGTCGCCATCGGCACCCGCCGGTCCAGATGGCGACCATCCACGATGAAGGAGCCATCGCCCACCGCATGCAGCATGCGCCGCTCCCGCCGGGCCGGGTTTCCATGCGCGGCCACGGCCTCCAGCACCACGATGCCATGTTGGGTGACGAAATCGATCACCCGGCACTCGATGCTGGCCAGGCATTCCCGGATCAGGGGCGGTGCCACTTGCGTGGCCGGCAAGGGGGTGAGCCTGAAGCGCCGGAACTTGTCGGTATCCACCCCCGAGCAAGTCCCGATGCCCACTACCTTGTCCAGCAGATCCGCTCCCGGAATGGCGATCACGCACTCCCGTGTGTGCTGCAAGGCCAGGAAGGAGTGATTCCATGCCCCGGTCGTGATGGCGAAGCGCGGGCTGAAGTCCAGCACCATCGTCCACGAAATAGTCATGATGTTGCTGCGATCGCCCTCCCGCGTCACCACCAGCACCACGGGCCCCGGTTCGATCAGCGTGAACGCCCTGTTCAAAGGCAAAGCCTGCATCGCGGACCTCCCTGTCGTACGCGCTGCATTCAAGCGTAGAACACCCGGGCCATTCCCACGCAGGGCACGGCCCTGCCGCTCACGCGCCCGCCTGCTCCCGCGCGATCAGCGCCAGCTTGCGCTCGGACTGCCAGCGGTATTCGCCGATCTCGCCACTTTCGCGGATCACGCGATGGCAGGGGATCAGCAAGGCGATGCGGTTGGCGGCCACGGCCGAACCGACGGCGCGCGCGGCCCTGGGCTGGCCGATGCCGCGCGCCAGCTCGGCATAGCTCACCACGCTGCCGGCAGGAATGCGCAGCAGCGCCTCCCAGACCTTGAGCTGGAAATTGGTGCCGCGCAGCAGCAGGCGCAGTGGCACCTTGCCGACGGCCAGCAGCTGCAGCTGCGGCGCGATCTCCGCCGCGACGCGCCCGTCCGGCAGCAGTACCGCCGCTGGCCATTCGGCACGCAGTGCGGCCACGGCCATGGCATCGCTCATGTCGTCGACATGGAAAGCCAGGTGGCAGATGCCGCGATCCGTGCTGCCGACCAGAAAGCGGCCGAAGACCGAATCGGCGCAAGCGTGGCGGATCGTCACGCCACCGCCCTGGGCGCGCACCTCGCCCGGCGACAGCGCCTCGCAGCTCACCATCAGATCGTGCAGCCGGCCGGCGCCGGACAGCCCGCTCTCCAGCGCCGTGGCGAACACATCAGCATTGGCGCGCAGCAGTTCGCGCGCATGCTGTTTGGTGAGGTATTGCAGGAAACGTTTGGGCGACACGCCGGCCCAGTCGGCAAACACGCGCTGCAGATGCGCACCGCTCAGGCCCAGCTGGGTGGCCAGCTCCTCCAGCCCCGGCTGGCGCAGGCGATGCGCCTGCAGATAGCGGATGGCCGCCGCGATGGTGGCGTATTGCGCATTCATCTGCCGCGCGGCCCGATCAGGCCGTTGGCCAGCGCCGTGCCGAGCAGCACGATGGCGCCGCCGGCAAGCATGCTCAGGGTGACGGGCTCCGCGAGGAACAGATGCCCCCACAGCACGCCGAACACCGGAATCAGGAAAGTCACCGTGAGTGTGCGCGCAGGCCCGATCTCGGTGATCAGGCGGAAGTAGATCAGGTAGGCCCAGCCAGTGCAGACCACCGCCAGCGCGAGGATCGCCAGCCAGTCGCCCACCTGCGGCGCGGCGCCTGCAGGTGCCGCCAGGGCCAGCGGCAGAGCGACCAGTGCCGCCATCCACATGCTGCCATGCGCCTGCGCGAACGCCGGGATGTGGCTGGCGTGCTTGCGGGTGTAGCTGGTCGCCAGCGCGTAACACAGCGGCGCGCAGAGCGCGGCCAGCGTGGCGATCCAGCCCTGATTGCCATGCACACCGGCATTGCCGCCGACGATCAGCAGCACACCGGCGAAGCCGAGCCCCAACCCCAGCATGGCCGCCGACCGGAGCGGCACGCGCAGCCAGATCGCCACCACCAGTGCCCCGAAAATCGGCGTGGCGGCGTTGATGATGGAAAGCAGTGAGGCGTTCAGTGTCTGTGCCGCGAAGGCATAGAGCAGAAAAGGGATGCCCGAGTTGAACGCACCGATGAACAGCAGGTGGCGCAGGTTGCCTCGCCAGGCGAGATCGCGCTTGAGCCACAGCGCCACACCGAGCAGGAACAGTGCCGCCAGCCCGACGCGCAGCACGATCAGCTTGCCTGGCCCGAAGACCGGCACACCGATGCGGATGAAGAGGAAGGAAGCGCCCCAGATGGCGGCGAGCAGGATCAGCTGGAACAGGTTGCTGCGGGACATGGCGGGACAGTGGCTGACGGGGGGTGCATTGTGGCGCCGGCGCCCGCCGGCCGCCACCCGATTCTTGCGATCCGCAGCGCCGCTGCCCGCAAGCCACACCCGCCGATGTCCGCCTGCGGACGCCGGCTCAGCAGCACTCTTCCTCGATCTTTTCCAGCAAGGCCTGCGCTTCGCGATCCTCGTGGGTCTCGAAGAATTCGCGCAGCTGGTTGAGATGGCAATGGACCATGAACAGATCGTCCGGCTGCGGCCCGGTTTCGCCGGCAGCCTTCTTCTTGAAATATTCCCAGAAGGCATTGGTCTTGGCCGGATCTTCCAGATGGCGATACAGCATCTCCATCAGGAGACGGGCGTTGCCGTCGCAATCGATGTCGGAAAAGCTCACATAGCGGTCTGGCGCGCCGCCGCCGGGTTTCTGGCAGGAACAGGACATGGCATGGGATCCTCGGATTGGATGGGCTCCATGCTATGCAAGCCCTCGCGCCCGCGCTGTCAGCCAGCCGACACTTTGTGCATATTGCCGACGGGGCGCCCGCGCGCCAGCCAATCCTGCAGCAGCCCGGGACGCAACAGCAGCAGCCGGCCACGCGCCGGACGGGCGATCACCGCCTCGCGCTCCAGCTGGTTGAGCAGGCTGGATACCGTCTGCCGTGAAGTGCCCAGCATCAGTGCCATTTCCTGCGTGGAGAGCGCCAGCGTCACCTGCGCGCCCGGCGCCACCGCACTGCCCTGCTGACGCGCGGCGAGCAACAGGAAACGCGCCAGTCGGCCAGCGACGTCACGGAAGGCCAGGTCCTCGATGATGGCGATGCTGTTGTCGAGGATGCGCCCCAGCACCGGCATCACCATCGCCAGCATGCCCGGCTCGTTGGCCATGGTGCGCACGAACTCGCGCGTGGGCAGCGCCAGCAGCTCGCAGGCGCTCTCGGCACGCAGGAATGCGCGGGTGTGGGTGCTGAAGAGTTCTCCCGGCGAGAGATACGCCAGTGTCAGCTCGCGTTCCTCGGAAGCCACGAAGACGCGGATCCGCCCCTGGCGCAGCAGCAGGATGCGATCGTTGGGATCATGCGGTGTGCTCACCAGGCTGCCACGCGCCAGCCGCCGGCTCACGAAATTCGTCAGCAGGGTTTCGGGCAGCGGCGCGGCGGAATGCTGGGGAGGATTCATGGCATGCGATGCGCGGACGGATGACCGATGACAGCGCAAGTTGCATGCCGGAAGGCGAAAGCCGCGGGCGGCTGGCCAGACGCGATCACGCGGGCCGCCTTTTCGTGCGGGAAACGGACGATCTTGCGGCATACACGACAAAGAAGCCCCCCACGCTCTACCGCTTCGCGGAGTCGCTGCCCCCCAAGGGGGCTTTTTGCCTTGGGGCGGCCCGGCGGGGAGAAAAGCCCCCACGCTCTCCCGCTCCGCGGGTCGCTGCCCCCCAAGGGGGCTTTTTTGCCTTGGGGCGGCCCGGCGGCAAAATAACAGCGCCGCACGCTGCGTTTCGGGCATAAACAAAGAGGAATTGCGTTGTTCGGCGGGCCGCCGGGCCGCTGTTAAGCTGGCCCTTTATTGACTGCGCCCCGCCGCCGGGCCCGGCGACGCGATGAGGATCGACTCCATTCTTGCTTTCTTCGAGCACTGGGCCGGACGCCATTGCCTGAGCCAGCACAGCCTGCGCTTCGACGACCGCGGCGCAGTGGGCTGCTTCGGCGAGTACGAACTGCACAGCGTCTTCCAGCCCCTGTTCGGCGCCCAGGATCCGGCGCGTGCATTGGCCTTCGAAGCACTCGCCCGCGTGCGCAACCAGACGGGGCTCCAGATCCCGCCTCAGATCGCGTTCGATCTGCCGCAGAATCCCGCCGAGATCATCTTCTTCGACCGCCTGTGCCGCATGGTGCATGTGGTGAACTTCGTCACCCAGCCGGCGCACGAGCACTGCCGCCTGTTCCTCAACGTGAATGGGCGCCATCTTTCCAGCATCCGCAGCGGCACGCACGGCGAAGCCTTCGAGGGGCTGCTGCGTCAGGCAGGCCTGATGCCGCAGCGCGTGGTGCTGGAGATCCTGGAATCCAGCGTGGATGACCTGGACCTGCTGATCGCGGCCGTCAATGCCTATCAGCAACGCGGCTTCCAGGTCGCCATCGATGACTTCGGCGCACGCCACTCGAATTTCGACCGGCTCTGGCAGCTCTCGCCAGACATCGTCAAGCTGGATCGCCAGCTGATCCGGCAGGCCCAGCACGACTCACGCGCCGCGCGCATCCTGCCAAAACTGGTGGAAATCATCCACGATCTGGAAGCGCAGGTTGTCTGCGAAGGCATCGAAACCCATACGCAATGGCAGATTGCGCGGGATGCCGGCGTCGATCTGGTGCAGGGTTTCCTGTTCGCCCGACCGCAGGCAGACCTGCAGTTTGCCGGGCGGCCAGTGCCCACGGCGCAACCCGGGCGTGCCCGGACAACGGCGGGCTCACCGCTGGGAGCCCTGGGCGCGGCCTGAATGCCTTCGGTGCGAAACGGGCACGAGGCTCAGGCGCGTCGGGGACGGCGGTTCAGCAGATACACCAGCAGGTCCAACCCGCCGCAGAACACGAAGTAGATCGCGCCGATGAACAGGAATATCTCGGCCGGATGCACCATCACCCGGGCATTGACCTGGGTGGCGAGGAAGGACAGCTCCGGCACGCCCACGATGTAGGCCAGCGAGCTGTCCTTGATCAGTGTCACCCACTGGTTGATGAAGGAGGGCAGCATCATCCGCAACGCCTGCGGCAGCACCAGATGGCGCAACGCCCCCCAGCGTGTGAAGCCCAGCGCCAGCCCCGCCTGCCACTGCCCTGCCCCCACGCCACGGATGCCGGCGGCCACGCCGTGGCCGAGGTAGGCGCCCCCCACCAGCGCCAGCGCGGCCATCACCGAGAGCACGCCCGGCACGTCCACGCCGAACAGGATGGGCAACAGGAAATAGGTCCAGAAGATCAGCATCAGCACCGGAATGGCGCGCAGGAAGCCGAGCGCCGTGGTCAGCGCGGCCAGGGCCGGGCCGCGCAGCATCACCAGCAGCACGCCGAACGCCAGCCCGAGCAGCGCCGAGGCCAGCCCGGAACCGGCAGAAAGCAGCAGCGTGAGCAGCGCGCCGCCGGGTGGGCCCTCTGGGAAGGTGCCCCAGAGCAGGTAGGTCAGGTCGTCCTGAAGAAAGGAGAAATCCATGGTGCGTCAGCGGGAGCGGCGGGCATTGCGGCGCTGCAGGCCATGGGCCAGCACCTCCAGCGCGGCGATCGCCACGATGTAGAGCAGCGTGGCCACGCCGTAGACCTGGAAAGTCTTCCAGGTTTCGGCCTCGGCCTGCCGCGCGCGGTAGGAAAGCTCCATCAGCCCGATGGCCATGCCCAGCGAGGTGTTCTTGAGGATATTCATGTACTGCCCGAGCAGCGGCGGCATGGCGATGCGCAGCGCCTGCGGTAACACCACGTACCGCAGCGCCTGCAGCGGCGTGAAGCCCAGCGCCGTGGCGGCGATACGCTGGCTGGCTGGCACGCCGCGCAGGCCCGAGCGGATGTCCTCGCCCACGTAGGCCGTCGAATAGGCCACCAGGCCGACGATGGCGGAAAGGAATTCGAAGGAAGGCCAGCGCAGCAGCTCCGTGCTGCCCACAGCCAGGGCATGCGTGCCGTTGAGCCAGGCGAGCACGCCCTCCGGCAGCAGCGCAGGCACGCCGAAGTACCAGAAGAAAAGCTGCACCAGCAGCGGCGTGTTGCGAAACAGCGCGACATAGACACCGGCGGCATGCGCCAGCGGCGCGCGGCCACTCTCGCGTGCAGCGGCGAACGCCATGCCCAGCAAGGTCGAGGCGAGCACCACGAGCAGCGAGGCCCACAGCGTCATGAGCCAGCCGTCGAGCAGCCAGCCCAGATACTTGGGGGCGAGGAAGCCGTCCGCGAGAAAAGTGGATATCAAGGAAGAGTCCATCGGAACATCGGGGGCGGGAGCTTACCTGCGGCATCCAGTGTCGTGGGGGGCTGGCAGGCATTTCGGTGCATGCCGGAATACGCGCCAGGCCAGGCGGATGACAAAGGTCAGCAGCGAAATCCGCCCGCACTTCGATACCTCAGTGCGAACGGATTCCGGAACGGCTACGCCCATTGCCCGCACTCCCCATCCCTTCAACACAAAGGCCTCCGCATGAACGGAGGCCGAGGGGGCATGCCCCTGCTCAAGCAAAGGCGCGGCGGCTCAGGTCTTGTCGCCGATCTTGAAGATGCGCTTGAGCGGCGTCTTCGTCGTCGGGCCGAACCAGGCGTCGTAGATCTTCTGCGCACGGCCGTCGGCTTCCAGCTCGCGCAACGTGGTGTTGACCAACTCGGTCAGCGCCGTCTCGCCCTTGGGGGCGCCCACGCCGATGTAGTCCTGCGAGATCGCGAACGGCGGAATCTCGTACTTGTCGCGGTCGGGCACGTTGGCCAGCAGGCCGATGAGCTTGGGGCCGTCCTGCGAGATAGCCTGCACGTTGCCGTTGCGCAGCGCGGTGAAGGCGAAGGGAGTGTCGTCATAGGCCACCAGTGTGGCTTTGGGGAACTGCTCGCGTAGCTGGATCTCGTTGGTCGTGCCCTTGTCCACGCCGATGCGTAGCCCGCTGAGCTGCTCGGGCGAGGTGAGCGTGCCCTTCTTGGCGATGAACTGCGTGCCCGAAGCGAAATAGGGGATGCTGAAATTCACCACCTTGGCGCGCTCTTCGGTGATGGTGAAGTTGGCGAATACCAGGTCCACTTTGCCCGCGCTCAGCAGCGGAATGCGGTTGGCCGGATTGGTCGGCACGATTTCGAGCTTGACGCCGAGCTTCTTCGCCAGCGCATCCGCGTAGTCCACATCCAGACCGACGATCTTTTTCGACTTTGCGTCGACGAAACCGAACGGCGGGTTGGCGTCAAAAGCCGCAACGCGCAGCACGCCAGCCTTCTTGATATCGGCCAGCCGGTCGGCATGGGCCAGCGGAACCAGGCCGACGAGCCCGAAAACGAGGGTGAGCAAAGTCAGTTTCTTCATCGTCTTTTCCTTGGAATCACGGGGCCGCATAGCGGCCGGGGAACGAAGCCTACGCCCCGGTTTCCAGGCATCCAACGATGTTATTCACATACCTATATTCGATTTTGCACTAAAGCGGTGCATTCGCAAAACAGGCGACGCGCACCATTGTGGATTCCAGATGCTGCGCCAGAACACGAGGCGGAAGTGTCTCACCGCTCGCTCATCGCCAGGCGCGCGCCAAGCGCCGCGAACGCCGCCGCGAAACCATAGCGGAGCGCCCGCTGAACGCCGGCGGACTCAATGACGAGGCGGCGGAAAGCGTGCGCCAGCAGCCCATAGCCCAGAAAAACCACGAAGGTCATGACCATGAACACCGCACTGAGCAGCAACAGGCCGGGCAAGGGCCGCGCGGCAGCCGGATCCACGAACTGCGGCAGGAAGGCTAGGAAGAAGATCGTCAGCTTCGGGTTGAGCAGATTGAGCAGGATCGCCTTCACCACCAGCCCGAGCGGCGAAACCGGCGCCTGCCCGCCTTCCAGCGCGAATGCCGCGCGATCGCGCCAGGTCATGAAGGCCAGATAGAAGAGATAAGCCACGCCCGCGTACTTGAGGAGCTGGAAGGCCAGCGCACTGGTGTGCATGACAGCTGCCAGCCCCAGCACCGTGGCCAGCAGATGCGGAATGATCCCAGCGGTGCAACCCAGCGCGGCATACGCACAAGC
Organism: Candidatus Dactylopiibacterium carminicum; assembly: GCF_014736495.1. Lineage (GTDB taxonomy): Bacteria > Pseudomonadota > Gammaproteobacteria > Burkholderiales > Rhodocyclaceae > Uliginosibacterium > Uliginosibacterium carminicum. The sequence continues at coordinate 49,112 of NZ_MDUX01000012.1, forward strand.
ACGGCGCCCCTGCCCCAGGCCGGTGGAAATGGTGAACAAGGCGCCCGTGCCCGGCATCAGCACGACGACAAAGGAAGTGACGAGGAATTCGAGCGTGATCATGAGCCAAGACCCTGAAAGAGACGGAAGATGTTGAGCCTGGGTAGGCTAGGCCTGTTACCGCCAACAGCAATACTTATTACAAGGAAATCGAGTTTCTGATCGCACTCAAACGACATTTAACAAAATTAACACCTTTGAAAATTCCTCTCTAGAATCCGCCCGCGCTGAAAGTGCGTAAAGGGAACGCCTGCAGCGGCAAGCCCGATAAACGATCCCGGGGGAAAAACAGAGTGAACTTAGGAAAACTACTGGTCGCCGTGTCATGCCTGATCCTTACCATCGCGCTTGGCGCATGCGGAGGTGGTGGTGGTGGTGGAGGTGGTGGCGACGACTCTGGTATGCGGATATCAACCGACAAGGACAACATCTCCCTTCAGTTCCGACAGGGATCGGCAGGCGGTGTAAGCAGCTCAGTCACCGCCACGATTCACGGCAGCCTACCCAAATCACTCACCCAGCTCTATATCAAGATCTTCGTCGAGGGAGAGGCAATCCTCCCGAATATCACGACAACGATACTGTCCAACACGCAGGCCCGTTTCGACGTTTTCCCACGTTCGACGCTGGCTGCTGGCACCTATACAGGCAAGATCACGTTCTATGCTTGTTCGGACGCGGCCTGTACTGCCCCTCTTGGCGGAACCCCCATCACACTCCCGTATTCAGTCAACGTCATTGGCACGATGCAGGTGCAGCCAGGCAGCTTGGATTTCGATACAACAGAAGGAAGTAGCGCCGCGGCCCAAGTCCTGAACGTCATTTTCCCGGACCCGAACGCCAAGCGCGATATCCGCATCACAACGCAGTACGCACAAGGACAAGGCTGGCTCAGCGTTAACCAGACCGTGGATAGTGTCAGCGTGGTGGCTTCCGCAGCCGCCCTCGCTCAAGGCGACTACAGCGCCAACCTCACCGTCACACCACTGGCCGACACCAGCCCAGCCGTTACAATTCCAGTCCGATTTCATGTGGCTGGCAGCCTTGCCGAACTGGATGACATCAATCTCGTAGTCAACGCGCAGACCACTGATGCCGAGCTCTCCGCTCATACCCCGGTTCGCAGCAATATTGACGGCGTTACTTGGACGGCCAGCAGCGATGCGAACTGGCTGGTGGTGACGCGTGCAGCGGGCAATACCGATGATGCCGTCGAGTATTCCATATCCAAAACAGCCCTAAACAGTTGGGAGAATTTCAGTACCCACACGGCGACCATCACCATCACACCGAGCCAGAGTGCACAAAGCCCGCAGTCGTTTACCGTGTCGGTCCGCAAAGAATTGCCAGAGATTGATGTCCTCGGTCCTCACGCGCTGATGAAAGACCGGGAAGCAATGCTCTATATACGCGGGCGCGGCTTCGCAAAAGTAAGCGGGTTGGTTTCGCGCCTGTCGCTGGGCAATCTGACGCCGATCAGCATCACTCCCACGGGAGACACACAGATAACCGTACGTCTCAGGGCCGATGTTGCGGGACAACATGTCGTCGGAATCAGCAACGCCTTAAATTTCACGCCGCCGTCAAAAGTCCTGCACGTCATCGACACGGAAAACTACACGACAGCCGTCGTTCCCGTACCTGGTAAAAAAAGATCTGTCGTATTTGATCCCGTCCGCAAGGCGTTATACGCAGCCAACACCGAAATGGGGACGCTCACCCGCGCTCGCTTCACAGGCTCGGGCTGGGCCACAGATGCGGTCTCCATTCCCGCCATACTGGACGTGGGTCTAGGGCCGAACGGCTCAGAAATCATCGTAACTACCTCCAGTGGCACCCTTAGCCTTCTGGACCCTGAGACGCTAGGAACAATCTTCTCTCTGTCCCACCCTTCCGGATTTGCCTCCGTTCCAGAAACGGGGCTCGGCATTTCCACGACCAACGATGGGCGGTCCTGGCTTACAACAGATAAAAGCAGCTCATGGAATACGCTGTCCTATTTCGACTATCGGACACGCACGATCCAACTGCTCTCAATACAGCCCGAGCTACGGACCATGTTCTATAACGGGCCATGGACCGCTATGTCGCGCAATGGAGAACGACTATTGGTCTTTCAATCATCAAGCATCTCTCCAAGGCCCCCCATGCTTTATATGGACGCCAGCACTTCCGTCCTGAAAGAAAATTCATCGAACATCGAGTTCGTATATTCAATGTCCCTTTCGGATGACGGCAATCGGGCCCTGTTGGAGCAAAAAGTCTACGATGCAGATTTCAAATTGATCGGTGAGGCCGTCATCCCTGACGCGGACTATTCCGCAGTGACGGGAGTCTTATCGCCGGACGGTTCGCACGTCTATCTACTTGCATCGCCTGTGTCGGCAAGCAGTACGGAGAAAAAACTCCGTCTCTATGTTTTTGATGCCGGTATCGCAGCAGGGACACAAGCAACACTTCCACTCAGCGACAGCGAAATCTTGCCCAGCGTGGTGGATTGCCCGATGAGTTATGGCGCTCGTAACTGCTCGTCACTGAAAGCCACGATCAGTCTGGATGGTAAAACCCTGTTCTTTACCGACAGCGCCAACCTCACCGTCGTACCAATCCCAGCCTTTTCAAACCTAAACATTCAGGCCAATAAGGCATCACCTCCCCAAGTCTGGCCTCAGCGACATTAAGACGATCGGGCCCAAGATTTGCCGCAGGAGCGCCATCGCCCTGCGGCAAATCTTTCTTGTCTCCTAAGGCGCAGCCCGTACCTTCGGCGGCAGGCGGCGCAGCAACGCGAGGCGCTGGCGGAAATCGCGCATCGCCTGTGCCAGCAGCACGATCTGCAGGAATTTGGCGGCGGCATACAGCAGCGCGGCCGGCTGGGTGAGGCCGGGTTGGAAGATCGCGCCGAGCAACAGCAGCACGGCCGCGAGCTCCAGCATCAGTTGCACGCGCTGATCGCGCTCGGGCACGATCTGGTGCAGCAGCGGCAGACGCACGCGGGCCTTGTTGGCGCGCTGCCAGTGCAGCCAGATGAGAAAGGGCACGATGCGGTAGAGCATCACGCTGACCGTGCCGCCCCCCAGCCCGGCGAGCGCCAGCAGGCCGAAGACCATGCCCCAGTGCGCATCGTCGAGCAGCGTTGCGAGGCCACCCGCCACAGCCAGCGCCAGGCACAGCACGCCGACGCCGCACCAGCCCCAATGGAAGGCATCACGCTCGCCACGCCGTGCGGCCAGCACGCGGCGCAAGGTGAGCCCGCCGAAGACCGCACCTGCCAGCGCCAGCAGCAGCCAGGCAATCCGGGCGACAACCGGCCAGCCGCCCCAAAGCGCCAGGCTGCCCACCAGCAACGGCAGGGGCAGCAGACGCGCCACGCGCGCCCAGCGTGCTGGATAGGCATCCGTGACGTGGAACATCGGCACCACCACGGTGGCGACACTGACGATCAGCCCGCCCACCCAGCCGGCCAATGCCCACAGCGCATGGGCATCGACGAGCGGCACCAGCGGCAAGGGCCAGCCGAACGCCAGCACGCCCACCAGCAGCAGCCCCAGGATCAGCGTGACCACCAGCGCCAGACCATTGGCGCGCAGCAGGCCGACCAGCACGCCGCTGGCCGCCGGCGTCCACAACGCACGCAGCAGGCGCGCCGCCGCCGTGGCGAGGCTGACCGCCAGCAGGCTGCCGGCCCACAGGAAGCCGTCGGCATACAGGCCGAGGAACGCCATCGCCAGCAAGGCCGCACCGGCCATCAGCCCGGCCAGGATCAAGTAATCGAAACCACCCCGGCGCGGCAGCGACAAGCCGCTCGCTACCGGCACGAACTGGTAGAGCGCGCCCAACATCACCGGCATCAGGCCGCCGAGGGCAAACAGATGCACCGCCGCCAGCGTGGCCGGATGCCAGCGCGTGAGCAGCGCCATCGGCTCGTGCAGCAGCAGGAGCGCTGCGGCAAGCATGCCGGCCAGCCCGCAGAGCATGTGGATAAAGCTGATGCCGGGCGCCGGCGAGGCATCCGTGGAGGCGATGACCATGCTCAGCCTTCCTGCACCGGCGCCTGGATCTGCAAGGTGAAATGCGTCTGCCCGGTTTCTGGCGGCAGCGTCGTCCAGCGAAAGCCGTGTTCGCGCAGCCAGTCGTAGAGCGGAAACGGCTCACGGCTTATGAGCAGCGTCAGGCGCTCGCCCGACGCCAGCGCATCGAGCGCCTCCAGCGCACGTTCGAAAGGCTCGCAGGGCACCAGCCCACGCACATCCAGCGTGCGCATCAGTGCTGGCGCCGTCCGGCGATGCGTGCCCCCAGCTCGCCCGCATTCGCGCCGGCCACGTTGTACGCCATCGGATAGAGGATGTTCTCCTCCTTCATGTTGTGTTGCTGCAGCAGGATCAGCAGCGCTTCGCCATGGCCGCGCACGCCATCGACATCCTGGCCGGACACTGCCTCGGCCAGATCGGCGAGCAGCTCGCGCGCCTCGGCATGCTCCATGCGCATGACCTGGGTGGGCCCGCAGCTCATGCCGGTAGCGCTTTCGAAGGCAGGAAACAGCACCTCTTCCTCGGCGGCGAAGTGCGCCAGCACATCATGGTTCAGAGCCTCGAAGGTCTGGGCCGCAGTGGCCGAGTCGGCCGCCAGAGCGAGCTTGCGCAAGGCGCCGAGCTGTTCGTCGCAGTGGCGATGGTCGGCGGTGAGGTAGGCAGGGAAATCAGCGTATGACATGGGGGGCTTTCCTGTTGTGCAAAGGGATGGCCCAGTCTAGGAAGCCCTCTTCTGCCCCGCCCTTGATTCGCCTCAAGTTTCGCCAACCGCGCGGCAGCGGCCTGATGCAGCTCAAGCCGCCAGCAGGTGCTCACGGCACAGCTGCTGCACAGCGGGTGCGAATTGCGCCAGCGCGGTGACGGGCAGCCAGTCGACCGCGCTGATTTCCTGCTGCGCGCGGATACCGCCCTGCCAACGCGCCGAGAAGCAGACCAGCTCGACCTCGCCCGGCTGGCCGTAGGCCGGCCCGGTCACCGTATATAGCGGACGGATGCTCTCAGGCAGCAAGGCAATACCCAGTTCCTCGGCCAGCTCGCGCTGCAAGGCCTGCACCGGCGACTCCCCGGCTTCGATCTTGCCGCCCGGCAGACACCAGTGCGCGTTCTGGCGTACGCGCACCAACAGCAGCCGGCCACCCTCCACGGCGACCAGGCAGGCGCAGCGCAACGCCGGCGCGTTTCCTGTCGTGTTCATAGTTCTCCAGGGTCCACATCCACATGCCAGCGCAATTCGCGCGGCGTCTTCAGTGCATAGAGCAGCGGCATCAGCGCCACCAGCAGCGCCTGCAGGGCCGGGCGCGAATCGGATTCGAGCACCAGCTGCGCGCGCTCCAGCCGTGCACGCCGCACCAGACGCATCGGCACCACATCGTAGAGGCGCACCGGGCTCTGCTGCGCCTCGGCAAGTTCGCGCGCCCTTGCCAGAAAGGCCACCGCCTCGTCCAGCACCAGCGCCTCGGCGCGCAGCACCGCATGATGTCCCCAGGGCGGAAAGCCGGCCAGGCGGCGGTCGCCCAGCTCGCGCCTGGCAAAGCCGGGATAGTCGCGGCGCGCCAGATGCTCGTAGAGCGGATGCTCGGGGAATTCGGTCTGCACCAGCACCTCGCCGGGCAGCTCACCGCGCCCGCTGCGCCCCGCCACCTGCATCAACTGCTGGAACAGGCGCTCGGGCGCGCGGTAATCGGCCGCGTACAGACCAGCATCCGCACCGACGATGCCGACCAATGTCAGCATCGGGAAGTCGTGCCCCTTGGCAAGCATCTGCGTGCCGACCAGTACGTCGATCTCGCAGGCTTCGATGCGGGATCGCACTTCTTCCCACTGCGTCGGCGTGCGCACCGCGTCGCGATCCACGCGTTCGATGCGCGCGTCGGGGAAATATTCGCGCAGACGCTCTTCCAGCCGCTGGGTGCCGCGGCCGAAGGCGTGCAGATCCTGGTTGCCGCAATCGGGGCAGGCGCGTGGCGCCTTCGTCTCGTGGCCGCAATGATGGCAACGCAGCAGACCATCGGCGGCGTGGAAAACCAGGTTCGCCGAGCAGTGCGGACAGGCGCTGACCCAGTTGCACTGCGCGCAGGCCACCACCGGCGCGTAACCGCGCCGGTTGAGAAAGACCAGGCTTTGCTCGCCACGCGTCAGGCGTTCGCCGATGGCCTTCACCAGTGCCGGCGACAGGCCGTTGTCCAGCTTCACGCGGCGGGTGTCGATGCGCTTGAGCGCCGGCGGGCGCTCGGCCACGGCCGGCACGGGCAGATCCAGCCGCGTGTAGCGCCCGGCCTCGGCCTGCTGCCAGGTTTCCAGAGAGGGCGTGGCCGAGCCCAGCACCACCGGCAGGCTTTCGTGATGGGCGCGCCATACGGCCAGATCGCGCGCCGAGTAGCGCAGGCCATCCTGCTGCTTGAAAGAGGCATCGTGTTCCTCGTCGACCACGATCAGCCCCAGACGCGGCAATGGCACGAAAACGGAAAGCCGGGTGCCGAGCACGATGTCCGCCTCACCCTTGAGCGCCTGCACGAAACCCAGCGAGCGGGCGCCATCGGCCATGCCGCTATGCAGCGAGACCAGATTCGCACCGGGAAAGCGGCTGGCGACTCGCTCCATCAATTGCGGCGTCAGCCCGATCTCGGGCACCAGCATCAGCGCTTGCTTGCCGGCAGCCAGCGTATGGGCGATCTGGTGCAGGTAGACCTCGGTCTTGCCCGAACCGGTGACACCGAACAGCAGGAAGGGTTTGAAGCTGCCAGTGGCTGCATTCACTGCAGCCACAGCCGCCGCCTGGGCCTCGTTCAGCGCCAACGCGCCGATGGGATCACGCTCGCCTGCGCGGGCGACGACCTCCAGCCAGCCACGCTTGCGCGCTTCACGGATGGCGGCCGAAGCATCGCCTTCCAGATCGCCCAGCAACTGGCTGCGGCGCCGCGCGCCGGCCGACTGCACCGCCAGCACGGCAGCCAGCGCGCGCGTGAGTTTCACCGCCTGCCCCAGCGTCGCACGCCCCTCCGGCGTGGTCGCCAGCCAGGGGTCGTCATCGCGCGGCAGGCTCACTGCACGGCGGATGCCTGGCGGCAGCGCGGCCGAGACTACCTCGCCCAGCGGATGCTGGTAGTAACGCGCGGCAAAGGCGGTCAGCGCCAGCCATTGCGCCGGCAGTGGCGGCAACTCGCGCAGGACTTCCAGCACGGGTTTGAGTTTTTCCGGCGGAGGGGAGTCGGACGGGTCCAGCGCGACGATGACGCCGGTCTTCTCCCCGGCCCTGAAGGGCAGACGCACGCACTGACCGATCTGCGGACATATTTCGCCCGTAACGCTGTAATCGAACAGGCGTGGCAAGGGAAGCGGCAGGGCGACTCGGACGATGCGCTGCAAAGATTTTCCTTATACGTCCATCAATGTCATTTCGCGTCAATTACTTGTCGCATTCTTGTAAAGTGCTTTGTGCGTTTAGCGACGCAAGATATTGCGGAGATATTACGTTTCTGGTTTCCCCACAAGCCCTGTGGATAAAAATGTGGGAATCGGCTGTGGATGACATTACGGACCAAGGCTTGCGGAGCGCTTCGATTTCATGCTATGGCGCCGATAGCAACATCAATTCATAAGTAAATCAGCAACTTGCTACACAAACCCTGGAGATTTCACGGTTTGCAGGGCGCGTGGGGAAATCCGTGGAAAACAGGCGCCGAAACTGTGCATAAGTCAGCACCTGGTTGGTTCCTAAAGCCCTGAAACCACGCCTTGGGCAGGCTCAGGCAGGCGCGTTGGCGTGCAGCACGTGGCTGTAGTGATGTACGGTTTCCACCAACACTCGCACGTTATCGTGCGGCGTGTACTGCGAGATGCCGTGACCGAGGTTGAAGACGTGACCCGGCGCGGGGCCAAAGGCATCGAGCACCCGACGCGCTTCACGGGCGACCTCGGCCGGCGTACCCATCAACACGCCAGGGTCCAGATTGCCCTGCAGGGCCACACGGTGGCCGACACGCGCACGAGCGGCGGCGGGATCGACGGTCCAGTCCAGCCCCAGCGCATCGCAACCGGTATCAGCCATGCCTTCCAGCCACTGCCCGCCGCCCTTGGTGAACAGCACCACGGGAATGCGCTGGCCGTCCTGCTCACGCTTCAGGCCCGCAACGATGCGCCGCATGTATTCCAGCGAGAAAGCCTCATAGGCAGCACTGGTGAGGATGCCGCCCCAGGTATCGAACACCATCACGGCCTGCGCGCCGTGCGCGATCTGCTGGTTGAGGTATTCGGTGACGGTGCGGGCATTGACGTCCAGGATGTGGTGCAGCAGCTCGGGGCGGCTGTACATCAACGCCTTCACGCGACGAAAATCGTCGGAACCACCGCCTTCGATCATGTAACAAGCCAGCGTAAACGGGCTGCCGGAGAAACCGATCAGGGGCACACGGTTGTCCAGCGCGCGGGAAATGGAGGTCACGGCCTCGAAGACGTAGGCGAGCTTCTCCATTGGTGGCGGCGTCAGCGCGAGGATCTCCGCCTCTTCGCGCAAGGGTTTGGCGAAGCGCGGCCCCTCGCCCTCGGCGAAGGAAAGCTCCAGCCCCATGGCGTCCGGCACCGTGAGGATGTCGGAGAACAGGATGGCGGCGTCCAGCGGGAAGCGGGACAGGGGCTGCAGCGTGACCTCGGTGGCGAAGTTCGCATTGCGGCACAGATCCATGAAACTGCCCGCATGTGCCCGCGTGGCGCGGTATTCGGGTAGATAACGGCCTGCCTGACGCATCAGCCAGACCGGCGTGGTATCAACAGGCTGGCGCAACAAGGCGCGCAACAGAAGATCGTTGTCGGGACGGGTCATGTTGCAGTGCCGCAAGACAGAAAACGGACGGCGATTGTAGCTGCTTACCGACGAATGGTGGCAGCTTTGCCGCACACGCAAACGACAAGGCCGCCCACAGGCGGCCCTGAAGACCGGCACCTCGGCAGGCTCAATGCTGCGCGCGTGCTTCCTCGGGTTCGAGCAAGGTTTCCAGCACTTCCCACACCTCGCCTTCCTCGAACTCTACGTGCTGCTCCAGCAGATGCACGAACTCCACGACCAGCGCAGCACTCGGCGCCGACTCGAGCGTGCGGTTGATCGCACGCATGCGGTCGTGCTGGGTCTGCACTTCATCCGCCAACGCGGTGTGGCCATGCTGGCGCAGCAGGGGCAGCACGTGCGCTTCCTCTTCCTGGAAATGCGGCTCCAGATCGCTGGAAAACACCTGCAACATGCGCCGGACAACTTCGGGCAGGTCTTCATCGTTCTCCGGGCGGACGGCGCGCATCACCGACGTGAAATGCATCACTGCCTGGTGCTCCTGCGCCAGGTGCTTGAGTCGAAGATTGGGCTTTCTCATGTGGGTCTCGCAAAATGTTGGTGTGATGAGAGCGGGCCTGAGGGCTTCTTGTGGCGCACAGAGGAACACACTCATCCGGCGTGCCGCTTGATGGGTGTCAAGGCGTCTGCGCCTGCGGGCCTCGGGTAAACTGCCGGTTCGACTTGCCGGACACCCGAACATGAGCCAAACGCCCCGCAGCATCTTCCTCAAGGACTACACCCCGCCGGCCTGGCTGGTGGAGCGGGTCCATCTGGACATCGCCCTACATGCCGGCTTCGCCCGCGTCTCGGCGAAGCTGGACATCCGCCGCAACCCCGTGGGCGATGGCGGTGCGCTGCAGCTGGACGGCGAGGAGCTGCAACTCGAATCGCTGCACCTCGATGGCCGCGCGCTGGCGCCAGCCGAATACCGGTACGCCGACGACTGCCTGAGCATCCCCGACGTACCCGAAGCCTTCACGCTGGAGACCGTGGTACGCATCGAACCGGACCGCAACACCCAGCTCTCGGGCCTCTACCGCTCCAAGGACGGCTACTTCACGCAGTGCGAAGCGCAGGGCTTCCGCCGCATCACCTTCTATCCGGACCGTCCGGACGTGATGGCGAAATTCACCTGCACCCTGCATGCCGACAAGGCCGCCTTCCCGGTGCTGCTCGCCAACGGCAACCCGGTCGCCAGCGAAGACGAAGAAAACGGCCGCCACTGGGCCACCTGGGAAGATCCCTTCGCCAAGCCGGCTTACCTCTTCGCCTGCGTGGCCGCCAGGCTTGACGTGCTGGAAGACCACTATGTCACCACCTCGGGGCGCCGCGTACGCTGCGCGGTGTACGTGGAGCCCGGCAAACTCGACCAGTGCGACCACGCCATGGCCGCGATCAAGAAGAGCATGAAGTGGGACGAGGACACGTTCGGCCTGGAGATGGACCTCGACCACTACATGATCGTGGCGGTCGGCGACTTCAACATGGGCGCCATGGAGAACAAGGGCCTCAACATCTTCAACACCAAGTACGTGCTGGCCCGTCCGGACACCGCCACCGACACCGACTATCAGAACATCGACCGCGTGGTCGCGCACGAGTATTTCCATAACTGGACCGGCAACCGCGTGACCTGCCGCGACTGGTTCCAGCTCTCGCTCAAGGAAGGGCTCACCGTCTTCCGCGACCAGCAGTTCGGCATGGACGTGCATTCGCGCGGCGTCACGCGCATCCAGGAGGTGCTCGGCCTGCGCGCCGCGCAGTTCCCCGAGGATGCCGGCCCCATGGCCCACCCGATCCGCCCGGCAAGCTACGCCGAAATCAACAACTTCTACACCGCCACGGTGTACGAGAAGGGCGCGGAGATCATCCGCATGATCCACACCCTGATCGGCGCGGCAGCTTTCCGCAAGGGCATGGACCTCTACTTCCAGCGCCATGACGGCCAGGCCGTGACCTGCGAGGATTTCGTGGCCGCCATGCAGGACGCCTCGGGCAAGGATCTGGCGCAATTCCAGCGCTGGTACAACCAGGCCGGCACGCCGCGTCTGATCGTGCGCAGCCACTTCGACGCCACGACCAGACGCTACGCGCTGGACGTCGAACAGCAGTTCCCGCCCACCCCCTACGAAGCGCGCATGGCCGCCGAAGGGCTGGATCTTCCGCGTGGCCCCTATCACCTGCCCATCGTCATCGGTCTGCTGGATGCCGAGGGCCGCGAACTGCCGCTGAAACTGGCAGGGGAAACCGCCCCCCTCTCCCCCATCCCCTCTCCCTCGGAGGGGAGAGGGGCGCTTCGAGCGGCTGCGCCGATTGCAAGCCCGGGTACGCAACGTGTGCTGGAGCTGCGCGAAGCACGTCAGCAGTTCGTGTTCGAAGACATCGACGCCGAACCTGTGCCCTCGCTGCTGCGCGGCTTTTCCGCCCCGGTCGTGCTGGACCACCCCTACTCCACCGAACAGCTGGTGCACCTGATGGCTTTCGACAGTGACGAGGTGAATCGCTGGGAAGCCGGCCAGCGCCTGGCCACCGACATCCTGCTGGCCGGCGTGACAGCCTTCCAGCGCGGCGAGGGCGACAGGCTCGCCTGGATTCCGGATGCCTACATCGTCGCCGTGGCCCGTCTGCTCGGCTCGGCCTTCATCGAAGGAGGCGATCCGGCCTTCGTCGCAGAGGCCCTGATCCTGCCCTCGGAAACCGTGCTCGGCGAACAGATGGAAACCGTCGATCCCGACGCCATCCATGCCGCACGCCTGGCCTTGCGCCGTCACCTGGCGCGCGAGCTGCGCGAAGCCCTGCTTTCGGCCTATCTCGAGCTCCAGGCAGATGGCCCGTATTCGCCGGAGGGGCCGCAGGCCGGACGCCGCGCACTGCGCAATTCCTGCCTCTCTTACCTCGCGGAACTGGACGAGGGCGGCGCCCAGGCGCTGGTGGTCGGCCACTTCGAACAAGCCGGCAACATGACCGACACCATGGCCGCACTCGCCGCGCTGGCGAACCTGGACATCCCGGCGCGTCACGCCGCGCTCGACAGCTTCTATTCCAAGTGGCAACACGAAGCGCTGGTGGTCGACAAATGGCTGCAGGTGCAGGCCACCTCGCGCCTGCCCGGCACCACGGCAGACGTGCGCGCGCTGATGGCACACGAGGCCTTCGACATCCGCAACCCGAACAAGGTGTACTCGCTGGTGCGCGCCTTCTGCGCTGCCAATCCGAAACACTTCCACGCCGCTGACGGCGCCGGCTACAAGCTCGCGGCCGACGTGATTCTGCAGCTCGACCCGATGAACCCGCAGGTGGCTTCACGCATTGCGCGAACCTTTGATCGCTGGAAGAAATTCAACCCCGCACGTCAGGCCCACGCCCGTGCCCAGCTCCAGCGCATCCAGGCACAGGCGGGGCTCTCCAGCGACGTGGCCGAAGTCATCGGCAAGGCCTTGGACGCCTAGGCGACGCACCCGCATCAAGACCGTTTTCTCAAACCATTGAGCAGCGCACAAACGAAAACCCCCGGCCTCGACCGGGAGTTTTTCATCGCCGGGCGACAGATCGAGGGGCCACTCCCGATATCTGCCCGAACGCACCTCACTTCTTCAGTGCATCGCGGATCTCGCGCAGCAGCTCGATATCCTCGGGGGTGGCTGCCGGAGCGTCCGGCTTCTCGCGCTTGAGGCGGTTGATCTGCTTGATCATCACGAAGATCACGAAAGCAAGGATGGTGAAGTTGATCGCCTCGGTGAGGAACACACCGTAGGCGAACACCGGCACCTGTGCCTTGCGCAAGGCATCCAGCGTCTCTGGCACGCCCTCGGGAATGCTTCCCAACGTGATGAACAGGCCCGAGAAATCCACTTTGCCGATCAGGGCGCCGACCAGCGGCATGATCACATCGTTGACCATGGAACTGACGATCTTGCCGAAGGCGCCGCCGATGATCACACCGACAGCCAGATCGATGACGTTGCCTTTCAGGGCGAACTCGCGGAATTCGGAAATGAAGCTCATACAGGATCCTCCCCGGTGAATGGACTGTGTTGAAAGCGGATGTGCGCGTCATGGCGCCGGTGCGAAGTGTGGCGCACCCCCCGGGGCGCGGCAAGCCGTTCGGGAGCCGATCTGCGTCATCCGACACAGCTTTGCCCTCGGGTATGATGCGACCTCCCTCTTCGCGGAGGTCCGGCCTTGTCCCGAACGAACTCCATCTTGCTGCGCGTGCTGGGACTCGTGCTCGGCGGCATCTGTGCATTGTTGCTGGCGGCATCGCTGCTGGCCTGGGCGCGCTTCGACGGCGCCCAGGCGGCAGTTGAACTGGAACAGTATTTCAAGACCCACTACCAGCGCACGCTGGTGATGGCGAATGCACCACGCCTGTTGCCCTGGCCCAGCCCCACCCTGTATCTGCAACGCCTGACGCTGTCCGAACCGCGCCGCGCCGATGTCGTCGCCCAGGTCCGCGAACTGCGCCTGCGCCTGGCCTGGCTGCCGCTGATGGCCGGCCGCGTCGAAATTCGCGCTGTCGAACTGGGCCCCTCCTCCGCCGCGCTGATCCGCGAACGGGACGGCCGCTGGAATTTCGCCGACCTGCTGGCCGACCCTCCCACCGACGACACCCTGCCCTGGCCGCTGAAGCTGGAACGCATCGCCCTCGACAAACTCGATCTGAACCTGCTCGACCGGGGTGACAACACCCAGACCCAACTGCACGACCTCAGTCTCACGCTCGACCGCCCCCAGATCGGAAGCCCTGCGCGGCTGTGCTGGCAGGGGCGTTTCCTGCAGCCCCAGGACGCAGCGCTGAATCTGCAGGGCAATGCCCGCCTGACGCTGTCACCGGAGCTGAAGGCAGCGCAGCTCGAAGCCATGACCACCCGTTTTGACGGCGAGCTGGAAGGCTTCGCGGGTATCAGTGGCGAACTGCGCGCAGACACGCTGAGCTGGGACCGGGACAGCGCCGCCGGCGAACTGAGCGGCCTGCGTATGCATGCCAGCGGCGCACGCGGTGGCGAACGGCGTGAATGGCAGCTCACCCTGCCGAAGCTGCATTGGCAGGACAAACGCATCGGCGGCGAAGCACTCGCCGCGCGCATGGTGTCGCGCGACGGCTCGCGCAGCCTGCAGGTAGAGCTGCAACTGCCCACCCTGGCTCCCACCGAGCAAGGCTTCGATACCGCCAGCGCCCGCCTGCAGGCCCAATTCACGCAAGGCGCGCTGAATGGCGACAGTACCCTGGGCTTCACGCTTTCCGCCAACCCTGCCGACGGCCAATGGCGGGTTTCCGCGCTGGACGGCAACTGCCGCCTGCAACACCCGGCACTGCGCAAGGCGATCACGCTCGGCCTCGGCGGCCAGGGCAGCTGGCAGCCGGCACGCGGTGGCGAACTGGCACTGCAACTGGCGCAGGGCGACCAACGGCTGACCGCCCAGGCCAGCCTGCCCAGACTGCGCCCATTGCAAGCCCGGCTGAGCCTGCAGGGAGATGCGCTGGACTTCGACAGCTTGCTAGACCCTGACGAACTGCCCGCGCTGCTGGCCCAGCCGCTGCCCCCCGAGGCAGCCCTGAGCGGCCGCCTGACACTGGCCGAGGCCCAGGCCGGCGGCGTGCATTGGCAGAACCTGCAGCTCCCCTTCGTGCTGGACAAAGGCCGCTTCAGCAGCAGCGGCTACACGGCCTCGGCGCACGGTGGCCGCTTCAAGGGAGACCTGCTGCTGGACACGACCGGCGGGCGGCTGGAATCCAGCGGCGAGTTCTCCACCATCGCACTGGAATCCCTGCGCGACGAAGCCCGCCTGCCCCTGCCGGCGGTCGGCAAGCTCTCGGGCTCCTATCGCATCGCAGCGCCACTGGCCGCCGGCCGCAATCCGCTGGCCCAGGCCAAGGGCGCCCTGCGCTGGCGCCTGGAACAAGCGCGTCTGGATGGGGTCGACTTCGCACGTAGCCTGCGCGAGCTGCGCCCGGACATCGAAGCCGGCACGCCGGGCGCGCGCCGGCCGGACACAGGCGAAAGCAGCCGTTTCGACAGCATCGTGGCGCGTTTCGTGTTCGCCCGGGGTCGCTGGCAGACCAACAACCTGCAGGCAGGCGCCTCCTGGCTAAACATCAGCGGGCAGGGCGAAGGCTCGCTGCTGGCCACCGGGCTGGACCTGCAACTGCGCGCCAACGTGCTGCCCGCCGTGGCGCGCGGCGACACACGCGATCTCGCCGGCCTGCGCGGCAAGACGCTGCCTTTGCGGCTGAAAGGGCCCAACATGCAACCCGACATCCGTTACGAGCACACCGCCAGCCGATGAACACCGGATTCCAGACCTACATCGTCGGCGGTGCCGTGCGCGACCGCCTGCTCGGCCTGCCGGTGCAGGACCGCGACTGGGTCATCGTCGGCGCCACGCCCGAAACCCTGCTCGCCGCCGGCTACAAACCCGTGGGCAAGGACTTCCCGGTCTTCCTCCACCCGCAGACCCGCGAGGAATGCGCACTGGCACGCACCGAACGCAAGACTGCGCCCGGTTACAAGGGCTTTGTCTTTCATGCCGACGCCAGCGTCACGCTGGAAGAAGACCTGATCCGCCGCGATCTCACCATCAACGCCATGGCCGAAGCGGCCGACGGCACGCTGGTCGACCCCTTCGGCGGCCAGCGTGACATCGCCGCACGCGTGTTCCGTCACGTCAGCCCGGCCTTCGCCGAAGATCCGGTGCGCATCCTGCGCGTGGCGCGCTTTGCCGCGCGTTTCTCCGATTTCGCGGTCGCACCCGAGACACTGGCGCTCATGCGCGGCATGGTCGAGGCCGGCGAAGTCGACCACCTGGTGCCCGAGCGTGTCTGGCAGGAGCTCTCCCGGGGCCTGATGTACGAACGCCCCGCGCGCATGATCACGGTGCTGCGCGACTGCGGCGCGCTGACGCGCATCCTGCCCGAGCTGGATGCCCTGTTCGGCGTGCCGCAGCCACCGCAATACCACCCTGAGGTGGATACCGGCGCCCACATCCTGCTGGTGGTAGACCGCGCCGCGCAGCTCGACACCCCCCTGCCGGTACGCTGGGCCGCGCTGCTGCACGACCTCGGCAAAGGGCTCAGCCCGCGTGCAGAATGGCCGCACCACTACGGCCACGAAAACGCCGGCGTCCCGCTGACCGAAGCGGTCTGCGCCCGCCTGCGCGTGCCCGTGGACTGCCGCGAGCTGGCCGTGCTGGTCACGCGCGAGCATGGCAACGTCTACAAATCCGGCGAGATGCAGCCCCCCGCGCTGGCCCGCTTCCTCGAGCGCCTGGATCTGCTGCGCCGCCCCGAGCGTTTCGAAGCCCTGCTGCTCGCCTCGCAATGCGATGCCCAGGGCCGCCCCGGCTTCGAGCACTACACCAGCCCCGCCGTGCCGCGCCTGCGCGTCGCTGCGGAAGCCTTCCGCAGCGTGGATGCCGGCGCGATCGCCCGAGCCACAGACGACAAGACGCAGATTCCGGCGCGCGTGCAAGAGGCGCGTGTGCAGGCCGTGCGGACAGCCATCGACACGACGCGGTGAGCCCATCATGAAAAGCCGTCTGCTGTTGTGCTGCACCGCCCTCTGGCTGTGGCAGACGGCAGCCAGGGCGGAAAACCTGCCGAGCTTCAGCCAGGTCCGCGCCTCGCACATCGCCTCCGATGCCTTGCTGGTGGACCGTCGCGGCGAACCGCTGGCCGACCTGCGCCTGGACATGCACGGCCGGCGCCTGCAATGGACGCCGCTGTCAGCGCTCTCGCCGGCGATGCGCGACGCCCTGCTACGCGCCGAAGACCGCCGCTTCTTCCAGCACAAGGGTGTGGACTGGCTGGCCTTCGCAGGTGCCGCCTGGCAAAACCTGTGGGGCGACACCACACGCGGCGCCTCCACGCTGACCATGCAGCTCGCCGGCCTGCTCGATCCCGAGCTGCGCCTGCCCAAGGATCATGGCGGCCGCCGCAGCCTGAGCCAGAAATGGGATCAGGGCGTGGCCGCGCTGGCACTCGAAGAGCAGTGGAGCAAGGCGCAGATTCTCGAGGCCTATCTCAACCTCGCGCCTTTCCGGGGCGACCTGCAGGGCATCACCGCCGCCAGCGAACTGCTCTTCGGCGTGCGCCCGGCCGTACTGGACGTCACCCAGGCCAGCCTGCTCGCCGCACTGCTGCGCGGGCCGAACGCCCGGCCGGGCGTAGTGGCGCGCCGTGCCTGCGTGCTCGCCGAGGGCATGGGGCAAAAGCGCCTGTGTCCGCAGATCACACGGCTGGCCAGCACACGCCTGGACGCACCGCGCAACCAGCCACGCCACGGACTGGCCCCCCATCTGGCCCGCCTGAGTCTGAAACATCCGGGCGAGGCACGTACCAGCCTCATCGACGCGATGCTGCAGGTCCGCCTGCTGGGCCTGCTGCAGGCGCAGCACGATCCGGGGGCTGCCGCACTGGTGCTCGACAACGCCAGCGGCGAAGTGCTGGCCTGGATCGGCGCGCTCGATCCGGCCCTGCCCGATGGCGTCTCCCGTGGCCGTCTGCTGGCCGACTGGTGGGCGCCGGCAGCTGCCGCACTGGCGCTGGAACAGCGCTGGGCCAGCCCGGCCACGCCACTGCCACGCGGCTGGCTGCCCTGGCTGGCCGAACCGCAACCCGAACGGGACTTCGAGGCCAACTGGCTGAGCCTGCGCGCGGCACTCGAGCTGCATGACAGTGCCGCACTGCTCCAGCTGCGCCAACGCAACGGACACGAGGCCTGGCTCGCGCGGCTGCAACGCCTCGGCTTCGCACCTGCCGGCGAGGCGGATGCACCGGGCACGGTGAATCTGCTGCAGCTCGCAGCGCTGTGGCGCAGCTTTGCGAGCCTGGATCATCGCCCGGCACAAGTCTTCCCCGGGCTGGCGGGAATCTCCGCGACATCCGTCTGGCCCGCCGCGCCGGCGTGGCTCATCCGCCAGTTGCTGGGCGATTACAGCCTCTGGGAGGCCCGTGGCCTGGAAGGCGGCGCGCCGGTCCTGGTCGGCATCGCCGGCCCGTACACGCTGGTGTTCGCACCGGCACGCGCCGAAGACGCGCGCCAGCGCTGGCTGACGCTGGCCCAGTGCATCGCCGCGCCAGCGACCCCGACACCGCCGCCGGAGGGCATCGAACAGGCGCTGGTGAGTTTCGAACCGCCGCAGGAAGCCGCACGGCGCGAATACTTCATCACCGGTACGGCGCCGGACATGGTCAGCGTGCTGCCGGGCCTGCGCCGCGCCCGCATCGACTTCCCGGAGGCTGACGCGCACTACGTGCTGCCATCAGACGCGCCGATCGCGCCCTGGTCCTTCGCTGCCGAAGGCGCCGTGGCCCTGCACTGGCGCCTGGATGGTCAGGCACTGAGCAGCGGCCGCCTGCTTTCATGGCCTCCCCAGGCGGGCAGGCATGCGCTCGAAATCCTGGGGCCGGACGGAGAATTGCTCGACAGCATGGAATTCGAAATCAGCCTCCAGCCCTGATCGGCCAGGGCAAGGCAGCCACAGCCAGCCCCGGGCTGGCGTCAAACAGCGCAACGGGATTCAGGCATAAGCCACGGCCCTGAATGCCACCGCAAGGAGACTCCCTATGTCTGCACACCTGGAAATCCTCGCCGCCAGCGCCGAAGGTCCGGCCCGCGAACGACCGCTGCTCTTCGTGCACGGCGCCTATTCCGGCGCCTGGCAATGGCAGCCCTACTACCTGCCCTGGTTTTCCGCACAAGGCTGGCAGGTCAGTGCCTTCTCCTTCCGCGGCCATGGCGCCAGCGAGGGGCGCGAGCGGCTGGATACCCTGAGCCTGCAGGATTACGTGAACGATCTGGCCGGGATCATCGCCGCGATGCCGGTCGCGCCGCTGGTGGTGGCGCACTCCATGGGCGGGCTGGTGCTGCAGAAATACCTCGAACATCACGAACTGCCCGGCGCAGTGCTGCTCAGCTCGGTGCCGCCACATGGCCTGATGGCGGCCACGATGAACCTCGCGCTGACCCGGCCGGACGTGCTGGTCGACCTGAACCGCATCATCGGCGGAGCCAGTCCGGCGGTGAGTTCGGTACGCCATGCGCTGTTCCACCAGCCGGTCAGCGACGAGATCCTAGCCCTGTGCTTCGCCAGGATGCAGCCGGAATCGATGCGCGCGGTCTGGGACATGTGCGGCTTCGATCTGCCCCGCCCCGGGCGCATGCACAAACCGCCGCTGCTGATCCTCGGTGCCAGCCACGATGCACTGATCCCGCCGCATCTGGTGGAGCTCACCGGCAGCGCCCTGCATCTGCCCGTCGAGATCCTGCCCGAATCCGGCCACGCCATGATGCTGGAGCCCACCTGGCAGCACAGCGCAGAGCGCATTCACGCCTGGCTCGCCGAACTCGCACCGCTGGCCCGGGCCCCGGCGGCACCGCGCAGGCGGCGCGCCTGATAAAATCGCCGGTTCGCAAAGATACTCACGGAAGCCCGCCATGCGCAGCGATTGGGAAGTCGTCATCGGCCTGGAAACCCACGCCCAGCTCAACACCGCGTCGAAGATCTTTTCCGGCGCCAGCACTGCCTTCGGCGCCGAGCCGAACGTGCAGGCCAGTGCGGTGGACATCGCCCTGCCCGGTGTGCTGCCGGTGCTCAACAAGGGGGCGGTGGAGCGCGCCATCCGCTTCGGGCTGGCCATCGGCGCCGAGGTCGCGCCGCGCTCGGTATTCGCACGCAAGAACTACTTCTATCCCGATCTCCCCAAGGGCTACCAGATCAGCCAGTTTGAGCTGCCGGTGGTACAGGGCGGCGAGATCACCATCCAGGTCGGCGAGGGCGACAAGGCCTACAGCAAGGTGGTGCACCTGACCCGCGCCCACCTCGAAGAGGATGCCGGCAAGAGCCTGCACGAAGATTTCCAGGGCAGCTCCGGCATCGACCTGAACCGCGCCGGCACGCCGCTGCTGGAAATCGTGACCGAGCCCGATATGTCTTCCTCGGCCGAAGCCGTGGCCTACGCCAAGGCCCTGCACGCACTGGTGCAGTGGATCGACATCTGCGACGGCAACATGCAGGAAGGCAGCTTCCGCTGCGATGCTAACGTGTCGGTGCGCCGCAAGGGCGAGCCGCTCGGCACGCGTCGCGAGATCAAGAACCTCAACAGCTTCCGTTTCCTGCAACAGGCCATCGAGTACGAGATCCAGTGGCAGATCGAGACGCTGGAAGACGGCGGCAGGATCCAGCAGGCCACCGTGCTGTTCGATCCGGACACGGGCGAGACGCGCGTAATGCGCACCAAGGAAGACGCGCACGATTACCGCTACTTCCCCGACCCCGACCTGCTGCCGCTGGAGATCGACGCCGAATGGAAGGCCCAGGTCGCCGCGACGATGCCCGAGCTGCCGGAAGCTATGCGCGCTCGCTTTGAGTACGACTACATCTTGACCCAGTATGACGCGACTACGCTAACGGCTACTCTTGCTATCGCGAAGTACTTTGAGGACTGTGTTGCTGCGACTGGATTGCCGCCTGTTCCGGGCCCGATCGAAGGCAAAGGCAACATCAGCAAACCTGAGCCCTTTGTTGCAAAACTTTGCGCCAACTGGGTAATGGGCGAACTCGCCGCGCGCCTGAACAAGGCCGAGCTGGAGATTGCCGCCAGCCCTGTTTCCGCTGCCCAACTCGCCGGGCTGATCGCACGGATTGCCGACAACACCCTCTCGAACAACATCGCGAAGAAGGTCTTCGAGGCGCTGTGGAACGGGGAAGGCGGGTCGGCTGACGAAATCATCGAGAAGCAGGGCCTGAAGCAGGTCACCGACGCCTCGGCCATCGAGCCCATCATCGACGAAGTGATCGCCAACAACGCGCAGAACGTTGCCGAATACAAGGCCGGCAAGGAAAAGGCCTTCAATGCGCTGGTCGGCCAGGTCATGAAGGCAAGCAAGGGCAAGGCCTCACCCGCACAGGTCAACGAACTGCTGAAGAAGAAACTGGGGTGAGCTGCGGTGTGGCCCCCTCCGGCCACAAGCCCGGCACCGTCGGGCTGGCGTCATCCCGGCGCACACCGGTATCCAGATGCGTAGGGTGCGCTCCGCGCACGCGGATTTCACCCTCCCGTTGTGCGATGCTCCGGATGGTGCGCAATGCGCACCCTACAGCTGGATTCCGGCCGTTGCCGGAATGACGGCCAACCGATTGATCGCAGTATCCAGCCTGCCCTGGGCTACGGCCGGAAATCCGGCTGCAACAACTGGATACAACTTGTTGAGTGCTGAAACATCCTGCTAGAGCCGTTTAACGGCCAGGCGTTTCATGATTCATGCACGGCAATTCGCCGTGAAGGAGTGGATCATGAAACGAATCCTGATGACGACGATGCTTGCCTGCGTCGCCTGCGCCAGCCAGGCGGCCGAGTACGGCAAGGTGATCTCCAGCACCCCGATCATGGAAACTGTCAGCACACCGCAGCGCGTCTGCCGCGACGAACAGGTTGCAGTCCCCGCGCAGCGTTCGGCCGATGGCTCGATCATGGGTGCCATCGCCGGCGGCCTGCTTGGCAGCACCATGGGTGAAGGCTCGGGCAAGACAGCGGCCACGGCAGCCGGCGTGATCGTCGGTGCGGTGGTGGGCGACCAGGCCGTGAATGGCGATGCGCGCGGCAGCACGCAGACGGTGCGCCGCTGCGGCACACGCTACGTGAAGAGCCAGCAACTGGTGGGTTACGACGTGGAATACGAATACGCGGGCAAGTACTACCGCACCCGCACGACCAACGATCCCGGCGACTCCATCGCGCTCAGCGTGACGCCGCTCGCCGGGGCGACCAGCGCGGTGGACGAGGAAGAAATCATCTATGACGATGTCGCTGCCGAGCCACGCCGGGATTATGTGCGCCCCAGCGTGATGCTGAACTGGTCGGTCGGTGGTGGCGACCCTGGTCCGCACCATCATCGCCGCTGAGGCACCGCCGCGAGGCCAAAAGAAAACGCACGCCATCGGCGTGCGTTTTTTCTTTCATCCGGCCAGGATCATTCCCGTTCGAATGCGCCCAGATCGGGGGCACTTCCCTTGTAAGGCAGACCGACGTTCACGCCCGCATTGATGAGCTTGCTGCCGGCGCTGAGGCGGAACAGGTTGGTGGTGGGCAGCGAACCGTCAGCCTCGCGGGCGCGCGTGGCGAGGTTGGTATCCAGACTGACGAAATCCGCGCTGCTGGCCGCCAGGCTATTCCAGGTATTGTTCTTCGAATCGGCATTGCAGATGCTGTCCGCATTCTTGCCCGAGAGCGACACTTTGTTGCGGAAGGTGTGCGTCTCGCCGGAATTCACCGTGTTGCAGAAGCCGTAGTTGATGCCGTTCTGATAGCTGGTGTTGTTGAACAGGGTGACACCGCCAGCGTTGTTGTTCTGGTCGAAACCCTTGCCGGGATGGCCGAAGGAAACGGAATTGACGATGCGGTTGCGCTGCACAGCCGCGTTGCCTCCCAGCTTGAAGCCGTTGCCATTGCCGGCAAAGCCGCCATAGCCCCAGACGTCCACACCATTGCGGAAGGTCCAGCTGTTCTCGATCACCACGGCCTCGGGACTGTCGTAGGTGTCGAAGCCGTCATCCGAGTTCTCCCAGGCACGGCAGCCATGGAAGAAATTGCCCGCGCCCTGTGTCTGCTTGGATGCGAAGCCGTCGGCCATGCTGCCCAGCTTCTTCGGGTCATAGTTGCGGTAGGCGTCGGAATTGATCACCTTGGTGTAGGAGCCACCCTTGTTGATCTCCAGCCCGCTATTGCGGTTGTTATGGAAGGCGCAGTTCTCGAAGGTGTTGTAGGCCCCGGTGACGTACACGCCCTGGTAGCCAGCGCGCGTGATCTCGATGCCCTTGAAGTACCAATAGCTGCCGGTAAGGTAGAAACCGTAGGAGTCCTGTACCCAGGTGTTCTCCGGGAAGGAAAAGTCCACCACAGCCTTGCCGCAGTTGGCCGCCACCAGATAGATCCTGGCGCCGGACGAACCGGACTTGGAAAGCGTGATGGTGTTCTTCGCCCCGGCCGTGTAAGGCACCGTATAGGTGCCCGGCTGCAGCAACACCATCTGCCCGGCAGAAACCTTGGTCAGCGCCTCCGTCAGACTCATCAGTGCCGAAAAGCTGCTGCCCGCGCCACCGCTGCCGGCGGTGGGGGTGACGTAGTAGACCTTGCTGGCGACCAGATTACTGGTTTCGGTGCCGCAGCCCGTCACATAGGGATTGCTGCTGCTGGTGGCCTGGCTGCTACTCGAGGATTGCGATGCCGAGCTGGCGCTGCTCGACGAACTGCTCGACGACGCGGCCGAGGAACTGGCCGAGGATGAAGTGCCGGCCGCCGGCCCGACGGAACACCAGGCCGAATCCGGCATGGCGCTTCCGCCGCTGAACAGGGATTTGGCACAGGTGAAGTTGCCGGTCAGCGTGGCGTAGACGAAGCTGCCCGACTTGCCCAGCGCCACCGAACGGGTGCCGCTCATGGTGCAGGCCGCGCCGATCTTGGCGCACTTCGTGTAACCGTCCGGGTAATCGGTTGCCGCGAGCGCGTTGCCCGTCAGCCCGAGCGCGAGCACGCAGCCCGCGATCCATCTGCTTTGCATGGTTGTCTCCTCTTTCTCCGTGAATGCCCCGCCGCGGTCGGTCGAGCCCGTCATGTAGAATTTATTCCTATCTTGCAGTCGGAAGCCGGCAGCAACTTATGCTTGGCCATGCGGGGTGTCAAGCAACAACGAGCGGCGGCGAAGCCGCGCCGCGATACGCTGCCCGAGGACCAGCCGGAGAAACCCCGATGGCCTCCGATGTAAGGCACGCACCACAATGGGGCATTCATTCGTCACAAGGAAACGGCATGCAGAAACTCAAACTGGCCATCGTCGGCTGCGGATTCCTGGGCAACATCGTGGCCGATGCCTGGCAGCGCGGTCTGCTGCCCGAGTACGAACTCGTCGGCTGTCTCTCGCGCAGCGCAGAATCCGCGCGCACCCTGGCCGACAGGCATGGCTGCGTGGCTTGCGACAGTCTCGAACAACTGCTCACCCTGCAGCCGGACTACGTGGTGGAAGCCGCCTCGCCCGGCGTGGTGCGGGAGATCGCGGAAGCGGTGCTGCGGGCGCGGTCGAACCTGGTGCTGCTTTCCATCGGCGCCCTGGCCGACGCGGACTTCCTCGCCCGCCTGGAAGCCTGCGCCCGTACCCACGGGCGGCGCGTACACCTGGCTGCCGGAGCCATCGGCGGCTTCGATGTGCTGCGCACCACAGCGCTGATGAGCGCCATCGACGCCAGCATCACCACCCAAAAAGGTCCTGCCTCGCTGCGCAACACCCCGCTGTTCGACGACGGTCTGCTCGATGCGGCGGAGCCGCGCGAGGTGTTCGCCGGCAATGCGCGCGAGGCCATCGCGCTACTCCCCACCCGGGTCAATGTGGCGGTGGCGACCGCTCTGGCCACGGCCGGCGTCGAGGACACGTGCGTGAGCATCAACAGCGTGCCGGGTTTCAAGGGAGACGACCACCGCATCGAAGTGCGCGGCGAAGAAGTCCACGCGGTGGTCGACATCTATTCGCGGACCAGCGCCATCGCCGGCTGGAGCGTGGTGGCGCTGCTGCGCAACCTGGTCGCGCCGATCGCGTTCTGAGCGGCGGCCCCGCACGACGGGCGCCGCCAGCGCGATATCACAAGGCGGCGTTCTGCCCGCGCGTGGCCCAGCCGGTCAGCCGGCGCTCCAGACGCGCGAAGAGTTCGTACATCACCACACCCATGGCGCCGATCACAAACAGGCCGGCGAACACCAGCGGCATGTTCATCGTGGCGGACGCGCTCATCATCAGATAACCGATGCCAAGGTTGGAAGCGACCGTCTCCGAAATCACCGAGCCGACGAAAGCGAGCGTCACAGCCACCTTCAGCGAGGCGAAGAAATACGGCAGCGAACGCGGCAGGCCGACCTTCTTGAGGATGTCCAGACGCGAGGCACCCAGCGAGCGCAACACATCTTCAAGCTCGGGCTCCAGTGTGGCCAGCCCGGTGGCGACGTTAACCACCACAGGGAAGAAGGAATGAATCGCCCCCGGTTCACTAGACACTTCGAAGCCTTAAGCTGGCAACCAAGTGG
>NZ_MDUX01000042.1 GCF_014736495.1 Candidatus Dactylopiibacterium carminicum
TGAAAAACAGTATTTCATGAAGCTCGGGGCTGTCTAGGAAACCCGGGGCGATTCAATTTTGGACTAATCCGAAACGGACTTTAGCGTGCCTTGACCTTTGAGTCACCATGCAATGTCCCAATCGACCCACAACACCGACTACCAGCTCCTGCTGTCTGTCCTCAAGGCGGCACGCAAGCGCATGGGCGTGTCACAAGTCGAATTGGCTGAGCGACTTGGGAACACCCAGACCTTCGTATCCAAGTGCGAACGAGGCGAGCGCCGCATCGATGCGGTGGAGTTGGTAGAGTTCGCGGAGGCCCTGGGCGTATCACCTCAGGAGTTGCTGTGCGAGTATCTTGAGCAGCGCAGCCGCAACCCATTCGCTCGGAGCAAGAAGACGAGAAGCCGAACCTGACCACGCGGGGCGCAGCACTGTGTTCGTTTCGTGTTTGCACGGATCGACAAAGAAAAACGCCTTAGGAGCCGAAGCACTTAAGGCGTTGATTTCATTGCTAAATTTTGGTGGCCTGGGGCGGAATTGAACCACCGACACGCGGATTTTCAATCCGCTGCTCTACCAACTGAGCTACCAGGCCAAAGAGGGCCAAACTATAGACCATGAATCGCCCAACTGCAAGCCCCGCCTTTCAGTCAGAACAGGCACAGTGTGCCCAGCCATCGAGCTCCTTGCGTTGTTTTCCCTGCCACTGCAACACGATACGGCTGCGATAGTCAGTGCCGGCACACTGCCTCGCACGCGCGGAGCATGTCCGTGTCACTTCACTGGCGGTCTGGATGCTCCAGCCGGCCCGGGCAAATTGCAGTGCCATGCGATCGCCTGCCCGTGCAGGCTGGCGCAATGTCGGCAAATACTTCTCACTACGCAGCGTAAGCGTCCGCAGCCCCTCTTGTTCATGGACGACCGCGCTCTGCCGATCCCCCTCCCAGGACCAGAACAACAGCGGCTGTCCCCGCTGCTGCCCAAAACTACAACCGCATCCGGCCATTTCCTCCGCGGGCAGTGGCAACAGCGCTGGCATTGTCTGCTGCGCAGATGCCACGGATGCATTCATCAGTAACCATACGAACCACATCCGATACAGCATTGGAAGACTCCTCATGGCCGCAAACCAAGCCCACATGCATTCCATCTGTTTTGCATGCACGTGATAGCGCCGGCTAAGATCAGTACATGCAACAGAAAGACTATGTGGAAAACATGCAGGAAGATCCACGCCCCATGCCTCCCGAGCCGCCTGGAGACTTCGACTGCTGCCAGAATGGCTGTGGCGAAGCCTGCGTCTGGGAAATTCATGAATACGCGAAGCGGGACTACGCCCGCAAGCTTGCCGCCTGGCTGGCGCGCCATCCGGAGCAGGTCTGATCAGGCCTTGGAAAGCAATTTGAGCGCAGCACGGATACCCTCGGTGACGCCCGTCTCCGGTGGCAACTGACGCAACGCGGCCATCGCCTCCTTCTCGTTGTACCCCAACGACAACAAAGCATGAACGATGTCACTCTGCGCGTCGTGCTGCACCACGGCACCGGCCACACTGGGTAACGCCTTGGCAAAACGGTCTTTCAGCTCAAGCAACAGGCGCTCGGCAGTCTTCTTGCCGATTCCAGGGATCTTTACCAGCCGCCCGCTTTCCTGCAGGGCGACCGCGCTGGCAAGGTCAGCCACCGACATTCCGGAAAGCACTGCAAGTGCCGTCCGCGCTCCTATCCCCGAGATCTTGAGTAATTGACGGAAGGCCGAGCGCTCTTCCTCGGTGGCGAAACCATAGAGGAAATGCCCGTCTTCACGCACGGCGAGATGCGTGACCAGCACCACGCGCTCACCAAGGGCAGGCAGGTTGTAGAGGGTACTCATCGGCACCTCCAGCTCGTAGCCGACGCCACCGACATCCAGCAGGATCTGGGGTGGAGTCTTGGCCAGCAGGGTTCCCGCGAGGCGACCGATCATGACTTTTCCCGACGAATTGAGAGGGCGCACATCCTAGCACCCGCAGGCGCTTGGCTCAGACCACATCGCCATCCAGGTAATACCAGCGCCCCTCTTCACGCACGAAACGGCTGCACTCTTGCAGGCGCTCGGCACGCCCTCCGATTCGGCAGCGGGCGACAAAGCTGACCTCCCCGGACACGCCTTCGGCCGCCGGGGCTGCAAGGATCTGCAGACCGATCCAGCGCGCTTGCGGAGATACAGCCAAATCCAGCGTGGCAGGCCTTGTACTGGGGTGCCAGGTTGCAAGCAGATAGGCCTCCAGCCCCAAAGCAAAGGCCGTATAGCGGGAACGCATCAGTGCTTCCGGGCTAGGCGCGGCTGCGCCGGCATGCCAGCGCCCACAACAGTCCATGTAGGGCTTGCCATTGCCACACGGGCAAGGCTCGCGCATCGTCTTCCCATTCATGGAGTGCGGTCTCCATGGCTGATCATGCGGGTCAGCGTCAACGCCCGGAGTGGCTCGCCGCCTTCGCGTAGCGCATGGGCCGCTTTTGCCAGTATCGGCACCAACGCTGGACTGTCAGGGGCCGCCGCGTGCAAGGCTTGTGCGGCTTGCTCCAGCTCCCGCCACGCCCGGCAATGCGCGAAATGGCGCACCAGCATGACCAGCACTTTGGGGGGCAGCGCCACGGCGGCCGTATTCCTGGCGTAATCACGGAATGCATCGAGTACCAGTGTTTGCTCTGGTGCGCTCCTGTCCATCGTAAAAATGGCAGACAGGCAGGCCTGATATTCAGTATTGGTCGGCGACAGACGCAACACATTGAAGCACTCGCGCAGTGCCCCGGTACTCACGCCTTCATGCCGGACGACAAGGCCATAGGCTCGACGGGCCTCGTCGAAACGCTGTGCAGTCATCAACCGCCGCGCATCCCGAAGAGCCGGTGCCCAAGGCAGATTTTCGGATTCGCGGCCGGTCGGATTGATCGGCGTCACATCGGCAGCATCCTGCCTAGCCAGCCGAGCCATGGCCCGGGCGCGCAAAGGGAACGCCAACAGAGCACCGGCAAGCAAACCGCCAAAATGCGCACCATAAGCCACCTGCCGGTCACCGAACCAAAAGAACTGCACCAACTCGTTTGCCATCCACAGTGGCAATGCCAGCAAGGCTGGCGCCCGGATCACATCGAAATACACCACAACAAAATAGAAGAAGGGAATACGGCGACGCCCCAGCAGCACGGCAAACGCGCCCATGGCGGCAGAGATGGCACCAGAGGCTCCGACCAGCGAGCCCGCCGCGGCGCCGGCAAACAGCATGTGGCTCGCAGCGGCAACCAGGCCACCCAGCAAATAAATGGTCAGAAAAGCCGTGCTGCCCACCAAAGCTTCCACGGCGGGCGCAATAAGGATGAGCACGACCATGTTGCCGACCAGATGTGCGCGGCTGCCATGCAGGAACTGATGCGTAATCGCCGTCAGCCATGAAGGATGGCTTGCATCGAAGGCAAAGCGTTCGGTAAACAGCTGCGCACGCATGGCCTCGAATTGCCCCCGTGCACGCTTCCAATCCGCTCGCCGGGCATCCTGCTCGGGCAGCACATCTCCGTTCCGCAAAGCCTGCTGGAATGCAGAATCCGCTTCCAGCATGTGCAAAGCCGCGAAGCCATCGCGCCGCCGCGCTTCCTCGAAGGCCACCAGCTTCGCGGTTTCCGCCTGCCGGCCCAGCCATTGCGCATACGCCGGAAATTCGATGCCCGGCAACACACTGCTGGCGTAGTAGTCGCCCAACAGCTCGTAACGCTGCTCGTCCCGCGCCTGCAGCACAAAATAGACAAACAGGTTGATCAGGACCAGCAGCAGTACCGCTACCGGAAAACGGGCGCGGGTGATGCGGCTCACATAAGGCATCATCAACATGCGGCCACACTTCCGGGCGATATCACGCCAACGCGCTGGTACTGGCCGCCAGCCATCGCACGAGCAAACGCTGGATATCGGGATCGAAACGACGGGAAGGGGGCGCCTGCAGCAATTCCCCCAGTACGGCCTCATCGTCGGCACTGCCCAACCAGCACCAGTGATCGAAGATATGCGTCTGGCTACGCTCGCTCCCCTCATGGTGCTCGCGCACTTGCAAAACCCCCGTCACTGGCCACGCTTTCATGCGCAACAGGGTCAGCGCCTGGAGCAGTCGGGCATCATGAAGAGCCTCCGCTTCGCGGCCGATGCAAACGCCATGGCAGCGCCCGAGGTGCACGGCCTGGCAAGGGCCGCCACCTTGCTCCAGACCGATCCGTGTAGCGCACAGACGATGCTGGCGTGCCAGCTCTTGCAAGGTAGTACGCGCTTCCCGTTCACCACGGAAGCTGCCGAACACCTCTCCCCAGTGCACAGGATCGCTGCCCGTGAGTTCGATCAGTTGCAACCGTGACTCCGCTCCAGGGGCGGCCAATGCCCAGGCATAGGCGCGCGAGGCCTCCTGCCCGCGCAGGCTGCGCTGCAGGCTCAGCTCCTGCAGCTGTGCCCCCAGTTCCCCTGCACAAGGCCAGCTTTCGACTTCGTGCACGGTTTCGGCAAGCTTGCGTTGACGAGCACTGGCACGCAGGTTGGTGAAGAAACCCAGAACCTGAGAACGCAGATCGCGGGCACGGCCAATTTCCAGAACCTGCCCGGTTGCACTGCGGAAAACATAGGCGCCGGGCGAGTCAGGCAGGCCTTCAAGATTGCCGCGCGGCATGCGAGGCAATTGGCTGGCTGGCGAGAAGGCCTTGTCCCAGGCCTTTTGCAGGCGCTCCTCACTGGCGCGCGGCAATGCATCCTGCAAGAAGCGCCAGACGATCAGGGCGTCGTCCAATGCGCGATGTCTCGACTGTATTTCGTAGCCGCCACGCGCGATCAGGGCATCAAGCCCATGCCTCGGATGTTCGGGGTCCAGCGCACGCGAGAACTTGACGGTACACAGTACTGGCGCCTGCCAGGCAACACCGCAACGCTCGAAGGCCGTGCGCAGGAAGTTGTAATCGAAGCGGGCATTGTGGGCGACGAAGACCGCATCGGCCAACAACCGCTGGACCTGCTCGGCCAGAGCCGGAAACTCCGGCGCCTGCGCCACCATTTCATCGGTGATACCGATCAGCGTCTGGATGCGCGCAGGAATCGGCATGCCAGGCTGCACCAGGCTGCTCCACTGCTCGATCAGGCGCTCTCCCTCGGTCACCAGGATGGCGATCTCGGTGATACGGTCGCGATTCGGATCGGCCCCGGTCGTCTCAAGGTCGACGATGGCCAGGCGAGGCAGTTGCATGAATTCCGGGTACGCTCAATCCACCTGGTAGGGGTAGGGCTTCTGTGCCACACGACTGGCCAGGGGCTCTTGCTGCAGGGCGGGATCCTGAGGTTTATCCCACCACAACGCCCGACCATCACGGCGCTCCTGCTGTTGCTCGGGGTGCTGCGTCAGCCAGTCGTTCATGAACTTCGTGAATTCGGAAACGTAGGACATCGTTCTCTCTTTTACGGGATCAGCGTTTGTCTGTGCTGCGCTCGCGCACGATACGGATCACATCCGGAATGTGGCGCACAGCGCGCATGATACGGGCCAGATGCGGGCGATTCTTCACCTGGATGGTGAAGTGGATGATGCTGTTGTCTCCCTGCTCGCCTTCCATGTTCACATTCTGGATGTTAGCTTCCTGATCCGCGATGGCTGCCGCAACGCGCGCCAGAACACCGCGCCGATGCACAGGATCAGCACGCGCACGCCGACATCGAAGAAACGCTCGGAACCGGCCTCCCATTCCACATCCACCCAACGGTCGCGCTCTGCCGAATGGTTGCGCGTAAGCGTGGGACAGTCGTTGAGGTGGACCTCCAGACCTTGCCCCTTGCGCAGCAGGCCGACGATAGGGTCTCCGGGAATCGGACGACAGCAGCGAGCCATCTGTACCGCCATGCCCTCGCCGCCCTGGATGCGGATCGGGATGGGAGTGCGCGGACGCTGCGCAGTCTCACCATCGGAGGCCAGCTTTTCATCCTGCAGATCGACCAGACGACTGGCAACGACGGCTGCCAGACGCTTGCCAAGCCCGATATCGGTATAGATTTCCTCGCGCGTACGGCTATTGAATTCCTTGAGGAAACGCTCCCAGGCCGTGCTGCCGATATCGACCAGCAACAAGCCGAAATGACGTAAAGATTGCGCCAACAGGCGCTCACCCAGATGCGTGGCCTCTTCCTGTTGCACGGTCTTGAGGAAATGGCGGATCTCGGCGCGCGCTTTGCCGGTGCGCACGTAGGACAACCAGGCCGGATTCGGGTTGGAATGCTGGGCCGTGGTGATTTCGACCTGATCGCCGTTCTTCAGTTCGGTGCGCAAGGGGCGCAGCTCACCATTGATTTTGCAGGCCACGCAACGATTACCGACATCGGTGTGCACGGCATAGGCAAAATCGACGGCCGTGGCACCACGCGGCAAATTGCGAATCTGGCCAGCCGGTGTGAATACGAAGACCTCACCCGGGAAGAGGTCGATCTTCACATGCTCGAGGAATTCGGAGGAGTCGCCAGAGCTGGACTGCAGCTCCAGCAACGACTGCAGCCAGTTGTGCGTCTTGCGTTGCAGGTCGGAGTAGGAGTCGGCCGAATCGTCCTTGTACATCCAGTGCGAAGCGACGCCGGATTCGGCGATGGTGTGCATCTCATGAGTGCGGATCTGCACTTCGACAGGCAAGCCGTTCGGCCCGATCACCGTGGTATGCAACGACTGATAGCCGTTCGCCTTGGGCAGAGCCACGTAATCCTTGAACTTGCCCGGCACCGGCTTGTACAGCTCATGCAGGGCGCCAAGCGCGAGATAACAGCCGGGGATGTCCTTGACCAGGATGCGGAAACCATAGATGTCCAGCACCTGTTTGAAGGAAAGCTGCTTGTCGACCATCTTCCGGTAGATGCCGAACAGATGCTTCTCGCGCCCATAGATCTCGGCATCCACGCCCCAGGTCGGCAAACGTTCGCGAATGGTGGTCATCAGCCGCGTGATCAGCTCGCGATGATCGCCGCGCACTGCACGCAATGCCTTAGCCAACACCCGATAACGCAGGGGATGGGTGTTCTTGAATGCCAGCTCCTGCAGCTCACGGTACAGGGTGTTGAGGCCGAGGCGGTTGGCGATCGGCGCGAAGATCTCCAGGGTTTCACGCGCGATGCGGCGGCGCTTGTCCGGCCGCACCGCATCCAGCGTGCGCATGTTGTGCAAGCGGTCGGCCAGCTTGATGAGGATGACACGCACATCGCGCGCCATCGCCAGGAACATCTTGCGAAAGTTCTCCGCCTGCGCCTGCTGGTAGGTCTGATTCTCGATGCGATCGAGCTTGGAAACGCCGTCGACCAGCTCAGCCGCCGTGTTGCCGAAGCGAGCCTCCAGATCGGCTTTGGTGACACCGCTGTCTTCCATCACGTCATGCAGAAGACCGGCAATCAACGCCTGCACATCGAGGTGCCATTGCGCCAAGATCTCTGCGACCGCCAGCGGATGCGAAACATAGGGTTTGCCACTGATGCGGAACTGGCCTTCGTGTGCCTGGACCGCGAGGGCAAACGCCGCGTCCAGCACATCCAGATCCTCAGTCTTCAGGTAGCGCGCGGCCTGTGCGCGCAACCTGGCGAATTCGATCGCGGCAACGAAACCATGCGCGCCACGATCTTCCGCCTCGCTCTCCGGCTGTGGGCCGAGTGGCGAGGGGGGAGATGCAACCATCGCAGGAGCTGTAGGCCAGGGTTCCATGAGAATCTCCGAACGCACCTTGGCTCCTGCCATCCCGAAATCAGGGTTGACTGCGGTTGAGTATTTCCAGGCCCACCTTGCCAGCGGCAACTTCGCGCAACGCGATCACGGTAGGCTTGTCACGGCCGGCGTCGACCTGCGGCGTGCTGCCTCCGGCGAGCTGGCGTGCACGGTAGGTTGCGGCCAGGGTGAGCTGGAAGCGGTTGGGAATCTTGGGCAGACAATCGTCGACCGTGATACGAGCCATGATGAAATCCTTTTGTCAGACAGCGGAAAAGAAACTTTGGGGGCTACGACGCCGCATCAGCGGCGTCCGCAACCGGGCCGCACGGACGACACACTGAAGCTCGCCGGCGGCAACCTGCAAGTCTTTGTTAATTATAACGTAATCAAACTGGTCTACCTGTTTCATTTCTTCACAGGCCGCCGCGAGCCGGCGTGCGATCACATCTTCGCTGTCCGTTCCACGCCCGCGCAGCCGGTTTTCCAGTTCCGCGTAGCTCGGTGCGAGCACGAAAACCCCGACCGCCTGCGGAAAGATCCGGCGCACCTGGACAGCGCCCTGCCAGTCGATCTCAAGCAGAACATCCTGCCCTGCGCGCATCTGTTCTTCGAGCCAGATCCGCGAACTGGCGTAGTAGTTGCCATGAACCTCCGCCCACTCGAGAAACTCGCCGCGATCGCGGCGCGCGATGAAATCTGCCCTGTCGGTAAAATGGTAGGCAACACCATCGACCTCACCGGCGCGCGGCGCACGCGTCGTATAGGAAACGGACAGACGCACCCCCGGATCGCGCGCCAGCAACTCGCGCACCAACGTGGTCTTACCGGCCCCGGAAGGCGCGGAAACGATGAAGAGGGATCCGGGCATGCTTACTCCAGGTTCTGGACCTGCTCGCGCATCTGTTCGATATAGACCTTCAGGTCGACCGAAATTCCCGTCAACACGGGCGAAACAGCCTTGGAGCCGAGCGTGTTGGCCTCGCGGTTGAGTTCCTGCATGAGGAAGTCAAGACGCTTGCCAACCGCACCGCCCTTGCCAAGGATGCGCTCCACCTCGTCCAGATGTGCGGAGAGGCGGGAGATCTCCTCGGCCACATCTGCACGCTGTGCGAACAAGGTGACTTCCTGACGGATACGATCTTCATCGAGGCTGGCGACAGCTTCGCGCAGCCTCAGCGTGAGGCGCTCACGATATTCCGCCACGGCAGCCGGCACCAACGGTTCGGCTTCCGCCACGCGGGCACGCATCAATGCGATGCGCTCGCGCAGCATGATCACCAGCTTCTCGCCTTCGCGAGCCCGAGCTGCACGCAGCTCGGCCAGTGCATCCTTGGCAATCGCCTGTACCGCGCTGGTCAAACGTTCGTTATCCACCCCTTCGTCGGCCAGAACGCCCGGCCAGCGCAACACTTCTCCCGTGCTCAGGGGGGCGGCCTGTGGAAAAAGCGCATGCACCTGCGCTTGTGCCTCGCTCAGGCGCCCCAGCAACGTCGCGTTGAGTTTCAAGTCGCCGGCACTGCCACCTGCCACGGCCTGCAGGCCCATCCGGCACTCGATCTTGCCGCGTGATACGCTGGCATTGATCTGCTCACGCACCAGTGGCTCGGCAAAGCGCAGATCCTCACCGACACGGAATGCGAGGTCCAGATAACGCGAGTTCACGCTGCGCAGCTCGATCTGCAGGGAAGCGTTGCCTACATCGCGCGAAAGCGCGGCGTAGCCAGTCATGCTGAATACCATTTGAGTTTCCTGGAAAGGGCGGTCGCCTTTACACGCTGCGACCAAAACCCGAGAATTGATGGATACAGGCGGATCATAACCCGGATACATGTCGTCCCAAGTCAATAGCCCACTGCCTCCAGGCTTCCAGCTGGAGCAATACCGAATCGAACAGCAGCTCAGCCTGGGCGGCTTTTCGATCGTCTATCTGGCCACCGATGAAGAAGGCAAGCCGGTGGCGATCAAGGAATACCTGCCCAATTCGCTGGCCTTGCGCAAGGTCGGGGAAGTGGAGCCACAGATAGAGGAAGAGCATCAGGCCGCGTTCCGCTATGGCATGAAATGCTTCTTCGAGGAAGGCCGCTCGCTGGCCAAGCTACAACACCCGAACGTAGTACGCGTGCTGAACTTCTTCCGCGCCAACGGCACGGTCTATATGGTCATGCAGTTCGAACGGGGCCGTACGCTGCAGGACTTCATCCAGCGCAACAAGGGGCACATCAAGGAGCGCTTCATTCGGGGCGTCTTCACCCGCATGCTCAACGGCCTGCGCGAAGTGCACGCCCACAAGCTGCTCCACCTGGACATCAAACCCTCCAACATCTATCTGCGCAACGACGGCACGCCCGTGCTGCTGGATTTCGGTGCCGCCCGTCAGACGCTGGCGCAGGACCAACCGATGCTCAAGCCGATGTATACGCCGGGTTTCGCACCACCGGAACAGTTTCACGACCGCGAGCAACTCGGTCCCTGGAGCGATATCTACAGCACGGGTGCGGCCATGTATGCCTGCCTCGCCGGCGCAGCGCCGCAGCGCTCGGATGAGCGGATGAAGAAGGACCAGATGGAACCGGCCGTCAAACGCTGGGCGGGTCAGTACTCCAGGCATTTGCTGGAAACCATAGACTGGTGCCTGGCGCTTGATCATCTCAAGCGGCCGCAGAGCGTGTATGCCCTGCAAAAAGAACTGTTGTCACGTCAGCGCCTGTCGGTGCAGAGCATTCCCGCCAGCTTGCTTGGCCGGGCGCTGTACCGCATGAAAGCCCTCATAGGCAGATCATGAAGTTCACCATCTACCAAGAAAGCCGGCCCGGCACCCGCCCCAACAATCAGGACCGTGTCGCCTACAGCTATACGCGCGAATCCTTGCTGCTCGTGGTGGCGGACGGCATGGGCGGCCATCTGCACGGTGAAGTCGCGGCGCAGATTGCCGTGCAATACATCGTCGAAGCTTTCCAGCGCGCGGCCAGGCCACGCATCCAGGATGAACTGATGTTTCTTTCGCGCAGCCTGAGCAATGCCCACGCCGCGATCCAGGATTACGCCTTCGACAAGAATTTGCCGGAAGCGCCGCGCACCACCATCGTTGCCTGTCTGATCCAGAACAGCGTCGCCTTCTGGGCGCACGCAGGCGATTCACGCCTCTACATGATCCGCCGTGGCCGTATCGTGCAGCAGACGCGCGATCACTCGCGCCTGCAGATGATGTTGGACCAGGGCCTGATCGACGAAGAAGAGGCCGCACGTCATCCTGCCCGCAACCGCATCTTCAGTTGCCTCGGTGGTTCGCACTCGCCGCAGATGGAGTTCTCCTCGCCGGTGCCGCTGTTTGCCAACGATCTCATCGTGATCTGTACCGATGGCGTATGGGGCAACCTAGTGCCGGAGGACTTCACCACGCGCCTGTCCGACACCAACGTGCTCGAAGCCTCGCCCCGCCTGATGGATCTGGCCGAAGCGCGCGGCGGCCTGACCTGCGACAATCTCTCGATGCTGAGCATGCACTGGCACGACGACTACGCAGAGGTGCCCGCCTCCACGATTTCCACCAATTCCATGCCCCTGGATGGCATCACCACCAAGATGGAAGGCTTCGTCCGCAGCCGTGGCCCCGAAGGCAGTCTCAGCGAAGACGAGATCGAACGCGCCATCGACGAAATCAACGAAGCCATCAAAAAGTACTCCCGTTTCGATCCGGGTAAATAGTACCCGCATGGGTTCTACCGCCCGCAGCTCCCTGCCATCTGACTTGCTCCCCATCATGCGCCCATCCAAACGCCCCCCCCATCAGCTGCGCGACGTGCGCATCACCCGTCATTACACCTGTCACGCAGAAGGCTCAGTACTCGTCGAGTTCGGCAATACCAAGGTGTTGTGCACCGCCTCGGTCGAAGAAACGATTCCCGGCTTCCTCAAGGGCAAGGGCGAAGGTTGGGTAACCGCCGAATACGGCATGCTGCCGCGCTCCACGCATACCCGCATGGCACGGGAAGCCGCCAAGGGCAAGCAAAGTGGCCGCACCCAGGAAATCCAGCGCCTGATCGGCCGTAGCCTGCGTGCTGTGGTCGATCTCAAGGCTCTTGGCGAACGTCAGATCACCATCGACTGCGATGTCTTGCAGGCCGATGGCGGCACCCGTACCGCAGCCATCACCGGTGCCTGCGTGGCATTGCACGATGCGCTTCAGGGGCTGGTGGCCAACGGCAAACTGGCGACTTCCCCGCTCAAAGATTGGGTGGCGGCCGTATCTGTCGGCATCCATGGCGGGCAGGCGGTACTGGACCTCGACTATGCCGAAGACTCTGACTGCGATACCGACATGAATGTGGTCATGACAGGCCAAGGCGGGTTTGTAGAAGTCCAGGGCACTGCCGAAGGCACGCCCTTCAGCCGCACGGAACTGGACGCCCTGCTGGCGCTGGCCGCCGATGGCATCGCACAATTGTGCCGCCTGCAACAGCAATCCGTTTCCGCCTGACAAGTCCGCCCGGAACTCCACCCCGGGTGACATGCTCTGAAGCCACGCCAAGCGGCACGCGCCAGGACGGTTTCCTGGGCACTTCCGGATTGACCCCATGAGTATTTCCATAGACGAGCTTTTCGAACGCAACAGGGCCTGGTCGCAAAAGGAACGCGACAACGACCCTGAGTTCTTCTCTCGCCTGATCGCCCAGCAAAACCCTGAATTCATGTGGATCGGCTGTTCCGACAGCCGTGTGCCGGCCAACGAGATAATCGGCCTGGCCCCGGGCGAAGTGTTTGTCCATCGCAATGTCGCCAATGTGGTGGGGCACGCCGACCTGAACTGTCTTTCGGCACTGCAATATGCAATCGACGTGCTGCATGTGAAGCACGTGCTCATCGTCGGCCATTATGGCTGCGGCGGCGTCAACGCGGCGATGCAGGGCCTGCGCGTCGGGCTGGCCGACAACTGGCTGCGCCATGTGCAGGATGTTCGCGACAAATACCGCGAACGCCTGCTCGACATCGATGACACGGCGACACGATGCGATCTGCTGTGCGAGCTGAACGTGATCGAGCAGACCCTCAACGTCTGCGATACCACCGTGGTCCGGGATGCCTGGGCACGTGGTCAGGAAGTCGCCGTCCATGGCTGGATCTACAGCCTGGCCGATGGTCTGGTGCGGGAGCTGGGTGCCGACATGTACCGCGAGGGCGACGTCCGTGGCTGTTACGAAGCCTCTGTCGCCCGGATCATGCAACGCGGCTGATGCCCCCGTACTGCCGGGTATACTGCGCCGTCTTTCACAAAGGACTCATTCATGCACAGCACGGCACGCAGCCAGCGCGGCAATACCCTGGTCGGACTGGTCATCGGCCTGCTGATCGGGGTTCTGATTGCCGCCGCCGTGGCGATCTACATCAACTTCGGCCCTAAACCTTTCACCGAAGAAAAAAATCGCGCGCCTGCGCGCCCGGCAGCCCAGAGGAGCACGCCTCCCACGCCGCTGCCTGGCCAACCGGCGGAAAAACCCAAGCTCGATTTCTACCGGATCCTGCCCGGCGGGGAATCTGCGTCTGCACCGACAATCACATCGCCCCCCAAGGAACCAGTTGCCAGCCAGCAGATCTATCTACAGGTTGGCTCCTTCCAGAATCCGGCCGACGCCGACAACCTGAAAGCCCGCCTGGCAATGTCCGGCATCGAGGCCAACGTGCAGCGTGTCGACCTCGGCACCAAGGGCATCTACCATCGCGTACGCCTTGGCCCCTACGCCTCGGCTGACGCGGCGGAAGGTCTCCGCGCCCGGCTTGCCACGGAAGGACTGGAAGCCACCAAGGTCAAGGCA
Source organism: Candidatus Dactylopiibacterium carminicum (assembly GCF_014736495.1). GTDB lineage: Bacteria > Pseudomonadota > Gammaproteobacteria > Burkholderiales > Rhodocyclaceae > Uliginosibacterium > Uliginosibacterium carminicum. The sequence goes on from NZ_MDUX01000042.1 coordinate 13,529, forward strand.
ACGCCCTGATCAGAACGACGAATACGGTTTGCATCCAAGTGCAGGACGAGACGGGGAGCCACAGCGGGCGAACCAACGTGGTGATAACGTTTGAATGCAGGGCCGTATGAATCCCAACAAACTGGAGATCGATCCACATGCACCGCCGCACAACCCTCAAGGGCCTGCTCGCCCTGGCAACACTCACAGCTTCGCCCCTGCTGTTTGCCCAGGGGCAGGACTATCAGCTCGTGAAACCGCCACAGCCTGGCGGTGCCAATGGCCAGATCGAGGTGCTTGAATTCGCCTCGTTCGCCTGCGTTCACTGCCGGCGTTTCGCCCCCGAAATCAGCAAATGGGCCGCAGCCCAGGGCAAGGATGTGGTGTTCAAGAAGGTACCTGTTTCCTTCGGCAATCCTGCCCTGCAAGCGCTGACGCGCATGTATTACACGCTGCAGTCCATGGGCCTGGACGAAAAGCTCGAAAGCAGCATCTTCGAAGCCGTGCAGGATCGCCGCCTGAGCCTCGACAAGGAAGCCGTGCGTAACGACTGGCTGACCAAGCAGGGCGTCGATGTAAAGAAGTTCAACGATACGTGGCGCACTTCCTTCACGGTCGACTCCCAGACCAAGCGCGCCGAACAACTCACTCTGGCCTACAAGATCCAGGCCACGCCTACCGTCACGGTCAACGGCAAATATCTGATCGAAGGGGCCGGCCCGCAAACCCTGACCACCATGGACCGTCTGATCGCCCAGGAACGCTCGGCGCAAGCCAAGAAGTGAGCCGGCGCGTTTTCATCACCGGAGCTTCCAGCGGCATAGGCGCGGCCTTGGCGCGCGCTTATGCCGCGGACGGCGCCACGCTGGGTTTGCTCGGCCGGCGCCGTGAGGCACTGCAGGCGCTGGCCGACGACTTGCCGGGAGAGCATCTGGTACTGGTGGCCGACGTCGCGGATGCCAATTCGCTGCAGCAGGCCGCGGTCGAGTTCAATGACCGCTTCGGCCTGCCCGATATCGTCATCGCCAATGCCGGCGTTTCCTCTGGCACGCTGAGTGAAGAACGCAGCGATCTGCTCGCCTTCGAGCGTATCGTCCAGATCAATCTGCTGGGCATGGCTGCGACCTTTCAGCCCTTCATCCGCGACATGCGGCGTGCACGCCACGGCCAATTGGTTGGCATCAGTTCGGTGGCCGGCGTACGCGGCCTGCCAGGTGCGGGCGCCTATAGTGCGTCCAAGGCGGCTGCCAGCCGTTACCTCGAAAGCCTGCGCGTGGAACTGCGCGGCAGCGGTGTGAAGGTGATGGAGATTCGCCCCGGCTACATCCGTACACCGATGACCGACGGCAATCCCTATCGGATGCCCTTCATCCTGGACGCGGATGAAGCAGCCAGGCGTTTCCTGCGTGCAATCGACAGCGGCTGCGCACGTGCAACGATTCCCTGGCAGATGGCAATCGTTGCCCGGGCGCTGGCCTGCGTGCCCTGCTGGCTGTATGACCGGCTCGCCATCCGTGCCGGGCGCAAACCACGCGGATTGCTGAAATGAAAAGGGCGGCCTAGGCCGCCCTTTCGCCAGATCGCCACCGTATCAGGCTTCGTCGATGGCGGCAGAGGTATACACCTCTTGCACATCATCGAGCCCATCCAGCACATCCAGCAGCTTCTGCATGCGGGCAGCATCGTCCCCGGTCAGCTCGGTTTCGTTCAGCGCACGCATCGTCACTTCGCCAAACTCTGCCTTGAAGCCGGCGGCCTCCAGGGCTTCCTGCACGCCGGAGAACTCCCACGGCCCCGTCAGCACTTCGATCGAGCCATCATCGTTGCTCACCACATCCTCTGCACCCGCTTCCAGCGCAGCATCCATCAGCTTCGTCTCGTCCGTGCCCGGCGCATACAGCAGCACGCCACAATGCTTGAACTGGAAGGCCACGCAGCCATCGGTCCCCATGTTGCCACCGAACTTGGCGAACGCATGGCGCACTTCAGCCACAGTGCGGTTCTTGTTGTCGGTCAGGCAATCCACCATCACGGCAGCACCACCGATGCCGTATCCCTCATAGCGGACTTCTTCGTACACCACACCTTCGAGCTGGCCCGTACCGCGCTTGATGGCATTCTCGATGTTGTCCTTCGGCATCGACTCTGCCTTGGCCTTATCCACTGCGAGGCGCAAACGCGGATTGGCCGTAAGGTCGGCTCCGCCAAGCTTGGCAGCAACCGTGACCTCCTTGATCAGTTTGGTGAAGACCTTGCCCCGCTTGGCATCCTGACGGCCCTTGCGGTGCTGGATATTGGCCCATTTGGAATGTCCGGCCATGTGCGCCCCCTGTGATAATCCGCGGAAAATTCAAAGGTCCGGATTATACAGCCGCCGATCAGCGCGCCTGCTTGCCCGCCGCATGCTGAGGATAGATTTGCACAAACTTCAACGGAGTCTTCGCGTCATGTCTTTCCTGCGCACCATCCTGCTGTCACTGGGAGTGATCGCCACCTGTACCAGTCACGCCTCCGAGCCGGTCTCCTTTTCCTTCCGCGGTTGTTCCGATGCCCAGAACCGGCCGGTTCCCGCCGTGGCAGAGGCTGCGCTACCAACCCTGTTCGGGATCGGCAGCACGGATGGACAGCCCGTGATCCGTTACAACCCGGAACGGATGCCTCAGCTGCTGCCGGAAACACGCGCCTTCCTGTTCGCACACGAATGCGCCCGCATCCGCCTGAACCTGGCCGATGGCGAACGCTCCCCGGCACAGGCAGAACGGGCCGACTGCTGGGCAGCCAACACCCTGCTGCGTTCCGGCCTGATCAAAGACGCCAAGGATCTCGAAGCCATCGCGACAGATCTCTCTCTGGTCGGCGATGAATGGCCGCAACTTCCCGGTCCGGCGCGGACGCTGAAACTTTCCAGTTGCAGCCCGGTCCGAGGAGGTGTCGCACTGCCGCAAGGGCAGACCGCGAGTCCGCAATGGAATGCGTGCATGCAGGCCTGCGGTTCGCGCCTGTATGCCTGTGGGCGCAGTCCGGATTGCGTGGCCGTTTTCAATCAATGCACGGCCGGGTGCGGCAAGTGACTTGCGACTGATCTCCTCCTAGTTTGACGGGCGTGCCGAGCACGCCCGTTTTTTTTGCCTTCCTCCCCAGCGGCAAAACCACCTCCTGAGTGCAGTGGCAAGCCATCAGGCTCCCGACCATCTGCTTGCTGCTGCGCCCGGGCCTTTTTTCCCTTCCATCCTGCACACAGGCTATACCGGCACGGCAGAATATGGCTCCCGACGCAGCACCTCGCCCGGAGCCATTCCATGTCCTCGCCTCTCGTCATCGCTCACAACAATCAAACCGATATCGCTCTCCTGCCCCGGCTTGCCAATCGCCACGGTCTGATCACCGGGGCTACCGGCACCGGCAAGACGGTCACACTGCAGAAGCTGGCCGAATCCTTCTCCGATATCGGCGTACCGGTGTTCATGGCCGACGTGAAGGGCGACCTCTCGGGCCTGGGCGCCAAGGGGGAACTCACGCCACGCCTGCAGGAACGCCTCGCGGCACTGGGCGTGGACAACTGGGAGCCGGCGAAATACACCGTCACCCTGTGGGATGTCTTTGGCGAACAGGGGCATCCGGTACGCGCCACGATCTCCGACATGGGACCGCTACTGATCAGCCGCCTGCTGTCGCTCAACGAGACGCAGGCAGGCGTGCTACAGATCGTGTTCAAGGTGGCCGACGACAATGGTCTGCTGCTACTCGACCTCAAGGATCTGCGGGCGATGGTGCAATGGGTCGGCGAACATGCGCGCGAACTGGGCACCCGCTATGGCAACGTCTCGACAGCCAGCGTCGGCGCCATCCAGCGCGGGCTGCTGACACTGGAATCCCAGGGCGGGGACCGTTTCTTCGGCGAGCCCATGCTCAACATCATGGACCTGCTGCAAACCGATGCCGACGGGCGCGGCGTGCTCAACATCCTCGCTGCGGACAAGCTCTACAACGCTCCCAAGCTCTACGCCAGTTTCCTGCTGTGGCTGCTGGCCGAACTGTTCGAACACCTGCCCGAAGCGGGCGATCTCGACAAACCCAAGCTGGTGTTCTTCTTCGATGAGGCTCACCTGCTTTTCAACGAAGCGCCAGATGCCCTGCTGGAAAAGATCGAGCAGGTCGTCCGCCTGATCCGCTCCAAGGGAGTGGGCGTGTACTTCGTGACACAGAACCCGCTCGATGTCCCCGAAAAAGTGCTCGGTCAGCTTGGCAACCGGGTGCAGCACGCATTGCGCGCCTTCACACCACGCGATCAGAAGGCGGTACGCGTGGCGGCCGAGACCATGCGCGCCAATCCGGCATTCAGTACCGAGGCTGCGATCACCGAGCTGGGCGTCGGCGAAGCGCTGCTCTCCTTCCTCGATGCCAAAGGCACGCCGGAAATCGTTCAGCGTGCTTTCGTGCTGCCACCGGTTTCGCGCCTGGGGCCGCTGACAGCCGACGAGCGAAATGCCACCATCAACGGCTCCCTGGTGTATGGCGCCTACGAAGAGGCCCTGGATCGCGAATCGGCCTTCGAGAAATTGCAAGGTCTGAGCACGGCGGAAGCGGTGCAACCCACGCCCACGGTTTCACACGACGACACCCGCACGGCAAAATCCGGCGAAGGCGGTGTGATGGATGGTCTGAGCGGCATCCTTTTCGGCCGCACAGGCCCGCGCGGTGGGCAATATGACGGTCTGGCGCAGATGGCCGCCAAATCGATGACCCGTACCATCAGCAACGCCATCGGACGCGAAATCGTGCGCGGCGTTCTGGGCTCCATCCTGGGGGGCCGACGACGTTGAAGGGGCACGGCTGGCAGCGATGGACAAGGCGCTGACCGCCAGCGGCACAGCATGGTCATCGCACCAGGTCGAGGCATAATCCGCCTGCCTGATTCCTACCGCATACGGAGCGCCCCGTGGCCGGATCTTCCAAACTCGCGATTGCGCCATTCTGGGCTCGCGTACCGCGTTTCTTCCTTTTCCCGCTGCAAGCCTCGGCCTTGTGGCGCGTCCTGGTATTCGCAGCCGTCCCGGCAATCGGAGCCTTTGGCCGCTCACCGTCGGCACTGGTCGTCCTGATCGCAGGGCTATCCCTGCTGTCCTGGGTCTTCCTGCTGCGATTCGGCAGTCGGGTACTGCACGAAACCTCATTGGGCCGCCTGTCCATTTCAGACTATTCCCCGTTGCCGGACGACACGCTGGCTCACATGCCTTACAAGATCATGGTCTTGTTCCTAGCCCCGGGCATCCTGGTCGGGGTGATCACCGGCGCGCTGGGTGAAACCCCGGGCATGCTGACCAACTTCGCACTGACCGTCATCACCCCCGCGGCACTGATGGCACTGGTCGTCAGTCGAAGCCTCGGTACGGGTCTGAATCCCGCGGCAGCCTGGAGCATCATCAGCGGCGTCGGCAAACCCTATGCCCTGCTATGCATCTTTCTTTTCTGCCTTTCGGCAAGCCAGATGTTCCTGATCCTGAAGATCGGCGAAGCCAAGCTGCTGCCACTCCTGCTCGAGTGGCAGGCCCTGCAGGCTGCAGCGGGGCAGGCGTATCAGACACAGGACGCCGCGGCCTTCGAAAGCGCCATGGAGGGCATTCGTACATTCTTTCCCTCCATTAAGCCGACCCTGGCAGGCGCGATCTGGGTGATCACCGCCGTGGCGATGCACTTCACCCTGATCGCCTTCAACATGCTGGGCTACGTGCTCTATCAGTATCACGAGGCACTTGGACTGGAAGTAGCCCCGCAAGGACGTGGCAAGCAGACCGCCAGGGACGATCAGCAGACGGAGGACTCCTCACGGATCGCAAGCTTGATCGCGGCGGGCGATATCGGTGCAGCAGTGCATATCGCCTATGAAGCCCAGCGCCTGGCGCCGGATGACGTTGCCGCCCAGGAACGTTACAACCGGCTGCTGCACCTTGCGGGCAAGGATGATCGTCTGCTCAATCACAGCCACCGCCTGATTCCCCTGCTATTGCGCCGCGAGCATCGGTCGGCCGCGCTGGAAACCTGGAAACGCTGCCATGAACGCAATCCGGAGTTCCGTCTGGAGGATGCGGCACAGGTGCTGCGGCTGGCCGAGGTGGCTCATGCGGAACGGGATCCCAGGCTGGCGATGAAGATACTCAATGGCTTCGACAAGGCTTTCCGCCACCACCCACTCATCCCCGAGGTTTATTTCCTCTGCGCCCGCATCCTCTGTGAAGACCTGGGGCAGGACGAACTTGCCGAGCGTTTCCTGATCACCTTGTGCAACCGCTATCCACAGCATGCACGCGCGCCGGAAGCCCTGAAGATGCGCGAACTGATCTCACGCATGCGTGGCGCACGCAGTGACACCCGCTCATCGCCGGCCTGAGTACGCCTCACAGCGTGAGGGCAAGTGCCAGCGGCAATACGAACAGGGACAGCAGATTGCCCAGCAGAACCACCGAGGCGACCCGATCCGGCTCCTGCTGGTAACGCTCGGCAAAGATGTAGTTCATGACCGCCGGCGGCATCGCGCCATAGATGACCAGCAAAGCCGCCTGAAACCCCTGCAGCCCCAGCAGCCACGCCACCAGTGCCGACAGCAGCATGCCCGCTGCCGGCCTTGCCAGGCCGGTGATGACTCCCAACTTCCAGCCCTGGAACGAAATGTCGGTCATGCGCACGCCGAGCGCAAACAGCATCAGGGGGATACAGATGTCTCCCAGCAGACGCAGTGCCGTCACGGCCGGCTCCCAGACCTGGACTTCCATCAATGACACCGCAATGCCCGCCAGCATGACAAGCAGCGAGGGCACCCGCCACATCTGTGCGATGCGCGCATGGTGATCGAGCAGCCACAAACCGTAGGAGTAGTGCAGCAGGGATGAAATCAGAAACAACACGATGGCAGGTTGCAGCGCCTGCTCACCGAAGGCCAGCACGGCGACCGGGACGCCGAGGTTCACTGAGTTGGAAAACATCATCGGCGGGATCAAGGTCTTCGGCGAGACATCGACCGATCGCGCCAGCGGATGGCCCGCGACACCGCAGCCAATGGTCACCAGCAGCATGGCCAAGGCCAGCCAGCGATATTCGAAGATGTGGAAATCCCGCCCAGCCAATGCGCTGAAGACCAGCGCAGGCACGAATACATCGGCGATCAGGCGGTTGATCTGGCGCATGTCGACCGCCTGACGGCGTGCGACCAGAAAACCTATCGCCGGGATGGCGAACACAGGAAACAGGATTGCTACGATGCGTTCGAGCATTCAGGCAGTCACATGCTCAGAACTTGCGTGCCTCGATCCGGGCCACCTGGTCTATCCCCATGACCCGCATCAGCGCCGCCACCATCTCGTTGGGAGCGCGAATCATGGTCTGCTTGCCCTGACTCTGCAGCTGCGCGAGTTGATTGAACAACGCACCTGCGCTGACGAATTCCAGGCGCTTGAGCTGCGAAGCATCAATCTCGATCTGTTGATGCTCGGAGGCGTAGGCCGACAAGGCTCGTAGCACTTCTGGCTGCGCTCCGCCCACGACACCTTCCATCACGAATCCCTTGCGCACAGGCGCCGGCACATCCTCATGCCGCAGCGGCAGACTGCTGGAATCCGTGAGACTCACGGCATCCTGCTGGGGCTCCCAGGAGGAAGGCGATTCTTCGAATGTCACAGCAAAATTTACTGCCATGTCTTCGAAGCGCGCCTCGTCGCCAATCTGCTGCAACATGGCCAGCGCGCACAACCAGAACGGCCGCCCTTCGGGCTCACCAACCTTGAGCATCGGTTCGATCAGACGCAAGGCATGCTCGGCCCCCAGAATGGCAACCTTCACCTTACCCTGGCGCAGGGACTGCAAAGTCTCGCTGAAAAGGCTGGCTCCGGCATCATCAATGCCGCGCAGGCGGGATAGATCCACACGCAATTTGCCCAATTTGGCGCCAATGCGCACCAGTTGCTCGAATTGCGAACGCGCATTGCCGGACAGGTTGCCGCTCAGATTGACTGCCGGCGCGGCTTCGCGTGGAGCGCTACCAGCCTGGGCAGGCTCGGCCTGATCCCAGACCGGTGGAGACTTCTCGAACAGCTGGGCATAGCGCACGCTACGCGAGTCGAATGCAGCCTTGTCTCCGGTAACCCGAAGCAGATCGAAAAGCATGCGCCAGAGTTGCTCGGAACCGCGGCCAGCCCCTTCGACAGCCTCATCCAGTACGGCCTGAGCCGCGCCATCATTAGCGTTGGCGAACAACACCGCAGCTTCTTCGATGACTGCGACGTCCTCGGCAAGCTCTTCGGCGACCAGGATCTTGCCGGCAGCAGCAGCCAGCGCGCCCATATCGCCCAGTTGCGTGAATTCCAGGGAGGTTGTTACTTCACCGCGCCCTGTCTTGCTACCTGGGCGGGAAGACTCGGCTTGATCACCACCGGCCGGCTTTTTTCCAAAAAAGGGGAGTGCCATCGCTTACTCGATTGAACCGGAAAGGCCCGACATGCAGCAAAACGCCGGACCAGATGCTCTCAATAGCATACCGCGTGCCCCGGAACAATGTCTGCGCTCCGGAGCCCACGCGAGAGCAACGACCAGCTCAGTCCGCAAACATCTTCTGCATGCGTTCGCGACGCGCTTGCGCCTCGACCGACAGCGTAGCCGTGGGCCGTGCAAGCAAGCGGGCCAGCCCGATGGGCTCTCCCGTTTCCTCGCAGTAGCCATAGGATTCATCATTGATACGCGCCAGCGCCTGCTCGATTTTTTTCAGCAATTTACGTTCCCGGTCACGGGTGCGCAGCTCCAGCGCGTGCTCTTCCTCCACAGTCGCGCGATCGGCCGGATCGGCAACGGCTTCTTGCTCGCGCATGTGCTCTACGGTCTCATCAACCTTGAGCTGCAGCTCATCGCGCATGGTGGCCAAACGCTCGCGGAAGAAAGCCAGTTGCTCCGCATTCATGTAATCCGACTCAGGCATCGCCAGCAGTGCGGCTTCAGTCAACGCCATGGAAACACTCCTCCATAAGTAATTCGGCTGAATCCAACCGGGCAAACCGCCTCAGTCAGCCTTACAGTATTGATACACAGTATTGCACTACTTCCCGGGCTTCGCCTGACCTATCGGCAGCACGATCCGGGGCGGTACAATAGCAGGATGGCTCCGAATCTCAATACTGTAGCGCCCCGCTCGTCCAGCTGGCCGGTCCGGGTGTATTACGAAGACACGGATGCTGCAGGGATCGTCTACTACGCAAACTACCTTCGATTCTGCGAGCGGGCACGCACCGAACGGCTGCGCGCGCTGGGTATCGATCAGCGTGACCTGCGCACCCGGCACGACCTGGTCTTCGTGGTTTCACGCGTCGAGGCAGACTATCTGCGCCCGGCGGAACTTGACGACGAACTCCAGGTCATTTCGACCGTTCAATCCATCGGCGCGGCCAGTCTGTTGTTCGACCAGCAGGTGATGCGCGGTGAAGATTGTCTGTTTCACGCCCGGGTCACGATCGCCTGCATCGACTGGAATCGCCGCCGCCCGGCGCGCATCCCCGAATTTCTGCGAACCCTATTCGAAAGCGAAGCATGACTGTCTCGCAAGACTTGTCCATCCTGTCCCTGATCCTTGAAGCCAGTCTGGTCGTCCAGATCGTCATGGGTCTGCTGATGGCCGTATCCCTCACCTCCTGGTACTGGATTTTCCGCAAGGGTTTGGCCATCCGTGGCGCCCGTGAAGCCACCGGCACATTCGAACAACAATTCTGGAGCGGCAGCGATCTCGTTCAGCTGTTCCGCGAAACCTCCCTGCACCGTGACAACGCCGGACCATTGGGGCGCATCTTCGAGGCGGGGTTTCGCGAATTCTCCAAGCTGCACGGTCAGAAAGGGCTTGAAGCATCCGACATCATCAACGGTTCGCGCCGCGCCATGCGCGCAACCTTCCAGCGCGAGATCGACGATCTCGAGGCCCATCTCGCATTCCTGGCGTCCGTAGGCTCCGTCAGCCCCTATGTCGGTCTGTTCGGTACCGTATGGGGCATCATGAATGCGTTCCGGGGGCTATCCAATGTCAGCGCGGCGACACTCTCGCACGTTGCTCCTGGTATTGCCGAAGCACTGGTTGCCACGGCGATCGGCCTGTTTGCTGCAATTCCAGCCGTAGTGGCCTACAACCGCTACATCCATGAGGTCGACCGTCTGTCCATCCGCTGCGAAAGCTTCATGGAGGAGTTCTCCAACATCCTCCAGCGCCAGTTGAGATAAGCCCATGCGTCAGCGCCGAATGATGAACCAGATCAACGTCGTGCCCTACATCGACGTAATGCTGGTATTGCTTGTGATTTTCATGGTCACCGCCAACATGGTGCCCAGCGGTACCGTGGACCTGCCGAGCATGGAACGCGTCGCGCAAGCCAAACAGGATCCGCTCGTGGTCACGGTGGAGGGCCGAAACAGCTGGAAGCTGCAGGACCGCAGCAAGGGTGCTGCCACAACAACGATCGGACGCCAGGAACTGGTCGACCAGATCCGTACCGCGCGCACCGCGAACCCAGGCCAACCGGTGGTCATCGCCGCAGACCGCAGCATCCGCTACGAGGACGTGATGGATCTGATGAACTGGCTGCAGTCCAACCAGATCGACAGGGTCGGGCTTCTGGTGCAACAGGGCAAGTAAGGCATGAATCACCTGCTGCACCGCCCGGCACCTGGCAAGTGGAGTTCCGCTGCCTTCAGCGTACTGATGCATGGCGGACTTTTTCTGCTGCTCTTTTACGGCGTGCAATGGCAGCGCCGCGAAGAAGCCCCGGTCGCGGTACAGCTCGTAGCCAGCCTGCCCCCTCTTTCGCAACCCGCTCCCCCTGTACCGCCAGCGCCCCAACCCGTTCGCCCGGAACCACGGCCCGAACCTCCACCGCCCCCTGTTGCCAAGCCGGACATCGAACTGAAGGCCCCGGAAAAAAAGCCGCTCCCCCAAAAGAAGGAAGAGCCGAAGCCCGAGCCGCCAAAGCCGGAACCCGCACGCAAGGAGCCCCCCAAGCCGACGCAATCGCAGCCCGTACCACAGCCGGAGAAGAAGCCTGCGCCGAAGCCCGAACCAGCCAAGCCTGATCGCATGCAGCAACTGCTTGCACAGGAAAACCAGCGGTTGGAGAATGCGCGCGCCGAGGCCTTGCTGAATGCGGACAACTCCCGCAAGAGCACGGTCGTCAGCAATGTCCGCGGGCTGGAAGAACGCGAAGGCGTGCTCGGAGGCTGGAAACATCAGGTACAGGAACGGGTGCGCAGCCGCATGGGTGTGCTGCCTCCGGGCATCACTGGCTGTCCTACGGCGGTCTTCGAGGTGGAACTTCTGCCCGTGGGGCTGATCAAGAGAGAACCTGTGCGCATAAAAAGCTCGGGCAGCGAGGCGCTGGATGACATGATCCGGCGCGCGATCATTGCGTCCGAACCGTTCCCCAAGCCTCCCGATGAGGCTGTAGGCAAACCCAACCGTTTCGAGTTCGACCCGAAAAACTGCAAACAGCGCTGAAAATGAGGCCAGCTTCATGTCCCTGACCCGCATCCTTGCCCGCATCCTTATCCCAATCGCAGCCTTGCTGCTGAATGGTGTGGCGCAAGCGCAACTCACCATCGAAATTTCCGGCACGGGAGAAAACCGCATCCCCGTGACCATCGCGCCCTTCGCAGGCGAAGGTCTGCTCAATCAGAGCGTCAGCGAGGTCGTCCAGCGGGACCTCGAACGCACCGGCCTGTTCCGCCTGATCCCCACCGGCAGTCTGCTGGCGGTCGAGAATGTGGCGCCGGATTACCCTGCCTGGCGCTCGCTGGGCAGCGAGGCACTGCTCGTCGGCAGCATCAGCGCACTCGCCGACGGCCAGCTCGAAGTGCGCTATCGCCTGCATGACGTCAGTGGGCAACGCGAGTACTTCGTCCTCAAGGTGAATGTCCGGAACAACCAGGCACGCGCACTGGGCCATCACATCGCCAACAAGGTCTACGAGCAATTGACCGGACAACGCGGCTACTTCTCGACACGCATCGCATACGTCGAGAAGCGCGGCAGTCGCTACCAGCTCATGGTCGCCGACTACGACGGAGAGAATGCCGTGCCGGCTCTGATCCTCAATGAGCCAATCATTTCGCTGTCCTGGTCGCCCGATGGCAAGCGGCTGGCCTACGTAAGCTTCGAAAAACGGAAACCGGTGGTCTATGTCAGCACGCTGGCCACTGGCGCACGTACCGTACTCGCCAACTACAAGGGTTCGAACTCGGCCCCCGCCTGGTCGCCGGACGGCCAGCAGCTGGCGCTGACGCTCACTCGCGACGGCCATTCCCAGATCTACCTGGTGAATGCCAATGGTTCCGGGCTGCGTCGCCTCACCAATTCCAGCGGGATCGACACGGAACCTTTCTTTTCGCCTGACGGAAGCATGTTGTATTTCACTTCCGACCGGGGGGGTAGCCCACAAATCTATCGTCAGCCGCTGGCTGGTGGGGAAGCGCAACGCGTAAGCTTCAACGGAGCGTACAATGTCACTCCGCGCATTTCCCCGGACGGCAAAACTCTGGTATATGTGTCGCGCAATGACGGCCTGTTCCAGATATCGAAAATGGATCTGGCAACACAGGAAAGTCTGGTCCTGACCAACTCGGCCCAGGATGAGTCACCCAGTTTTGCACCTGACAGCCGCACCATTCTCTATGCAACAGAGATGGGCGGTCGTGGGGTGCTTTCGGTGGTTTCCATTGACGGTCGCACGCGTTATAGACTGAATGATCGCAATAGCGATCTGCGTGAACCGGCTTGGAGCCCGCTTGAAAAGTAATACCTGTAGTACCGCGATTGTTTTACCCATAAAGAACCCGGATCAGGAGAAAGTCTCATGAAGAAGTCGCTCGTAATCACCTCCCTGCTGGCCCTGCTGCTGGCTGCTTGTAGCTCCACGCCCACCACTGCTCCGGTGGAACCGGCCAAGCCCGCCGCCGCGCCTGCCGCGCCGGCTCCCGCCAAGCCTGCCGCCGCTCCCGCTGCTGCCAAGCCGGGCCCATTCGATCCTTCGAACCTGACCAACCCGAACAGCCTGCTCTCCAAGCGCAGCGTGTACTTCGAGTTCGACAAGTACGATATCCAACTCGACTACTGGAGCCTGCTTGAAGCTCATGGTCGCTTCCTGAAGGCCAACCCCGACTACCGCACGCTGATCCAAGGCAACACCGACGAACGTGGCTCGCGTGAATACAACCTGGCGCTGGGCCAAAAGCGTGCTGAAGCCGTCAAGGAAAACCTGAAGCTGATCGGCGCAACTGACGCTCAAATCGAAGCCGTGTCGCTGGGTGAAGACAAGCCCCGTGCATTGGGCAAGGACGAAGCCGCCTGGGCCGAAAACCGCCGTGCAGACATCCTCTACAAGAACAGCAAGGATTCTGCTGCTGACTTCAAGTAAGCAACAGCCGACCTGCTGAGCTGAACCTGCGGCCCGAGCCGGCGGCCTTCCGCCGCTTCGGGCCGTTTTTCATCCTGCCATTGCCTGGCATCAATCAACACATGGCCTTGGAGATTGCATCGTGAACCTGCGCGCACTCAGCCTGATCATCCTGCTTGTTGCCTCACTGCCGGCGCATGCACTGTTCGGTGACGACGAAGCACGTCGTCGTGTCGAAGACCTACGCCAAAGCACCGACGCACGCTTGCAGAAGCTTGAAGCCACACAGGAAGTTCACGCACGCTCCCAGATCATGCTCAACGCCCAGTTCGAGCGTCTGCGGCAAGAAGTCGCAGAGATTCGCGGGCAGGTCGAGATTCTGCGCAACGACAGTGATCTGGCCCAAAAGCGTCAGAAAGACTTCTATATCGACCTTGATGCACGTCTGCGCAAGCTGGAGACGGTGCTCGCCCAACTCAACGCCACCCCGACCCAATCGGCGCCCGGGATGGAGCCTGCTCAGGAAGCCAAGGAGTACGAGGCAGCGATCGGTACTCTGCGTAGCGGCAAGCATGTGGATGCAATCATTGCCTTGAAACAGTTCATCAAGAACTGGCCCAAGAGCAGCTTCCTGCCGGGAGCACATTTCTGGGCAGGTTCCGCATTGCTGCAGGCACAGGATTTCGCGAGCGCCAAGGAGTATTTCGCCAAGGTATCCGCTCAATGGCCGGATGACATTCTGGCCGCCGATGCATTGCTTGGTCAGGCAGATGCAGAGCAGCAGCTCGGAGACAACAAGTCTACGCGCGCCACGCTGGACAAACTGGTCGCCAAGTATCCTTCCAGCGATGCTGGGAAGACGGCCAAACAACGGATAGCGAAGCTCAAGAAGTGAGCAGTCCCCGTTCCAGCACGCGGTTACGCATCAGCGAAATCTTCCACTCCCTGCAAGGGGAGTCAACGCGCGTCGGCCTGCCCACCGTCTTCGTGCGTCTCACAGGATGTCCACTACGCTGCGTCTGGTGTGACACTGAATATGCCTTCACTGGCGGCCAGATACGTACGCTGGATGACGTGCTCCAGGAGGTTGCCGGTCATGGTGCTCACTATGTCTGCGTCACCGGCGGCGAGCCACTCGCGCAGAAAAGCTGCCTTGTGTTGCTGACCGCACTGTGCGACGCGGGCTACTCGGTTTCTCTGGAAACCAGCGGAGCATTGGACGTGGCGGATGTTGATCCTCGCGTATCGAAGATCATGGACCTCAAAGCACCAGGCTCCGGGGAGGTAAGCAAGAACCGCCTGACCAACCTGGCCCACATCGGCCTTGCCGACGAAATCAAAATGGTCCTGGCGGACGAAGCTGATTACCTCTGGGCGCGCGAAATGATCGCGACCCATCGCCTCAGCGAACGTTGCTCTGTGCTGGTTTCCCCGGTCCAGGGGAAGCTGGATCCTCAGGATCTTGCCGCATGGGTTCTGCGTGATCGCCTTGCAGTCCGGATGCAGCTTCAGATGCACCGCATCATCTGGGGCGAACGCACCGGAGTATGAAAAAGGGCGCTTCAAGCGCCCTTTTTAATTACCGGTCAATCACAGGATCAACGTCAGTCGTTGATACCCTGGCTTGCCAGATATTCCTCATAGGTTCCACGATAATCCACGAACTTGCCGTCTCCCTTGATTTCCAGAATCCGCGTAGCCAGCGAATCAACAAATTCGCGGTCGTGCGAAACGAAGAACAGCGTCCCAGTAAAGTCCATCAAGCCGGAGTTCAGTGACTCGATCGATTCCATATCAAGGTGGTTGGTCGGCTCATCGAGCAACAGCACATTCTTGCGTTGAAGCATCAAACGCCCAAACAGCATGCGCCCTTGCTCTCCCCCCGAGATCACCTTGACCGACTTCTTCACATCATCGCCCTTGAACAGCAAACGGCCGAGCGTGCCACGAATCAGCGTTTCGGCATCATCACCGTCGTAGCCCCCCTCACGTACGTAACCTGAAATCCAGTCGGTCAGACTTTCAGCGGCCTGAAAATCCGCAGCGTGATCCTGGGCGTAATAGCCCAGCTTCGCCTTTTCGGCCCACTTGATGCTGCCTTTGCCTGGCTGCAATTCACCCATCAGCAGCTTCATCAGAGTCGTCTTGCCGACGCCGTTTTCACCGATGATCGCTACGCGGTCTCCTGCGTCATAGGCAACTGTCAGCTTGTCGATGATCCTCTGCTCAGCCTCATAGCCAAACGACAGATTCTCGATCTCCACCGCCTGGCGATGCAGCTTCTCCTTCTCATCGAAATCGAAGCGTATCCACGGATACTGGCGACTGGATGGCTTGAATTCGTCGATCTTGATCTTCTCGATCTGTTTGGCACGACTGGTCGCCTGGCGCGCCTTGGATTTGTTCGCAGAAAAGCGCCGCACGAACTCCTGCAGTTCCTGTACGCGCTCCTTGGCCTTCTGATTGGCCGCAGCCTGACGCTCACGGGCCTGCGTCGACGCCTCGGTGTAGTCGTCCCAGTTGCCGGGCCAGACCTGAATGCGCCCATAGTCGAGATCCGCCATATGGGTACACACCTGATTCAGGAAGTGTCGATCATGGGAAATGATGATCATCGTACTGTTGCGATTGTTCAGTACGTGTTCCAGCCAACGAATGGTATTGATATCAAGGTTGTTGGTCGGCTCATCGAGCAGCAGGATATCCGGATTCGCGAACAGCGCCTGACACAGCAGCACACGTAACTTCCAGCCTGGCGCCACCTCCCGCATCGGACCATTGTGTTGCTCGGTCGGAATGCCTACCCCCAGCAGCAGCTCGCCAGCACGCGCTTCGGCCGTGTAACCGTCGTACTCGGCAAACTTCGCTTCCAGCTCGGCTGCGTGCATGTAGTCTTCTTCCGTAGCCTCGGGGTTTGCGTAGATCGCATCTTTCTCCCGCATGCAGGCCCACATTTCCTCGTGGCCCATCATCACTACGTCCAGAACACGCACCTCTTCATAGGCAAACTGATCCTGGCGCAGGAAAGCCATGCGCTCACCGGAATCCAGTGCCACATTGCCTGCGGACGGTTCGAGCACTCCCGCCAGGATTTTCATGAACGTCGATTTGCCGGCGCCGTTGGCGCCGATCAGGCCATAACGGTTGCCGTCACCGAACTTGATCGAGACGTTCTCAAACAGGGGCTTGGCCCCGAACTGCATGGTGATGTTGTTGGCGATAAGCACAGCTGGCCTTCCTGAAAAACCGAAGCCCCGGCACATGCCGGGGCCGCAAAGAGCGTGATTTTAGCGCAGCGCAAAAATCCCCGATAGCTCAGGCAGTTGCCTCGTGCGCAGCACCAGTAGATAGGCTGCCCGGCACGGATCTGATGATCCAAGCAATGGGCTATGCGACGACTATCCCTCGCAGGCATGACGACCACACCACGCTCAGACCACTCACCCAACTCCATCAGACGTACAGAGTGACACCAAGGCCGACCAAGGTCTTTAACCAACAAAACAGCTTTTTAAATGCCAGGTGATTGATATAAGATTTGCACTTACACAGGTATTCTCTAATTTGAGAGTTCTATGTAAGAAATACAAGCAATCAAACAAATGCCGTCGTACTGCACAAGGCACTTCCCTCAAACGGAAGCACCTTTGAGAGCGCGGCAACAACTCAAGTCAAGCATAGCTTCGGGAAGGACCACACACACGACCTACACACCATGCGATGCCTTCGGCACTGAATCCTGAGGCACCACACAGCACCAAGAAGTCCCGACCTTTCTGGTCGGTCAGCTTTCAATGGGAAGTACAAGGAGACATTCAATGCAACATCAAACCAAGGCAGCGGCGTCAGCTTTGCTGCTGAGCGTCCTGCTCATCGCATGCGGTGGTGGGGAGCTCGTCGAGCGCGGCGTCCTCTTCGACCCCGGCTTCGTCGAGCTCGTCGAGCAGCGATGGCACGGGCGCCTCATCCAGCGCCTCATCGTCGAGCACCTCAAGCTCATCGTCTTCAGGTAGTGGCTCCGTCAGTATCCCCCTTGCTTTTACTCAGCAAAACTTGACATTTGCTGGCGGTACAGCGGCAACGAACACCACAGCGACCATCAGTGGCAGCACTGTTGAACTGGCCACCAACAAAGGAAAATTCGAGAGCGCCAAGGAGGGTTATGCTTTTGCAGGCCAGACAATCAGCGGGGACTTCACAATCACCGCTACAGTCGCCAATGTGACTGGCAGCATGACAACCAGCACCTCTCATCAGTATCGTGCAGGCGTCATGTTGGGCGACACCACGGACTCGGCAGTGGCTCCTGTCTATGCGCATTCATCCTTTGGCGTATTGAGTGCGGGCTCCTATAGCTATATCTATGCAAGCAGGGTTGCAGTCAGTGGCAGTGTCAGCAAGGGACCTGCCGCTGCCAGTGCCATCGCAGTAACGCCCACTGACGGCTCGCTGGTACTGCGGCTCAACCGGACAGGTCTGGTAGTCACGCTGTCCTACTCGACGGATAAGGGCAGCACTTTTACCAGTGCATCTCCGGTCACTTTTGCTGCGCTGCCTGACAGCGTAAGCGTCGGTGTCTTCGCCGCCACTGGGGGAGTTGCGACCATCACGTTCTCCAACATCACCATCACACAGCCGTAATCAAGGAAAATCATGGAAAGCCTGGTTATCCAGGCTGCGCTTCAACGGCGACCATCAGGTCGCCGTTTTTTTATTACCGCATGGCCTCAATGCATCTTCCCTCTCTGTTGCCTACGGCTTCGGGTGTAAATTCAGTATTTTTATCGAAGAAATGCCTTTTTAAATGTTACCGGTATGATGTAGGATTTTCACTTACGGCCGTTTTGGTCGTGGAGGAGACTTCGGGGAAGCCCCCTGGCTGGCTGTAATTGGCAGCCGTGCCGCAGTAGAGCACTGCGGACCATTGAATCGCCCCGGGTTTCCTAGACAGCCCCGAGCTTCATGAAATACTGTTTTTCA
>NZ_MDUX01000043.1 GCF_014736495.1 Candidatus Dactylopiibacterium carminicum
CCACTTGGTTGCCAGCTTAAGGCTTCGAAGTGTCTAGTGAACCGGGGGCGATTCATCCTTACGGAAGCGGAGATGTATCCCTGCGCCTGCACCGATCTTGTAAGCGACGTCGCCAGCCAGGGCGCCGAGCAGGTTTTCCTGCGACGCCGTGTTCAGGGTGATGTTGAAGTTCTTGTCGGCCTTCTTCATGTGCCTTGCTTCGAACAGCATCCAAATACTGTGGAACTTCCACGCGACTAGCAGAGGCATGCCCACCAAGTCGGCGTAATTCTGCAAGCGCTTCAGGTAGTCGGGCTTGAAGGACAGGACCTTGTCGTTCTTCGACTTCACCTCTATCAACACGGGGAACTTGCTGGACTGCGTCGAGAACTTCGCCAGCAGGTCGGGTACCTGGAATTCTTGCTTGGAGGCTATGGGGACTTGGTGCTGGTCGAGCTTGTGCAGGAGCTGGCACTTTCCGAGCCAAGCGCACACGACCGAGAACTCGTCCTCGACCGGCAAGCCAATATCCAAGCGGCGAACCCGCTCGGCCACCGTGGCCGCATCCGCGTCGTATCCCAGCTCCGCCAGAGCATCCTGGATGAGCCTCGGCAGGTCCGGTGGCTGCGCTCCCAGCTTCTTCTCGGGTTCTATTTCCACTGTATGCCCCCTCGCCAATCAAAACCTAAAGAATAGCTTTACCCGGACGCACTCGGTAACCCGATGGGCTATAGGTCTCACCAGGCGACCTTTACCGTGTCCGGCTACGTCTTTCCTGGTACCGAGCCACGGTCACCAATCGGATTCGATACGGTTCGCCTAGACAAGATAGAAACGTTGGCGGCGCTGCGTAGAGTAGTTGTGTACTATTGGGTTTGTCGGCGCCACCAATCGCCAACGAATCGGCCTTCGGCGGCCCAAACAGCCGAGACCTACCTCGGCACCGACTGACGGGGAATATGGGTTCTTCTCCGCGACGTACAGCGGGCAGTCATCACTCCACGGTTTAGGCCGTGGCCGACTGTTCGACTGGAGTCGAAAGATGCCAAACCCATACGTACCCAAGCAACTCACCCCCGAGCAGCTCGCCGATCTGCACGCCTTACCCAATGATGCTCTCGCCACCGCCCAGGAGGCGGCCGCATTCCTGCGCCTGACCTATGGCACTTTGGCGTGGTATCGCTGTCAGGGTGGCGGCCCCAAATTCACCCGCATCGGACCGAAGCTAATCCGCTACCGCATGGGCGACCTGCGCGACTACGCGAAGGGCCAGCCGATGGGCGACGGCATGAAGCGCTGCGCCCAGGCAGCGCTCGTCGCACGCGGCCTGTCCCCGAAGTCGGAGGGCTGAGTCATGAGCACAAAAGAGAACGCCCACGGCGAACAAGACCGTGGGCGCAAGGAGTCGCCCCTGGAGAACGGGCTCGACAAGCATGAACAGGTCAATCATGCCGCCACCACCCTCCGCGAGACGCCGTCGTTCGACGACGCTGACTTCTTGGTGCGCGCCGGCTACGAGCTGATCCCCCTGCGCTCAAACAGCAAGGCGCCGAGGGATAAGGACTGGCCGCGTCGCACCTACGATCTGGCAGTCGTGTTGGCCGAGGCACGAGCACGTAGCGGCAACTTGGGCGTACGCCTGCGGCCGACCGACCTCGTCATCGACGTGGACCCGCGCAACGGCGGAGACGACTCGATAGCGAAGCTCTCCGCCAACCTGGGACTGGATCTGGGCACATTCCCCCACGTTGCCACGGGTGGCGGTGGGCATCACTATTACCTACGGAAACCCTCTGACGTCGCCACCTTCGGAAAGCTGGCAGCCTATCCCGGCATCGACTTCAAGACCGTGGGTGGCCAGGTGGTCGCACCCGGCGCCGTGCACCCTGAGACGGGGCACCGCTACGAGTCGGACTTCTGGCTGCTCGGCCCCGACGAGACGCCGCAGGCACAGTCCGCGCTGCTTGAACTACTGCGCATCCGCCGCCTGGACAAGCCGGAGGGGAGCGAGCATGACCGCTGGGGCGAGATCACTCCCGAGATGCTCGCGGCCAACTTGGAAATACTGGACCCCGACGATTTCGGTGAAGGCCACTACGAAGAGTGGCTCCACCTAGCGATGGCCTGCCACCACGCCACAGCCGGCGAAGGGCGCCAGGAGTTCATCGACTGGTCCACCGAGGGTGCTGGCTACGAAGATCACGCCGAGGTCATCGGCTACAAGTGGGACTCGTTTCACGCGACTGCCTCGTGCGGCAGCAGGCCGGTCATCCGAACGTACTCGGCGGCCCGAAATGTCGGTGGCTGATCCGCCCCCGGAATGGAGAACTCTTCTGCCTGCATAGACCCGATCACTTTATGTTGTGTGAACTTGCTCTCGGGCCTGCCTTTCACCTCAATGGCATACACGTGGCCTGCAATGCGCGGCCGGAATGCACAGGGTTGAAATTATTGCCATCCAGGATGATCGAGAGCCCATTTGGGCTTGAAGTTAAGGCTGGATTCCCTGGGTGTCGATCAAGTCATCTCTTGACGCATCCATCTTGCATTCACAGGTTTCGTACAGCAGCGTGATTTCGACCACCCAAGAGCCCGGTGTTCCATTCGGAAAATCTGGACGTCTTGTGATCCGGTAGGTGCCGGAAGGCAGAGCTGACACGTCCATCTTTACCGGATCGATGACTGGCTGCCGATGAGCGGTGGTAGGTTGCTCCCCTTGATCGCCGTTGACCTGTTGTGCGTCTCGGTGATTGCGCCAATAGTCGTGATTGCGCTGTGACCACGCTCGCTGGGCCGCCTGCTGATTGATTCGGTAGTCAGGATCGGATTGAAGTTTTGCCCGCTGCCATTCGCGCTTGCGTGCCCGCTGACATTCAGGGGCGGAGCAGAAGGCTTGGTCGGGAACCTGCGGAAGAGGTTCGAAGGGGTGGCCGCAGTGTGCGCAAAGTCGGGTAGTCATCGTGGTCTCCATGCAAAGTCCGTATGGAGACCGCCACTGACCGTGGCGAAGGGCGCGAAGCGGCTGCCCTATGAAGGGATATTCAACGAGCGACGGTGTTCAACGCGGGGGCCAATGCCACGCTCAAGCGGCCAACGATGGCGGCCAAGGGTTCTGGCGGAAGTTCGTTTTTCTTGAGAAATGCCAGCCACAGCGCCTGGCGCGAAGCGTCGTGTGCAAACTCGTCCGTCAGGCCGACTGGCAGCGCTTCAGGAACTGCCATGCCCCGTCTTTCAAACGTGGCCTTGATCGCCTGGGCCAGCAGATCGGTGTCCAGAGTTTCTCTTTCCAACAGCACCGACAGATCGAAGTAGTCCTTCAAGCGGCTGTTGGTCATGCCCAGCAAAGCGATGGCGTGGAGCTTTTCTGCGATGACGGTGTACGTTGGGTAGGCCCGCAGTCGTGGTGCGGGCATTTCCTCCAGCAGTACTGGGTAGACCGAATCAACAGGTGCCGGGGTGACGGCGTCGCCGAAGCCGACATCGATCTGGGTCTTGCAGCGTGCTCTGGCAAGATCGCCTGCAATCATCACGCGAACGCCACCGTAGCCTGCTTCCTTGCGGATTTCCTCGACCGTGACGGAGGCTGGGTCGAACACGATGCCGTCGTCGACCGGTACGGCTGCGATGTCCCGGAATACCTGGGCCACTGACTCCAGATCGCTGGCACCGAAGCCCAAGAGGTCGGCATCGCGTGTGGCCCGGTGTGGCATGTCGTACCAGAGCGTGAACAGCAGCGCACCTTTGAGCAGGAAACGGTCAGCGTGCGGCGACTGGGTCAGCCGATAGAGGATGCGCTCCAAGGCAAAGCGCACCAGCACCTGATTGAAATCTACGCCTTGTGCCTTGGCGACATTGAGCAGGCGCGCACGGACGGATGCCGCGACATTTGGGGTGGCCGCACTCATCCGACGCTTTCCAGGTAGGGGCGCATCACGTTGGCCACGCGGCATATCTTGGCGAAACGCCAGATGTCGTCGACGGATGCCTTGCTGCGCGCCCGGGCGTCTTTCAGCGCCTCCAGAGCCACATCCAGCCCGATCTTGTTACGGTGTTTGAAGCAGTCCGCCACGGTCTTGGCGACGCTGTACACCCGGAGCCTGACACCATCGCGTTCGACTTCCTCAATCCCTGCCGAGTAGGCATCACCCGTGAACTGCACCATCTTGACGGGCGGGTAATCGACACGAGGCGGGTGGCTGCCCCGTGGCATGGCGATCCAGATCTGACAAGGCAGCTGTGTGGTCAGCTCATGAAACTGGAGGGCCGTGAGTAGGCAGAACACCGCTTGGGGTACCTTGGTGGCGATGGTGCCAAGGCTCTCGAATTCTGAAATCTCTGCATCCGGCAGACGGTACAGGCCACGCCCCACCTTCTCTAGTAGACCCGCAGCGGTCAAGCGCGTCAGAACGACTCGAGGCGCACTGATGGCGTCCAGATCGCTGGCGCGTAGCAGCCCCTTCTGGCTGGCCAGATCGAGGACGCGCTGGGTGTGGGTGTCGGCGAGCATGGTGGGAGTATGTTCCGTTATTTCGTCGAATGCAACTTCTGGAAGACAAAACGAAACATTTAGCCCACATTCTCCCGGTATCCCCGCTGGCAGACGATCCGCTGGGCGCGCTACAAATCGGGGGCGTTACGGCCTCAATCGCAGCATCACCTACACAAAAACCTTTTAAGCGAAACTATTTGATGATAGAATCCGCTTGAACGAAATCTCCGATGACGGAGTTGCCAATGGCCCAGCCAAACCAAGAAACGATCCATGACCTGCTCGTAAGAAATATCCCGCGTGAGCTTGTCATGGGCCTCGAAGAAGCCAAGCTGGTCGGCGCTCAACGTGCCTATGCTGCGGCGCGAGGGATGGATGACGGGCACTTGCCCAGCGTGGTGGGGCAGTTGCGCCACTTCCATATGAACGAGTCCTTCCATCGTGCACTTGCCGTTGCAGACGCCTCTCCTTCACCGCTTCGCGGCAATCAGATCGTCACAGGCCGGTCTGGGATCTTCACCTTGGCACGGTTCAACACCAAGTATGGGGTCTGGAACAGCGGGCGGCGTAGCGAAACCCGAAAACAGATGTCGCTGGCAAACGCGGCCATCGAGCCACTGGTTCAACCCGGGCTCTTTTCAGGCTACGTGGAGCCATCCCAAGCGGTTGTGTTCGTCGTGGCCTGCTTTGCAGGGTCGTTGCATAGCCAGCCGGACACACCCGTTTCCATCGAAATCGCGGTCCCAGATCGCCACATGCAAGGCTGGCTTTTCCGGGAACCCATTGACGCATTCATCAAGCGCTACGACCAGCAGCCGACAGCAGGCCAGGACGATTTGGCTGTGCCGAAGCTGAAGAAGAACATTGGCAAACAACAAGACAAAGACGGAACAGGATCATGAGCAGGGGCGGTGTACAAGGATTTCAGAAAGATCGACTTAGCCAAATTCTTGCGGCCCGTCGTCTGACTCAAGTCCAGCTGGCCTCGATGGTCGATGTGTCTCCGGCAACCATCAGCAAGTGGCGCGCAGGAACGCAAGCGCCTGAGCGTGACGCGCTTGAACGCCTTGCTGGCGTGGTCAACGTCACGCCGGAATGGTTTACGCGTGCGTTTACGCGTGCGCCCGGGGCGAAGTTGTCGTTGCCGCTTTTTCGCAGCAACGCGTCAGTGCACGTCGCTGCACGAGCCATGCTTGAGGCCCGCCTTGAGTGGGCTCAGGACGTGGCGGCTGCCCTGATGGAGTACGTTGACTACCCCGATGTCAATTTACCCTCTCGTGATTACACCGAGCCGGAACAGATCACCAACGAGGACATCGAGAAGGCTGCCTGCGAATGCCGGGATCTGTGGCGTTTGGGCCGTTCGGCGATTCAAGACTTGGCGCTGGCAGTAGAAGGCGCTGGAGTGATCGTCGTCCGGGAAGAAACCGGCATCGCTCAGATCGAAGGGCTATCGGCTTGGAGTGAAGCATTGGGGCGACCGCTCATTCTTTTGTCCGCCGACAAAAACAATGGGTACCGCAGTCGCTTCGATCTTGCTCACGAGGTCGGGCATCTGATCCTGCATCGTCACATTCAGCGCACGACAGACAACGCGCGCCACAAAATGATGGAAGCGCAGGCACACCGTTTCGCAGGCGCTTTTTTGCTGCCCGCCGAAACGTTCGCCAGCGAAGTTCGCGTGCCTCCGACTCTAGATGACTTGTTGCTGCTGAAGCGCCGTTGGGGCGTATCGGCGGCGGCGATCATCATGCGGCTGAAGGCTCTTGAGATGTTGAATGAAGATGGCGCTCTGATGCTTTTCAAGCGTCGCTCTGCTCGGTGGGGTGCGAAATCAGAACCCGGAGACGAGGATCGTCGACCAGAGCAGCCACGCCTGCTTCGTCGCACCATCGACCTGTTGGTCGAAGAGAAGGTCATGCCTTTGGACGCCATCCCGAGACACATCGGACTGGCTGCGGGCGACGTGGAAGCACTCGCCGGATTGCCTGAAGGCTACTTTCAGGGCAAAACCAATGTCGTGGAGTTTGCGCGACTGAAAGCAACCCAGAAGCCGGTTGATGACCAACCAGCCCAAGGCAATAAGGTGGTGCCATTCCGGCCCGTCTTCAAATCCTGATGTGAAAGGAACAGCGATGTCCAAGAACACAAAGCAGACGTCCTCACGAATTGGTCGGCTGGCGTCGGAAACGCTGCAAAGCAGCAGTTCGTCGCAAGTGGCCAAGAGTCTGGCCGCTTCGGCACTGTCTCAGCGCAGCGGCGACAAACAGACCGGCGCCCAGATGGAAGACAAGGCCGCACGCGTTTTGGCCAGCGACCGATACGCTAAAGAGACGAAAGAACTGGCGGCATCGGTCCTGTCCCAAGCCAACAAGCAGCGCTGAGGCAGGGAGTCGAGTCCCTTATGTCACAGGATCTGAGCGACTCGCAACTGAAGGATCTCTGGCGTCAGGGAAAAATCCCGGTCATCTTCAAGCGCAATAAGCCACTCCCGGTCCTGGCGCGCATTCCGTTCGCCGAGGGGAACATGGAGTGGCTGCGGGATGGCCGACGCTCGAAGCCCGACTGGTGTGCGCAGTTCAAGGCCTGGGAAATTCCGACTGCGTGGTTCGACAGCGTGATCAAACTTGCGCTGAGACGACGCCAAGAGGTCTATGTGATCCAGTTGTACCGGGAGCACCAAAAATGCGCTCCGGCGTGCTGGAATGCGTCGGGCTTTCATTGCGAATGCTCCTGCATGGGGGAGAACCACGGCGGTGGCCATCCAGGCGGAAACTGGTACGAGGTTTCCGAAACCTTCGCCGTGTCCTGGGGGCAGCAGCGCTATTCATGCCGCCATCTGAAGGTCAAGAACCCCGGGCGCTGACCGTGGCAGCGCAAGCTATCGAAGGTCGGAAATGCGCGGAGACAGCCAAAGTCCCCCCGGACCTCCGCATCGTATATAATCTCGCCTGCGGTGTCCTCGCCGGTGAGGCAGGAAGGTTCTCTCTAGTAGGAGACTACACCACCAAATTCCAGTCAAAAGGCCCATCCTACGGATGGGCCTTTTTTCGTTTCCGTGCCTCGATTACATACCGCCTGTTGGTGGTATGGAATGAATTTCAGCGCTCCGCGGAATATCTTGTTCGTTTAGGTTTTGCCCCCGTCGTCGATCAGGATGCGGGTATATAGATCCTGCGCGCGCAGCAAGTCATTCCGCGTTACACCTATGCCTGAATTGCACTTTTCGCAGTTCAGCGTGCTGTCCGGCAGCAAGGTTTCAAGATGATGCGTCAGCTCGTGCTGGCACGAGGGGCAGGCGATCACCAGTGTCGGGCGCTTGTGTTTATCGATGTTCAGATCGATCTTGAGCGTGCTGGGCATTTCATTCTCCATCTGCATAAGAGACTGTTGGGATGAGCACAGTGGGGCATTCTGTGGCTATTGCTTCAATTGATACTGGCTGCTGACGGTTCGCTATGCCAGATTGACGTGTCGCTTCCGTGCGCCTTTGTCATTGAAGGAAGCTTACGAATGGCCGCCGGGAACTCACCCAAGTAAGCTAGCATGCTGCGGATGCCCCTGAAAAATAGGGCTTTCAGCGTTGAAACCGTGCGCTCGACCGTTCGGCGTCCCTGTGCTTTACATGCATCTGAACTTACTGCTAGGATTTAAAGTGATTTATCGTAGAATCACTTAATGTCTTGATTTAAAAGTAGTTTTATTGGGTGGCTCAGCGCTATGGATATCCAATCCTTGTTGGGAGGTAGATCCAAAGCCTTGATAGGCTTGGATATATCTTCCTCGGCAGTAAAACTGGTGGAGCTGGCTGAAGCCGGATCCAACCAGTACCGACTCGAGCGCTATGCCATTGAGCCGCTCCCACGAGATGCAGTAACTGACGGCAATATTGCCAGCCTTGAGGCTGTCGCCGACGCCATCAGGCGTGCCTGGAAGCGCCTGGGGTCATCCACCCGCCAGGTTGCGCTGGCATTGCCTGCCGCGGCCGTCATCACCAAGAAAATCATGCTGCCGGCCGGCTTGCGCGAGCTGGAAATGGAAGTGCAGGTCGAGTCGGAAGCCAACCAGTACATCCCTTTTGCCATTGATGAGGTAAATCTGGATTTTCAGGTGCTTGGTCCGTCGCCGGGCAGTGCAGAAGAAGTCGATGTCTTGATCGCGGCGTCACGCAAGGAAAAAGTGGAAGATCGCGTAGCCGCTGCTGAGGCGGCTGGGCTGAAAGCCTTGGTGATGGATGTCGAGTCGTTCGCGTCGCAGGCTGCGTTCGAGCTTATTAAGAAGCGCTTGCCTGATGCCGGGCGAGGCAAGATTGTTGCTCTGGTCGACCTGGGCGCGCAGGTGATGAAGGTGACGATCCTGCGCGATCAGAACGTGCTTTATTCCCGCGAGCAGGCCTTCGGCGGCAATCAGCTGACTCAGGATATCTCGCGCAATTACGGCATGAGCACGGAAGAAGCGGAGGCAGCCAAGCGTTCCAGCAGTCTTCCTGAAGATTATGAGCATGAACTGCTCAAACCCTTCACTGAAAGCGTTGCACTGGAAGTCTCCAGGGCTTTGCAGTTCTTTTTTACCTCCACACAGTTCAACCAAGTCGACAACATCGTTTTATCGGGCGGGTGCGCGGTGATTCCCGGGATAGATCAGGTGGTTGCCAGCCGTACCCAAGTCCCCACGAAGACCGCCAATCCTTTTGTCGGCATGAGCTTGTCACAACGGGTTCGTCCCAAGAACCTCGCTGCTGACGCCCCGGCACTGATGGTCGCCTGTGGCTTGGCCTTGAGGAGGTTCGACGCATGATTCGCATCAACCTTTTGCCACACCGCGAGCAGTCTCGAAAGGATCGGCGTCAGCAGTTCATTTCCCTTGCGATACTGACGGTGCTGGTTGGCGGCATCGTCTGGTTCATCGGTACAACCCTGATCGGTAGTCAGATCGAGAGCCAGCTTAAAACCAACAATTTCATCAAGCGGGAAATCGCTTCTCTTGATAAGGAAATTGCCGAAATAGCACGCATCAAGGAGCAGACCCAGGCGCTGTTGGCACGCAAGCAGGTTATTGAATCCCTGCAAGGCAATCGGACCGAGACGGTCATCATGTTCAACGAACTGGTGACTCAAATGCCCGAAGGCGTTTTCCTCAAGGCAGTCAAGCAAACCGGCAACAGTGTCCTGTTGAATGGGTATGCACAGTCCAATGCCCGTGTTTCGCAGCTGATGCGTAACCTGGATGCGTCTCCCATCTTTGAAAAGCCTGCGCTGCAGGAAATCAAGAAGATCAGTTTCAAGGGCCGAAGCGTGGGTGAGTTTGCCCTGCGGATCGAGATCGAGCATGCGCCTGCCGAAACGGGTACGGCTGCTGCTGCTCCGGCCAAGACGACCAAGACGGGTAAGGGGAAATCATGAGTCTGGACAAGTTCCTAAACGATTTCCGCCAGCTGGATCCCAATGACCCTGGGATGTGGCCTCTGGCTCCCCGGATTGCTGCGCTGATCCTTCTTTTGATCCTGGTTGTGGCCGGTGGCTGGTGGTTTGACTGGAAAGGCAAAATGGACGAGCTCGAAAGAGTTCGGCTGGAAGAGGTCAAGCTCAAGGATGAATGGCGAGGAAAGAAGCAACAGGCAGTCAATCTTGATGAGTATCGTAACCAGCTTGCCGAAATGGACCGGCAATTTGGCGCATTGCTCAAGCAATTGCCGAACAAGGCAGAGATGGAGTCCCTGCTGATTTATGTTAACCAGGCAGGGCGTGGTCGGGGATTGCAATTCGAGCTATGGCGGCCGGGTTCTGAGAGCGTCAAAGAGTTTTACGCCGAGTTGCCGATCACGATTTCCATCAGCGGTGGTTACCATGATTTTGGCCAGTTCGTGAATGACGTGGCCAAGCTTCCCCGCATTGTCACCTTGCGTAACGTCGATCTTGCACCAGGCAAGGATGGCGTGATGCGTATGAATGCAACGGCTGTCACTTATCGTTATCTCGACGATGAAGAGGTTGCGCAGCAGCGACGCGACAAAGCTGCGGCGGCCAAACGGAAAAAATAGCCTCCAGCGCACGGGGAAGATGAAATGAAACCGATTTGGTTGCTGGCCGCCATCAGTTTGCTACTGGGAGCGTGTGCAGATGAGCACCGGGATCTCAAGGCCTGGATGGCAAATGAAGCAAAAGGGATGCAGGGCAAGATCCAGCCGTTGCCGCCGTTGAAGGAATTTCAGGATGTGGATTATTCAGTATCCGCACTGGTGGATCCATTTCAGGAAGCGCGTTTGCAGCCCGCAAAGGGGCGTAGCGTCAATCAGCCTGATGAAAACCGCCGTCGGGAGCCATTGGAAGCCTATCCGCTGGAATCTCTGCGGATGGTCGGCATGATGACCATGCATGGCCGCCCGATTGCTTTGATACAGGCAGACCGAGCTGTTCATCAGGTCAGAAGCGGTAATTACCTTGGCCAGAATTTCGGTGTGATTACCAAGATCACCGAAGGCGAGATCACTTTGAAGGAGCTCATCGAGGACGCCAATGGCGACTGGGTTGAGCGTTTCAGTAGCTTGCAGCTGCAAGAGCAGGAGACCCACAAATGAAATCCATTAAGCGTCTGATTGCGCCGGTGTTCTGCGCAGTGACCGGGCTTGTCGGCCTGTCCGGCGCGTACGCCCAGTCGGCTCCTGTCAAGGAAACGCGCAGCGTTATCGAATCAATCCAGAGTACCGTCAGTGGCGGCGTGGTTACGATCCGTATCGGACTCAGCCAGGCGCTGACCGGCCAGCTCAGCAGCTTTAGCGTGTCCAACCCGGCCAGGATTGCGGTGGATCTGCCTTCTACGGCAAATGGTTTGGATCGGTCTGTCCAGAATATCGGTGAAGGTGATGTCCGTAGTGTCAACCTCGTGCAGGTCGCCGACCGGACCCGCTTGGTTGTCAATCTGCTCAAGCCTCTGAGTTATGAAGCACGAGTCGAGGGCAAGGACGTGGTGATTTCATTGGCTGCAGCGGTGGCAAAGTCTGCGGAGCTGACAACGACTGCGCGATTTGCCGAGCAACCTGGGGGGCCCGATACGCACGCGATTCGTGACATCAATTTCCGTCGAGGTAAGGACGGTGAAGGGCGTGTGGTCATCGATCTGTCTGACACGAATACGGGAATCGATATCAGGCAAGCAGGTAGTAACCTAATCGTGGACTTTCTGAAGACCTCCTTGCCTGAACGGCTCCGCCGCAATCTTGACGTAACTGATTTCGGCACGCCGGTGACCGGGATCTCCACGACAGAGCAGGAGAGCGGGGTGCGGATGGTGATCACCCCGACCGGTCTTTGGGAACACAATGCCTACCAGACTGACAGCCAGTTTGTTCTGGAGGTCAAGTCCGTGCAGGAAGACCCGCGCAAATTGGTACAAGGCGGTAGCCGTGCCGTGAAATATGCCGGCGAGAAGCTGTCACTGAATTTCCAGAATATCGGCGTGCGTGAAGTGTTGCAGGTGATTGCGGATTTCACCAATTTCAACATCGTTACCAGCGACTCCGTTGCAGGTTCGCTGACTCTGCGCTTGAAGGATGTCCCTTGGGATCAGGCACTGGAGATCGTGTTGCAGGCCAAGGGTTTGGACATGCGCAAAAATGGCAACGTGATCTGGATCGCGCCGCGTGAAGAATTGGCGGCACGCGAAAAGCTGGAGTTGGAATCTAAGCAACAGATCGGTGACCTCGAGCCACTGCGGACCGAGACCTTCCAGATCAACTATCACAGCTCCAAGGCAATTTATGACGGCGTATTAAAGGACAAGGAAAAGACCATCCTGTCCAAGCGTGGCTCGGTGATCATGGATGAACGGACCAACAAGCTCATCGTGACCGATACGGCAGCCCGGTTGGATGATGTGCGACGCATGCTCAACGAGATCGATGTACCTTCGCGTCAGGTGATCATCGAGGCCCAGATCATCGAAGCAGAAGATACCTTTGCCAAGAATCTTGGCGCCCGGTTTGGCGTGACGCAATCCAAGAGTCTGGGAACGGGAGGGAGTTATACCTTGGGCGGTAGCCCGGCTCAGAATACCTATACCACGACGGCCTACACCGGTGTTTCAGGCACGCAGTACGCGACAGCGGATAAGCCGGATCTTTCCGATGTGCTGAACTTTCCCAATGCCGCATCCTCGATTTCTGGCAAGAGTGCTGGGCAGATCGGGTTGACCCTGTTGAGTGCAGGCGGTACCGGCATGCTCAATCTGGAGCTTTCTGCGCTTGAATCCGATGGCCGTGGTCGCGTGGTGTCCAGGCCACGCGTCATGACTGCCGATCAGATCGAGGCAGTGATCGAGCAAGGGGTGGAAATCCCCTACCAGACTGCAACCAGCTCGGGTGCTACGGCAATTCAGTTCCGCAAGGCCAACTTGTCTCTCAAGGTCAAGCCGCAGATTACGCCGGATGGGCGCGTATCCATGATGCTGGACGTGAACAAGGATACGCCCAACACCCAGATTTCCACTGGCGCCGGGGTTGCTATCGATACCAAGCACGTCAAGAGTGAAGTATTGGTGGATAACGGAGGAACCGTGGTAATCGGTGGGATCTTCCAGCAGGAGGCCAGCTCAGTGACGACCAAGATTCCGTTGCTGGGCGATATCCCGTTCCTTGGTGCCCTGTTCCGCAACAAGGAAAGCAAGGACAACAAAACCGAGTTGCTGGTGTTCATTACGCCGCGCATCCTGACCGATCAGGTCGTCACGCGCTGACCTCCTGATGCTGTAGCCCGGAAGCCCGCAGACCTTGAGGTCGCGGGCTTTTTCGTATGAGGCGTGCCCTGAATCCGGGCTAGAATTCGGCCGTGGATACCAAGAACGGCAACATTTATCTCGTAGGCCTGATGGGCTCTGGCAAGACCACCATCGGCAGGATGCTGGCGCGGCGCCTGGGGCGGATTTTTCATGACTCCGATCATGAGATCGTCAACCGGACAGGCGTACGAATCCCTATTATCTTCGAGCTGGAGGGCGAAGCAGGCTTTCGCCGGCGCGAAGCGCAGGTGATCGCGGAGCTTGCAGACGAAGGTGCCGCGGTGATCGCTACGGGCGGAGGGGCGGTACTTTCCCCCATAAACCGCCAGGTGATGCGTGATTCCGGATGGGTGGTCTATCTCGATGTGCCTACCCCTATCCTGCTTGAGCGTACCCGGAACGACAGCAACCGTCCTCTGCTACAGGTCGCCGATCCGGCTGCCCGACTGGATGCGTTGCGAGCCGAGCGCGATCCGTTCTACAGGGAAATTGCCGATCTGGTCATCGACGGCGCACGCCTAAATTCGGGGGGTGCGGTCAACAAGATACTTGCCGAGTGGGAAAAGCGATGCGCACTGTCGACGTAGCATTGGGTAATCGAGCCTATCCGATCAGGATTGGCGAAGGGCTTCTGGCCGATGCCAGTCTGATCACGCCCCATCTTCGTACCCGCAGGGTTGCCATTGTCAGCAATGAAATCGTCGCGCCTTTGCACCTTTCCGCTTTACGCGCAGGGCTGTTGGCTGCGGGTGTGGACATCACCGAGATCATCCTTCCTGATGGTGAGTCTTACAAGGACTGGGGAACTCTGAATCTGATCTATGACGGTCTGCTTGCAGCACGTTGTGAGCGTTCGACCACCCTGATTGCCCTGGGCGGTGGTGTCATCGGCGACATGGTCGGATTTGCCGCGGCAACGTATCAGCGCGGAGTGCCTTTCATCCAGATTCCTACGACACTCCTGTCGCAGGTGGATTCTTCCGTTGGCGGGAAGACCGCGATCAACCATCCTCTGGGCAAGAACATGATCGGCGCCTTCTACCAGCCGAAGCTGGTGCTGGCGGACATCAACAGTCTGCAGACCCTGCCCTTGCGCGAGCTGCAAGCGGGACTGGCCGAGGTGATCAAATACGGTTTCATCCGCGATCTGCCTTTCCTCGATTGGTTGGAAGACAACCTCGACGCGTTGCTGGCACGTGACCCGGAAGCCTTGGGTTATGCGGTCGAACGTAGCTGCCTGAACAAGGCGGAGGTCGTTGCTGCTGACGAGACCGAACAGGGCGAGCGTGCCCTGCTCAATCTCGGTCATACTTTTGGTCACGCAATCGAAACAGGCCTTGGTTTTGGTGTTTGGCTCCACGGAGAGGCGGTAGCTGCCGGCATGGTGATGGCGGCGGAGCTCTCTGCTCGGCTTGGGATGATTCACTCGGCGGACGTGGCCCGTGTGCGTCGCATTACCGAGCGTGCCGGTTTGCCTGTGCAAGGGCCGAAACTTGGTGCGGAGCGCTACATCGAACTCATGCGTCACGACAAAAAGGTGGAGGAGGGGCGCCTGCGCCTGATCCTGTTGCAGGCCGTGGGGCAGGGCGTGATCCGTGACTCCGCGCCTCTGGTCGATATCGCTGCCGCCATCGATAGTTGTTGCGCATAGATCATGGCGGATACGACGCTGGCTTCCTATGGGGTTACCGAGGCTAACAGTCGTGGACGCCGGCATGCTGAGCCAGCGCCTGAGACCCGTAGTGAATTTCAGCGCGACCGTGATCGCATCATTCACTGCAACGCCTTCCGGCGTCTGGAATACAAGACCCAGGTTTTCGTGAATCATGAGGGAGACCTGTTCCGTACGCGTCTGACGCACAGTATAGAGGTTGCACAGATCGGTCGCTCGCTGGCACGTGCGTTGAGCCTCAACGAAGATCTCGTGGAAGCCATCGCGTTGTCGCACGACCTGGGCCATACGCCGTTCGGTCATGCCGGGCAGGACGCGCTCAACGAATGCATGGGCCCTCATGGCGGTTTCGAGCACAACCTGCAGTCGTTGCGCATCGTGGATCGCCTGGAAGAACGCTACGCGACCTTCGACGGCTTAAACCTGATGCATGAGACGCGCGAGGGCATCCTCAAGCATTGCTCCCTGCCCAATGCACGCCAGCTCGGAGAGCTGGGGGCGCGCTTTCTGGAAGGGCGGCAGCCGTCACTCGAAGCCCAGCTGTGCAACCTCGCCGATGCCATCGCCTATAACAACCACGATGTTGATGACGGCTTGCGCGCCGGCCTGATCAGCCTTGAGCAACTGGAGGCTATCGAGGCCTTTGCCCGCCCGTGTGCCGAAGTTCGGAGCCAGTATCCGGATCTGACGCAGCGCCGCCTGATCCATGAAACGGTGCGGCGCATGATCAACGCCCAGGCCATCGATCTGATCACCCAGACCCGAAGCAATCTGACGACACATGGCATCGCCAGCTTGGCTGACGTGCATGCCGCACCACCCCTGATAGCTTTCTCCCTGCCCATGCAGGCCCAGCAGCAGCAATTGCAGCGCTTCCTCCGCGAGCAGCTGTATTGGCACTATCAGGTGCTGCGCGAGATGAGTAAGGCCAAACGCATCATTCGAGATCTGTTCACATTGTTGATGGACGATCCTCGCCTGCTGCCGCCTCAGCATCAGGAATATGCCCACGAAGATCGTCCGCGTGCGATTGCCGATTACATTGCTGGCATGACGGATCGTTATGCGCTCAAGGAGCACCGCCGCCTATTTGCGCTGTCCGATGCGCAGTGAGTCCGTATGAGTCGCCTGCCCCGCCTCCATATTCCCGGCATGCCGCAGTTGCTTACCCAGCGCGGCAATAATCGCGCACTGGTCTTTCTCGATGATCAGGACCAGCAGCAATACCTCAGCCATTTGCGCGATGCCCTGCGTGAAACCGGCGTTCAGTTGCATGCCTGGGTCCTGATGCCAGAACATGTGCATCTGCTTGTCACGCCACCGGCTCCGGAGGCTATCGGTGGATTGATGCAACGTTTGGGACGGCGCTACGTGCGCTGGTTCAATGATCGCCATCGACGCACGGGCACGCTCTGGGAAGGTCGTTACCGCGCCGCCGTACTCGAGCCCGGGGAATGGCTGCTGGCGGTCAGCTCCTATGTGGAGCTCAACCCCTTGCGCGCTGGGCTGGCGGCCACGGCTGAGCACTATCCGTGGTCCAGTTGCCGTCACCATCTTGGGCTGACGCGAGATCCGCTGATCACGGATCATGCAGGCTACTGGGCGCTGGGCAACACGCCATTCGAACGCCAGGCGAGCTATCGACGACTGCTGGAGCAGGGCTTGGGCGATGAGCGTCTGGCGCGTATCCGCTATGCAGCTCATCGTGGCTGGCTACTCGGTGATCTGGTGCCTGCCGTGGATGTGCAGCCCAACCGGCGTGTCGCGCCCCTGCCCAAGGGGCGTCCGCGCTTGCACAAGAGCTGAAGAGGGTTCAGCTTGGGGTACAGACAAGAAAACGGCCGCCCTGTGGCGGCCGTTTGTGCACTTGATCGCCTGACGCGAGTCAGTTGGTGCGTACCACCACGAACTGCTGCACATCACCACGCTGGATCAGCAGCGGAATGTTCTTGCCCGCAGCCTCCACTTGCTTGCGCAATTCGTTCGGAGTATTCACCTTCTGGTTGCTGACCGCGAGGATCACGTCACCCTGACGCAGGCCGGCACGCGCCGCTGCACCAGCGGCTTCCTCGACGATCAGCCCGCCTGCGATACCGAGGCGTTGGGCGTCGCGGGCGTTGATCTGGCGCACCACCAGACCAAGCTTGCCACCGACATTGCCGGCGTTGCTGTCACCGCTATCCAGCGCAACCCGCTCGCTGGCCTGTTCGCCCAGCGTCACGCGGATGTCGCGGATCTTCTTGTCGCGCCAGACCTTCAGGCGCACGCTGTCGCCCGGCGCGCGTTCACCGATGATGCGCGGCAGATCGCCGGACTCGTCGACCACGATGTTGTCGACCTGCAGGATGATGTCGCCGGGCTGCAGCCCCGCCTTTTCTGCCGGGCCACCCTGTTCGATGGAATTGACCAGTGCTCCCGACTGTTTGTCCAGCCCGAAGGACTGCGCCAGATCACGATCCACGTTCTGGATCACCACGCCCAGTTTGCCGCGCTGCACGCGGCCATGCTTCTGCAACTGTTCCTTGACCTTGAGCGCCACGTCGATGGGGATCGCGAAGGAAATCCCCATGTAGCCGCCCGAGCGCGAGTAGATCTGCGAATTGATGCCGACCACCTCACCGTCCAGATTGATCAGCGGGCCGCCGGAATTGCCGGGGTTGATCGCCACATCGGTCTGGATGAAGGGCACATAGGTCTCGTCAGGCAGCTTGCGTGACTTGGCAGAGATGATACCGGCAGTCACGCTGTTCTCGAGGCCGAAGGGGGAGCCCATCGCCACCACCCAGTTGCCGGCACGGGCGTTGTCCGGGTTCCCGAGGCGCACCTTGGGCAGCCCCTTGGCATCGATCTTGATCAGGGCTACGTCGGTACGCTTGTCCGCGCCCAAGACCTTGGCGTTGAATTCACGCTTGTCCGTGAGCTTCACGGTGACTTCCGTGGCGTTCTCCACGACGTGTGCGTTGGTCAGGATGTAACCCTCGGCATCGATGATGAAGCCCGAGCCGACGCCCTGCTGCACGCGCGGCTGGTCATCGCCGCCTTGAGTGCCGGGGGCAGGCATGCCGAAACGGCGGAAGAATTCATAGAAGGGATCGTTCTCGTCGAACGTGATATTGCGGCGGCTGCGATCCACGCTGGTAACGGCGATGTTTACTACGGCGGGGCCGACCTGATCGACCAATCCGCTGAAATCAGGCAGTGCGGCACGCAGGGCTGCTGCCTGGGGTGTGGGCGTCGCTGCCTGTGCCTGCGCTTCGTTGCCACGCAGAGTCAAGCTGCCGGCAACGAACAAGGAAAGCACGCCTGCTGCGAGCATGGCGCGGGAGACGTATTTGGACAACATTGTGTTTCCTCCGGGGGATGAAAACGATTTTCTGAACGTACGCTAGGGTACGCGGCGCATGCTCGGACCATCGCCGCGCTGCAGGGTTCCAGAGCTCTGCGTATATGGGGTTTTGGCGTGATTGATCAAGACAGGACGACCTTGATCAATCGGGCTATCTCCTTTGGAGTCTATAATTAACAAATCCTATTTGCCCGATACCGCTCTCCGGGAGAAACCATGACCCTGACCGACCTGCGCTACATCGTAGCCCTGGCCCAGGAACGCCATTTTGGCCGTGCTGCGGAAAAATGCCACGTCAGCCAGCCCACGCTTTCCGTTGCCGTGAAGAAGCTGGAGGAGCAACTGGGGGTCATGCTGTTCGAACGCAGCGCCGTCGACGTCAAGGTTACCGAGATCGGGCGCGAGATCGTGGACCAGGCTGAGCGCGTATTGCGCGAGGCGAGCCAGATCCGTGATCTGGCAGAGGCAGGGAAGGATGCGCTGGCCGGGCCTTTGCGCATCGGAGTGATCTACACCATCGCGCCCTATCTGCTGCCATCGCTGATCCCGCTGCTGGCCGAGCGCGTTCCGCGCATGCCATTGATGATCCAGGAAAATTACACCGCACGCCTGGCTGAAGCACTGAAGAAGGGCGAGATCGATGTTGCCATCCTGGCGCTGCCCTTCCTTGAGCAAGGTATCGTGACCCAGCCTGTCTATGACGAATCTTTCCGCGTGGTGATGCCCGCGCAGCATTCATGGACGCAACTGAAGGAGCTTTCGTCTGAGCAACTGCAAGAAGAGCCATTGCTGCTGCTGGGATCGGGCAACTGCTTCCGCGATCAGGTGCTCGAAGCCTGCCCGCGTTGTGCGCATGGCACCGGCTTGCAGAAGACCATGGAAGGCAGCTCACTGGAAACCATCCGCCACATGGTGGCTACTGGATTGGGCGTGACGGTCTTGCCCGCCTCTGCCGCCGATCCGCTGGTGGGCACTCAGGAGCTGGTGGCCGTACGTCCGTTTGCTGCGCCGGAACCTACCCGGCGCGTGGCGATCGCCTGGCGTGTGACCTATCCGCGTACCAAGGTGATTGATCTGCTGCGTGCGGCGATTCTGGATAGTCGTTTGCCCGGCACAACACCCGTCAGCTGAATCCTGCTTCCAAGACAGGAAAATGGCCTCCGGACTCATCGTGGTGCGACGGGCCGGTCTTCCAAAGAGACGCTTTTTCGTCTTGGAGCGGTCCGGCAATGAAAAAGCCCCGCTCGCGGGGCTTTCGCATGTTTTCAGGCCGATCACTCAACGCCAGCCGGCACGATCGAAGATCTTCTGTGCCGTGGCCGAGCCTTTGGAGGTCTGGCCGATGGGCAGGGTATCCGCCTTGAACGCCCCCAGCTTGTCGAGTGCCGGATTGCTGACCTTTACCGTGGGCACCGTGGGCCATTCGTTGTTGCCGTCGGCGAAATAGACCTGTGCTGCATCGGAGGCCAGATATTCCAGGAGCTTCACGGCGGACTCCTTGTTCGGCGCATGTTTCAGCATGCCGCCGCCGGAGACATTGATGTGGGTGCCCCAGCTCTGCTGGTTAGGCCACACCACGGCGATGGATTCGGCCACCTTGAGGTCTTCAGCCTTGTCAGAGCGCATCAGGCGGGCCACATAGTAGGAGTTGGCCAGTGCCACGCCACATTCGCCAGCGGCCACCGCCTTGATCTGGTCGGTGTCTCCTCCCTTGGGCGCGCGCGCGAAATTGGCCACCAGACCGCGTGCCCAGGCTTCGGTCTTCGCTTCGCCATCGTGTGCGATCAGGGCTGCACCCAGCGAAAGGTTGTACGGATGCGAACCGGAGCGCACACAGACCTGTCCCTTGAGTTTCGGATCGGCCAGTTGCTCATAACTCTGTACGTCGGCGGCTTTCACGCTGCGCGGGTTGTAGACGATCACGCGGGCGCGCTGGGAAAAGGAAAACCACTCGCCGGTACGCAGATGCGCAGGGATGCGATCTTCCAGCTGCTTCGATTTCACCGGGGCGAACAGGCCGAGTTCGTCGGCCTTGGCCAGGCGGCTGGCGTCCACCGTGATGAACACGTCGGCCGGGCTGTTTGCGCCCTCGCTCTTGAGGCGCTCCAGCAGTGCGTCCTCTCCTGCCTGGATGT
Source organism: Candidatus Dactylopiibacterium carminicum (assembly GCF_014736495.1). GTDB lineage: Bacteria > Pseudomonadota > Gammaproteobacteria > Burkholderiales > Rhodocyclaceae > Uliginosibacterium > Uliginosibacterium carminicum. The sequence goes on from NZ_MDUX01000043.1 coordinate 20,394, forward strand.
AATTGATCTTGATGCCGGTCGCCTTCTCGAAGCCGCTGAACAGCGCCTCATCGGTCTGGTAGTGGCGTGAGGAATAAAGATTCAGCACCTTTTCCTGGGCATGAACGGTGGTAACGCTGAGGCCGGCAATGGCTGCGGCCAGAAGCGCGTACTTGGGCATGGGTCTCTCCTTGTGAGGCGTCGGAATGACGTTGAATCCGTGGAGAGCGAAATGTAAATACAAATTATTATTATTAATACAGATTAACAATCCGGAGCCGTACGGAGGGCCTTGCCCCCGCAATTCCTGCTGTTTGTCCGTGCTTGTTCCAGCTGTCGTCCGGTGTAGCACCTGCCACCTAGGATGCGGGCGGTGCTTCATCGCCCTTGTGCGGTCGGGCACGTGGTTTGCGTGGTGCCGGAGGGCTGTCGATCAATTTTCGGCTATGGATCTCTGCCGCCCGCCGTGCGTCGCCCACGCAGGCGAAGTCCTTGCGCCGGGGCAGGCGCGAGATGCGTGACTCGTTGGTTTCCACATTGGTGATGCGAACCGAGGCAGCGTAGCGTTTGTCCAGAGGGCGCAGGCCGGTCTTGCCTTCCGGGGGCGCGGCCAGATACACCAATGCTTCGATGAGGAATCCCTTGTAGGGAGCTTGGGCGGCTTCCATGCTTCGTCCTTCCGTGCTGCCGCCGGCGCTGCGGGGGCTAGTTGAACCCGGCAGAGACCGGGTGAAGGACCGCTCACCGGGCTGCGTGAAGCGGGCGGTGCCGGCGCGTCGCCGGCAGGCCTCATGGTGAATGGCCGGCCCGGCTTTGGCAAGCGTGCTGGCTGTTTCAGCGGTTACGACCGATGCGCCGGGACAACACGATCACCGGCAGCAGTCCGGCGGCGACGATGGCCAGCGATGCGGTGGCGGCTTCCGTCAGGCGCTCGTCGGACGCTAGCGTGTAGGCTTGGGTCGCCAGGGTATCGAAATTGAAGGGGCGGATCACCAGCGTGGCCGGCAACTCCTTCATCACATCGACGAACACCAGCAGGCTGGCCGTGAGCAGACTGCCGCGCAGCAGTGGCCAGTGCACGCGGCGCAGCACACCGAGGCGCGTGGCACCGAGGCTGCGCGCGGCTTCGTCCATGGCCGGAGTGATGCGTGTCAGGCCGCTTTCCACACTGCCCAGTGCCATGGTGAGGAAACGCACCAGATAGGCGTAGACGAGTGCCGTGATCCCGCCTGTGAGCAACAGGCCGGGATTGTGCCCGGTAAGGTCGCGGATGGATTCCGCCAGCGCGATATCCACGCGCGTGACCGGGATCAGGATACCCACCGCGATCACCGCGCCGGGCAAGGCATAGCCCAGCGATACCAGACGGTTGAGTGCGGCCGGCAGGCGTGAATGTGCCAGGCGTGCGCCATAGCCGAAAATCACAGCCAGCAGCACCGCCAACGCAGCCGTCAGGGCGGAGACGGACAGGCTGTTGCTCAACAACTGGAAGTAGCGCGCGCCGAACTGTGCGTCGCCATCGGCAAAGGCCATGTGCAGCAGCAATCCGGCCGGCAACAGGAAGCCCAATGTCAGCGGCAGTGCGCAGGCGAGCCAGGCCGCGCCCGCCTGCCAGCCGTGCAGACGTGTGAGTGAAGAGGCGCGCGCGGGCCGGCGGCATGCCGGGCGCGGCCGCGCGAGGCGTGTTCGAGCAGCAATACCAGTGCAACGAAGCCCAGTAGCGCAGCGGAGAGCTGCGCTGCCGCGATGCGATCACCGAGCGAGAACCAGGCGCGGAAGATGCCAGTGGTGAAGGTCTGTACCGCGAAGTAGGACACGGTGCCGAAATCCGCCAGCGTTTCCATCAGTGCCAGACTTACGCCGGCGACGATGGCCGGCCGCGCGAGCGGCAGCGAGATGCGCAGGAAGGTACGCCAGGGTCCCAGACCCAACGAGCGTGCGGCTTCCTGCAAGCTGGCCGAGCGTGCCAGGAAGGCTGTGCGCGCCAACAGGTAGACGTAGGGATACAGCACCAGGGCAAACATGGCACAGGCCCCGCCGACGCTTCGCACCTCGGGAAACCAGTAATCGCCACGGCGCCAGTCGAAGGTTTCGCGCAGCCAGCCCTGCACCGGGCCGACGAACTGCAGCAGATCGGTATACACATAGGCCATCACGTAGGCCGGCATTGCCAGCGGCAGCACCAGCGCCCATTCGAACACGCGCCGCCCGGGGAACTCGGTCATGCTCGTCAGCCAGGCCGTGGTCACACCGATCACGGCAACGCCAAGCCCCACGCTGGTGAGCATCACCAGCGTGTTGCGCACGAATTCACCGAGTACTGTCTGCGCCAGATGCGACCAGGTTTCAGCGGTGCCGCCGGCAAACACGCTGCCCGCCACCACCAGTACCGGCACGGCCAGCAACAGGGCCAGCAGCATCGCTACGAGCACTACGGGATTGATCAGATCTTGCAGGGGACGGCGCAGGGCGGTTGATGGCATGACGGTCCGGCGCGGGAGCGGTGGGAGGACCGGATTATAATGATTCTCATCCAGTTACCTCCGGCCGACTGAACCATGCCCCTCCCCGTCCTGCAAGTGCATGACCTGCATCTGGCCTATGGTGACAACACCGTGGTGCATGGCGTCGACTTCGCGCTCGCGTCGGGTGCCATCGCCTGCCTGCTGGGGCCCTCTGGGTGCGGCAAGACCACCGTGCTGCGTGCCATTGCCGGTTTCGAACGGCCGCGCGCCGGGCACGTCCGGCTCAAGGGAGAGACGATCGCCAGCCCGGATCTGATGCGTCCGCCCGAAGCGCGCGGCATCGGCATGGTGTTCCAGGATTACGCCCTGTTCCCACATCTGGACGTGGCCGCCAACATCGCCTTCGGCCTTGCCCCCCTGCCGCGCGCGCGGCGGCATGCGCGTGTCGAGGAAATGCTGGCGCTGGTGAGCATGCAGGGTACGGGCGGGCGCTACCCACACGAGCTCTCCGGCGGCCAGCAGCAACGCATCGCCCTGGCGCGCGCGCTGGCGCCCAGGCCGGAGCTGATCCTGCTTGACGAGCCGTTCTCGAATCTCGATACCGAGATGCGCGAGCGCCTTTCATTCGAAGTGCGCGACATCCTCAAGGCGGCCGGCACCGCCGCCATCCTGGTCACCCACGACCAGCACGAAGCCTTCGCCATGGCCGACGAGATCGGCGTGATGAGCGAAGGGAGGCTGGCGCAATGGGCTGAACCCTGGCAGCTCTACCATCGGCCGGCGACGCGTTTCGTGGCGGATTTCGTCGGCCAGGGCGTAATCGTGCCGGGGGTCGTGCATGACGCACGCACTGTCGAGATCGAACTGGGGCGCTTGCGTTCCGACATTCCCGTGGAATGCTGCGGCAATGACGGAGAATGCCGGGTGGATGTTCTGCTGCGCCCCGATGATGTCGTGCATGACGATGCCAGCCCGCTGCGGGCGGTGGTGGCGCGCAAGGCCTTCAAGGGAGCGGAGATTCTGTACACGCTGCGTCTGGCTAGCGGAGCCGAGGTGCTCTCGCTGGTGCCCAGCTATCACGATCATGCCATCGGTCAGCCCATCGGCATCCGCCTCGACGCGGATCGCGTCGTGACCTTCGCTCATCGCTGAGGAACGCCGGTCGCTTGCATTTCCGGGCCGGCCGCGCAAGGATTGCCGAAGCAATCATCCCTTGACCGGAAGCCCGCATGGACCAGCCCGACTATTCCCTGATCGAAACCCTCTCCCATGCCGAGGCGAGGGAGATCGCCACCGGCGGCACGCTGATCGAACTGATCCTCAGCCTGCTCAATTCCGATATTGTCTTCTCCGACATCATCATCCATCAGAACAGTCCGGTGATGCTGCGTCAGCCCAAGCGCCTGGTCGCCGTTTCCGACATCCCGGTCACCGGGCAGGAGCTGGAGGAGTTCTTCGAGGTCGTCGAGCCCGCCTGGGAGGAGCGCATCCTGGAGCGCGCCTTCGATCGCGCCAAGGATCTCTACAGCGCGCGGTTACGCGTCAACTGCTTCACCTTCCACGGGCGCAAGCGTCTGGGCTGCGTGATCCGGCGCTTTCCCACCGAGCCGCTGGCGCTGGCCTCGCTGGGCCTGCGCCAGAATACCCAGGCCTTCGCGCGCCTCTCCAGCGGGCTGGTGCTGATCGTGGGCGACACCTGCCAGGGAAAATCCACCACCATTTCCTCGCTGCTCGACGAGATCAACCGTAACCGCCCCGGCCACATCATCACCATCGAGGATCCGGTGGAAACGCTGATCCCGCAGCGGCGCAGCATCGTCACGCAGCGCGAGGTCGGTGCCGATGGCGACGTGGCGAGCTATTACCTTGGTGCGCTGGATGCCTTGCGCGAGCGGCCCGACGTGATCCTCATCGGCGAGATCCGCGACGCCGAAACGGCGCAGGAGGCTGTGGCGCTGGCCGAGGCCGGCCCACTGGTGTTTGCCACGCTGCATGCGCGTTCCACCGAGCTCGGGCTGCAGAAGCTGCATCGCCGCTGGGCAATTCGGATGCTCAGGCGCAGGCGCTTGCCAGCGCTTTGCGCGGCGTGATCTGCCAGGCATTGCTGCCGGCGGTGACAGGTGACCGCTACCACCTTGCCACCGAGTGCCTGACCATGAACCAGGAAGCCGCGCACCTGATCGCCACGGTCAACTTCGCCGGCATTCGCGGTCTGATTGACCTGCTCACGGTGGACCCGCATTCGGGCTCGCATAGCATGAACGACGATCTGCAGCACCTGATCAAGGCCGGCAAGGTTGGCATCGAGGATGCACGTCGGGCCAGCACCGATCTGCTGAAATTCGGCGACATGGTGAAAGAGGGTGAAAGAGTTGCGTGGCTGAGCGGCGAGCCGGGCTGTAGCCCGGCTGTCACAGCTTCAGGAACGCGGGCCGAACATGTAGCGGCTCTTTTCCTCCGGAGCAGCCGTCTTGCGCTCTGCCGGCGGGTGTTCCGTCAGCCTGGCCGGCGCAATCCAGCCCAGGCGGTCACGGATCTCCAGTGAGGCGGTAACCAGTTCGATGTCCTCGCATTCCTCCGCGGCGTCCAGCACCTGCCAGGCGTAGGCCTGCTCGGCGAAGAAACGCTGGGTATTGAGCACCAGCCCCTTTTCCTTGCGCAGACGGATCTTGATCAGGGCGAGCAGCTGGAGGACGGCTGTATCCATGGCGATGTACTGAATGTGAGGGCGGAGCCCACGTTCAGCAATTGGCATGCCTGGAAGCCGGAGAGTGACTTGCGCGACCCGTGCCGTTCAGGGGAAAAGAATGCTGGTATCCCAGCCACCGGCGGCGTTGCGGCGATATACCAGGCGTTCGTGCAGCCGGAACGGTTTGTCCATCCAGAACTCGATCTTGCGTGGCACAACACGGAAGCCGCTCCAGAATTCTGGCCGTGGAATGGCTCCGATGTTGAATTTCAGTGCATAGCGCGCCACGCGCTGCTCCAGTTCGAAGCGCGTCTGCATCGGTTGCGATTGTTTCGAGGCCCAGGCGCCGATGCGCGAATCGCGCGCGCGGCTGGCGTAGTAGGCGTCTGCTTCCTCATCGCTGACGCGCTCCACCTCGCCTTCGACGCGTATCTGACGCTTCAGCGATTTCCAGTGGAAGCACAGCGCGGCCTTTGGGTGAGCCAACAGCTCCTGGCCTTTCTGGCTGCCCAGGTTGGTATAGAAGACGAAGCCGCGTTCATCGAACCCCTTGAGCAGCACCATGCGCACCGAGGGCATGCCGTCTTCACCGACAGAGGCGATGGACATTGCATTGGGATCGTTGGGTTCGCTCTTTTCGGCTGCGACTAACCATTTTTGAAACAGTTCAAAGGGGTTCTCAAGCGTGGAGCCAAACATAGAGATTCCTGAAAAAGATCTGCACTTTGTTGGGTTTGGATGTCTGATCTATCTGTGGTTTTGTTTGACCTAAATCAAATTATTTGCATCGATTTTGTACGACTTCAGCCGGCGATGTGTGCTGCATGTCGCTGGGCTGGTCTTTAATTTTTTAATCGAATATTTCATGGATTTACAACAATAGATGCGCTCGGCATGATTCTGTCCCACGCTGGATTTGCAGCGCAAAACTTATAAATTCAAGGAAGATCATGATCAAGAGTTATGTTTTTGCAGTACTGCTTGGAGTGATGGCACTGACATCTGGGTGTGCATCCTTCCAGAACATGGAAACTGCCCGGTTTGCAGAACAGCCACCAATCGCTGTTTCTGCTGCAAAACCCGCTGCATTCGTAGAAACGCGATTCTTTATGGGAGAGCCTGACAAGGCTGTAGTTGAATGGTTGCACATGAAAGAAAAACTGCACGCACTGACTACGTCAGCGATTGAGGAGTCTGGCCTTCTCTCTGAATTAAGTATGAACGAAGAGGAAAAGGGAAACTTCAGCAACCGGATCCGTGTCGATGTTTATAACCATGGTGATCAGGGCGCTGCCGCAGTGTTTGGATTCATCAGTGGTCTTACCCTTGGGGTTATTCCTGCTGCTGCTACTGATAACTACACGGTTAAAGTTGTATTGCTTGATCGCGAAGGTAAAGAGCTTAAAAGCAGTACCAGTAAGGATTCAGTTACAACGTGGATTGGTTTGATCTTCATTCCGATGGCGGGCAATACGCCTGAGATTGCCGTGACCGAAACCATCAAGAACCAGATCAAGCTCGGCTTTAGGGATCTCGTCGACGGTGGAACTTTGATCGCTGCAAAGTAAGGTTCGTTCTTGGTAACCATGCCCCCTGAGCGCATAACGCTGTGATGTGCGCCAGCGGGGTTAAAGCAGTACCCTCTCGATGCCTCCGGCATAGGTTTTTTGCACGTAGTCCGGTAGCCAGTTCTCGCCCAGGATGCTCTTCGCCAGTTCGATGACGATGTAATCCGCATCGAGGCCTTCCACGTCGTCCTTGTAGCGTTGCAGGCCTTGCAGGCAGGCCGGGCAGGAAGTGAGCACCTTCAGGTCGCCCGTGAAACCGTCGGCACGCAGCTGGTCCGTGCCGGTCACGAGTTCTTCTTCTTTGCGGAAGCGCACCTGAGTGGAAACGTCCGGCCGCGCCACCGCCAGCGTGCCGGATTCGCCGCAGCAGCGATCCGATTTGGCGATGCGTGTGTGGTCCACTGTCTGGATCAGCGCATTGACGGTCTTTAGCGGATCCTGCTGCTTCATCGGGCTGTGGCAGGGGTCGTGATAGAGGTAGCGGGTGCCGCTCACGCCTTCGAGCTTCACACCCTTTTCGAGCAGGAATTCGTGGATGTCGATCAGACGGCAGCCGGGGAATATCTTGTCGAATTCGTATTGCGTGAGCTGGTCGAAACAGGTGCCGCAGCTCACCACCACGGTCTTGATGTCGAGGTAGTTGAGCGTGTTGGCCACACGGTGGAAGAGCACGCGGTTGTCGGTGGTGATCTTCTCCGCGAGCTCCGCCTGACCGGCACCTTTCTGCGGATAGCCGCAGCACAGGTAACCGGGCGGCAGCACGGTCTGCACGCCGACATGCCAGAGCATCGCCTGGGTGGCGAGACCGACCTGTGAGAACAGGCGCTCGGAGCCGCAGCCGGGGAAGTAGAACACCGCTTCGGAGTGCACGCTGGTGGCCGCCGGATTGCGGATCACCGGCACGACGTGATCATCCTCGATGTCCAGCAGCGCGCGTGCCGTCTTCTTCGGCAGGTTGCCCGGCATCTTCTTGTTCACGAAGTGGATCACCTGCGCCTTGAGCGCCGGTTTGCCCAGCGAGGCTGGCGGATGGCGCGTACTGCCGCGGGTGAGCGGGCGCAGCAGGTCCACGGCCAGGCGCTGTGCCTTGTAGGCCCATTCGATGCTGGTCTTGCGCAGGAACTTGATCTTTTCCGGCGAGCTGGTGTTGAGGAAGGCCATCGCCAGCTTCTTGGCCGGGTTGAAGCTCTGCTTGCCCATCTTGTGCAGCAGGCTGCGCATGGCCATCGATACGTCGCCGAAGTCGATGTCCACCGGGCAGGGCGTGTAGCACTTGTGGCAGATGGTGCAGTGCTCGCCCACGTCCTCGAATTCTTCCCAGTGTTTGATCGACACGCCGCGCCGCGTCTGCTCTTCGTACAGGAAGGCTTCGATCAGCAGCGAGGTGGCGAGGATCTTGTTGCGCGGCGAATAGAGCAGGCTGGCGCGCGGCACGTGCGTGGAGCACACCGGCTTGCATTTGCCGCAGCGCAGACAGGCCGAGACCGAGTCGGCGATGGCGCCGATGTCGCTCTGCTGCATGATCAGCGACTCGTAACCCATCAGGTTGAAGGACGGCGTATAGGCGTTGCGCAGGTCCGCGCCGGGCATCAGCTTGCCACGGTTAAAACGGCCCTGCGGGTCGACCTGCTGCTTGTAGGCATGGAAGGGCGCGAGTTCCTCGGCGGTGAGGAACTCGTACTTCGTGATGCCGATGCCATGCTCGCCGGAGACCACGCCGCCCAGCGCACGCGCCAGGTGCATGATGCGCTCCACGGCCACGTTGGCCTCGCGCAGCATTTCGTAGTGGTCGGAGTTCACCGGCAGGTTGGTGTGCACGTTGCCGTCGCCGGCGTGCATGTGCTGTGCAACGAAGACGCGCCCGCGCAGCACGTCCTTGTGGATGGCGTCCAGCCGCTCCAGTACCGGCCTGTAAGGATTGCCCTCGAAGATCTCGGTGATCGGCAGCTTCAGCTCGTTCTTCCAGGAGATGCGCAGGCGGTGATCCTGTACCCGGTGGAAGAGCAGATCATCGGCCCGGTCCTGGCCTTCGGCGAGCTGGATGCCGAGTTCGGCAAAGCGCGCCTGCGCCTCGGCCAGTGGCAGGTCGAGATTTTCCAGCACCCAGGTCCAGCGTCGTTGCACTGCTGCCAGCGCTTCCTGCGCGCGCACGCGGCAGTCGCCGATGATCTCTTCGGGGCTCAGCGCCGGATCGTAGGCACGCAGCGGCAGCTCGCCCTGCAGGAAGGCCTGCACGGCCTCGGCCAGGCGTAGCTTGTTGCGGATGGAGAGCTCGATGTTGATGCGCTCGATGCCGTCGCAATAGTCGCCCATGCGTGGCAGCGGGATCACCACGTCCTCGTTGATCTTGAAGGCGTTAGTGTGGCGTGCGATGGCGGCGGTGCGCGAGCGGTCCAGCCAGAATTTCTTGCGCGTTTCCGGGCTGACGGCGATGAAGCCCTCGGCGCCGCGCGCATTGCACAGGCGCACCACTTCGGCGGCGATCTGCGCCACCTGTTCTTCGACATCGCCGACGATGTCGCCGATCAGCACCATCTTCGGCCGGCCATGGCGCTTGGCCTTGGTGGCGTAGCCCACGGCCTTCACGTAGCGTTCATCCAGGTGCTCCAGGCCGGCGAGCATCACGCGCGCGTCGCCGATCTTCGGCTGACGGTCGAGGAAATCCTTGATCTCGACGATGGCCGGCACGGCCTCGCGCACCTGGCTGAAGAATTCCAGGCAGACCGTGCGCGTGTGGGCAGGGAGTTTGTGCAGCAGCCAGCGGGCGCTGGTGATGATGCCGTCGGTGCCTTCCTTCTGGATGCCGGGCAGGCCGCCGAGGAACTTGTCGGTCACGTCCTTGCCCAGTCCGACCTTGCGGAAGCGTGCGCCGGGTAGGGTGAGCAGGTTTTCGCGGCGGATCGTGCGGCCGTCGTCCGCCAGATATTTGAGGCGGAAGCTGACTTCGGCCTGATCGTGGATCTTGCCCAGGTTGTGGTTCAGGCGCTCGACTTCCAGCCATTCGCCGTCGGGCGTGACCATGCGCCAGGAGGCCAGATTGTCCAGCGCCGTGCCCCACAGTACGGCCTTCTTGCCGCCGGCGTTCATGGCGATGTTGCCGCCGATGCAGGAAGCGTCCGCCGAGGTGGGGTCGCAAGCGAACACCAGCCCGTTGTCTTCGGCCAGATCCATAACGCGCCGCGTGACGACGCCGGCGCCGGTGAACACCGTGGCGTAGGGCTCGGCCACGCCGGGCAGGGCCGTCTGCGCATCGACCTTGCCGATGTCGATCAGCTTCTCGGTGTTGATGACCACGGCGTCCAGCGTCAGCGGTACGGCGCCGCCGGTGTAGCCGGTGCCGCCGCCGCGCGGGATGATGGTCAGCTCCAGTTCGATGCAGGCGCGCACCAGCGGCGCGATCTCTGCTTCGGTATCCGGGTAGAGCACCACGAAGGGGTATTCAACGCGCCAGTCGGTGGCGTCGGTGACGTGCGCCACACGCGCATAGGCATCGAAGGCGATGTTGTCGCGCCGGGTATGGCGCAGCAGGCGCTTGAGCGCCCGCGCACGCAGCGCGGCGGTGTGCTCGAAATGCTGCGCGAAGGCATCGACGGCTTGCTGTGCTGCCGCCACCAGCTGGCCCACACGCTCGGCACGCACCGCATCTTCGGCGGCTGATTCCACGCGCCGCTTCTCCACCTCGCGCAGGCGATGGCGCAACGCATCGAGCAGCGCCTCGCGGCGCTTCGGATTGGCCAGCAGGTCGTCTTCCAGATAGGGATTGCGCTGCACCACCCAGATATCGCCCAGCACCTCGTAGAGCATGCGCGCGGAGCGGCCGGTGACGCGCTCGGCGCGCAGCGTGTCGAGCACGGCCCACATCTCCTCGCCGAGCAGGCGGATGACGATCTCGCGGTCGGAGAAGGAGGTGTAGTTATAGGGAATCTCGCGCAGGCGCACGGGCGCCTTGGCGATTGGGAACTCGGGGGCGGGATGCATGGCTGGGGGGCCTTGTGTGTCGGGTTGTGCTGCAGATTCTAGGTGAAAGCGGCTGGTGCTGTGTGGCGTGGTGGGGCGGTGGGTAAAACCCGTGTGCGGGGGAGCGGCATGGCCGGATGTGTGGATGGATGGCTACGTGACAAACCGCACATCCCGCCCGCGCCGGTTTTGACAGGCCTGTGTCGCGGCATAGGCTGGCGAGGTTTGTTGTGTTCGGCGATCATTGTGGCGGTATGGCTGACTCACGAGTGTTCTCATGCGGCGCAATTCGCTGCGCTCATTGACGCCCTACCCGTCCGGCGTGGTACGCATGGGTGTGCCGTATGCGGTGATTGTGTAGCCTGGATGTAAGCCGAAGGGTGGAATTCGGGGCTTCTCGTGGCACAAGACCCCGGATTCCGCTGCGCTGCATCCGGGCTACTTGCTCTGTAATTAAGGGCACTGAGCTCTGTGCTCATTTTGCTAAAATTCGGTGTTGAATTGAGGTGAATCGCCCCGGGTTTCCTAGACAGCCCCGAGCTTCATGAAATACTGTTTTTCA
>NZ_MDUX01000044.1 GCF_014736495.1 Candidatus Dactylopiibacterium carminicum
TTTCCGGCCGTTTTCACCCCCAGCACCCCGTCCGGTTTCTCCCCCCTCCCTACTCTGTGTTCCATACCCAGCACGATCACGCGCAGGTCGACGCCAATCTGTGGCGCGGCCAGTCCAACGCCTCCGGCCTGCGCCATGGTCTCGAACATGTCGGCCACCAGTGCGTACAGCTCAGGGGCGCCGAACGACTCCACCTCGCGGGCGCGTTGCAGCAGGCGGGGGTCTCCCATGCGCAACAGGGTATGGATCATGTGCAGCTCGAGCAGAAATGCTGCAGCAAATTGCGCACACGTGCCATGGCCTTCTGAAGCGTGATGTCCACCTGGTCCATGCTGATCCGATGCTCGCTGTTACCGCGACCGGCCGCATGGTTGGCCACCACCAGGATTGCCGCGTAGGGCAGCTCAAGCTCGCGCGCCAGCACTGCTTCAGGCATGCCGGTCATGCCGACCACATCGGCGCCATCACGCTCCAGACGCGTGATTTCGGCCGCCGTTTCCAGGCGCGGTCCCTGTGTGGCCGCATAGGTACCGCCGTCAAAGATCGTCTCGCCGGCCTTGGCCGAGGCGGTCAGGATGCGCTGACGCAGGCCGGAATCATAAGGGTCAGTGAAATCGACCTGTACTACTTCCTGGTCTGGGCCATCGAAGAAGGTGGATTTGCGGCCCCAGGTGTAATCAATGATCTGATCCGGCACCAGCAGCGAACCCGGCTTGAAACGCTCTGCAATACCGCCGACGGAGGCCACCGAAATGATGGCCTCTGCGCCGGCATGTTTGAGCGCCCAGATGTTGGCTCGGTAGTTCACAGCATGCGGCGGAATCGTGTGACCGTAGCCGTGGCGGGCAATGAAAACGGTTTGCTGATCGCAGATATGACCAAACTGCAATGCGCCGGAAGGTTCCCCGTATGGCGTACGCACCACTTCACGCCGATCGATGTCCAGGGTGGAAAGCTTGCTCAGGCCACTGCCGCCGATGATTGCAATCATGTACGCACGGGTTCCAGATTCAGGGGCAGGAATCTTAGCACGCCCCCTGAAACAGCCCTGTCACTCAAAACCCGTCAGCGGAGCCCACTGTAAAACGAGGAAGAGGCTTTCAGGCAGCGAAGCGTGTCAGGCTGAGCATCAGTAATACCAGTACGTTGAGTACCAACGTCCGCCGTACTAGACCGACGAAACTCTGCAGATATTCGACCTCCGCCTCGTCGCCCGTCCCCAGCTCCGGGCGCTCCAGCAATTCACCGCTTTGCTGGATAGTCTGTCCGATACGGACACCCAGCGCTCCGGCACCTGCAGCCAGCAGAATGCCTTCGTTGCGATCCGGCCAGAGATTGGCCTGGGTACGCCAGCAGTAAGCGGCATCCTCGAAGTCACCCACGATGGAAAAGGCCATTGCAGTCACACGTGCCGGCAACCATTCGATCACGGTGAAGGCCTGGCGGGCGAACAGCCCGAAATCTCCCATCTCGGGCCCTTGCGCGGCCCCCCAATGGCGCGCGTAGAAGTCTGCCAGGCGGTACAGCACGGCACCGGCAGGCCCAAGCAATACGAAGCAGACGAAGATCGCGAAGACCTGACGATGTGCTCCGATGATCCCTTGTTCCAGCGCCAGGCGCACGATCTCGTGGGTGCCACTCTGTTCGTGCAGACGGCCACGCCAGGCGCCAATCTGCTGGCGCGCCAAAGGTAGATCCTGCGCGCGCAGAGCTGCGTGGATGCGCGTGTAGAAGTGACTGGCCTGGCGAAAGCCCATGGTCAGATACAGCACGACCACATCGAACAACAAGCCCAGCACACTCTGCACCGAATACAGCCAGTAATGCAGCCCGCCGACCACCGCGACCAGCGGCAACACCAGCAGGCACCAGGCAACCACGCCATGCCGGGCCTGTCCGTCATTGAAACGATCCTCGAAGAACTGCCCCAGCGCAATGAGCGCAGGGTGAAGGTAGCGTGCCGCATTGAGCGGACGGAACTGTTCGAGGACCAGGGTCAGGACAAGCGCGAGGAGAGTCATCGGAGAGCTTGGGGAAAAAGCTTTAAAGGCATGCGGGCAGGGCACGAAAGATAGCATATGCCTCGCCGGAATGCCTTGCGGCAGTTCGGGCGCAAGCGTAGGCGTTCAGACCTTGAAACGCCGTACAGCCTGGGCCAGTTCAGCCGCCAGCGCGTGCAGGCTGCGCGTCCCCTGATCCACTATGCCGACGGCCTGCGTGTTTGATTCACTCATGCTGGCGATCTGCTCCACCTGACCGGCAATCAACTGACTCGCCGAAGTCTGCTCTCGCAGTGCGTCATTGATTCGTACGCTGGCAGCACTGGCATGCACCGCCGCCTGGGCAATCCCTTCCATCAGGGAGCCAGATTCCCGTGCCTGCCGCATCTGCTGTTCAAATCCTTCCACAACGCCATGGGCATCTTGAATGGCATCACGTGTGCTGCCTTGAATCAGGTTGACCAGCTCCTGTATGCGCGAAGTCGCCCGCCCTGTGTCTTCGGCAAGCTTGCGAACCTCATCGGCCACCACGGCGAAGCCGCGCCCCTGCTCACCGGCGCGAGCGGCCTCAATGGCGGCGTTTAATGCCAGAAGATTGGTCTGATCGGCAATTTCCTTGACTGTTTGTACGATGCCGCTGATCGCATCGGAATGATTCCCCAGGGTTGCCAGCTTATCCGCCGTCAGTTGCACGCGCGCCAGCAGTTCCTCCAGTTGGCGGTTACCCGCGATGACGCTCTGCCCGCCCTGCTCCGCACCGGTGCGTGATTCGTGGGCCAGCTGCTCTGCTTCCTGCGCCGCGTCACCGACCTGACCAACGCTCACCGAGAGCTCCTCGATGGCGGCAGCGACTGCCGCAGCAGAGCCATTTTGCGTATCGGCCGCTTCCCTGACTTGCTGGACGGCTGAAGCGATGCTGACACTCTGTATCTGCAGAGCCTCCACCTGCCGATGAATGCCCTGCACGATCTGCTGAAAGCGAGAGAGCATGGCATTGAGCGCCACAGCGCACTGGCTTAGCTCATCGCCGCCCTGAGCGGTCGCTCGCAGCGCAAGATCCCAGTCTTGCTCGACCTTCTGCATCGTACCTTGCAGGCCCGTCACCGCACGCAAGACGGAGCGCGCGACAAGCCAGCCGGAAATGGCGAGCAAAAGCAGTACCACGACAGCCACCGTTGCCGTGACATAGGCCGACGCACTAGCCACCGCCTGGGCCTCGTGCCCGCGCGCCAATGCATTGGCTCTGGCGTGCGAGCCGATCTCTTCTTCCAGCTTGTCGAGCGCGCTTGCCAAGGAACGATCCATTCCCCGTACGGCCACATCCACGCGCTTGCCGGCCTCGGCATCCTCTCCGTCAAACTCCTTCAAGGCCGCACGATAGCGCTCACCAAGCAGCTTCAACTCCCCCAGAGCAGCCAGGGCTGGCGCTGCATCCATACCACCGGACTGCATCTGACCGGCAACCTGCGTCAGCGCTTCGGCTACCCATTTTTCCTCGTCCTCAAACTGACGCCAGTAACGCTCATAGGCTGCCCGATCGTTACCGCGGATGAGGATGTTCTTCCATTCCTGCACCTGCGTCTTGAAGCGAATTTGCGCCTGAGCCACGGAAAGCTGTAACGCGCTTTGCTGCATGGCCTGATCCAGCCCCTGAACCAATCGGGCGGACAGCCCCCATGTCTGCCACAGGCCGTAGCCTCCCAGCAGGATGACGGAAAACGCGCTGATCAGTACCAGCAGGATGAGTTTCTTGCGAATGGTCATGATGCTTCTCCCGCAGGATCTGCGTTGTTACGGCATTGCGCGAGGAAACTGGACCAGCTAAGCCCGTGGAATACCGGCCATGAAGGCTGCCAGCATCTGCAGGATGCCGGCGGTGGCTCCCCAGATGAAACGTCCGTTGCAGGGCAATGCAGGAATTTCCCGCAGCCCTCCTTGCCAATGGATGCGATGCGCCTGGTAATTCCTCTCATCGCAGGCAAAGGCCAGGGGTACTTCGAAAATCTCGGCCACCTCGAAAGGATCTGCCTGCAGCGCTGCTTCGGGTGCCAGCAAGGCCAGCACGGGCGTAATGCGGAAGTTGCTGGGCGTCGCATATTCCGGCAAGCACCCGAGCACTTCGACATCCCTGGCCAGCAACCCGATCTCCTCGTTCGATTCACGCAGGGCAGTGGCAATCAGACCAGCATCCTCGTCTTCCTGCCTTCCACCCGGGAAGCTGATCTGTCCGGCATGATGGTAAAGGTGGTCGGTGCGCCGGGTCAGTACCAATTGCAGACCATGCGCCCGTGGCAACAGACCGACCAACACCGCAGCGGGCGTCTGTCGCTCCTGCAGAGGCCAGGGAGGCTGCCAAGAGAACCCTGCCAATGCCTGGGGCGCATGCTGGCGCAGCTGCTCCACGCTTGGTGGCGGATTCGAGAACGACATCAGAAACGTTGGGTCAGCACCATGGTGCTGCCATCCCGGCGCATTTCCATTCGATTGAGAAAACTCATCCCCAGCAATACATAGGGCATATCTGCAGGCAGAACGACACCGTCGACGTCGTAAAGCGTGATATCGCCCACGGTCACGCGCGACAGGCGCACACGCCATGTCTGCACCACGCCATTGGCCGTACTGCTCAGACCGGCCTCACCCTTGCGGTAATCGATGCCCGCTCGGGTTGCAGCGCCGGTACTCATGGCGATCGAACTGGCCCCAGTATCAACCAGAAAACTGACACTGGCGCCATTGATGCTGCCTGATGTCACGAAATGGCCTCGAGCATCGGAGATCAATGTGACCTGCCGTGCCGTGCCCGTGCGAGGCCCCACGCTGACTTGGGTTTCTCCCAGGTGCAGCTCCCGCCGCAGCCCGGCGACCTCAATCACGGCGGAGGACTGAGCCACGCTGACCACGCGTACATCGCCAGCACTCTGCCCAGGTGCTACGAGGCGCGGCTTGCCACCATCGACAACCAGCAGTGCCTTGCCGCCCATGACACCGGTCAGCGAGACTTGCTGTGCCGCCGCAAGCCCGACGAAGCCCGTTAGAATCAATCCCGTCAAGCCGCGCAGCAATCCTTTGCACATGATTTCCCGTCCCATAGCCATCTTCCAGCACAGCGCCCTGGTCGGGCCAGGCTATTTTGCCAGCTTTCTCGATGCCCACGGATTGCCCTGGCGGCTCTTCCGTGCAGACCTTGGCAATTCCATACCGGAGTCTCCCTTGGATTTTGCTGGGCTGTGCTTCATGGGCGGAGAAATGAGCGTCAATGATCCACTACCCTGGCTGGAAGCCGAGCTGGCCCTGATCCGTCGTGCCGTGATGCAGGATATTCCGGTGATCGGCCACTGCCTGGGCGGCCAGTTGATGGCAAAGGCGCTTGGCGGCGTAGTCACGCGCAACCCGGTACGCGAGATCGGATGGGGCAACGTGCAGGTCGCTGATAATCAGTCCGCCCACGAATGGCTGCCGGGCCAGCAGGATTTCGCGGCCTTTCACTGGCACGGGGAAACATTCACCCTTCCCGATGGCGCCATCCCCTTGTTTGCCAGCACGCATTGCGCCAATCAGGCCTTCGCGCTGGGGCCCCATCTGGGCATGCAATGTCATGTCGAAATGACCGAGACGCTGATCGCTGGCTGGGTTACGAATTGGCACGATGAACTCTCTGCGCCCGATGCCCCTCTGAATTCCATTCAGAGCGCCAGGGCCTTGAATGAACGGACCGCCACCGCGTTGCCTGAGATGCGTCGCGTGGCTCATGGGCTCTACGAGAAATGGCTGGCTGGTGTGCATGCGCGCGAACTTGCGCGTACACTCCCGCCTTCCGAATGATCCACAGGCAGACTCAGGGTTTCCGCATGCAGGACAACGACGAAAGGATTGGCACCCCGCCTCTCCGGCTTCTGGTCGGCGCGCTGTTGGCGCTGTCCATTGCCGCCGTGACCACCATCACGCTGCTCGACCCCTTTTCCGCTCCGTCGGTCCCGACACTGACGCCGGAGGAGACGCCGCCACTTGGCGAGCCACTGGCCACCATCTATTTCAACCCCGGCGCGTCGGAACTGGCCAACGATTCGCGGGGCGCCATCCAGAAGATCTGGGAAGCCACGCAACTGGAGCCGGACAGCATTGTACTGATCTCGGGGTTTCACGACCCATCCGGCGATCCGGCCAGGAATGCCGAGCTGGCTAGGGAGCGTGCGCTCTCGGCCAAGGCCGCCCTGCTGATGGCCGGTGTGCCGGAACACAGGATCGTGTTGCGCCGCCCGGAGGAAGTGCCGGGGGCCGACATGCAGGAAGCACGCAGGGTTGACCTGCGCGTGCAGCCTCGGCTGCACCCCTGATCAGTCCTCGCTGCACTCCGCACAAGGCACCATGGCTGCATCGCTGCTGCAACGTTCGCTTGCCGCCGTCTGGCACCCCTGCACCCAGATGAAGGCGCACGAACAGATTCCGCTGATCCCCATCGCCCGTGCGGAAGGACCCTGGCTTTACACAGAGGATGGTCGGCGCCTTCTCGACACGATCAGTTCCTGGTGGGTCAACCTCTTCGGCCATTGCAATCCAAATATCAACGCCCTTCTGCGTGAGCAGCTCGAACGCCTGGAACACGTGATGCTTGCAGGCTTCACGCATGGCCCGGTCGTGGAGCTATCTGAACGCCTTGCCGCGCTTACGAACCATGTGCTCGGCCACGCCTTCTACGCTTCGGATGGCGCATCCGCCACCGAGATCGCCCTGAAGATGAGCCTGCATTACTGGCGCAACGGCGGCCGCCTGGGCAAAACACGCTTTCTCAGCCTTGCGGGCAGCTATCACGGGGAAACCGTGGGTGCGCTGGCCGTAACCGACATTCCGCTGTTCCGTGAGGCCTATGCGCCACTGGTCCGGGCGGCCGGCACCGTGCCTTCGCCGGACATTCGTCTGGCGGCGCCCGGCGAATCCGCCGAAGCCCATGCCTTGCGTGCCGCAGCGGCGCTGGAGGCCACACTGGCCGAACACCACCAGGAGATCGCCGCGCTGATCGTCGAACCCCTGGTGCAGTGTGCCGCCGGCATGGCGATGTATCACCCGGTCTATCTGCAACAGGCCCGAGCCTTGTGCGATCGATATGAAGTCCATTTGATCGCCGACGAGATAGCGGTTGGCTGCGGACGCACGGGTAATTTCTTCGCCTGCGAAGCCGCCGGGATCTGGCCGGATTTCCTGTGTCTTTCCAAAGGCATCTCGGGCGGCTACCTGCCGCTCTCTCTGGTGCTTTCCACCGACGCGATCTATCAGGCCTTCTACGCCGACGACACCCGGCGTGGATTCCTGCACTCGCATTCCTATACCGGCAATCCGCTGGCCTGTACGGCGGCGCTCGCCACACTGGATCTGTTCGCGCAGGCGGATGTGCTGAGCATGAACCGCGAGAGAGCCCGCTGGCTGGCAGAAGCGGCCATGCCCATCGGTGAGCATTCAGCGATCCGCCATCTACGCCAGCAAGGCATGATCCTCGCCTTCGATGTCGAGGGAGTGTCGGCGGACTTCGCCCGCCGCTGTTTCGCGCGAGGCCTGGAGAATGGCCTGCTGCTGCGGCCGATCGGCAATACGGTCTACTGGATGCCGCCCTATGTCCTGGACGAAACACAAAGCCGCTGGCTGGGCGAACAGACTTTCAAAACACTACATGAAACCCTGGCTGAATGAGACGCGCGCTGCACAGTGCCAGCCAGCGGCTGGGGCATGCGATCGGTTTCGCCGTGGGGCTGACGCTGCTGGTCTGGCTTGGTTTCGGGATGCAGCAGCTTACCGGCCTGACACCCGGTATCGTCCCCAGGACCTGGCAAGGGCTGATCCCTCTGCCGTTCATTTTTCTGTTTCACGCCAACGGCCAGCATCTGCTGGTCAACAGCGTTGCGCTTGTGCCGCTCGCAACGCTCTTCGCCTTGCGCATGCAGCGCTGGACACAGGCCTGTGCGCTTACGCTGGTGCTATCCATCAGCGGCGGCCTGATTGTCTGGCTGATCGGTAGTCCCGGCGTTCATCTCGGAGCCAGCCTGCTGGTGTTCGCCTACCTGGGGTTCCTGCTGGGCGGCTTCCATGCAACCGGGCAACACTTTGGCACCCTGCTCTGGCGGCTGCTGCTGGCTGGGCTGGCGTTATATCTTTTCTGGCCCCTGCTGCCCCAACTGCTAGTGATGGAGGACGGCGTTTCCTGGTCGGCCCATGCTGGCGGCGCGCTGGCAGGCCTGCTCTGGGGCATCCGCCGGAATTGATGCATCACCAGATGTGACACCGCCGCGCCAATCAGTCAAAATGCGAGCCTTTCAGCGAGCCACCCTGCTCGCACCATACGCGTACGGAAAGCCACCCAATGTCCGATCAGAACACCCAGCCAGCCGAGCAGACCGCTCAGGACGAGAATCACATCATCGCGGAACGCCGCAACAAACTGGCTGAGTGGCGCAAAACAGGCAAAGCCTATCCCAACGACTTTCGCCGCGAAAATCTCGCGCAGAAGCTGCACGATGCCTACGGTGACAGATCCCCCGAAGATCTGGATTCCGCATCGGTCAGCGTGACCGTGGCTGGACGCATCCTGCTCAAGCGCGTGATGGGCAAGGCCTCATTCATCACCATCCAGGACATGTCCGGCCGGATCCAGCTCTATGTCACCCGTGACGGTGTGGGCGAAGGGATCTATGCGGACTTCAAGACCTGGGACATCGGTGACATCGTTGGTACCACCGGCGCCCTGTTCAAGACCAAGACTGGTGAGCTGTCCGTGAAGTCGGACACGATCCGCCTGCTTTCCAAGTGCCTGCGCCCACTGCCGGACAAATTTCACGGCATGGCGGACATCGAGCAACGCTACCGCCAGCGCCATCTGGACCTCATCACGAATGAAGAGTCCAAAGCCACTTTCGTGGCACGCAGCAAGCTGATCTCGGCGATCCGCCGCTACATGGATGGTCACGGCTTCCTTGAAGTGGAAACGCCGATGATGCACCCCATTCCCGGCGGGGCTTCGGCCAAACCCTTCATCACGCACCACAACGCGCTGGACCAACAGATGTTCCTGCGCATCGCGCCGGAGCTGTATCTCAAGCGCCTAGTCGTCGGTGGTCTGGAAAAAGTCTACGAGATCAACCGCAACTTCCGCAACGAAGGCCTTTCGCCACGCCACAATCCGGAATTCACGATGATCGAATTCTATGAAGCCTATGCGGATTACCGTACGCTCATGGATTTCGTCGAAGGTCTCTTGCGTCACGCTGCACGCGAAGCACTGGGTACCGAGCAATTCCAGTATCAGGGGCGGGATCTAGACCTCGGCAAGCCTTTCGATCGCCTCACCGTCGTACAGGCGATCGTGAAGTACTGCCCGGAATTCACCGAAGCCCAGCTCAACGACGAAGCATGGCTGCGCGAGGAACTCGCCAAGCGGAAGGCTCTGCCGAAGGGCGAGGTCGGTCTTGGCGCATTGCAGTTGGCTTTCTTCGAAGAAACTGCCGAAGCTCAGTTGTGGAACCCGACCTTCATTATCGACTACCCGGTAGAGGTCTCTCCGCTGGCGCGAGCCTCCGACAAGAACCCTGGAATTACCGAGCGCTTCGAGCTCTTCATCGTCGGCCGTGAAATTGCCAACGCTTTCTCCGAGCTCAACGATCCAGAAGATCAGGCTGCCCGCTTCCAGGCACAGGCCAAGGCCAAGGATGCCGGCGATGAAGAAGCGATGTATTACGATGCAGACTACATCCGTACGCTGGAAACCGGCCTGCCGCCCACGGGTGGTTGCGGCATCGGCATTGACCGCCTGGTCATGCTGCTCACAGACAGCCCCGCGATCCGCGATGTGATCCTCTTCCCACAGATGCGCCCGGAGTAAGGCGCACAGCAAGACCCCCGACGAACCGGGCTCGCCTCCACACGAGCCCGGTTCTCGCATTCAGGCCCCGCATTCCGCACTCACTTTCGAATACACATAACCATGAACTTCTCTCTGATCAGCCCGATGCCTGAACTGGCCGAACGCATCGAACGCGAAGGCATCGTCCAGGGCAACGAAATCCTCAAGATCGACCACTTCCTCAACCATCGTATCGAACCCAGGTTCATGCAGCGCATGGCGCGAGAAATCGCCGCCCGGCTGCGCCAGTTCGAGCCGGACATGATCCTCACGGCTGAAGCCAGCGGCATCGCTCCCGGACTGATGGTAGCGCTCGAACTCGACATTCCGATGGTGTATGGCAAGAAATACCATCCGGACGTGGAAGTCCCCGCGCTCTCCCGTTGCATTCCTTCCCCCACCAAAGGTGGTGAAGTGAAGATGGTGGTTAGCCAGAAGTACCTCACGGCCGGGCAACGGGTCGCCATCGTCGACGACTTCCTCTCCAACGGCCGTACAGCCGCCGCATTGGTGGATATCACCAAGGAAGCCGACTGCACCCCCGTGGCAGCTGC
Source organism: Candidatus Dactylopiibacterium carminicum (assembly GCF_014736495.1). GTDB lineage: Bacteria > Pseudomonadota > Gammaproteobacteria > Burkholderiales > Rhodocyclaceae > Uliginosibacterium > Uliginosibacterium carminicum. The sequence goes on from NZ_MDUX01000044.1 coordinate 10,443, forward strand.
TTTCCTCGTCGCCAAGAGCTTCAAGAAGGGGCATCAATTGATGGAAGCCGCCGGCGTGCCAGTCGTCACGCTTGCCCAAGTGGATGCACTGGTCGACGGCAAGGCGATCCTGCGCAAGGCCTGAAGAAAACGCACGAAAAAACAGCGGGCGCTGGACTTCTGAGCAAGACCTTATATAATGCGCGACTCGCGGAGAGGTGGCAGAGTGGTCGAATGTACCTGACTCGAAATCAGGCGTAGGTGTAAGCCTACCGTGGGTTCGAATCCCACCCTCTCCGCCACAAATAAAAAAACGCCCTACAGGGCGTTTTTTTTGTTCCTGTCCTACCCACATTCCGCTCATATTTACGCTCCCGCTTCAACGGAATCACTACCCAGCATGAACGGGGACAACTCAGCGTCACTATCGATAACGCCCTGTGTGTCTAGTGCCCTGAGACGACGGCTTAGCTGGGCTGCCCGATGAATTGACGGAACAGAAAGCACTGAAGGCTGGTCGCTACAATCGGTTTGCCGCCTGCACCGGTAGATTTCTCATTTCCCGTGACAAATTTGAAGCGCGCCCGCGCAAAACGCAACGCCTTAGCCGGCCCGCTTGATATTCGTCTCCTTCTTCAGGTCCACGATCACCTGCTTGGTATCTGTATTGCCGGAAGCCTGTAAGCCAGCGCCCCCGCCATGTCTGCAGACCATGCTTGATCGTATGCGGCGTCAGCTTACCCAACTCCAAACACTCGCGGATGTAGTCGTCTGCGACATTACCAAAAGTAAAGGGACATGACTTTTACACAGTTGTGTTGATTTTACGATCTGCCTTGGGGGGCCGCCGGAGTGGACGGATGCCAGAACCTGTTCAGTCTGTTTGTGGGCTTCCGTTGCGGAAGCCTCGCCATGTTGACCAACGCTTGTACGAATCGTTTATCGTACAGCTTGCGCTCGCAAAAATAAGCCCGAACGCGTTATGTCATCACGCAAACCCCGTCCGCTTCGCACCCCTACAGATCGTGTATCTTTCGCGGCCCCGAAAGGGCTTCAACGACACTGTCTGTCAGCTGATGGTGCCGGGAGGGGGACTCGAACCCCCACACCTTGCGGCGGCGGATTTTGAATCCGCTGCGTCTACCGATTCCGCCATCCCGGCACGGGAAGGCGCGCATTATCCACGATGCCCTTGAGCAACTCAAGCCAGATTTCATGCTTTCTCTCGACGATTTCGATTACCCACTCCCTCCCGAACTGATTGCCCAACATGCACTCGCTGATCGCGCCGCCTCGCGACTGCTGTTAGCGAAGCCCGATGCACTTGAAGACCGCGCTTTCCGCGACCTGCCACAACTGCTGCGTGCAAACGATCTGCTGGTATTCAACGACAGCCGGGTACTGCATGCACGACTGTTCGGCCAGAAGGAAACCGGCGGCCAGGTAGAGGTCATGGTCGAGCGTCCTATCGGCGATCACGAAGTACTGGCCATGGTACGTGCCAGCAAGTCGCCCAAGCCTGGAACCCGATTGCGCCTGATGGAAGCTTTCGATGCCGAAGTAGTGGGGCGCGCAGGAGCCAACGATGAATTCTTCCAGCTCCGTTTCCCTTCGGATGCCATGGCGGTGGATTACATCGAGCGTCACGGCCGCTTGCCGCTGCCGCCCTACATCGAACACGCCGCCACGGAAAGCGACGAATCCCGCTACCAGACGGTATACGCCCGCGAACTCGGCAGCGTGGCCGCCCCCACAGCAGGGCTGCATTTTGATGAATCACTGTTTGCAGAACTGGCTGCTATGGGCGTGCGCCGGGCTTTCGTGACCCTTCACGTAGGTGCAGGCACCTTTCAGCCAGTGCGCGAGCAGGATCTTTCCAGGCACAAGATGCATCGCGAGCTGTATTCGATTCCACAGGATACTGTCGATGCGGTGGCAGCCACGCGTGCCGCGGGTGGCCGCGTTATCTGCGTGGGAACCACTTCGTTGCGTGCGGTCGAATCCGCAGCGCAGGCCGGCACCTTGCGGGCGGGTAGCAGCGAAACCGGCATCTTCATCACGCCAGGATACGATTTTCGCGTGGCGGACGGACTGATCACCAACTTTCATCTGCCGAAGTCCACATTACTGATGTTGGTCTCGGCACTGGCCGGAATGGATACAATCCGCCGCGCCTATGCGCATGCCGTCGAGCAGCGGTACCGCTTCTTCAGCTACGGCGACGCAATGCTTCTAGAAAGAAACTGACTCTCTGATGAAATTCGAACTCCTCTCGACCTCTGGCCAAGCACGCCGGGGGCGTCTGCATCTGGCTCACGGCATCGTTGAAACGCCTGTATTCATGCCGGTAGGCACCTACGGCACGGTAAAGGCCATGAGCCCCCATGAGTTGCTGGATATTGGCGCACAGATCTGCTTGGGTAATACCTTCCATCTGTGGCTGCGGCCTGGAATGGAGGTGTTCAAACAATTTGGCGGCCTGCATGATTTCATGGGCTGGAGCAAACCGATCCTGACCGATTCTAGTGGTTTCCAGGTGTTCTCATTAGGCGCACTGCGCAAGATCAGCGAGGAAGGCGTGAAGTTTTCCTCTCCGATCAATGGCGACAAGCTCTTCCTCACGCCGGAGATCTCGATGCAGATCCAGCACGGGTTGAATAGCGACGTCGTGATGATCTTCGACGAGTGCACGCCCTACCCTGCGACCCGCGACGAAGCAGCGAAATCAATGCGCATGTCAGCTCGTTGGGCGCGCCGCTCTCGCGACGAACATGATCGCCTGGAGAATCGCAATGCGCTGTTCGGTATCGTGCAGGGGGGCATGTACGAAGACTTGCGTGATGAATCGCAGGGCGTGCTGGAAGGAATCGATTTCGACGGTTTCGCCATCGGCGGGCTGTCGGTCGGCGAGCCCAAGGAAGATTTCTACCGTGTACTGGCGCACACTGGCCCTCGCCTGCCAGCCTGGAAGCCGCATTACCTGATGGGCGTGGGGACTCCGGAAGATCTGGTCTACGGCGTTTCACAAGGCATCGACATGTTCGACTGCGTGATGCCTACCCGCAATGCTCGCAACGGCTGGCTGTTCACCCGCTGGGGGGATCTGAAGATCCGTAATGCCAAGCACAAACAGGACACCCGACCGATTGATGAGAGTTGCGAGTGCTACACCTGCCGCCATTTCTCGCGAGCCTATCTGCACCACCTGGATCGTGCCCAAGAGATGCTGGGGCCACGCTTGATGACGATCCACAACCTGCATTATTACCAACACCTGATGCGAGAAATCCGCGCAGCCATCGAGACGGATGACTACCCGGCCTTCCAGGCCCGCTTCGCCATCGAACGACAACGTGGCGCTTGACGCATGCCGGATATGCGCGGGCCGGGACTGTTATACTCGCGCGCTTCTTTGCTTTACACGACCTGGAGTCTGATGATGATTTCTGACGCTTTCGCTCAAACCGCCGCTGGCGCCCCTGCTGGTGGCGGCTGGATGGGAATGCTGCCGCTGGTACTGATGTTCGTGGTGCTGTATTTCCTCATGATCCGCCCGCAGATGAAGAAGGCCAAGGAGCACAAGTCAATGGTCGACGCGCTGGCTGCAGGCGACGAGGTCATCACCAATGGCGGTATCGCTGGCAAGGTGACCAGCGTGGGTGAGAATTTCGTCAAAGTTGAAGTGGCCAGCGGCGTCGAGCTGACTGTGCAAAAGCCGGCCATCGCTGCCGTGCTGCCCAAGGGCACGCTCAAGAACGCCTGAGCATGACAGCCCCGGCGCCAAGCCGGGGCTTTCTTCCATTTCTCTGCCCAGATTCCCATCATGAACCGTTATCCGCTCTGGAAGAACCTGATGATCGCCGTGGTGCTGATCTTGGGCTTCCTCTATACCCTGCCGAACTTCTACGGAGAAGTGCCTGCAGTCCAGATTTCTGCCGCGCGTTCCACCGTCAGCGTAGATGATGGTGTTGAACGCCGGATCGATGAGGCGCTCAAGGCTGCCGGCATCAACCCGACCGGCAAGCTCCGTGACGCCACGGGGCTGCGCGTCCGCCTGTCCGACGTTGAAACCCAGACCCGTGCCAAGGATCTCATTGAGCATACGCTCAACCCCGATCCGCAAAGCCCTTCCTTCGTGGTCGCCCTTAACCTGCTATCCGCCAGCCCTGAATGGCTGACCCGGATCGGTGCCCTGCCGATGTACCTGGGTCTGGACTTGCGCGGTGGCGTGCACTTCATGCTCGAAGTCGACATGGATGGCGCCATCACCAAGCAGCTGGATGTTACCGCCAGCGATTTCCGCAGCGTAATGCGTGACAAGCGGATCCGCCATGGTGGCGTGAGCCGCGATGGCGAACAGATCACGACACGCCTGCGTAGCGCCGAGGATCGCAACGCGGCTCGCGACGCGATCACCGCCACCCGTAACGATCTGCAATTCCAGGAACGCAACGAAGGGCAGGATTTCCTGCTGCTCGCCACGCTTTCCCAACAGGCGCGCAAGCAGATCCAGGAAGACGCGATCAAGCAGAACATCGTCACCCTGCACAACCGAGTGAATGAGCTCGGCGTTGCGGAGCCCGTGATCCAGCAACAGGGAGCCAATCGCATCGTGGTGCAGCTGCCTGGCATCCAGGATGTTTCCCGCGCCAAGGATCTGATCGGCCGGACTGCCACGCTGGAAGTGCGCATGGTGGCCGAGAACGTCAACCCCATGGATCCTCCGGCGGGTGTCGACACCTATCCCGAATTGCGTGACGGGCGCGAGTTGCCCGTGGCCGTACGCAAGCAGGTAGTGCTGACCGGAGACCGTTTCGTCTCCGCGCAATCCACCTTCGACAACAACCAGCGTCCTGCCGTTTCGGTGCGTCTGGATGCCGCTGGCGGCAACGTCATGCGCCAGGTAACGCGCGACAACATCGGCAAACCGATGGCAATCATCCTGTTTGAAAAGGGCAAGGGTGAAGTCATCTCGGTCGCCAATATCCAGGGCGAATTCGGCAACCAGTTCCAGATCACCGGCAGCTTCTCCACGCAGGACACCAATCGCTTGGCCATCCTGATCCGTTCCGGCTCCCTGGCTGCGCCGATGGACATCATTGAAGAGCGCACGATCGGCCCGAGTCTGGGCAAGGACAACATCGAAAAGGGCTTCCATTCGACAGCTTGGGGCTTCGCCGTTATCGCGGTTTTCATGTGCATCTACTATGTCGGCTTCGGTCTGATCTCCACGCTCGCCCTTGCAGCCAACCTGTTGTTGCTGATCGCGCTGCTTTCCCTGTTCCAGCTCACGCTGACATTGCCGGGCATCGCTGCCATCGCGCTGACACTGGGTATGGCCATCGATGCCAACGTGCTGATCAATGAGCGGATACGCGAGGAGCTCAGAGCAGGCGTCAGCCCGCAACTGGCCATCAGCGAGGGCTACAGCCGGGCGTTCGACACGATTTTTGACTCGAACCTCACCACGCTGATTGTCGGCATCGCCCTGCTCGCCTTCGGCTCCGGGCCGGTTCGTGGCTTCGCCGTAGTGCACTGCTTGGGCATCCTGACCTCGATTTTCAGCGCTGTGCTCATTTCGCGCATGCTGTCGAACTTCGTATATGGCTATCGTCGCAAGATCGACTCGGTATCCATCGGCCATATTTGGAAACCTGCAGACTGATCGCAGGAGGGAACATTCATGGAACTCTTCCGTATCAAGAAAGACATTGCCTTCATGCGTCATGCGAAGGTCTTCAACGCGATTTCGTTCGCGACCTTCCTGATCGCAGTCGCAATCCTGTTCTCCAAGGGGCTGCACCTGTCGGTGGAATTCACCGGCGGTACGCTGATGGAGTTGCAATACACCCAGGCGCCATCTTCGCTTGAGCCTATCCGCGACACCCTGACATCCCAAGGGCTGGCTGATTCGCAGGTGCAGACCTTCGGTAGCACTCGCGACATCCTCATCCGCGTGCCCAACCGCACGAATCAGAGTTCGGCAGCCGTCTCCACGACCGTTTTCGGTGCGATCTGCGAGAGCTCCAGGGGTGCCGTACGCAGTGTCAGCTACCAGGGCCCGCAAGGAGAACAGCTTTCCCACGAAGCCTGTTTCGATGCGGGAGACAAGGAAATCGTCAACGTCAAACGCGTCGAATTCGTGGGCCCGCAAGTGGGCGAAGAGCTTGCCACGGACGGAGCAATGGCGCTGCTGGTGGTGATCCTGGGGATCGTGGCCTATCTGGCCGTGCGTTTCGAATGGCGCTTCGCCGTGTCCACCATCGTCGCCAACCTGCACGACGTCGTGATCATCCTGGGCTTCTTCTCTCTCTTCCAGTGGGAGTTTTCGCTACCGGTACTGGCGGCCGTGCTGGCCGTACTGGGTTATTCGGTGAACGAATCCGTGGTGGTGTTCGACCGTGTGCGCGAAACCCTGCGTAACAGTCGCCTGCGTGGCATGACCATTCCGCAGGTGCTGGATCACGCGATCACCCGCACCATTTCGCGCACCATCATCACCCACGGCAGCACCCAGGCCATGGTGCTGTGTATGTTGTTCTTCGGCGGCCCCAGCCTGCACTACTTTGCCATCGCGCTGACCATTGGCATCTGCTTCGGCATCTATTCCTCGGTGCTGGTGGCAGGCCCGATGGCAATGTGGCTCGGCATCTCGCGCGAGCATTTCATCAAGGCTGCGGTGAAAAAGGATGAAGCCGTGGTCTGATCAACCAAACGGCCCGCAACAAAGGAAACGGCTCCCGAGGGAGCCGTTTTTCTTTGCCGATCTTTGAGCCATCATGAATGCAAACCCGACACAGGAGAAATCCATGCAAAGCTCTTCATCCTCCGAAAACCAGAAGCGCATTCTCCTCTGGGATCTGCCCCTGCGCCTGTTCCACTGGGCACTGCTGCTTTGCGTGGCCGGTGCGCTGCTCAGCATCAACTTGGCTGATGATTGGGCCGATGGACTGGACTGGCATCTGCGCTTCGGGCTCGCTGCACTGAGTCTGCTGCTGTTCCGCCTGATCTGGGGGTTCGTTGGCGGCAGCCATGCCCGCTTCGGCAGTTTCCTGCCAGGGCCAGGCCGTCTGTTCGCATTCCTGAGGGATGCTCGCCAACGTGCCCTGCCTTCGGTGGGCCACAATCCGCTGGGGGCACTTTCGGTGATCGCCATGCTTGCCTCCTTGTCGTTCCAGGCAATTTCCGGCCTTTTCATCAGCGATGGCTTCATGCTTGAGGGGCCGCTCTACAAGCATGTCAGCGAAAGCACGGCAGACTGGTTGATCCGTGCTCACCTGTTCAATGCCTGGATCATCCCAGTGCTGATCGCTCTGCACATTGCAGCCATCGTGTTCTACAGGCTGTTCAAGAAGGATGACCTGCTCTCCCCGATGATCACGGGACGAAAAACGCTGCCCAGGCAATTCGAGACGCAGTTGTCGCGCGGAGGGCACTGGGTGTTGGGGCTGCTTGTCTTTTTGCTCTGCGCGGTAGCAGTGTGGCTGATCAGCCGGGCATGACAAAGGCCTGCACAAGGCAGGCCTTTGTCACCTTTGAGCGAGAATTCATGCGGCCTTGCATTCAAGCCGCAGTCACTGCTCTAGCACGGCCGTATCAACGCACGCGGTAATCGTCGTGACATCCCTTGCAGGTCTTGCCCAGTTCCCCCCAGGGCAACCTGCAGCGACTTCTGCTCGCCGGCAGCCGCTGGCAAAGCCTGGGCCGCTTGCACGAAGCGTGCGTATGCAGCCTGGAATTTATCCGGCTCGCTCCAGATCTTTGGTGAGGCCTTATGCGTGCCCACATTCGTACCCGGCCCGAAAGCTCCCAGTGCCAAAGGCATCTCTGCCAGCCCTGCGATGATGGCCGCATGCCGCGCCGCGACGCCCTGATCGAACGGCTCGGCCCCTTTGGCAAATCCTGTGAGCACGCCGACGCTGCGCCCTGTCACGGTCATCACCGACTGCCTGTATTTCACTTGGTCCTCCGGCTTGGCCTGCGCCAATACCGATCCAGTCAACAACGCTGCACTCAAGAAAACAAGCAAACGGCGGATGTTCATGACCTTTTCCTCTCTGTGTTTTCGGATTCAGCGTCCTGGGTGGAAACGCGGCAAGCACCGATCAGCTGTCGGTACCGGCAAATACATGCTTGACCGTCAAGGTCTTGCCATCAAGCACGAGTTGCAGCAGTCGATCGATATTGGGATGTTTGTCAGGATTCAGCCGCGCATCCTCGGTATGTTCCGCATACAACTCCAGTCCCTTCTGTGCGGCTTCCGCAGTGATCGCTCCGTAAAACTGGGCCAGATGGTTGTAGACCGCCAGCGAACCGATCTGGCCGGGTTTATGCTCGATGCGTGCGGCAAGCGTCTCACCGTCGTATAAATCGATAGCTGCCAGATGGGAAACACCGGGAAGTTGTTTGAGATTGTCGGCAAAGGCCATGTCCTTGTTTCCTGTGATGAAGGGGAGCGCCGATTCTAACCGGCTGAAGGATCGGGTCGGCTTGCGGGCGGGTTGTTTGTATAATTCGCCGCTTGCCTGAAAGTGGAACCCATGAGCACTCTGCCGCACGAAATCGCCCGCCGACGCACCTTTGCCATCATTTCTCACCCTGACGCGGGTAAGACGACTCTGACCGAAAAGCTGCTGTGGTTCGGCGGCGCGATCCAGGTTGCTGGTGAAGTCCGCGCGCGCAAGGCCGCCCGACACGCTACGTCCGACTGGATGGAGTTGGAAAAGCAGCGGGGCATCTCCGTCACTTCGTCGGTGATGCAGTTCCCGTACCGCGACGCCATCGTCAACCTGCTGGACACGCCGGGACACGAGGACTTCTCTGAAGACACCTACCGCACGCTCACTGCCGTGGATTCCGCGGTGATGGTGATCGACTCGGTCAACGGCGTGGAGTCGCGCACGATCCAGTTGCTGCACGTGTGCCGCATGCGCGATACCCCCATCCTCACCTTCATCAACAAGCTCGACCGCGAAGGCAAGGAGCCGATCAACCTGCTCGACGAAATCGAATCCACGCTGGAGATGGAGTGCGCCCCGATGATCTGGCCGATCGGCATGGGCAAGCGCTTCCGCGGCGTGTATCACCTCTACAACGACACGATTTCCTTCTTCGACCCGCACGCCGAGAAAGGTACGTCGGAAATCATCGAAGGGCTGAGCAATCCGTGCCTGGACGAACTCATCGGTGAGCAAGCCGAGGAGTTGCGCATGGAGGTCGAGCTCGTGCGCGGAGCCTCGCACGCCTTTGACAAGCAGAAATATCTCGACGGCAAACAGACGCCGGTGTTCTTCGGCTCCGGGGTGAACAACTTCGGAGTGCAGTCGGTACTCGATGCACTGGTCGACTACGCCCCTGCCCCGCTGATCCGCCCTGCGGAAAGCCGTGCCGTGGCGCCGGACGAAACGAAGTTCTCGGGCTTCGTCTTCAAGATCCAGGCCAACATGGATCCCAAGCACCGTGACCGCATCGCGTTCCTGCGCGTATGCTCCGGCCGCTTCGAACGTGGCATGAAGATCAAACAGGTTTCGCAGGCCAAGCAACTCGCCGTCAACAACGCCATCACCTTCATGGCGCAGGATCGCAACACTACCGACGAAGCATTCCCCGGCGACATCATCGGGATCCCGAACCACGGCACGATCCGTCTCGGCGATACCTTTACCGAAGGTGAGGATCTGAAGTTCACCGGTATTCCATCGTTTGCCCCCGAGCTATTCAGACGCGCGCAGATCCGTAATCCGCTGAAGATGAAACAGTTGCAGAAGGGCCTTCAGCAGCTCGCCGAAGAAGGTGCCACCCAGCTCTTCAAGCCATTGGCCTCCAACGACCTGATTCTAGGCGCCGTGGGGGTGCTGCAGTTTGACGTGGTGGCCCACCGCCTGGCCAGCGAATACGGCGTGGAATGCGTATTCGAATCCTGTACCTGGGCGACCGCGCGCTGGTTGCGCGGTAAGGATGACGACATCAAGGCACTGCTGGACAAAGCGCCGGCAAACATGGCGCTGGATGGCTCGGGCGATTACGTGTATCTCGCGCCCAACCGCGTCAACCTGCAGATGGCGCAGGAACGCCACCCCAACGTACAGTTCCTGGAAACGCGCGAAATCTACTGAGCGCTGGTATGGTCGGCAAGGCCGGGCTGCTCCGGATAAGGAGTAGCCCGGCTTTTGGCATTTCACCCGCGCGTGGCGATGAAGCGCTTCACAACCTCCTGAATATCGGCCGGCAGCACCACCATCTTGGAGTTGTCCGATGCCGACAGGGCTTCCATGGCCTTGATGTACTTCTCGCCCAGAATGAACATCGCGGGCGCGCTCTGCTCGCCGATCGCTTCAGCTACCCGGCGAATGGCCTCAGCCGAAGAGGTTGCCAGCGCGACTTGCGCATTGGCATCGCGCTTGGCGGATTCCAGGCGTGCTTCGGCCTCCAGGATCGCCGCCTGCTTGCTGCCTTCGGCACGCGTCACCTGCGCCTTGCGCTCGCGCTCGGCTGCGGCCTGCATTTCCATTGCACGTTGCATGGACTCTGAGGGCTTGATGTCCTGGATCTCCACGGTCTTGATGCTGATCCCCCAATCCAGGGCCTCGTCGGAGATGCTCTCGCGCAGCCGCGCCTTGATGCGGTCACGGGATGAAAGAGCTTCATCCAGCTCCATCTCGCCGACAATGGAGCGCAGCGTGGTCATCACCAGGTTGCGGATCGCCTCGGCAAAGTTGGTGATGCCATAGACGGCGCGGATCGGATCGGTCACCTTGATGAAGGCGATCGCGTTGGTGAGGATCACTGCGTTGTCGCGCGTGATCACTTCCTGCTCCTGGACATCGAGAATGATGTCCTTGGTGGTGACCTTGTAGGCCACGCGGTCCAGATACGGAATCAGCACGCTTAGACCAGGCTTCAGCGTGACGTGGTATTTGCCCAGGCGCTCGACCACCCATTCGTCGCCCTGCGGCACGATACGGATGCCCTTGGCGATGGTGACAAGTACGAATACCAATAGGGCGACGACGACAATCAGACTCTCCATGGTCATTTCTCCAGGCAAGTGAACGAAGCCCGCATGCTAGCAGCAGCAAGGCAGACAGCCAAAAGCCGTCTGCCCTTGAAGGGGGCGTCCCCCCATCAGGAATTCAAGAGCAGCCACGAGCGGCCGGTAAGCACAGCACTAGCGGCCACCACAGAGCTGCAGGAGAAACGCATGAAGATCACCGACAGCACACTCCAGATGGAGAGCCAGTCGCTTGCCTGGCAGCGTAGCGAAACCCGCGAGCAAATCAGCATCAGCGTTGGCTCCCCGCCATCCGAGGAGCAGGACAGTACGCCGGAGCTTTCGACCGAAGCCGTGGCCATCTCGCAGGCGGACCCGAGGTTGCCAACGGCCGGCGAAGCACTGGATCCTCGCTTGCGGATGCTCGTTGCCATCGTTGAAGCCCTCACCGGACGCAAGCTTTCGCTGTTCAACAACAACATCCCGCAGGACAGCCTGGCCACCGCCGAGGTTCCAGCACAGCCCACCGAAGCAGCAACGCCCTGGGAGATCCGCATCGATACCAGCCGTATCGAAGAGCAGTTCGAATCCACAGCCTACTCCGCACGCGGCAGCGTGACGACAGCCGATGGCCGGCAGATCGATTTCTCTCTGGACATGGTGATGCAGCGCTACGAGTACCAGGAATCCAATACCTCCATCCGCATGGGCAATACGAAGTTGACCGACCCGCTGGTGCTCAATCTCGCCACCGATCAGGTACGCCTGCGTGCCGGCAGCTACAGCTTCGACCTGAATTTGGATGGCCGCCCCGATCAGCTGGCACAACTCGAGGCCGGCAGTGCCTATCTGGCACTGGATCGCAACGGTAACGGTCAGATCGATGATGGCCGCGAACTCTTCGGCCCACAAAGCGGCAATGGGTTCAGCGAGCTGGCGGCATTCGACGAGGACGGAAACGGCTGGATCGATGAAGCTGACAGCGTGTATTCGCAATTGCGTCTGTGGCGACCCGACGAATCCTCGCAGACGCTGGCCGAGGCAGGCGTAGGAGCCATCGCGCTGATGCACGCGAACACACCCTTCAGCCTGCGAGAAAACGGCGAAACCCTGGGCGTCGTGCGCAGCAGTGGCGTATTCCTGACCGAGGACGGCGAGGTCCGCAGCATCCAGCAGATCGATCTGGCGGTCTAGGGACAATACCGTCTTTGAAGCGATGCCATCATTCCGGCGTTCGCCGGAATGATGGCATCGCAAAAGAATCGAGACCTGAGTGAGCGGTGTCAGGTCTAGAGGCTGCAGCCCACACGGTTTCGCCCTCAAACATAACGTCTGAGGGCAAAACCGTATCAGTCGTCGACCAGCTGCAGCTCCATGCTGGCCACGGTCACGTTGACCGCACGCGTGGCCTTCTCGCCTCGTTCCGCAAGACGCTGACAGGCAAGGGAGAAGCGCTGCACCATGGAAGTCGTCAGGCGTGCCTGGAAATGCTCGGCGCACTCTTCCGAAGCCAGCGCCAGCGCAGCCGGCGTGATTTCCAGATAACGCGCCTCGGTGCGCGAAACGATGGTGGCCATCTGCTTGTGCTCCTGCTTGTCGAGATAGGCCGACTCACCGAACGCCTCACCAGGCTTGATCACGTCAACCACGCGATCCTGGATTGAAAGCTCCACCTCGCCTTCGAGCAGGATGCCGAAGCGCTGGTCGGTATTGCCTTCACGCATGATCTGGGTCATCGGCTCGACGAAGCGCCAGGTGGAAAAACGCACCACTTCCCAGATCTCGACATCCTCGAATTCGGTGAAGAAGGGCAGCCTGCGGATTTGTGCGAAGCGAGAGCTGTCGGGCACACGTTCATTTTCGTCGTAGATCTTGAACTGGATGCCGGAGAGATCCTTGGCGAATTCCGCACCGTTGCGGTAGCGCGAATAGAGATCTTTCTCCAGCGCCTTGCGGATCACCACATCCATCGGCTCGGGCACATCGGGATTCAGGGTATTGGCCGAGGGCGGATCGGTGTTGATGATCTTATAGACAAGCTGCCCCGGATTCTTGGCCCGAAACGGCAGGCGCCCGGTGAGCATGTAGAACAGCACCACGCCCAGCGAATACAGATCGGTTTTCTGGTTCAGCGGATAGTTCTTGATTTGCTCGGGCGACATGTAAGCCGGCGAGCCCACCCCCATGATGAAGGTCGAATCGCGGTCGCTCTTCTTGTTGACGTTCATCGCCAGGCCGAAATCCGTGATCTTCACGTTGTCTTCGGCGTCCACCAGGATGTTGGCGGGCTTGATATCGCGATGCACGATCCCCTGGCGATAGGCGTAATCCAGCGCCATGCAGCATTTGAAGATGATGCTGGTGGTGCGGGGGACCGGCAGGATTTTCTCGAAGCTGCAGTATTCCTCGAGCGAGGTGCCCGGGAAATACTCCATCACGATGTAGGCCTCTTCCTCCTCAATCACCGTATCGTAGATCTTGATGATATTGGGGTGATCGAGCTTGCCGGCCACCGAGCTTTCGGCGCGTAGCAGCTTGAGCATGCGCCGGTTCCACTTGGCCTCGTCCTTACCCTTCTCCCGGAAGGAGATGTACTTCAAGGCCACGGGTTCGGGGTAGTAGGGATTCTCGGCGAGGTACACGATAGCCGTGGCCCCGCGTCCTATCTCGCGGACAATCTTGTACTTGCCGATTCGCTCGGGAAGGCTTGCCATGGTGCAGTGTCAGCTGTACGCCCATACGAAGGCCGGTGAGCAATCTTAACGAAAGTCCGGAGCGAATCGAGAAAAAAAGCACAGGCGCTCTTGAAATGGCGACCTTCGCCCCAAATTCCCGCAGGTAGATCTTTCAGGAGAACGCTTCACATGAGTCAGGAACAGGACAAGGCCGCCCCCGAAAACTTCGATCAGAAGGCTTCCGCCGCAGAAGTCGCCGCCAATGATGACCAGGGCGCGCAGACCGGGCCGGACACCCTGCCCGGCCTTGAGGAACAGCTGCGCCAAGCCGAACTGCTGGCCACCGAGCATCACGACGCCTGGCTGAGGGCCAAGGCCGAGGCCGAGAACGTGCGTCGCCGTGCCCAGGAAGATATCGCCAAGGCGGCCAAGTTCGCCATCGAGAAGTTCGCCAGCGAGCTTCTGATGGTCAAGGACAGCCTGGAACAGACTCTGGCAGTGGAAGCGCCCAGCATCGAATCCATTCGCGAAGGCGCGGATCTCACACTGAAGAACCTTGCCAAGGCTTTCGAAAAGAGCGGCATCGAGGAAATCAATCCGGTCGGCGAGAAGTTCGATCCGCACAAGCACCAGGCCATTTCCGCCATCCCTTCGGATCAGCCGGCGAACACTGTGGTGCAGGTATTCCAGAAAGGTTATCTGCTTGAGGGTCGCGTGTTGCGCCCGGCACTGGTTGCTGTCGCCCAGTCAGCCTGAAAGCCTTGAAAACCCCACGGCAATCCCCAGTTTCTGGTCAGGAATGAACAACAAGCGTCCAGCGACGCTTCATCGGACGAAATTCAGGAGTAATTGAACATGGCAAAGATCATCGGTATCGACCTTGGCACCACCAACAGCTGCGTCGCCATCATGGAAGGCGGCACGCCCAAGGTCATCGAAAATTCGGAAGGTGCGCGCACGACGCCCTCCATCGTCGCCTACATGGAAGAAGGCGAAGTCCTCGTCGGCGCCCCCGCCAAGCGACAAGCCGTGACCAATGCCAGGAACACGCTCTACGCAGTCAAACGCCTGATCGGTCGCCGTTTCGAAGAAAAGGAAGTGCAGAAGGACATCAACCTGATGCCCTACACCATCGTCAAGGCTGACAACGGTGACGCCTGGGTGGAAGTGCGCGGCAAGAAGATGGCACCGCCGCAGATCTCCGCCGAAGTGCTGCGCAAGATGAAAAAGACCGCGGAAGATTACCTGGGTGAAGAAGTCACTGAGGCCGTCATCACGGTACCGGCCTACTTCAATGACAGCCAGCGTCAAGCCACCAAGGATGCCGGTCGCATCGCTGGTCTGGATGTGAAGCGCATCATCAACGAACCGACCGCCGCAGCCCTGGCCTTTGGCCTGGACAAGGCCGGCAAGAAGGATCAGAAGATCGCCGTGTTCGACCTCGGTGGTGGCACCTTCGACATCTCTGTCATCGAGATCGCTGACGTCGACGGCGACAAGCAATTCGAAGTGCTCGCCACCAATGGCGACACCTTCCTGGGCGGCGAAGACTTCGATCAACGCCTGATCGACTTCATCGTCAGCGAGTTCAAGACCCAGAACGGTATTGACCTGTCCAAGGACGCCATCGCCCTGCAGCGCATCAAGGCCGCGGCTGAACGCGCCAAGATCGAGCTGTCGTCGAGCCAGCAGACCGAGATCAACGAGCCCTACATCACCATGGCCAATGGCGCCCCTGCGCACTTGACCCTGAAGATCACGCGCGCCAAGTTCGAGTCGCTGGTCGAGGAGCTGGTCAACAACACCATCGAGCCCTGCCGCAAGGCACTCAAGGATGCCGGTCTCTCCGTCTCCGACATCGACGACGTGATCCTCGTCGGCGGCCAGACCCGCATGCCCAAAGTACAGGAGAAGGTGCGCGAATTCTTCGGCAAGGACGCCCGCAAGGACGTGAACCCTGACGAGGCAGTCGCCGTGGGCGCAGCCATCCAGGGTGGCGTGTTGCAGGGTGACGTGAAGGACGTGTTGCTGCTCGACGTCAGCCCCTTGTCGCTGGGCATCGAGACCCTGGGCGGCGTGATGACCGCCATAATCAAGCGCAACACCACGATCCCGACCAAGCATTCGCAAGTGTTCTCGACGGCCGACGACAATCAGCCCGCCGTGACCATCAAGGTCTACCAGGGCGAACGCGAAATGGCCGCTGGCAACAAGCTGCTGGGTGAATTCAATCTTGAAGGCATCCCGCCCGCACCGCGCGGTGTGCCGCAGATCGAGGTCACCTTCGACATCGACGCCAACGGCATCCTGCACGTAAAGGCGGCAGACAAGGCTACCGGCAAGGAAAACAAGATCACCATCAAGGCCAACTCCGGTCTGTCGGAAGACGAAATCCAGAAGATGGTGAACGACGCGGCTGCGCATGCCGAAGAAGACAAGCGCCAGCATGAGCTGATCGATGCCCGCAACCAATGCGACGCGTTGATTCACACCACCCGCAAGGCGCTCACCGAACATGGTGACAAGGTTTCTGCCGACGAGAAGGAAAAGATCGAAGCCGCCCTGAAGGATGCCGAGGAAGCGATCAAGGGATCCGACAAGGCCGATATCGAAGCCAAGGCACAGGCGCTTGCCGTAGCAAGCCAGAAGCTTGGTGAAGCCATGTATGCCCAACAGCAGGCCGAGAGTGGAGCACCGGGTGCTCAGGCCGAAGCCCAAGCGGCGGACGACAATGTGGTGGATGCGGAATTCACTGAAGTCAAGGACAAGAAGTAATTCCCCCTTCAACCGCAAAGGCGCCAAGGAGCGCAAAGAGCCCCGGTAGTTCAGGCGCGCTCTTTGCGCTCTTGCCTTGAGGAAGAGTCATGGCAAAACGAGATTACTACGAGATCCTTGGCGTCAATCGCGACGCTTCGGACGATGACATCAAGAAGGCCTATCGCAAGCTGGCCATAAAGTTCCATCCGGACCGCAACCCGGATGACAAAAGCGCGGAAGACAAATTCAAGGAGGCCAAGGAAGCCTACGAGATCCTTTCCGACAGCCAGAAACGAGGCGCCTATGACCGCTACGGACATGCTGGCGTGGATCCCTCGGCAGGCGGTGGCGGTGGCGGGGGCGCACAGGGCTTTGGCGATTTTGGCGATGCCTTTGGCGGCATCTTCGATGAAATCTTCGGCGGTGGCCGTGGTGGCGGTGGCGGTTCGCGTGTCTATCGGGGTGGTGACCTGCGCTACAACCTCGAAATTTCGCTGGAAGAAGCTGCACGCGGCGTCGAAAAAACCATCCGCATTCCGGTGCAGGAAGAATGCGGTAGCTGCCACGGCTCGGGCGCCAAGCCCGGTACCCAACCCAAGACCTGCCCCACCTGCGGTGGTGCCGGCCAGGTACGCATCCAGCAAGGCTTCTTCTCGATCCAGCAGACCTGCCCGAAGTGCCATGGTTCAGGCCGCATCATCACCGACCCGTGCGGCGATTGTCATGGTGCCGGTCGCGTGAAGAAGCAGAAGACACTGGAAGTGAAGATTCCGGCGGGTATCGACACCGGCATGCGTCTGCGTCACGCCGGCTTTGGCGAACCCGGTGTGAATGGTGGCCCGTCCGGCGATCTCTTTGTCGAGATCCACATCAAGCAGCATCCGGTATTCGAACGTGAAGGCGATGATCTGCATTGTGAAATGCCGATCAGTTTCGTGACAGCCGCACTGGGAGGGGAAATCGAGATCCCGACACTGGATGGTGCCGCGGTATTGAAGATCCCGGCCGAAACGCAGTCAGGCAAGATCTTCCGCCTGCGCGGCAAAGGCATCAAGAATGTGCGCAGCGGCTATCACGGTGATCTGCATTGTCATGTGGTGGTTGAAACGCCGGTACGCCTCACGGATCGCCAGAAAGAGCTGCTGCGCGACTTCGACGCCTGCTGCAAGGATGGCGGCGATGCGCACAATCCGCGTGCGAAATCCTGGATGGACAAGGTGCGGGATTTCTTCAACACCTGACAACCGAAGCCTTCCCGCACGATTTCAATGCAAAGGCCCGCGATCCGCGGGCCTTTTTGTTGCCTGCCTCAAAACGAAAGAGGCCTTCGGGGGAAAGAGCTGCCGTGCCAGTGGAAAACGCAGGAAGCAGAGCCTTGGGCGTGTCAGGGCCGTCCGAAAGAATACTCCTTGGGATTAAGTGGTTCGATACGCAGGAACGGCAGATCTCCCTGCTTCAAGGTCAGCCAGCGAACCTCCACCTTGTTGCCGCCACGCCGCAATCCGGTGTTGAGCCACTGCGTCAGCCGCGCCTTGTCACGCGCTGGTACTGACACGATCAGATGCATTGGTTCAGAACGAGCCGCCGCAAATCCGGCTGCCTCCTCGACAACCACGCCCAGCGCCGATCCAGGACGCGTCAGTTGCTCGGGTGGCAACCCCATGAAGCTGCCTTTCCAGATTTCCAGCACCACCAGGCGCCCCTTTTCGTTGCGCACGGCAGTCTTGACGATGTCCGACTGGACCGGAATTTTGCTGCGCGCAATGCGTGCATCGAAGGCTCGGGCATCGACCACATCGGTATCACGCGTCGCCATCCAGGCCTGTAATGTTTCACTCTGGCACTCCTTGGCCACGGATTCTGGCGAGCAGTCGTTCCGAGGCCCTGTCGCAGATCCGGAGAACCCTGGCTTCAATCCCGAACAAGCAGCCAAAAGAAACGCCGCAAACAGCAGATGAGACAGATGACGCATATGCTTCTCCTTGGGGCAGGAGCTCCTACCAGCTCTTCTGCCGATCGAACTGCTGGCGGATCTGGCGCAGATAGGCTTCATCCTCCGCCCCTTGAGCTGGCGCCGAGCCTGCCGAGTGAGCAGGCCCGATCGGCAAGCTGGCAGACGCGGCAGACGAAGCTGCATGCTCCTCCAACAGCAGAGGTTCTGCGCCGCCAGTCTGGGGGAGCGAATGCAACAATGCGTCGCCATCAGGAACGGAAGGCCTCGAAGGCACGGCCTCGTCTACCGCCCGCGCGACATCCGGCTCAGCCAGCTGCGGCCCAGCCTCGAGCGCCTGATCCCCGCCGCTGATGAGATGCCAGACCACCACCATCACGAACACACCAAGCGCCGCCACGCCAGCAAACACGACGGCCCGAGGCCTGCGCTTCGGTGAAGTGCCGGCAGCATGGGCGATTTCCACATCGACAGCCATGGAGAATCCAGGCAGGCGCGTGGCAGGCGCCTCTTGCTCCACGGAAATCGATACCGCGGCACCACATTTCACGCAGAAAGCAGCACCAGGACGAAGTTCACAATTGCATTGCGCGCACAGCATGGTTCCGTCGCCCTGTTCCCCGTCTTCGTCCATATCAACGCAGGCTGGTACCACAGGCCGCGCAGAACTGATCCTCGTCGCTGATTTCCACGCCACACGCAGGGCACAGTTGTTTGGTGGCCGTCGGCGCGGCCTGCATCTGCTCGCCTTCACCGGCACGCAGACGCTCAGCCGCACGACGCACATCATCCATTCGACGCTGAGCCTCCAACGCTGTCTCGTCCAGATCGATCCCGGCGGAAAACTCCAGCCAGGTCAACACCGCGACCATGGCCGGCATCATCGCAAGCTGAATCGCCCCGGGTTTCCTAGACAGCCCCGAGCTTCATGAAATACTGTTTTTCATAGTCTATCGGAGACATGCCATTTGCGTGGCTGTGTCGCCGTTTCGGGTTGTAGAACATCTCGATGTAATCGAACACGTCACGGCGGGCATCCTCGCGTGTTGGATAGATTTTGCGTTTGATCCGCTCGCGCTTGAGCAGCTGGAAGAAACTTTCTGCGACTGCGTTGTCGTGGCAGTTTCCTCGGCGACTCATGCTGCCCTTGAGCTTGTTGGCGCGCAGGAACGACTGCCAATCGTCGCTGCTGAACTGGCTGCCCTGATCCGAATGAACCATGACCTCCTGCGTCGGCTTGCGGTGCCAGACGGCCATCAGCAAGGCGTTCAGTGCGAGGTCTGCCGTCATCTGAGCACTCATCGACCAGCCCACGACCTGTCGCGAGAACAGATCCAGGACTGCCGCCAAAAACAGCCAGCCCTCATGCGTGCGGATGTACGTAATGTCAGTCACCCAGACCTTGTTCGGTTCGCTCACGTCGAACTCGCGCTGAAGATGGTTCGGTGACACGTTGGCAGGACAGCCCCCCCGTAGCGGCCCGGCCGACGCCCATAGCCCGTCAGGGACTTGAGGCCGATCTGGCGCATCAGCCGAGCAACACGATGCTTGCCGCAGGATTCGCCCAGATCGCGCAGGTCATGCGTGATCTTACGGTAACCATACACGGCACCACTTTCCAGCCAGCACTGCTTGATCAGGCCTTCAATGCGCTGATCTTCCAGGGCAGGTGCAGACAGCGGCTGGGCTTGTGCCAGGCGTAGTACCCACTCGGATGGACCCGCATGACCTTGCACATGCGTCGGA
>NZ_MDUX01000045.1 GCF_014736495.1 Candidatus Dactylopiibacterium carminicum
AGGCCGCTCGGGCTACCCGAGCCGGTCCGAGGCTTAAAGATACAAGGCCGGAGATACACGATGGACAAGCTGATCTACACCGCGATGACTGGAGCCAAGGGCACGATGGGCCAGCAAGCGGCTGTTGCCAACAATCTGGCCAATGTATCGACCACGGGTTTTCGTGCCGAGCTGCATCGGTTGCGCGCGGTCCCGGTGCGGTCGGAAGCCTTGCCCAGCCGTGCCTTTGTGGTGGATGCCACCGTGGGTACGGATTTCACGCCTGGCCCGCTGGCTTACACAGGCCGTACGCTGGATGTCGCGGTGAATGGTCAAGGATGGCTGGCCATCACCATGCCCAACGGCTCTGAGGCTTACACCCGTTCCGGTAGTCTGGTCGCGGACGAAAACGGTGTACTGCGTACCCAGCTTGGTTTCGAAGTCGCTGGTGATGCAGGCCCTATCGCCCTTCCGCCGGACAACGTGATCGAGATTGGTGGAGACGGCAGCATCAGTGCGATTCCCACTGACGGCAACCGCAATGCGGCCAACGTGGTCGGGCGGCTCAAGCTGGTCAATCCGCCAGTCGAGAATCTCATTCGTGGGGAAGATGGCCTGTTCCGGTTGCCTGCTGGCCAGGTAGCACCGGCCGACGAGAATGTGCGCGTCAGTGGTGGGCATGTGGAAGGCAGCAACGTGAACATGGTGGAGCAGATGGTCACCATGATCTCTCTGACCCGCAATTACGAAACCCAGATGCAGATGCTGCAGCGCGCGCAGGAAAACGACAGGGCAGCAACCAAGGTCATTTCCGTCAGCTGACGGAACGAGCAGTGAATGAAGGGATTTTTGCGCGGTAATCCAGGCTTTGTCCGGTGATTCTGCCCCTATCCTGAGCAGCAAGAGGAGAACGACATGATCAGAGCACTTTGGGTTGCCCGTACAGGCCTCGACGCCCAGCAGACCCACCTGGACGTTATCTCGAACAACCTGGCCAACGTCAGCACCAATGGTTTCAAGCGTTCCCGCGCGGTTTTCGAGGATTTGCTCTACCAGACCGTCCGCCAGCCCGGCGCGCAAAGCTCGCAGAACACCCAGATTCCCTCAGGTTTGCAGATCGGGACCGGTGCCCGTCCGGTGGCTGCGGTGCGCATTCACTCGCAAGGCAATCTGCAGCAGACCAACAATGCCTTGGATCTGGCCATCCAGGGAGATGGTTTCTTCCAGATCCAGATGCCCGACGGGACCATCGGCTATACGCGTGACGGCTCCTTTCAGCGTGATTCACAGGGGCAGATGGTGACTGCCAACGGTTACCTGATCGATCCTACGATCACCATTCCGGCGGATGCTCTGAGCATTTCGGTGGCCAAGGATGGCACCGTCAGCATCACCCAGCCAGGCAACAACAATGCCGTGCAGATCGGCAACATCCAGCTGGCCAACTTCGTCAACCCGTCCGGTCTGCAGAGCTCCGGCGAGAACCTGTACCTGGAGACTGCTTCCAGCGGCGCGCCGACGGTCAGCACGCCGGGCACCAATGGCACCGGTGTGATCAATCAGAGTTTTGTCGAGACTTCCAACGTGAATATCGCCGAGGAACTGGTGTCGATGATCGAGGCGCAGCGTGCCTACGAGATCAACTCGCGCGTGGTCAGCACGGCTGACCAGATGCTTGCCAGGCTCACGCAGCTCTGATGAGAGGGAAAGGAAAACGATCATGGATCGCATCCGTAACCTGATCATATCCGCGGCAATCTGCTTGCTGGCTGGTTGTAGCGTTCTGCAGCAGAGCAGCAACGTACACCAGCCGATGACGGCGCGTCCGCTGACAAACACGCCGATTGCCAGCGGTTCGGGGGCAATCTTCGGCAACAGTGGTCGTTCGTTGTTCGAGGATCGCCGTGCGCGCTATGTGGGGGATACGCTGACCATCAACCTCGTCGAGCGCACCCAGGCCAGCAAGTCATCAAATGCATCGGCCAATCGTGCCTCCACCACGGCAGTGGGCACTCCCGTGATTACCGGCCTGCCAGGTGGTGGCATCGTCGGCAAGATCAGCGCTGCGGCAGACAGCACGCTGGATTTCAGGCAAGGGCGCGGCAGCGGCCAACAATGCCTTCACCGGTACGGTTACCGTCACCGTGATCGAATCCTTCCCGAACGGAAACCTGCTGGTCTCCGGAGAGAAATAGGTGGCAATCAATCAGGGGCAGGAATTCATCCGGTTTTCCGGGGTGGCGAATCCGATCTACGTCACCGCCAGCAATACCGTGCAGTCGACGCAGGTGGCCGATGCACGGGTTGAATACAAGGGTAGTGGCTACATGGATGAAGCTCAGACCATGGGCTGGATGCAGCGCCTGTTCATGAATGTGTTGCCGTTCTGAGCGGCGCAGTGGGGGCCGACTGATATGAAACCGATTTTCCGCAAACTGACATTCACGATATGCGCTCTTTTCTCGGCGCTGATGCTGAACGGACCGGCACAGGCAGAACGCATCAAGGATCTGGCCACGCTGTCGGGGGTGCGTAATAACCAGTTGGTGGGGTATGGCATCGTCGTCGGTCTGGATGGCACGGGCGACCAGACTTCCCAAGCGCCCTTCACCACGCAGAGCCTGATCAACATGTTGGGCAACCTGGGGGTCACCATCCCCTCGGGCACCTCGCTGCAATTGAAAAACGTCGCGGCCGTCATGGTCACCATGATGATGCCGCCGTTTTCCCAGCCCGGGCAGCAGTTCGACGTCACCGTGTCTTCATTGGCCAATGCCAAGAGCCTCAAAGGGGGCACCTTGCTGATGACGCCGATGAAGGGTGCGGATGGTCAGATCTACGCGGTCGCCCAGGGCAACCTGATCGTGGGTGGCGCCGGGGGGCAGGGCGCGGGCGCCAGTGTCACGGTGAACCATCTGGCGGCGGGGCGGATTCCTTCGGGAGCCACGGTGGAGCGTGCCGTGCCTACCCAGCTCGGAGATGCGGATACCTTGCAATACGAGCTGCGCGAGGCGGATTTCGGCACTGCGCAACGCGTGGTGGAAGCGATCAGCGGTGCGCTGGGGGATTATTCTGCCGCGTGGGCACTGGATGGGCGTCGCATCCAGGTGCGCGCGCCGGCTACGCCGTATGAGCGCGTTGCTTTCCTGGGGCGAATCGAAAATCTCGAGGTCCGGCCGCTGAGTGGCGCGGCGCGTGTAATCGTGAATTCACGCACCGGTTCAGTGGTCATGAACCAGTCGGTGTCTCTGTACGAATGTGCTATCGCTCACGGCAACCTTACCGTGGCGGTGACGACGGATCAGGCGGTCAGTCAGCCCAATGCGCTGGCTGGCGGTCAGACCGTGGTCACGCAGGGTAGTCAGGTCGACATCAAGCAGGATCGGGCCAGTCTGATGCGCTTTGCACCGGGCGTGAATCTCTCCGAGGTCGTCAAGGCCTTGAACGCCGTGGGCGCCACGCCGCTGGATCTGGTCAACATCCTGCAAGCAATGAAGTCCGCTGGCGCCTTGCGCGCGGAACTCGAGGTGATCTGATGACGGGATCGCTCAACGCGCTGGATCCGAATAGCCTGGCGGCACTCAAGCGCCAGAGCGGGGATGGCTCCGCCGAATCCAACAAGCGCGTGGCGCAGCAATTCGAAGCCATGTTCCTGCAACTGGTGATGAAGAGCATGCGTGCGACCGTACCTTCCGAAGGTATGTTCGAGAGTGAGTCCACCCGCTTCTTCCAGGGGATGTATGACCAGCAGCTGGCGCAGGTGATGGCCGAGAAGGGCGGGCTCGGGCTGGCGGCGGCGATCGAGCGGCAGTTGAATGCGGCAACTGCAGCGCAATCTCCTCTTGCGGCAACCGAGTCTGGAGAACTGCCCGCAGCGCAAGCGCCGCGGTTGTGGGCTCCCTACAGTGCCGATGCGCAGAGTTTTGTCAGCGAAGCCTGGCAACAGGCCAGCGTCGCGGCGAAGGATCTGGGCGTGCCGACACATTTTCTCGTGGCCCAAGCCGCGCTTGAGACAGGTTGGGGAAAAGCGGTGATCCGTCATCCCGACGGTAGTTCCAGTTTCAACCTGTTCAACATCAAGGCTGGTGCCAACTGGCAGGGCAGGGTGGTGGAGACCAGCACGCTGGAATACGAGAACGGCCAGGCTGTGCGGCGGACCGAGCGTTTTTGCGCCTACGATTCCTACGCCGAATCCTTCCAGGATTATGCTTCCCTGATCGGGCAGTCTTCGCGCTATGAGAAGGTGCTGGGCCAGCAGGATCCGGAAGGGTTTGCCCGTGCGTTGCAGTCTGCAGGCTATGCCACCGATCCGGCGTATGCCGACAAGCTCACCCGCGTGATCAATGGCAGCACCCTGCGGCAGGGCATGATCTCTTCGTCACGCTGAGAGCCTGTCATGATCTTGCTGTGAAGGCCGTGATCCGGGCTTATGCGGCCCTCGGCGGCCTACGGCTGGCTTTGCATCGTAAGCCGGCTACAGCAGCGCAGATCAATGTTTTGCTTGATGCTGCCTATGCTCCCGTTGACGGCCTCTCGCTACAGATCATGACCAGGCTCTGAGCGGGGGATGACAGGCGTGTGTGACTGGGCGAAGATCGCCGCTTCGTATTCCGATGAGAGTAATGGCATGTCGTCCGCATCCTTGCGCCTGCCCTTGACCCTGTTGCTGCTGGTTTTGCTGGCAGCCACCAGGCGCCGTTTCCCGCTGACCGGGTTGTTGTATTGCCTGATTGCCGCGCATGCACTGGTGCTGATCCTGGGGGGCGCTTATACCTATGCGCATGTGCCTTTGGGCTTCTGGCTGCAGGATGTTTTTGAACTCTCGCGCAACCCCTACGACCGCATCGGCCATTTCATGCAGGGGTTCGTGCCGGCGATGATTGCGCGCGAGATCCTGTTGCGTGGCGGTTTTGTACGGGCTGGCAGGATGGTGGCTTTCCTGTGCGTCTGCGTGGCGCTGGCAATCAGTGCCTGTTATGAGTTGATCGAGTGGTGGGCTGCCGTGATCCTGCAGCAGGGGGCAGAGGAATTCCTGGGGACTCAGGGAGATGTGTGGGATACACAGTGGGACATGTTCCTGGCGCTTTGTGGCGCCCTGGTTGCCATGTGTCTGCTGACGCGTTGGCATGATCGACAACTTGCGGGCCTGCCTGGAACGATAGATTTCGCCGTGCGTTGATGCGGGGCAACATGCGTTGCACGGCGCGAGTTCAGGCTGTGCTCTTCCCTTGATACGGGCCTAGCCTGAAAACGCGTCATGGCATTGGGTCGCCTTGTTCTACGCTTCAAGGCAAAACAGTATGAAGACCGTGAGTGGGCCAAGGCCCGAAGGTATATCCGATGAGTAATCATTCCTGGGCTTACTGGGCGGTACTGTCCGCCGTCTTTTCCGCGTTGACTGCCATCTTTGCCAAGATCGGCATCCAGGGGGTGGATTCCGACTTTGCCACCCTGATCCGTACTGTCATCGTGCTGCTGGTGTTGGCCGCTTTCGTCCTCTTTGCCGGCAAATGGAGCAATCCGCTGGCGCTTTCTGCCAAGACCTGGACGTTTCTTGCATTGTCGGCGCTGGCAACAGGGGCCGCTTGGGTGTGTTACTTCCGGGCCCTGCAACTCGGAGAGGCCTCGAAGGTGGCTCCGATCGACAAATTCAGTCTGGTGTTGGTTGCATTGTTTGCCGTGGTGTTTCTCGGTGAGCGTCCGTCCCTGTGCGACTGGACCGGCATCCTGATGGTGGCGGGAGGCGTGTTGGTGTTGGCATTCAAGCGTTGATGCGATCAGACCGCTGCTAGCGCCGACCGGATGGCTTCTCGCCAGACGGCCAGTTTCTGGGCGGGTCGTAGCGCAGCGTGAGCCGGACTGGTGGAGGGCAGGCGCAGGAGCATGAATTCCGGTCTGTTTTCCAGACCGGGAAGTACGTGGCGGCGAAAGCAGGTTTCTGCCGCTGCACCGTTGAAGAGTACCCACCGGATGCTAGGCTGCCGTGCAAACAGGCCGTCGAAGTCATTCGGGACGATGCTTTCGGGGGCGATGTCGGTGTCCAGGCTGCCAGGGCGTATACATTGCTGCAGTACATCCCACACCGCGATGCCGGCGTCGGTCAGGTGCCGGCAGCGTTGCTCATAGGGCTGCATTGGATCGAAACCGAGGGTCTCACCCAGGATCAGCCAGAATGCATTGTGGGGATGCGCGTAATAGCAGTTGGCCCGCAAGGAGGCCTGTCCGGGCATGCTGCCCAGGATCAGCATCCTTGCCTTGGTGCCCAGCAGTGGCGCGAAGCTTCTGATGACGGAGGCGGGCGGTTGTTTACCGGAACAGGCGCTTGAGGGCATCCACGGCCTTGTTGATTTCCTGTGCAGGGGCTCGCTGCTCGTTTTGTGGCGTTGCGGCCTTTTCGTTGGCAGATTTGCTGACGGCTTTGCCTAACGCCAGGTCACAGGGCTGCGTCGTCTGGGCGCTGGGTTTGAGCAGCTGGGCCAGCGCACCCTTGCCCTGGGTCGCTGCCGCAATTCCCAACTCCAGTGCGGTCGCTGCGGCAGCTTTCTGATCTGTGGTGACACGAGGGTTGGCGAAGGTGCCACTCAATCGGACGAGCTGCGCGAGCTTGGTCAGATCTCCTCCCAGGCCATTGGGCGGGCTGGGGCGCGCGCCGATATCCAGTGTCTCGTTACGCAGATCGACGCTGCCGCCTGCACTGAGCAGCAAACGGTCGGTTTCGAGCGCGATGCCGTTGTCTATGGTGGCAATGCCTTGTCGGACCGGAAAACGGATGACCGCACATTTGAGTGTGCTGGTGCCGCTGCTGCCCTGCGGATCAAGGGCGTTGAAGAATTGGGCAAGATTGCCGGCGGATTCCAGCAGGCGGTTGTCCCAGCGACCTTCGCCGACCACGATGCGAACGTCTCCATTGGCGGACGCCATCAGGCTGCGTGTGGAGCTTCCTTGCGCAGTCAGACGCACCGCGAGATCGGTGGGGCCGCCCCGCGTGTCTGCGGCGTTCTGGCCGAGCAGTGCAATCAGCGCGGGCAACGGAATGGCCTGGCCTTCCAGCGTGGCGTCGACGCCAAGCGTTTTGCCATTGCTGGCGTCCGCATTCAGTGAAAGGCGCAAGGGTTTGCCTTCGATCTGGAGTTGCGCAGGGGTGAGGCGCACCCGGCCGCCGGCTGCACGCAGGCTGGCGCTGAGCCCTTGAAGCTGGCGTCCATCCTTGAGGATCAGGGCGTCGGC
Source organism: Candidatus Dactylopiibacterium carminicum (assembly GCF_014736495.1). GTDB lineage: Bacteria > Pseudomonadota > Gammaproteobacteria > Burkholderiales > Rhodocyclaceae > Uliginosibacterium > Uliginosibacterium carminicum. The sequence goes on from NZ_MDUX01000045.1 coordinate 7,207, forward strand.
CTGAAGGTCAGCCTGGGCATTGAGGCGGGCGAGTGTTGCCAGTGGCAAGGGCGCATCTGAAAACACGCGTGCATCGGCCGGGCGTTGCGCGGCGGGCAGATTGCCGCCGGCAGGCAGGATCGGCTCGCCGATTTCGCGCAGATCGATGCGGGAAGCCTTGAGCGCGGCATTGATGGCACTGGTCTTCAGATTCATGCTGACGCTGCCGGCGAACTGGCTGTTGCCCAGCTGAGCCAGCAGGGTTTCCAGCCGGATCGTGTCTGCGTTCAGGCGCAGCTTGCCCTGGAGTTCGAGAGACGGCAGGCGGGGCAGAATAATGTCGATCTGACGGGCAAGTTCGGTTGGCCTGGGCGCTTGCAGGTGCAGATCCAAGGCCAGCCTGTCGGCCTTCTGGGCTTCAGGGCGCAGATCCATCGTGCCGTCCAGAACGATTTTTGTGTCACCGGCAAGCACGATGTTCAGCCTGAGTGTTTCGGGGGATGTGGCGTTTGCCAGACTGAGCGGATCGGGCAGGTTGCCGTCGATCGTCGCGGGAAGACCGAGTGCCTTCAGCCGGGCCGTGAGCTGGCTGCGCCCGTCGCTGGAGTTCAGCATCAGGCTGTCGATTTGGAACTGCTGCTGCTTGGCGGGTGGTGCCGGACGAAAATCGATGGTTGCATTGCGGATATCGACCTGTGCGATATCGATCCGGCTCTGTCTGCTGGGCGTATTGCTTGTGTCTGTGCCAGCGCCCGTCTTGCCAGTCGGGGTAAACAGCCGGTTTTTCTCTCCCCGTGCGTTCGTTTCCAGCAGGATCTCGGGCGAATCCAGCACGATCCGCTTGATCTCCACTTCACCTTTGAACAGTGGCAGGATTGCCAGCTGAACCTCGGCGCTGCCTACACGCAACATGTCAGGGCTCGATCCCCACTGGGCGTTGGCAAACCGGACCTGCTCGACTTTCAGGGTGGGCTGCAGGGATAGCCTGAAGCCAATGTTGCCGTCGATCTGCAGTGTGCGACCCAGGCGCGCCTCGCTCTGGTTGGCGATCAGGCGAGCGATTTCACGGGGGTCGAGCTGCCAGAGCCAGATTGTCACTGCAGCCAGACCCAGGCCCAGCAATCCGAGAGCCGCCAATACCAGATTGCGTAGCAGGTGCCGATTCATGGGGGTTGTCTCCTGTGGTGTCAGAACCGGCTCCTTGCTGCGAGGCCCGGGTTTGCTTTGTGCTGCCACCGTCTTTGCCCCTGTCCTCTTGCTGCAGATTTTGAACAGACGTTCAGGGGAGTGGTTGTCTTGTGATCGCTTGCGGGCTGGTTAGTGCCTCGGGTTTGAGGATGGTGTCCAGCTGTTCGCGGCTAAGAAGCCCGCGGGCCAACACGATGTCGTAGACGCTGCCGCCAGTCAGGTGTGCCTCACTTGCTACATCGGTGGCGTTGGCGTAGCCGATGTAGGGGTTGAGCGCCGTGACGATGCCGATGGAGTTGCGTACCGATTCACGAAGGCGCTCGGTGTTGGCCGTGATGCCGCGTACGCAGCGCTCCGTGAGGATATGGCAACCTTGGGTGAGGTGATTGACGCTCTTGAACAGGCTGTGTGCAATGATCGGCTCGAAGGCATTGAGCTGGAGTTGCCCGCCTTCCGCAGCGAGGCTGATGGTGACGTCGTTGCCGATCACCTCGAAGGCTATCTGGTTGACTACTTCAGGGATCACCGGATTGACCTTGCCCGGCATGATCGATGAGCCCGCCTGCCTGGGGGGCAGATTGATTTCACCCAGCCCGGCGCGTGGGCCGCTAGAGAGCAGGCGGAGGTCGTTGCAGGTCTTGGAGAGCTTGACGGCGACACGCTTGAGCACACCGGATATCTGCACGAAGGCACCGCAATCCTGTGTGGCTTCGATCAGATTGGGGGCTGTGATCAACGGGATGCCAGCGATGCCGGAAAGATAGCTGCAGACCTTGGCAGTGTATTCCGGTGGTGCCGTGATACCGGTGCCGATGGCCGTGGCGCCCAGATTGATTTCGCGGATCAGCTCGGCCGCCTCCTGAACCCTGGATTCATCTTCGCCAAGCATCACGGCATAGGTGCTGAACTCCTGACCCAGCGTCATCGGTACGGCATCCTGCAGTTGCGTCCGCCCCATCTTGATGATGTCCCTGAACGCGTATGCCCGTTCCTCGAAGGCTTCGCGCAAGATGGACATCGACTTCACCAAGCCTTGCAGCCCTTTGTAGGTAGCGAGCTTGAGTGCGGTGGGATACACGTCATTGGTGCTCTGGCTCATGTTGACGTGTTCATTGGGATGAAGATGGCGATATTCGCCGCGGGTATGCCCCAGGATTTCCAGCGCGCGGTTGGCGATCACCTCATTGGCGTTCATGTTGCATGAAGTGCCGGCGCCCCCCTGGATCACATCGACGACGAACTGCTCATGCCATTGCCCCGCACGGATTTCCCGACAGGCCGCGACGATGGCTTCGCAGCGTGCGGCATCCAGCAGCCCCAGTTCATGATTGGTGAGGGCTGCAGCCTGCTTGATTTCCGCCAGCGCGATCAGCAGGTCCGGATAGACCGAGATGGGAATGCCGGTCACCGGGAAATTCTCCAGCGCACGCAAGGTGTGAACACCGTAATAGGCGTCTGCCGGTACTGCCCGGTCTCCGAGCAGATCATGTTCGAGTCGGATGGCCGGCGTTTTCTGTGAGGTCATGCGCGAACTCCTTCTAGGTGGATATGCGGAGTCTGGGCTACTCCACGAAGCCGGGGCCGGGGCCATCGCCCAGGCGGGAATTCATCTCGGCCTGCATGGCAGCGGTGATGCCGCCTGACAGTGTGTAACGACGATCGAAACAAGGCACCGACAGCATCAGCGAGCCCTGCTTTGTCAGATAGTCGGCTGTCGTGCCGATCTGGTGAGCCGGATTGCCGGCGACCATGCTGCCTGCCGGTACGTCATGCGTGACCACACTGCCAGCGCCAATGATCGCATCGTCGCCGACCGTCACGCCTGGCAGAACGATACTGCCTGCGCCAATGAATACCCTGTTGCCGATGCGAAGCTGGGCGATCCGGGCATGGCCCAGCGTGCGTTTGGTGCTGGCATCGTGCGCGAGCAGGGTGACATTCGGAGCAAGGGTCACATCGTCACCGATTCGGATGTGCCAGCAATGGCTGGCATCCAGCGTGCAGCCGTCCTGCATGGAGAAGTTGCGGCCAACAATCAGGCCCCTTTCAAGCAGACGGGGCAAGGGATCGCGGCCGCTGAGGCGGCGGAACAATCGGCGGAGCAGGGCAATCATGCGGTGGCTCGATGAGCTATGTGTGATAAGTAGAGGATTCCGGCTCATCCTAGCAGAGCAAGAGAGTCCAGCCTTGCAGGTGAAGTGCGAGCAGTTTGCGGCTTGAGGGCTTGGTGCAGCGGCTGCTATAATCTTTGGCTAAGTCCGGATGGCCGGGCTTTAGTCGGTCCGGCAAGTATGTCGGGCTGGCAAATCCACACGTTCGCCGCCAGGGGTCTGATCTTGTGATCAGCTTGGGCTGCCGGGATGCTCCCGCAGCCACGGCGAACGGAGGCAAACCCTTGAAACTGGAGTAATTCAAATGGCAGTCACCATGCGTCAAATGCTGGAAGCCGGTGTCCACTTCGGCCACCAGACCCGCTTCTGGAACCCCAAGATGGCCCCGTACATCTTTGGTCATCGCAACAAGATCCATATCGTCAACCTCGAGAAGACTCTTGAGAAGTACAACGAAGCCATGGCTTTCGTGAAGAAGCTGGCAGCCAATCGCGGTACCGTCCTGCTGGTCGGCACCAAGCGTCAGGCTCGCGAGATCCTGGCCGAAGAAGCGCAGCGCGCCGGCATGCCTTATGTCGACGAGCGCTGGCTCGGCGGCATGCTGACCAACTTCAAGACCGTGAAGGGCTCGATCAAGCGTCTGAAGGAAATGGAGCAGATGTTCGAGGATGGCTCGATTGATCGTCTGTCCAAGAAGGAAGCCCTGCTGGCTCGTCGCGAACTCGACAAGCTGCAGAAGAGCCTGGGCGGCATCAAGGACATGAATGGTCTGCCGGACGCGATTTTCGTGATCGATGTCGGCTACCACAAGATCGCCATCACCGAAGCCAAGAAGCTGGGCATCCCGGTCGTCGGCGTGGTCGATACCAACCACTCGCCCGATGGCGTGGATTACGTGATCCCGGGTAACGATGACTCCTCCCGCGCCATCCGTCTGTACGCTTCCGGCGTGGCCGATTCCGTGCTCGAAGGCAAGAACAGCATGGAGCAGGAACTCGTGGCCGCCGTGTCGGACGAGTTCGTGGAAGTCGAAGAAGGCGCCGAACAGGCGTAACAGCATGCTGGCAAGCTCGCCATCTCGCTCCGCTATGCGGAGCGGTGGCGGGCCTGTTTTTTATCGTCAATTTCGAATTCGGGAGTAAGCATGGCGGCTATTACCGCAAGCATGGTTGCTGAGCTGCGCGCCAAGACTGACGCGCCCATGATGGAATGCAAAAAGGCATTGACCGAGGCTGATGGCGATCTGGTCAAGGCAGAAGAGATCCTGCGCGTGAAGCTGGGCAACAAGGCCTCGAAGGCTGCTGCCCGCGTGACCGCCGAAGGTATCGTGGGTACCTACATTTCTGCCGATGGCAAGCTGGCCGCCATCGTCGAAGTTAACTGTGAGACCGACTTCGTTGCCAAGAACGATGACTTCCTGGCATTCGTGAAGTCAGTCGCCGAACTGGTCGCGACCAAGAATCCGGCTGACGTGGCCGCCATTGGCGCACTGCCGCTGGATGGCAGCACTGTCGAGGCCGTGCGTACCGCGCTGGTGGGCAAGATCGGTGAGAACATGAGCATCCGCCGCTTCGAACGCGTCGAAGCCAAGGGTAAGGTGGCGTCCTATATCCACGGTGGCGCCAAGGTCGGCGTGCTGGTGGATCTCATCGGCGGCGACGAAGTGCTGGGCAAGGATATCGCCATGCACATCGCAGCGAGCAAGCCCAAGGCGCTCGACGCTTCCGGCGTGGATTCCGCGCTGATCGATTCCGAGCGTCGCGTGGCCATCGAGAAGGCCAAGGAAGCCGGCAAGCCCGAAGCGATGCTGGAAAAGATCGCCGAAGGTTCGGTGCAAAAATTCCTGAAGGAAGTCACCCTGCTGAGCCAGGTCTTCGTTAAGGCCGAGGATGGCAAGCAGACCATCGAGCAACTGCTGAAGAGCAAGTCTGCTTCCGTTGCCGGTTTCTCCCTCTATCTAGTGGGTGAAGGCATCGAGAAGAAGGTAACCGACTTCGCCGCTGAAGTTGCCGCCCAGGCTGCTGCCGCTGCCCAGGCTCGTTAATCAGGAGTAACCATGCCCGTTGCCACTGCCTATAAACGTATCCTGCTGAAACTCTCCGGTGAAGCGCTGATGGGAGATGACTCCTACGGCATCAATCAGGAGGTGGTCTCACGCATCGTGGCCGAGGTGGCGGAAGTCGCCCGGCTCGGTGTCGAGATCGGGATCGTCATCGGCGGGGGCAACATCTTCCGGGGCATGGCCGGCGCAGCATCCGGAATGGATCGCGCCACTGCCGACTACATGGGGATGATGGCGACCATCATGAATGCCATGGCACTGGGTGACGCAATGCGCGTGGCCGGCGTCGTGGCCCGTGTGCAGTCGGCGCTGAATGTTGAACAGGTTGTCGAACCTTATATCCGCAACAAAGCGATCCGCTATCTGGAAGAAGGCAAGATCGTTATCTTTGCTGCGGGAACCGGCAACCCCTTCTTCACCACCGATACCGCCGCAGCGTTGCGCGGTACCGAGATGGAGGCCGAGATCGTGCTCAAGGCCACCAAGGTGGACGGCATCTACAGTGCGGACCCGAACAAGGACCCGACAGCCACGCGCTATGCCACGATCTCGTTCGACGAGGCCATCGCGCGCAATCTGCAGGTGATGGACGCCACGGCTTTTGCGCTGTGTCGAGATCAAAAACTGCCGATCAAGGTTTTCAGCATCTTCAAGCCCGGCGCGCTGATGCGTGTGGTGCTGGGTGAGGATGAAGGCACACTGGTACACATTTGAGGGGCGAATGATGATTCCCGAGCTGAAGAAGACCACTGAACAGAAGATGCAGAAATCCGTTGAGGCCCTGAAGAACAATCTTGGCAAGGTCCGGACTGGCCGTGCCCATACCGGCCTGCTGGATCACGTGACGGTCGACTATTACGGCAACCCGACGCCGATTCCTCAAGTGGCGAATGTCTCGCTGCTGGATGCGCGGACCATTGGTGTTCAGCCTTGGGAAAAGACCATGCTGGCGAAGGTCGAGAAAGCCATTCGTGATTCGGATCTGGGCCTCAATCCTGCTGCCATGGGGGATGTTGTACGCGTTCCCATGCCTATGCTGACCGAAGAGCGTCGCAAGGATCTGATCAAGGTTGTGCGCCACGAGGCAGAAGATGCCCGCGTGGCCGTGCGCAACTTGCGCCGTGATGCCAACAACAGTCTCAAGGACGCGGTCAAGGCCAAGGAAATTTCCGAAGATGACGAGCGCCGTGCACAAGATGATGTGCAGAAGCTTACGGATCGCTACATCGTTGAAGTCGACAAACTGCTTGCTCAGAAAGAGCAAGAGCTGCTGCAGGTTTGACGCGAACCATCGGCAGTCGGCCACGGTCCGCAAGCATGTTTTCCCGCTTGATTAGTTCCACGCGAGGCATTCCAGAGCATGCGGCAGTGCCGCAGCACATTGCCATCGTGATGGACGGCAATGGGCGTTGGGCGCGCAAGCGTTTGTTGCCACGTGTGGCCGGACACAAGCGTGGTCTGGAGACCGTGCGTCGCGTGGTGCAGTTGTGCGTCGAGCATGGTGTGTCCCATCTGACGCTGTTCGCTTTCAGCTCCGAGAATTGGCGGCGTCCCGCCGATGAGGTCTCCTTCCTCATGCAGCTTTTCATGCAGGCGTTGCGTGATGAGGTAGAGAAGCTGCATCGGCACAATATCCGCCTGCGTGTGATCGGCGATCTGTCCCGTTTCGATCCGAAACTGGTGGAAACCATCAGGGCTGCCGAATCCCTGACGACAGCCAATACTGCACTCACCTTGTCGATAGCTGCCAACTATGGTGGCCGCTGGGACATTCTCAACGCAGTCAATCGCATGCTGAATGAGCATCCGGATCGGCGCGGCGATTTCACTGAAGAAGATCTGGCGCCCTTTTTGTCATTGGCAGACGCATCGGAGCCCGATCTGTACATCCGTACTGGTGGCGAGCAGCGAGTGAGCAATTTTCTGCTCTGGCAACTGGCCTATACCGAGTTCTACTTCACAGACTGCCTGTGGCCGGACTTCGACACAGCAGCCTTCGATCAGGCGCTTGCTTCGTATCGTGCGCGGGAGCGCCGTTTCGGGCGTACCAGCGAGCAGCTCCAGCCTTCCAACCCTGCGGTCAACCGGGATTCCTGAATGCTCAAGCAACGTGTGATCACTGCGCTCGTCCTGGGAGCGGTGCTTCTTCTGGCTGTCTTCCTGCTCCCTGATTCGTTGTGGAGCGTTTTGGTGGCGGCCATCTGCGTGCTTGCGGTGCGTGAATGGGGCTCCCTGGTTAAGGTGAGTCGCATCGGGGTGTGGCTGCTGATGCTGATCTGTGCCTTGCCTTTGCTTTATGTCGGTTTTCTCCCTCCAAGCGACGATACGCGCATGCTGATTGCCGTGGGGTACGCATTGAGTGTGAGCTTCTGGGCTTTCTCGGCTTCCAGCCTACTGTATTTCGGTATTGAGCCAGTGGGAATCTATTGGCGTTACACGGTGTCCCTGTTCATGTTCGTGCCGGCAGGCTGGGCGATGATCGAACTACGGCGTACAGATCCTTGGTTGTTGATTGCGGCCATTCTGATCGTGGTGATCGCCGATGTCGCGGCCTTCTTTACTGGACGCCGCTTTGGCAAGCGTAAACTCGCCCCGAAGGTAAGCCCGGGTAAAACCTGGGAAGGTGTTGTGGGAGCCTGCATCGGAGTAGCACTGTTTTGTGCCACTCTTTGGTCTTTTGTGCCTTCGATTCGTGAAACCCTGCCTTTGTGGCTGCTGCTGGTGCTGTCGCAGGTGTTCGTTGCGTTGTGTGTGCTGGGCGATCTCTTTGAATCCATGGTGAAGCGTGAAGCCGGTGTGAAGGACAGTGGTACGTTGCTACCTGGACATGGTGGTGTACTGGACCGCATTGATGCAATGATTGCGTTCCTGCCGCTGGCGGGAGCGATCGAATATGGTTTGCACTTCTTTGCCTGAAAGGGCGACAGCTGTGGAAAAGCAGGTTCTCACGGTGCTCGGAGCCACCGGCTCGATCGGCCTGAGCACGCTGGATGTGGTGGCGCGCCATCCTGAGCGTTATACGATCTTCGCGCTGACCGCGTTCAGGCAGGTCGACAAGCTTGCCGAGCTGTGCCGCCAATTCCTGCCGCGCTGTGCTGTGGTCTGTGGTCCGGAGCAGGCGAAGCTTCTGGCTGAGAAACTGTCCGATCTTCCCCGCATCGAGATTCTTCATGGCCCTCAGGCCCTGGAGCAGGTCGCAGCTGCCAGTGAAGTCACGACTGTGATGGCTGCCATCGTGGGGGCCGAAGGTCTGGGGTCCAGTCTTGCAGCTGCGCGCGCAGGGAAGCGGGTGCTGCTGGCCAACAAGGAAGCATTGGTAATGGCTGGCGAGGTATTCATGTCGGCGTTGCGTGCCGCAGGTGCGGTATTGCTGCCCATCGACAGCGAGCACAACGCCCTGTTCCAGTCCTTGCCTGCAGGCTTCGAATATGGGCTGAAGCATTGTGGCGTTCGCAAGTTGATTCTGACCGCTTCGGGCGGGCCGTTCCGTACAGCCCCTCTTGAGTCTTTGGCCATGGTGACGCCGGCCCAGGCTTGTGCACATCCAAACTGGTCCATGGGCAGGAAGATTTCCGTGGACTCGGCCTCCATGATGAACAAGGGGCTTGAAGTCATAGAGGCCAGCTGGATTTTTGGTGTATCAGCAGAACGCATCGAGGTAGTGATCCATCCGGAAAGCGTCATCCATTCCATGGTTCAGTACGAAGATGGTGCGGTGTTAGCCGAGCTTGGCAACCCTGATATGCGCACTCCTATCGCTCATGCGCTGGCTTATCCGCAAAGGCTTGAATCTGGTGTCGCGAATCTGGACTTGGCCGCGATTGCCCGGCTGAGTTTCGAAGCGCCAGATCTGGAGCGTTTCCCGTGTCTGCAGCTGGCTTACGAAGCTCTCAAGGCGGGAGGAAGTGCCCCTGCGACGCTGAATGCTGCCAACGAAGAGGCTGTCGCGGCTTTTCTTGATGGCAGGCTTCGGTTCGATCGTATTGCCTCTATCGTCGAGCGAACCCTGACCCGCATGCCAGCACAGGCCTTGCAGAGCCTCGAAGATGTTTTGGCTACGGATCGACAGGCGCGTGCCCTGGCCAGCGAAGCGTTGATCCTGGAACAGAAGGCTGCCTAATGGGGTTTCTGCATTACCTGCTGTACTTCCTGTTAGCCATCGGCATCCTGGTGGCTGTGCACGAATATGGTCACTTCCTCGCTGCGCGTCTGCTGGGCGTGAAGGTGCTGCGCTTCTCGCTGGGGTTTGGCCCTGTGATCTGGCGGCGAAAAGCCGGCGAAGACAATACTGAATGGGCTTTGTCGGCCGTACCTCTGGGAGGCTACGTCAAGATGCTCGACGAGCGGGAAGGGCCGGTTGCTGAGCATGAACGAAATCGTGCCTTCAATACGCAAAGTCTTTGGCGCCGAAGTGTCATCGTGGCTGCTGGGCCATTGGCCAATTTCCTGCTGGCGATCCTGTTCTACTGGGTGTTGGCATGCGTTGGTACGCGTGATCTTCCGACAAGCATCGAAATGCCGCCCGCAGCTTCGCCCGCAGCCATGGCTGGGCTGCATGCAGGGGACCGGATCAGAGCCGTGGATGGCGTGCAGGTCAATGGCTGGTCGGAGTTGCGTTGGCAGATTCTCAATCGCGCCTTCGGCAGTGAATTACTGAAGCTGGATGTCGAGCGCGAGGGGGGGCGTATAGAAGGATTGATTCTGGGATTGGCATCCTTGCGCTTGGATGAGCGCGCCGAGGAACCCATGCGTCAGCTTGGTCTCATCGCTCCGGGGACGCAACTACCCGCGGTTCTGGACTCTCCTTTGCCCGGTGGCGTGGCCGAAATGGTCGGACTGCGGCGCGGAGATCTGGTGCTGACTGTCGATGCCCAGGATGTAAGTAATTGGCGGGAGTTCGTCGGGATCATCGCTGCCGCGCCAGGTCGTGAGCTGGTGCTTGAACTACTGCGGGACGGAGAAATCATCCGTATTCAGCTTCGCCCTCGCGCAGATGAAGTACGTCCAACGCTCGGCCGCATCGGTGTTGGTGTCCTGATCGACGAAAATGCTGTGCAGGCTGGCATGATCCGCGTGTCCTATGGATTGTTCGAGGGATTTGCCCAAGGAGTCCTGAGAACCTGGGAAATGAGCCGTTTCTCCCTGCAGGGGATGTGGCAGATGCTGACCGGGCGTTTGTCTTTGCGGAATGTCAGCGGGCCGGTGACGATCGCTGATTATGCGGGGCAGAGCGCACGGGCTGGCTGGGATGCCTATGTCGGCTTTCTGGCGATGGTCAGTGTCAGCCTAGGGGTCTTGAACCTGTTGCCGGTGCCGGTGCTGGATGGCGGGCACTTACTGTATCATGCGTTGGAGGGCCTTCGTGGCAAGGCCTTGTCGGAGCGTAGCGAAGAGTTGGGCCAGCGTCTGGGCATGGCATTGTTGCTTGCCTTGATGGTACTGGCCTTTTTCAACGATATAACCCGGGTCTTGTCTGGCTGATGTCAAAAACCTTATCTGCTATCCAGTTGGGAGTCATGGCGCTGTTTTCCCCACTGGCCATGGCTTTTTCGCCCTTTGTTGTCAAGGACATCCGTGTTGAGGGCGTTCAGCGCACCGAAGCCGGTACAGTATTCAACTACCTGCCGATCAGGATCGGCGATACGGTAGCTCAGGAAAACGTTTCGGAAGCCATCAAGGCCTTGTATGCCACGGGTTTCTATCGAGATGTACGTATCGAGGTGGATAAGGATGTGCTGGTGGTGGTGGTCGATGAACGGCCTGCGATCGCACAGATTTCCTTTACCGGGAACAAGAAGTTCAGCTCGGAAGATCTGCTCAAAGGGCTGCGTTCTGCTGGAATTTCAGAGTCTCGAACGTTCGATCGCGCCATGCTGGAGCAGGCTGAACAGGAAATTAAACGCCTTTACCTGACTAGTGCATATTACGGTGCTTCGGTAAAGGCGACAGTATCTCCGTTGGAGCGGAACCGCGTTGCCATTACCTTCGAGATCACGGAGGGAGATGTTGCACGCATTCGTAGCATCCGTATTTTAGGGGCCAAAACATTCAAAGAATCGACGCTTGTCGGTTTGATGAATCTTGAGGTGGCGGGTGGTTTGCTGCCCTGGTTCCGCAACGATAAGTATTCAAAACAACAACTGCAGGCAGATATCGAAGAAATCCGCTCCTGGTATCTGGACCGTGGTTACCTGAATTTTGCTGTTGAATCGACACAGGTTTCGGTCAGCCCAGACAAGCAGGACATTCATATCTCCCTGAGTATTTCAGAAGGGGAGCAGTATCGTCTCGGTGCGATCAAGCTCGCCGGTGAGCTGTTGCTGCCGGAAAGCGAGTTGCGTCCTCTGGTGAAGCTCAAGTCCGGGGAAATCTATTCGAGGGCGCGTATCGGCGAGGTGACCCGTGCTCTGACTGACCGTTTCGGAAATGAGGGTTATGCCTTTGCCAACGTCAATGCCATTCCCGAGACGAATGAAAAAACCAGGGAAGTTGCACTGACCTTGTTCGTTGACCCGGGCCGCCAGGCCTACGTCAATCGGATTCGCGTGGTCGGGAATTCGCGCACGCGCGATGAAGTCGTGCGACGCGAGTTTTTGCAGTTCGAAAGTGCTTGGTTTGACCGTGCTTCTGTTGATCGCTCAAAGGAACGCGTGGCGCGAACGGGATTCTTTGATGATGTCACGATCGATACCGTACCTGTGACGGGCGCTGCTGATCAGGTCGATTTGAATGTGAATGTCAAGGAGCGGGCTACAGGTTCACTGACGTTGGGGGTTGGTTATTCGGCAACCGACAAACTGGCATTGCTGGCCTCCGTCTCACAGAACAATCTGTTCGGTACAGGCAATGCGCTTTCCCTGTCGGTGAATACCGGCAAGGTCAATCGTACCATTGCGGTGTCCTACGACACGCCATACTGGACGGTCGACGGCGTCAGCAGAGGGATCGATGTATATCAACGCCGTACGGATACCCGCTCTACGAGTGTTGCTGGTTATAAGTCGGATGCCATTGGTACAGGCGTCCGCTTCGGTGTTCCCATCGGAATGGATGAGCGTATCAATTTCGGTGTATCCGCAGATATAACGCGGATTGATGTATACGAAGACAGTCCGGTTCAGTACATCGATTTTGTGGATCGTTTCGGTAACAGGAACACCACCGTGATGACCAGCTTGGGTTGGTCCAGTGATAAGCGGGATAGTGCAACTTACCCCACACGGGGGAGCAGTCAAAGCGTATCGGGTGAGGTTGCCGTTCCGTTGGGAGACATGCAATACACGAAGGTTGGGTATCAATGGCAACGCTATTTCCCGATATCCACGACCAATACAGTGATGTTGAGTTTCGATGCGGCAGCAGTCGCGGGTTATGGCGGCAAGCCTGTACCGTTTTACAAGAATCTGTATGCGGGCGGGATCGGTAGCATCCGTGGTTTCGAGAATTATTCCCTGGGGGCCAAGGTACGTAACTCCAGTGGTGAGTTGACGGGTGATACCTTGGGGGGGACGCGTCGGATTCTTGGAAGCATTGAGTACTTCTTCCCGGCGCCGGTCGGGAAGGAGAAGGATCGCAGTATGCGGTTTAGTACGTTCGTGGATGTCGGATCGTTATGGGGGGCGGGAGAGACGCTCAAGGACGCTGGTTTGAGGGTTAGTACCGGTTTCGGATTGTCGTGGCTGTCGCCTATCGGGCCCATGCGCTTCGCTCTGGGCTTCCCGATACGTAAGAAGAGTGGTGACGAGGTTCAGCGGTTCCAATTCACCATCGGGACCACAATGTAGTGAGAAGGGGCCTGGGTATGCGTTGGATGATCGTGGTCGTTCTTGCCGGCTTGAGCTGCTTCCCTCTGTCGGGAAGTGCCCAGACGCGTATTGGTTTCGTAAATGCCGAACGTGTAACACGCGAGTCAGCTCCTGCGGTGCGTGCCTTCAAGCGGCTAGAACGTGAGTTCGAGAAGCGCCAGACAGAGTTGCGCAAGCTCGAGACCGGTCTGCAATCAGTGCAGAGCCAGTTGGAACGCAACTCCGTGAGCCTTTCGGAGGCTGACCGGCGTACTCGCGAACGTGAATTCCTTGATCTGAGCCGTGAATTCCAGCGGAAGGACCGCGCTTTCCGCGAGGATTATGCGCAGCGTCAGAACGAAGAATTAATCGGCATCCAGGATCTGGCGAACCGTGTGATCTCGCAGATTGCAGAGCGTGAGCGTTACGATCTGATCCTTCAGGAAGCGGTGTACGCAAACCCCGAGATCGACATTACCGAAAAAGTGCTGAAGGCACTGGCGGAAGTCAAATAGGCTGATCACAACGTGAGTCTTACCCTGACCGAGATCGTCGCTACGCTAGGCGGCGAGTTGCACGGAGATGGCGCCTGCCGGATTCACCAGGTGGCGCCGCTTGGGCGCGCGAATGCCGGAGAAATCGGCTTCGTGGCTCATCCGAAATATCGTGATTCACTGGACGGCTGCAAGGCTTCGGCGCTTGTATTGCCGCCAGCCTTGATCAATGCCAGTGATCTGCCGCGCATCATCATCCAGGATCCATATCTCTATTTCGCACGTCTGACCCAACTGCTCAACCCGATTCGGAGATCTGAGCCAGGCGTGCATCCGACCGCTGTCGTGCTGTCGCCCGTTCCGGCTTCTGCGAGCATTGGAGCCAATGCCTATATTGGCGAGAACTGCCAGGTGGGAGAGGGGGTGGTCATCTCGCCTGGTTGTGTGATCGGCGAGGGGTGCAGCATTGGTGCTGACAGTTATCTTCATGCGCATGTGATCCTGTATGCGGATACGCATGTCGGCAGGCGCTGTATCCTGCATGCAGGCTGTGTAATTGGGAGCGATGGCTTCGGCAACGCGCGCCGTCCGGATGGAAGTTGGGAGAAGATTCCACAAATTGGTCGCGCGATTCTGGGTGATGATGTTGAGATCGGCGCAAATACCACTGTGGATCGTGGTGCGCTGGACGATACTGTGGTCGAGAATGGCGCCCGGATCGACAATCTGATCCAGATCGCCCACAACTGCCGGGTCGGCGAACATGCTGCAATAGCCGGGCAAGCCGGCATGGCTGGCAGCTCGACGCTCGGCAAGCGTGTGATGGTCGGTGGTCAGGCCGGCATCATGGGACATATCGATGTGGGCGACGATATCGTGATCTCTGCGCGTTCCTTCATGAGCAAGTCTGTGATGGAGCGTGGGGTCTACACCTCGGCCATTCCCTCGCAATCGCACAAGGAATGGCTGCGCAACGCGGTACACCTGAAACACCTGGATGCAATGGCTGACCGTATCCGGGCACTTGAAAACAAACTGAAAGAACTGGAGAGCAAGGCGTGAGTGGAATGGATATTCACGAGGTAATGAAGTATTTGCCGCATCGTTACCCGTTTCTGCTGGTCGACCGCGTGTTGGAAATGACCGATGAAAAGATCATTGCGCTCAAGAACGTGACGATCAACGAGCCGTTCTTCGTCGGCCACTTCCCGCACTCTCCTGTGATGCCGGGCGTGCTGATCATCGAAGCAATGGCTCAGACTGCGGCCATCATGTCGTTCAAGTCCAAGGGCGTGAAGCCTGATGACAATACCATCTTGTATTTTGCGGGCATCGACAATGCCCGTTTCAAGCGGCCTGTGCTGCCTGGCGATACGCTGATTTTTGAGGCGACGCTGGTGCGCGAGATGCGTGGCATCTGGAAATATGCAGCCGTCGCGCGTGTTGGCGATGAAGTTGCCGTCCAAGCCGAACTCATGTGTGCAATCAAGAAAATCGCATGATTCACGAAACCGCCATCATCCATCCCGGTGCGAAGATCGCTTCTGGTGTCGAGATCGGCCCCTATTCGATCATCGGAGAGCATGTCGAGATCGGTGAAGGCACCGTGGTTGCCTCGCACGTGGTGATCAAGGGGCACACCCGTATCGGGCGCGATAATCGCATCTTCCAGTTCGTCTCACTGGGTGAAGTCCCGCAGGACAAAAAGTACGCGGGTGAGCCTACACGTCTGGAGATCGGAGATCGCAACAGCATCCGCGAGTACTGCAATTTCAATATCGGTACCATTCAGGATGCTGGTGTAACCCGCATTGGCGACGATAACTGGTTCATGGCCAGCGTCCACATTGGCCATGACTGCCAGGTTGGCAGCAATACCATCATGGCCAACAACGTGACGCTCGGCGGTCATGTGCATATCGGTGATTTTTCCATTCTGGGGGGGCTGGCTGCAGTGCATCAGTTCTGTGTGATCGGTCCACACTGCATGGCAGGTGGTGGCTCCATCATCACGCAGGATATACCGCCCTATGTGATCAGCAACGGCAGCCCCTGCACGCCGCACGGCATCAACAGCGAAGGTTTGCGTCGTCGCGGTTTTTCGGCCGAGGCGATTCTGGCGATCAAGCGCGCTTACAAGCAGATCTATCGCCAGAATCTGCCGCTGGATGAAGCCAAGCGCCTGATTGCCGAGCAGGCTGAGCAAGTGGTGGAACTGCGTCCCTTCCTTTCCTTCTTCGAACTGGCCAAACGCGGCATCATCCGTTAAGCCTGCCGGTGCCTGCATGCGCATTGCCATCGTGGCCGGAGAAGCGTCCGGCGATCTTTTAGCCGCACATCTGATCCGTGCATTGCGTGCCCGCCTGCCGCAGGCCCGTTTTGTCGGTATTGGCGGGCCGCGTATGGAGGCCGAGGGCTTTGAGTCCTGGTGGCCTGCCGAGACGCTGGCAGTGATGGGCGTGGTCGATGTGCTGGCAAGCTTGCCTGAGCTGCTGCGCGTACGGCGCGGTCTGCTGGCACGTTTGAAGGCTGAACCGCCGGACGTCTTCATCGGAGTGGATGCACCGGACTTCAACCTGTCGGTCGAGCGGCGCCTGCGTCGTCGCGGGGTGCGTACCATTCATTATGTCAGCCCTTCTATCTGGGCTTGGCGCGGGCATCGCGTACACAAGATCGGTCGGGCTGCCAGTCGGATACTTTGCCTGTTTCCCTTCGAACCCGAGCTGTATACCCGCCATGGATACCAAGCGAGCTTCGTTGGCCATCCGCTGGCGGATGTCTTTCCGCTGGAGCCTTCACGGGAGGCGGCGCGGGAGTTGCTCCAGATCGAGCCGGACGCCTGCGTGGTTGCAATGCTGCCAGGCAGCCGTGCCGGTGAGGTCGGGCATCTGGCGGCCTGCTATGTGGCCACCATGCAGCAGATGCTGGCGAAACGCCCTGCGCTGCAGTTTCTGGTGCCATTGATCACCCGACAGACGCGCGAACAGTTCGAGATGGCACTGTTCCAGGCCGGAGCGCAAGATCTGCCGGTACGTCTGCTTTTCGGTCATGCGCATGAGGCGTTGACCGCGGCTGACGTTGCCCTGGTTGCCAGCGGCACCGCTACCTTGGAGACTGCGCTGCTGAAACGGCCGATGGTGATTACCTACAAGCTGGGGAAGTGGACCTTCCGTATCGCGCGATGGCTCAACTATTT
Source organism: Candidatus Dactylopiibacterium carminicum (assembly GCF_014736495.1). Lineage (GTDB taxonomy): Bacteria > Pseudomonadota > Gammaproteobacteria > Burkholderiales > Rhodocyclaceae > Uliginosibacterium > Uliginosibacterium carminicum. The sequence continues at coordinate 24,021 of NZ_MDUX01000045.1, forward strand.
GCCGTGGGCTGGGTTGCCCAACATCCTGGCACGCGAATTCATCGTGCCAGAGTTGTTGCAGGATCAGGCGACGCCGCAAGCCTTGTCGTCAGCCTTGCTGCAATGGCTGGATGATGCTGACGCGAGGCGGGCCGTTCTGGCCCGGTTCGAACAGATCCATCTTTCCCTGCGGCAGAACAATGCCGAGCGTGCGGCTGATGCCGTGCTGGCTGAGTTGAAGCAGGCATGACGCAAGTGCTGATATGCGGTGTCGATGAGGCTGGACGTGGCCCTTTGTGCGGTGCGGTGGTCACGGCCGCCGTTATCCTTGATCCATTGCACCCGATCCCCGGCCTGGCAGACTCCAAGAAGCTCAGTGCGAAACGACGCGAGCAACTAGCCGAAGCCATTCGCGAGCAGGCCCTGGCCTGGGCCGTGGCCGAAGCCTCGGTGGAAGAGATCGATCGGCTGAATATCTTGCACGCCACCATGCTGGCCATGCAGCGTGCGGTGGCCAGGCTCTCGATATCGCCGCATGAGGTACTGATCGACGGCAACCGCGTGCCGCCAGGCCTGGGGTTGCCTGCGCGTGCCATCGTCAAAGGCGATGCGACCGAACCCGCCATATCGGCGGCCTCGATCCTTGCCAAGACGCATCGTGATGCCCAGCTGGCGGTGCTTGATCTGCGCTATCCGCAGTACGGTTTTGCCCAACATAAAGGCTATCCCACGGCCGCGCATCTGGCTGCCCTGGCACGCTATGGCGCTACGCCCGAACATCGCCGTTCCTTTGGGCCGGTCGCCGAGATCCTGGCGCAAGGCCAATTGTTCGGAGAGGGGTGATTCATGGCCTTGCGCTATCGCGAGATCAGCTCGCGTGACAATCCACGTCTTAAGGCTTTGCGCGCTTTGGCCGAGGATGCGCGCGCGCGTCGCCGCGAACAGGCCAGCCTCATCGATGGCGTGCATCTGCTGGAGGCCGCACTGGATGCGGGCTGGCCCGTCCGCCAATTGATGCTTGCTGCTGAAGCTCGCGAAAAGGCCGAGATTGCCACCCTGCTGGAGCGCCTGTCGCGTGAGCTGGATGTCGACTGCCTGGTGTTGCCGGGCAGCCTTTTCAAGCTTGTCAGCCCGGTCGCCACGCCAGTGGGCATCCTGGCCGAAATTGCCTTGCCGCCCGTGATGCCGGCAACCGGTACGGAAGATGTATTGGCGCTGGCGGGGGTGCAGGATGCCGGTAATCTCGGCAGCCTGTTGCGCTCGGCTGCTGCTGCCGGGGTCAAGCGTATCTGGCTGGACAAGGGCTGTGTCGACCCCTGGTCGCCCAAGGCTTTGCGTGCCGGTATGGGCGCACAGTTCGTCCTGGCGCTGGAGGACGATTGCTTGCTCGACAGCCGCCTGCGCGAGGATGCCCGCTCGGTACGCGTGACTTCCCTGGGCGCGGATAGCGTATCGCTCTTCAGCCTTGACCTGCGTGCCGCGCAGATCTGGGTGTTCGGTGCCGAGGGGCGCGGCGTTCCGGCTGAGCTGATTGCTTTGGCGGATAGTCGGGTCCGTATTCCGATGCCGGGTAAGGTCGAGTCGTTGAATGTCGCAGCGGCTGCGGCAGTCTGCCTGTTCGAGCAGGTTCGCCAACGGGAGTGCTGAGGCATTCCGGCATATCGACCATCGTCATTGCCTATCAGGCCCCAGATAGGGGCAATGCTACAATTCTTCGCGCCGGAGCGGGCCGCATGCGCGGCCCGTTGCGCTTTGCCACCAAGTTTCCCGCCACACGACACTCCAACGCCGCTTCATGTCGCTCTACGCCCTGGGCCTGAACCACAATACTGCTCCGCTCGCACTGCGTGAACAGCTGACCTTCCCTGTCGGCGATCTCGCAGAAAGTCTGGCGCAGCTGCGTGACGGGTTCGGCGTTGAAGAAGCGGCCCTGTTGTCGACCTGTAACCGTACCGAGCTCTACTGCAAGGGGGGGGATCCTCTGCGCGTGGCGCAATGGATGGCATGGGCCCGCGACGTATCGTTCGATCAACTGCGCAACGGGCTGTACACCCATGCCGATGCTGAAGCCGTACGGCACATCTTCCGTGTGGCTTGTGGGCTGGATTCCATGGTGCTGGGAGAACCGCAGATCCTGGGGCAACTCAAAGGCGCTGTGCGTTTCGCCGAATCCGCTGGGGCGCTGGGCAGCAATCTGCACAAATTGTTCCAGCAGAGCTTCTCGGTGGCCAAGCAGGTGCGCAGCCACACCGAACTTGGGTATCACACCGTATCCATGGCTGCCGCTTCGGTGCAACTGGCGGCCCGTATCTTCGAGCGCATGAGTGACGTGCGAGTGCTCTTCGTCGGCGCCGGCGAGATGGTCGAACTGTGTGCTGCCCATTTTGCTGGCGCGCATCCCAAAGGTATGGCGGTAGTGAACCGCTCACGTGTTCGTGCCGAGACGCTGGCCGAGCGATTTCCGATGGAAGTGCTACCGCTGGAGAGTCTGGCAGACAGCCTGCCGGCGCACGATGTGGTGATCAGTTGCACGGCGAGCCCGGTACCCCTGATCGGACAAGGCATGGTGGCTCGTGCGTTGCGCCTGCGCCGCCGACGGCCAATGGTGATGGTGGATCTGGCTGTGCCACGCGACATCGAGCCTGAAGTGGGGCGGCTGGATGACATATTCCTTTATACCGTCGACGACCTGGAGCGCATCGTGAGCCTGGGCCACGAGTCTCGCCAGGCGGCGGCGGCAGAGGCGGAAGCCATGGTGGAACTGGAAGTCGACAATTACTGGCGCTGGCTGGCGCGTCGCGATGCGCTGCCGGCCATCCGCCTGCTGCGTGAGCATGTCGAACAGATGCGTCAGGTGGAGCTGCAACGTGCGAAGCGGATGCTGGCGCGCGGCGATGATCCGGAGCGCGTCATCGACGCCATTACCCAGGCGTTGGGCAACAAGCTGCTGCACGAGCCCACGCGATATCTCAACCAGGCCGAGGGCCAGGAAATCAGGCACGCGGTTGCTACCGTGCAGCAGGTTTTCGGACTGCCGGCCGATTCTTCCCTTGATTCCGATTCATGAAACCAGGCATCCGTGCCCGTCTCGAGCAGTTGGCATTCCGCCTCGAGGAACTTGATGGTCTGCTGGCCAGCGAGACGGCGACGCAAGACATGGAACAGTACCGTCGATTCACGCGCGAGCATGCCGAGCTCACGCCCATCGTGGCGCTCTGGTTGCGTTTCCTGCGTGCAGAGGCTGACGAGGTGAGCGCCCGCGAGATGCTGGGCGATCCGGAGCTGAAGGCCTTTGCTGCCGACGAAATGGCCGCAGCCAATGCTGCTCAGGAGCGCATCGAGCATGAATTGCAGATCGCGTTGCTGCCCAAAGATCCCAGCGATGAACGCAATCTCTTCTTGGAAATTCGGGCGGGGACGGGGGGCGATGAGGCTGCGTTGTTCGCAGCAGACCTGTTGCGTATGTACACCCGCTATGCCGAACGCCAGGGCTGGCGTGTCGAGATCGTTTCGGCCATTGAGTCCGATCTGGGCGGCTACAAGGAAGTGATCTGCCGTGTCGCGGGGCAGGGTGCGTATTCAAGACTCAAGTTCGAATCCGGCGGCCATCGCGTGCAGCGGGTGCCGGTGACGGAAACCCAGGGACGGATCCACACATCAGCCTGTACGGTGGCTGTCATGCCCGAGGCCGAGGAGCTTGGCGAGGTACAGATCAATTCGGCGGAGCTGCGCATCGATACCTTTCGTGCAAGCGGAGCGGGCGGGCAACACATCAACAAGACCGACTCGGCCGTGCGCATCACCCACATTCCCACGGGCATTGTCGTCGAGTGTCAGGACGACCGCTCGCAACACCGCAACCGCGCGCAGGCGATGAGCCTGTTGGCTGCCCGCATCATGGACGTACAATTGCGCGCCCAGCAGGAGAGTGTCGCCGCGACGCGCAGGAGCCTGGTGGGCAGTGGCGATCGCTCCGAGCGGATACGCACCTACAACTTCCCGCAGGGGCGCATCACCGATCACCGTATCAACCTTACGTTGTACAAGCTGGACATGGCCATGCAGGGCGAGATCGACGAACTGATCAACGCGCTTGTGGCCGAACATCAGGCCGAACTGTTGGCGAGCCTGGTGCAGGAAGACTGAAACATCAAACCATCACGACTCATTCTGCCCTGGGAGGCAAACCCATGAAGTATTCGATCCGACTGATTCCGGCCGCTATTCTGGTGCTCGCGCTCGCTGCCTGCAGCAAGAGCGGCAACGATGAAAAAACCGAGGCCGCGGCTTCGGAGCCGGCTGCCACGCCGGCAGTGCTGGCAACGGTCAATGGCACCAAGATCCCGGGCGCGCTGCTCGAATTCATCATCGCTGAACAGCTCCCGCCTGGCATGCAGGCCGATGAGGCCACGCGCACCAAGGTCCGTGAACACCTGATCCAGCGTGAAGCGCTGCTGCAGGAAGCCCGCAAGGCTGGCACCGACAAGGAGGAGAAGGTGAAGACGCGCATGGAATTCGCGCGTGATGATCAGCTGCTGAATGCCTACATCAAGGAATGGCTGGAAAAGAATCCCGTCACTGATGAACAGCTCAAGGCCGATTACGACAAGAAGATCGAGGAAATCGGCAGCACCGAGTACAAGGCTCGCCACATTCTGGTGGAAACCGAGGAGGCCGCGCGTGAGCTGATCGGCAAACTCGACAAGGGGGCGAAGTTCGCAGCGCTGGCCAAGGATTCCAAGGATCCCGGCAGCAAGGATCACGGCGGTGAGCTGGACTGGGCGCGTCCCGTGGCGTTCGCACCTGAATTCGGCGCCGCGCTGAAGACGCTGGAGAAGGGCAAGTACACGGCCGAGCCGGTAAAGACCACCTTCGGCTATCACGTGATCCTGCTCGATGACACCCGTCCGGCCAGCAACCCTTCGCTGGATGATGTAAAGGGGCAGTTGTCGCAGGAAGTACAGCAGGAAAACCTCAAGAAGCACATCGACGAAGTGCTGGCCAAGGCCAAGGTTGAGTAATCCGGGCTCACCCCAGCAGGAGTCATCCACCCTCCTGCCGGTCAATCTGGGAGAAGCGCTCGCGCTGGCACGCGGGCGTATCGACAATGTGGATGCGCGCATCCTGCTGCGCGAAGCCACGGGGGCTACGGCTGCGCAGATTCTGGCCTTTCCTGAGCGAGGAATTGCCCCTGAAGCGGCACGGCGCTTTTGCGACTGGTTGGCGCGGCGTGTAGCTGGCGAGCCTGTGGCGCATCTGCTGGGAGGGCGCGAGTTTTACGGCCGCCCGTTCAGGGTCGTCCCGGCTACGTTGATTCCCCGGCCCGAAACCGAGTTGCTGGTCGAGCTGGCACTCGATCGTCTGCAATCGACGCAAGCGCCACAGATACTTGATCTGGGCACCGGCAGTGGTGCCATTGCGGTTTCGCTGGCGCTGGAGCGCCCGGATGCCGCCGTCTGTGCCATCGATTATTCCCCGGAAGCCCTGGAGTTCGCCCAGCACAATGCGTTGGCCTTGGGCGCATGCGTGGATTTCCGGCTGGGGAGCTGGTATGCCCCGGTGAGTGAGCGACGCTTCGATCTGATCGCATCCAATCCGCCCTATATCGCTGAAAACGACCCTCATCTGGGGCAGGGCGATCTGCGCTTCGAGCCACTGACGGCGCTGGCTTCCGGACCGGACGGTCTGAATGATCTGCGTCATATCGTCGCGCAAGCGGCCACGCACCTGCTGCCGGGAAGATGGTTGCTGCTCGAACATGGCTATGACCAGGCGGAAGCCGTGCGGCTTATGCTGGAAACGGCGGGATTCCGTGCAGTGGCAAGCTGGCGTGATTTGGCTGGAATCGAACGTGTGAGCGGTGGTCACCTCTGATACGGTTTTGTTTTCAACCACATCAAGTGCTGGACCGCCTTGTTCTGCATTCGAGTACAGAGCCGTATGAAGCACGCTTTGCGTGGCGGATAGAATCCGATAAAATTACTCGGGTATAGGCGCCTATCCAGAGCGCCATCAGTCCCTACGGAGAAAACCCCATGAGTATTCAGGAAAACATTCAGGAAATGGTGAGCAGCAACCCCGTGGTGCTGTTCATGAAAGGTACGCCGACCTTCCCGCAATGCGGTTTTTCCTCTGCGGCCGCGCATGTGTTGAAACTGTGTGGTGTGAGCAAGTATCTGGCAGTCAATGTGCTGGAGAACGACGAGATTCGCCAGGGCATCAAGGAATTTTCCAACTGGCCGACGATCCCTCAGCTCTATATCAAGGGTGAGTTCATCGGTGGCAGCGACATCGTGAAGGAAATGTTCCAGAGCGGCGAACTGCAGAAGCTGCTCAAGGATGTCGTCGAGTGAATCGCCCCGGGTTTCCTAGACAGCCCCGAGCTTCATGAAATACTGTTTTTCA
>NZ_MDUX01000013.1 GCF_014736495.1 Candidatus Dactylopiibacterium carminicum
AAAACAGTATTTCATGAAGCTCGGGGCTGTCTAGGAAACCCGGGGCGATTCAGAACGTGTCGGAACGCGTCATTTCGCCCGAGACGAGCGGCGCCTTGATGCCGATCTGCTTCAACTGTTTGACGAGCGGACCGGATTGGGCATCCGTGCCACCGTAGAAAATGACATCAGCTTGCTTGCTCTTGATGCGCGTAAGGATCGACATGAAGTCGGTGGCCTTGTCAGTGGTGAACTCGCGTGCCACGAGCGTGCCACCAGCAGCCCTGGCAGCTTTTTCGAACTCGTCGGCGAGGCCCTGGCCGTAGGCCGTGCGGTCGTCGATCACCGCGATGCGCTTAGCTGCAAGCTTTTCGACAACGAAGCGCCCCATCACGGAGCCTTGCTGGGTGTCGGAGGTCATGGAGCGGAAAGTGGTCTTGAATCCCTGCTGCGTGAAGGCCTGGGCTGTAGCCATGGCGATCTGCGGAATACCCGCGTCGGAGTAGACCTTGGAGGCAGGAATCGAGGTGCCTGAATTGAAGTGGCCGATCACACCGACCACGCCATTGTCGAGTACGCGCTGGGCGACCTGGGTGGCTGTCTTCGGATCAGCCATGTCGTCTTCCACGACGAGTTCGAAGCGCACGGGCTCGCCGCCAATCTTCGGTGCGAGCGCGTTGGCGTCATCGAGTGCGAGCTGAACGCCATTCTGGTAACCCTTGCCATAGTGCGACTGCGGGCCGGTCAGCGGCGCTGAGAAGCCGATCTTGACGACGCGGGCGGCGACTTCCGGAGCGCTACCAGAGGAGGTGGTCGCAGGCTCTTCCTGCTTTTTGCTGCAGGCCCCTAGAACCAGCGTCAGCGCGAGCGCTGATGCGACCACCGTTTTCATTTTTTGCGACATGTAAGCACTCCCAAGGAAATGAGTTGCGCAGGATACTGCATGATGGGCCTGCAGTTGGAGGGCAGGCGGACCGCCAGCCCGGCCCGATCGGTGCAGGCTGCTTTGCAGGAACGGAAAACCCCGGTTGTTCCCAAGGTTTTTTGGAAAGCCAGAAACGTGCCGTATGTTTTATCAGGCCGCAAAGGAGGAAAATGCGGACGGATTGCTTCGCGCCGTGGCGAAGAGAGGCACCTCCAAGGTGCAGGCTGGGAGGAATGGCATGAAGGTTTCAGTGATCGGAATGGGTGCAGTAGGCACCGAAATAGTGGGCTTTCTCGTCAATATGAGTGAGGTCACCGAGATCGTTGCGGTCGACAAGGTCCGCGAGAAGGCTGAGGCGGAGCTCTGGGATTTTTCGCACACGACGCCTTTCACTTATGCCAAGAACCCCACGCTGGTCGCGGGTGGCTTCGAGGAGACGGCAGGCAGCGATATCGTCGTCATCACGGCCGGCGCCCAGTTGCAGAAAGGTCAGACGCGTGATGATCTGGTGCGCATCAACAGTGGCATCCTGCAGGGGCTGATTGCCTCGGTGGAACGGCATTCGCCGCAGGGCATCGTCATCAACGTGACCAATCCGGTCGATGTGATGACGCAGGTTATGCTGAGGGCATCAAACTATCCACGCGAGCGCCTCATCTCGGCGGGCACACTGATCGATACGGCGCTATTCCTGCGCATCCTGAGCGACCATGTGAAGATCGATCCCAAGAATCTGTACGGCTACATGCTTGGCGATCATGGGGCGACCGGCTTCATCCCCTGGAGCCTGTGCCGTGTCTGTGGCACGGAAGTGGATACCTTTTGCCGTCTCAACGGCTTGCCGCCGGTCGATCGTGAGGCGGTACGGCTCCAGACGCTGGAGGCGGGGTTCCGCATCTTCGAACGCAAGGGCAATACCAACCATGGCATTGCTGCCAGCGTATTCCGCATCATCCGCGCCATCGAGGGCAACGAGCAGTCCATCCTGCCTCTGGGGGTGTTGCTGCAGGGCGAATATGGTGTGGACGATCTGGTGATGAGCGTACCCTGCGTGGTCGGGCGGGGCGGTGTGGAACGCATCCTGTGCCACGAATTCGCACCTGAAGAGAATGCCGCCTTCCACGAGTCGGAGCGCCATCTGCGCGATTTGCTGGCGCTGGCCTGAGCAAGAAATGAATAGAAAAGGCTGCCCCGTGGCCTGCTAGTCGATCAGCCAAGACCATGTCGTCATTCCGGCTCTCGCCGGGATGACGTCAATATGAAAGCGCCTGATCTCGACTGGCCGGCATTGGCCTTACGACAGCTTTCTGAACGACTGAAGCCACGAATCTCAGGCTTCGTACTCTTCCACCGGCACGCAGGCGCAGAAGAGATTGCGGTCGCCATACACGTCGTCGATGCGGTTCACGCTGGGCCAGAACTTGTTCTCCCGCACAAAGGCCAGCGGGAATACGGCCTGCTCGCGCGAATAGGGGCGATTCCATTCGTCACCGATCACATCTGCCTGCGTGTGTGGTGCATGCTTGAGCGGGTTGTCGTTTGCCGGCCACTCACCTGCCTCGATGCTGCGGATTTCACTGCGGATGGCGCGCATCGCGGCGATGAAGCGATCAAGTTCGCCTTTGTCTTCCGACTCGGTCGGTTCGATCATGATCGTGCCGGGTACCGGGAAGCTCATCGTAGGCGCATGGAAGCCGTAGTCCATCAGGCGTTTGGCGATATCCACCTCGGTGATGCCAGTGGCGGCCTTGATCGGGCGGATGTCGAGGATGCATTCGTGTGCCACCCGGCCTTGCGAGCCGACGTAGAGCACCGGGTAATCGCCGCTGAGTTGATTGGCAACGTAGTTGGCGTTGAGGATCGCCACCTCAGTAGCCTGTTTCAGGCCCGTGCCGCCCATCATGCGGATGTACATCCAGGAAATCGGCAGGATGCTGGCCGAGCCGAAGGGGACGGCGCTTACGGCGCCCTGACCCGCATTGGAGCGTGCTTCACCGCCGGTGGGGGAGACCATGTGGTCGGCCATGAAAGGCGCCAGATGTGCGGCCAGGCCGATCGGGCCCATGCCAGGGCCACCGCCGCCGTGCGGGATGCAGAAGGTCTTGTGCAGGTTCATGTGGCTCACATCGGCGCCGATGGTGGCCGGCGAGGTGAGGCCGACCTGCGCGTTGAGGTTGGCACCGTCCATGTAGACCTGGCCACCGGCCGCGTGCACCAGTTCACAGATCTCGCGGATGGCTTCTTCGAACACGCCATGCGTCGATGGATAGGTGATCATCAGTGCGGCCAGGTGTTCGCCATGCTGTGCGAGCTTGGCCTTGAGGTCGATGACGTCGACGTTGCCGTTGTCGTCACAGGCCACGACGACGACTTCCAGCCCACACATCTGGGCCGTGGCCGGATTGGTGCCATGGGCGGATTTCGGGATCAGGCAGATGTTGCGATGCGCTTCACCCCGCGCCGCCTGATAGCGGCGGATGGCGACCAGACCTGCGTATTCCCCCTGAGCGCCGGAGTTGGGCTGCATGCAGATCGCCGGAAAACCGGTAACGGCGCGCAGGTAATCGACCAGCCCTTCGATCATTTCCAGATAGCCTGCGGCCTGATCGTGCGGCGCGAAGGGGTGCATGGCACCGAATTCGGGCCAGGTCACCGGAATCATCTCGCTGGTGGCATTGAGCTTCATGGTGCAGGAGCCCAGCGAGATCATCGAGTGGTCGAGCGCCAGATCCTTGTTCTGCAGACGCTTGAGGTAGCGCACCATCTGGTGCTCGGTGTGATGGCTGTTGAATACTGGGTGCGTGAGGATGGCATCGGTACGCAGCAGGGCTTCGGGCAGCGGAGTGCCGGCCACGGCCTGGTCGAGCGCATCGATGTCGGCAGCTACGCCGAAGGCAGCGAACAGCGCGATGAGATCCTCGCGGGCGTGGGTTTCATCGAAGCTCACGCCCAGCGTGGCCGCGCCGGTATGGCGCAGGTTGTAGCCAGCATCCAGCGCCGCCTGGAGGATCGTGCCGGTTTCTTCGCCTGTTTCGATATCGAAGCTATCGAAGAAATTGTCAGTCCGCAGCGTGAAACCCGAGGCACTGAGCCCGGCCGCGAACAGTTTGGCCAGCCGGTGGATGCGGCGGGCGATGGCCCGCAGGCCTTCCGGGCCGTGCCAGACGGCGTAGAAACCGGCCATGTTGGCAAGCAGAACCTGCGAGGTACAGATATTGGAGTTGGCCTTCTCGCGACGGATGTGTTGCTCGCGCGTCTGCAGGGCCATGCGCAGCGCGGTCTTGCCGCGTGCGTCCTTCGATACGCCGATGATGCGACCTGCCATGGCGCGCGAATTGGCTTCGCGGGTAGCAAAGAAGGCGGCATGAGGGCCACCGAATCCCATCGGCACGCCGAAGCGTTGGGCCGAGCCGAAAGCGATGTCCGCACCCATTTCGCCAGGGCTCTTCAACAGCACCAGCGCCATCAGATCGGTGGCAACGGCCACACAGGCGCCACGTGCCCTGGCGGCAGCGATCAGGGGGCCGTGGTCGGCGACCGTGCCAGTAACGTCCGGATACTGCAGCAGCACGCCGAAGGCATCCTGGTCCGCGGCCTGTGTTGCCGGAGCGATCACCAGTTCATAACCGAACCAGGCGGCACGGGTCTTTACTACGTCGATGGTCTGCGGGAAACAGGCCGCATCGACGAAAAACACGTTGCTCTTCGATTTCGACACACGCCGCGCCATCGTCATCGCTTCGGCGGCGGCCGTTGCTTCATCGAGCAGCGAGGCGTTTGCCAGTTCCAGCCCGGTGAGGTCGATGATCATCTGCTGCCAGTTCAGCAGTGCTTCCAGGCGTCCTTGCGAGATTTCGGCCTGGTAGGGTGTATAGGCTGTGTACCAGCCAGGGTTTTCCATCACGTTACGCAGGATCACCGTCGGCGTGTAGGTGCCGTAGTAGCCCATCCCGATCAGCGATTTCTTCAGCACGTTCCGGCTGGCGATGCGCTTGAGGTCGGCCAGCGCTTCTTCTTCCGGGGTCGGGCCATTGATCGGCAGAGGGGCTGCCAGGCGGATGCCGGCGGGCACGGTCTGGGCGATCAGTGCATCGATCGAATCGAGTTGCATGGCTGCCAGCATGTCGCGTTGAGCCGCGGCATCCGGGCCAAGGTGGCGGGCGATGAATGCATTGCGCTGTTCGAGATCGGCGAGCGTGATGGGGGCGGTGGTCTGGGGCATAGTTTTAGCAGTTTCTGGGGAAGAAGCTTCGGTACGCTGTCAGTGCTTCCGGTGCCGGCGCAGGAAGCGCAGCACGAAAAGGGCGAGCCAGCCGCCGATGAGCAGTGCCGTGAGCCATTTGCCACGTGTCAGCACGAGCATGACGACACTCATGCCACCCGCCACAAGCAGGTATCTGAGCAGTTCATCGAGTGATTTGCGGCTGGGCATCAGGGTCAGGCCCCTTCATTCCGGCTGGCACCGGAATGAAGGGGCTGATTGGATCAGGCTTCGTCGATAACCTTGGCGTAGCCGGCTGCGTCGAGCAGGGCATCGATGTCATCCAGATTGGCCGGCTTCAGCTTGAACAGCCAGGCACCGTACGGATCGCTGTTGACGCTCTCGGGCGAGTCGATGGCGGCACTGTTGGCTTCGATGATTTCGCCGGCTACCGGTGCATAGATGTCGGAGGCTGCCTTGACGGATTCGACCACGGCCACTTCTTCACCAGCTGTAACGCTGCGACCGGCAGTTGGCAGATCGAGGAACACGATGTCGCCAAGGGCTTCCTGGGCATGGTCGGTGATGCCGATGGTCAGGGTGTTGTCGGGCTCTTTGCGGATCCACTCATGGGATTCGGTGTAGCGCAGGTTGGCGGGAATGCTCATTGGTTTCTCCAGAGATGGGGGAAGGTAAAGGAATAGGGGTGAAACCCGCATCCGTAGCCTGTCCCGGCGATCAAAAATAGTGAGGATCGAAAGTCGGGGGCGTTTGTATCTCTCCCCCTATCCCTTCCCTCTGCATTCAAACAAGGATCTTGCCCCGACGCACGAACGGCAGTTTGACGACCCGGGCAGGCAGGCGCTTGCCGCGGATGTCCACCTCCACCGTGTCACCTATGGCTACTGCGACCGGTACGCGGGCGAAAGCGATCGAGGCATTCAGGCTGGGGGCGAAACTGCCACTGGTGGTTTCACCTTCACCATGCGGGGTGAACACTCGCATGTGGCTGCGAAGAATGCCACGGTCTTCGAGCAGCAGGCCGACAAGCTGGCGTTGCGGTGGAGTGGCTTGAAGCGCGCTGCGGCCGATGAAATCGTGGTCGGCGGCGAAATTTACGGTCCAGCCTAGACCGGATTCCAGCGGGCCGACCGTCTCGTCCATGTCCGCGCCGTAGAGATTCATGCCGGCCTCCAGGCGCAAGGTGTCGCGCGCTCCCAGGCCGACTGGCGCCACACCCTGGGCTGCCAAGGCCTGCCAGACGCTGGCGGCACGCTCGGCCGGGAAGATCAGCTCATAGCCGGCCTCGCCGGTATAGCCAGTGAAACAGACCATCAGATCGTCTAGCCGGGCAGCCTGGAAATATTTCAACGGTGCGGTGACGGCTTCAGTACCGGGCAGGGCGGCCCAGACCTTGCACTGTGCGTTTGGCCCCTGCACGGCGATGATCGCCAGATCGCGGTGTGGTGTGATGCTGACGTTGCCCCCCGAGGGCAGCTTGCGCGCCACTTCGCGCATCCAGGCCACATCCTTGTCGGCGGTGCCAGCATTGACCACGATGCGATAGTCGTCGGATGCGAAGAAATAGACGATCAGGTCGTCGATGACGCCACCGCTCTCATTGAGCATGCAGGCGTACAGCGCCTTGCCCGGTTCGGTGAGCTTGGCCACGTCGTTGGCGAGCAGACGGCGCAGGAAAGCCTGGGCGCCCGCGCCAGTGATGTCGACCGGCAGCATGTGGGAAACATCGAACATGCCGGCATCTGCACGTACCGTCTTGTGCTCTTCGAGCTGGGAACCGTAATGGATGGGCATATCCCAGCCGGCAAAATCGACGAGCTTGGCGCCTGCGGCCAGATGAAGGGCATACAGAGGAGTCTGCTTGGGCATGGTTCTCTTCCAGGACAAATGAAAAGGGCCGGACTCGTCATGCGAGCGCGGCCCCCATCTGTCTTTGGTACCTGAGAGATTTCAACGCCTCTGCGTTGAGTGCCCCTTCGGTGGATGCGCTGAGCGCATCGCTCTCCAGATTTGCTGTTTTTCGTTCGGTCCTTTTGCCTGAGCGTTCCCGGGGGGTTGCGCCTTCGGCGGCCTGAATCATGCCAGCTCTCTCCCGAACGAGCCGCGACTCTAACCCGAGCCCGGACCGAACTCAAGGGGCTGCGCTAAACTGTTTCCATGAAAGCCTTCAATGCTGATCTGCACTGTCATTCAACCTTCTCGGACGGGCTCTTGCCGCCGGCAGAGCTGATACGCCGCGCTCACGCCAATGGCGTCAGCCTGCTGGCACTGACCGACCATGACGAAACCGGCGGCCTTCCTCAGGCTCGGGCCGAGGCGGAAATCCTAGGTTTGCGTTTCGTGAATGGCGTGGAGATCTCCGTTTCCTGGCTGGACCAGTCGGTTCATATCGTCGGTTTGGGATTCGATGCAGCCGATCCTGCGCTGCTGGCCGGGTTGGCGCAGGTGCGGGGCGGGCGTGATGCACGTGCGCAGCGCATGGGAGATGCGTTGGCGAAGATCGGCATCAAGGGCGTGTATGAAGGGGCATTGGCCTACGCTGGCAACCCGGCCCTGGTCTCGCGTGCCCATATCGCACGCCATCTGGTGAAGATCGGTATCGCGCGCGACGTGGCCAGCGTCTTCGATCATTATCTGGTGCGTGGAAAGCCCGGCTTCGTCGAGCATGAATGGGCCAGTCTGGAAGAGGCGTTGGGCTGGATCCATGGCGCCGGCGGCATTGCGGTGATCGCCCATCCGGGGCGCACGCGGGTCGACAAGGCCGGCATGGAGGCCTTGTTTGCCCGTTTCAAGGACCTGGGAGGGGAGGCTATCGAGGTCGTCTCCAGCACTCAGTGTGGCGCGGCTGCGCTGGAATTTGCCCGTGTGGCACGTCGTTATGATTTCCTCGCCTCGCGTGCCTCGGATTTTCATGGCCCGGGTGAGAGCAGCGTGGATCTCGGCCGGGCCGAGGTGTTGCCGCCGGATCTGACGCCGGTCTGGTCGCGTTTGGTGTAAGGTGCGCGCTTTCCGCCGCCGTGTGAATCCATCATGGCTCAGTTCTTCGAGATCCATCCCGAGCACCCCCAGCCCCGCCTGATCTGTCAGGCGGCAGAGATCCTGCGTCACGGCGGCCTGATCGCTGTGCCCACCGAGTGCGCCTATTCGCTCGTCGGTCTGACGGGAAATGCCGATGTGCTGGATCGTATCCGCCGCATCCGTGGCGTGGATGATCGGCACCACTTCACGCTGATGTGTCGCGATCTTTCCGAGATCGCCACCTATGCGCGTGTGGACAATGCCCAGTATCGTCTGCTCAAGGCCACCACGCCGGGGCCTTACACCTTCATTCTCGAAGCGACGCGTGAATTGCCGCGCCGGGTGCTCCACCCCAAGCGCAAGACCATCGGCCTGCGCGTGCCCGAACACGCCGTGATCAGCGCCTTGCTGGCCGAAGTGGGCGAACCCCTGCTGTCGTCCACACTGATGCTGCCGGATGAGGACGAGCCGCTGGACGAGGCCGACGAGATCCGTTCCCGTCTCGAGAAACTGCTGGATCTGGTCATCGATGCCGGCCGGTGCGGTCGCGAGGCCACCACGGTGGTGGATCTGAGTTCGGGCGCTCCCGAGCTGCTGCGTGCGGGCAAAGGCGCTCTTGCACCTCTCGGCCTGTAGAATCGCACCATGAATGAAATCATCTACAACATCGCCGTCTGGGCGATTCCAGTGATACTGGCAATCACGCTGCACGAAGCGGCTCACGGCTACGTGGCACGCATGTTCGGCGATCCGACCGCACACGTGCTCGGGCGCATCACGCTCAATCCACTGAAGCACGTCGATCCGATCGGCACGCTGGTAGTGCCGGGTTGCATCGTGCTGATGAATGCCGTCACTGGTGCAGCCTTTCCACCCTTTGGTTGGGCCAAGCCGGTGCCCGTGGATTTCGGTCGTTTGCGCAACCCGAAGGCAGACATGTTCTGGGTGGCTGCGGCAGGGCCTGCGACCAATTTTGTACAGGCGTTCGCGTGGGCCGTGTGCATCGGCTTTCTGCAACGCATGCAGATGGGGCCAGACAGCTTCTGGGCTGATCTGGCCTTGCGTGGCATGCTGGTCAATGTCGGGGCTGGCCTTGATCAATCTCGTGCCTATTCCGCCGCTGGATGGTGGCCGCATTGCGGTGAGCCTGCTTCCCATGCGCCAGTCCATCGCGTGGTCGCGTCTGGAGCCTTATGGCTTCTTCATCCTGATTGGCCTGCTGTATTTCGGCGCTCTGGACTATCTATTCCGCCATGTGGCGCAGCCGATCCTGAAATTCCTGCTGTTCTTCGCCGGGGCCTGAGTTCCATGTTGCAGGTGCCGCAGCAAGGCGAACTGGTGCTCGCCCGCATCCACGGCGAGCCCTTGCGCGAACTGCCCACGGATCTCTACATCCCGCCGAATGCGTTGGAGGTCTTTCTGGAAACCTTTGAGGGACCGCTGGATCTGCTGCTGTATCTGATCCGGCGCGCCAATCTGGATATCCTCGACATTCCGATGGCTCCGCTGACAGCGCAGTATCTGGTCTATGTCGAAGCGATGCGCTCGAGCAATCTGGATCTGGCTGCGGATTACCTGCTGATGTCAGCGACGCTGCTGGATATCAAGTCGCGCATGTTGTTGCCCCGGCCGCCGCGCGAGACGGAGACCGAAGAAGAGGATCCGCGCGCCGAGCTGGTGCGACGGTTGATGGAGTATGAACAGATCAAGCGTGGCGCCCAGATGCTCAATGGCATTCCACGCGTCGAGCGGGATTTCGAATGGGTTGCGGTGCATGTGGCCGAGAAAACCGTGGAGCGCTTGCCCGAGGTCAGCCTTGCTGATCTGCAGACCGCCTGGTTGGCCCTGTTGCAACGGGCGCGCCTGCATCAGCATCACCGCATTCAGCGTGAGGAGTTGTCCGTGCGCGAGCACATGACAGGCATCCTGCGCCGGCTGCAGGGCGCCGGCGATCTACCCTTCGAGCAGCTGTTCGAATTGACGCATGGTGTGGCCAGCCTCGTCGTGGGCTTTCTGGCTGTGCTGGAACTATGCAAGGAGCGCCTGGTGCGGGTGACACAATTGGCGCCGATGGAACCGATCTATGTCCGACTCAACGACGCCACCGAACCCGTCCCTGCTGTCTGAGGAAGCCGAACCGGCGGATGATCTGCTGGCCAGTGCCGAGGAGATGCTATCGGCCGGCATTGACGTGGCCTTTGCCAAGCAGGTGCTGGAGGCCGCGCTGCTATCCACGGCCGAGCCGTTGCCGCTGAGTATCTTGCGCCGCGCTTTCGAACCGGATCTTGGAACTCCCGTGCTGCAGCGCTTGCTGGCCGATCTGCAAGCCGACTGGCGTGGCCGACCGGCGGAGCTTGTCCGGCTGGCCAGCGGCTGGCGTTTCCAGACACGCGAGGATCTGCAGCCTTGGCTAGAGCGTCTTAAGGACACCCGGGCGCCGCGTTATTCGCGCGCAGTGCTGGAAACCTTGGCAATCATCGTGTATCGTCAGCCCGTCACGCGTGGAGACATCGAAGATATTCGCGGCGTGACCGTTTCCAGCCAGATCATAAAATTGCTGGAAACCCGGGGCTGGATCGACACGATCGGCCATCGCGACACTCCGGGCCGCCCGGCCCTTTATGCCACCACCCGAAAATTTCTCGATGATCTCGGCCTGCGTAGCCTGACCGAGTTGCCTCCACTGGCCGAGCTTGAAGGAGTATTAGACCTTGTCGACACCGCAGAAGCCGCGTCGTCCGCGTCCGCACAACCAGAAGAAGAACAGTCCGTTGCGCCGTCCCCAGCCGAAGACGCTGGCCCCGGCTCCGGAAATTGATTTCGATTCGCCCGATTTCATTGAGGGCGAAGACGACGGTCAGTTGGCCTTCATTGATCGTCTCGAACAGACCCGTGATCTGGATCTCGGCGTACCTACCGGTAGTGGGCGCTGGGGGCAGGGGAATGGCGTCAAGAAAGTGATCACGGCGCCGGGCGAACGTATTCAGAAGGTGCTAGCCGAGGCCGGCTATGGTTCGCGCCGCGAGATCGAAGATTGGGTTGTCGCCGGACGTGTGAGCGTGAATGGCGAGCCTTCATTCCTGGGGCAGAAGATCGGCCCGGGCGATCGCGTCAAGGTCAATGGCAAGCTGGTGAACCTGCGCTTCGCGGCCGAGCAGAAGAAACGTGGGCCTCGGGTGTTGATGTATCACAAGCCGGAAGGCGAGATCGTTTCCAAGGACGATCCGGAGGGCCGTCCCAGCGTGTTCGATCGTTTGCCGACGATCAACAAGGGTCGTTGGATCGCCATCGGTCGCCTGGATTTCAATACATCCGGACTGTTGCTGTTTACCGACAACGGTGAGCTTGCTAACCGCATGATGCATCCGCGCTACGAGATCGAGCGCGAATACGCAGTGCGCCTGCTCGGTGAGCTGACGGACGAACAGAAGCAACAACTGACCGATGGCATCACGCTTGAGGATGGGGTTGCCAAATTCACCACGCTGAGCGATGAAGGCGGCGAGGGCGCTAATCACTGGTATCGCGTCACCTTGTCCGAAGGGCGTAATCGTGAAGTGCGCAGGATGTTCGAGGCCATTGGTCTGACGGTCAGCCGTCTGATGCGCGTGCGTTACGGCGCGGTGGAACTGCCCAGCCGTCTCAAACGCGGCATGTACGAGGAAATGCAAGCTGAGCAGGTTGCGGTACTCACCGGTCAGCCGATGGAAAAGCGTCAGCAGCGCCCCGAGGAAAAGCGGCGTGCGGCCAAACACCAGGGGCCGCGCAGTACACGACCGCACGATAAGCCCAAGACTGAAGGCACTCCGGGCGAAGGTGAGCAGCAGCCTGCGCGCAAGCGTTCGCGGCGTAGTCGTTCGCGTCGCAACGAACAGGGCGGTGCGGCGTCGCAGGATGGTGCTCCGGCAGCGGTGGTTGCTGCAGTCGTGGATGCTCCGGTCGCTACTCAGGATGCGCCTGCCGTGCGCAAGAGTCCGCGTCGGCGTGGTCCGCGCAAGCCGCGTGCGGTGGAGGCTGCTCCGCAGTAGTGAGTCAGTCGTCGGCTGGAAATGGCGGCGGGATGCTGTCGCCATTTCCAGTCCAGGATTTACCTTGCCTGTCGTGGCATGTTATAATCCTCGCGATTTTGTTGATCCGCGTGCGGTTTGCATGCCGAGGCGGGTGATCGAGATGGGCTTTTAGCCCATTTTTTATTTGTGGCGTCGGAATGGATCTCGTACAGCTAGTCGAACAAACCCTTGCAGGCCTCGGTTACGAGCTGGTGGACATTGAAGTGTCGCCGCGCTCGCGTCTGTTGCGCGTGTTCATCGATATCGAACGTGGCATCACGGTCGATGATTGCGCTACGGTGAGCAACCAATTGCAACGGGTGTTCGAAGTGGAAGGGGTGGATTACGACCGCCTGGAAATTTCGTCTCCGGGGCTGGATCGACCGCTCAAAAAGCAGGTCGATTTCGAGCGTTTTGCCGGAGAACAGGCCCAGATCCGTATCCGTCTGCCTATCGAGAATCAACGCAATTTTGTTGGGGTACTGCAGGGCGTGCGCGAAGGCGCGGTGATCCTGCTGACCGAAAAGGGGGAGCGTGCATTGCCGCTGGATCAGGTGGAGCGTGCGCGCCTGGTGCCCAAGTTTTGATTGAATTCGCATTCAGGGGAATGAAACGATGAGCCGCGAGGTCTTGCTGCTTGTAGACGCATTGGCGCGTGAGAAAAACGTCGCCAAGGAGATCGTCTTTACCGCGCTGGAAATGGCGCTCGCTTCCGCCACGAAGAAGCGGATTCATGACGATGCCGACGTCCGCGTGTCCATCGACCGCGAATCCGGTGACTATGAATCCTTCCGCCGTTGGCAGGTCCTGCCTGACGCCGAGGTGGAGAACGACGAAGCGCAGATGGGCATCATCGATGCGCGCGAACAGTTCCCGGATATCGAGGTGGGCGAATTCGTCGAGGAGCCCCTGGAACCCATCGATTTCGGCCGTATCGGTGCCCAGGCCGCCAAGCAGGTGATCCTGCAGAAAATCCGTGATGCCGAGCGCGAACAGATCCTCAATGATTTTCTGGATCGTGGCGAGCATCTCGTCAATGGCAGCATCAAGCGCATCGAGCGCGGCAATGCCATTGTCGAAGTCGGTCGCCTGGAGGCTTTGCTGCCGCGTGAACAGCAGATTCCGAAGGAGAACCTGCGCGTGGGCGACCGCGTCCGTGCCTATCTTCTGCGTATTGACCGCGGTGCCCGTGGCCTGCAACTGATCCTGTCGCGCAGCGCGCCGGAATTCATCGTCAAGCTGTTCGAGCTTGAAGTGCCGGAAATGGAAGATGGTCTGCTGGAAATCAAGGCGGCGGCTCGTGACGCCGGCCTGCGTGCCAAGATTGCAGTCAAGGCCAACGATCCGCGTATCGATCCGATCGGCACCTGCGTCGGCCTGCGTGGTTCGCGTGTGACCGCCGTGCGCAACGAGCTGGGCGGCGAGAACGTCGATATCGTGCTGTGGTCTCCCGAGGCTGCACAGTTCGTGATCAATGCACTGGCGCCTGCTGAAGTCAGTTCCATCGTCGTGGATGAGGAAAGCCATTCGATGGACGTGGTGGTCGATGAGAGCAATCTCGCAATGGCCATCGGCCGTGGTGGTCAGAACGTCAAACTGGCTACCGAATTGACCGGTTGGAACATCAACCTGATGACCGAACAAGCTGCCGCCGAGCGTACTGAAGCAGAGCAGGAGCGTCTGCGCCGCCTGTTCGGCGACAAGCTGGATGTCGACGATGAAGTGGCCGACATCCTGATTGAGGAAGGGTTCTCTTCGCTTGAGGAAGTGGCTTACGTACCACTGGCCGAGATGCTGGAGATTGAGGCCTTCGACGAAGATACGGTCAACGAGTTGCGCCAGCGCGCGCGCAACGTATTGCTGACCGAAGCCATCGTCAACGAAGAACAGCTCGAAGGTGTATCCGACGATCTGCTCGATCTCGAAGGCATGGACAAGGCGCTGGCTGCCAAACTTGCGAGCGGCGGCGTGAAGAGTCGTGACGACCTGGCTGATCTGGCCGTCGACGAATTGATGGAGCTGGGGGAGATCGATGAGCCCACAGCCAAGGATCTGATCACCAAGGCGCGTGCGCACTGGTTCGAGTAAGAGGGGGAGAAGCACACGATGGCGCAAATGAGCGTGGCGGAGTTTGCCACCGAACTAAAAATGCCGGCCCCGGTCCTGCTCGAACAATTCGAGAAGGCCGGTGTACCAAAATCCGGGGCTGCCGATGTAGTCAGCGAACAGGACAAGGCACGCCTGCTCGAATACCTGCGCAAGGCGCATGGCGATACTTCCGGCAAGTCAAAGATCACCCTAACGCGCAAGCAGACCACCGAGATCAAGGCGGCGGACGCTTCCGGCAAGGCACGTACGATCCAGGTCGAAGTGCGCAAGAAGCGTACTTTCGTCAAACGCGATGAAATGGATGGCGGGCTGGAGTCTGGGGCGGAAGAACGCGTAGCCCTGGCATCGTCTGCACCTGAAGAGGTAGTGGAGGAGCCCAATATCGAGCCGGTGGAAGCCTTTGTGCCGCCGCCCGAACCCGTTCCGGAGCCTGTAGCGGTTGCTCCCGAACCCGAACCTGCTCCAGAGCCTGAACCTGAACCCCAGCCGGAGCCACAACCCGAGCCCGAGCCTATTCCGGAGCCGGCGCCAATTGAGCCCGAGCCCACTCCGGTGGTCGAGCCGGTACCTGCTCCTGCACCAGCTCCCGTGGTCGCACCCGCGCCAGTCGTCAAGAAGGCCCAGGTTGCTCCGCGTGAGGAAACGCCGCGTGAACGTGAGGAACGTCGTCATCGCGAGTTGCTCGAACGCCAGGCTTCGGACAAGCGTGCCCGCGAGAATGAGGCCGCTGCCCGCAAGGCCGCCGAAGAGGCTCGTCTCGTACGTGCCAAGCAAGAGGCCGAGGAGGCTGCTGCAGCCAAGGCGCGTGAAGCAGCTGCTCCGCAACGCAAGGAAACAAGCAATACGCTGCACCGCCCAGTCAAGGCTGCGGCTGGTGATACCGCCAAAAAGGGCGCAGCTCCGGCGCGTGGCACGGCTCGTGAAGATGATTCACGCAGCAAGCGAGGCGGCCTGAAGACGCGTGGCGATACGGCTGGCGGAAATGCCGGCTGGCGGACAGGCCCCAAGGGGCGCGGCGGTCGCCATGGCAATGACAACGCACAACAGCACTTCCAGGCGCCTACCGAGCCGGTGGTACGCGAGGTCCACGTGCCCGAGACCATCTCGGTTGCCGATCTGGCACACAAAATGTCCGTGAAGGCTACTGAAGTCATCAAAAAAATGATGATGCTGGGCCAGATGGTGACCATCAATCAGGTGCTGGATCAGGAAACCGCGATGATCGTGGTGGAAGAGATGGGGCACCAGGCTGTGGCTGCCAAGCTGGACGATCCGGAAGCCTTCCTGATCGAAGGTGACGAAGCCAAGGACTTTGAGGCCACGCCACGTGCGCCGGTAGTGACCATCATGGGTCACGTCGACCACGGTAAGACCTCCTTGCTCGACTACATCCGTCGTACCAAGGTGGCGGCAGGCGAAGCAGGGGGCATCACGCAGCACATCGGCGCCTATCACGTCGAAACGCCGCGCGGCATGATCTGCTTCCTGGATACCCCGGGTCACGAAGCCTTCACGGCCATGCGTGCTCGCGGCGCCAAGGCGACCGACATCGTGATTCTGGTGGTGGCCGCTGACGATGGTGTGATGCCGCAGACCAAGGAAGCGATCCACCACGCCAAGGCGGCTGGTGTGCCCATCGTGGTGGCGGTCAACAAGATCGATAAACCTGAAGCTAACCCTGATCGTGTCAAGCAGGAACTGGTGGCCGAAGGCGTGATCCCTGAGGAGTACGGCGGTGATTCGCCTTTCTGCCTGGTTTCGGCCAAGGCAGGCCTGGGTATCGACGAGCTGCTGGAAAACGTATTGCTGCAGGCAGAGGTGCTGGAACTGACTGCCCCGATCGAAGCGCCGGCCAAAGGCCTGATCGTGGAGGCTCGTCTGGACAAGGGGCGTGGCCCAGTGGCAACGATGCTGGTGCAATCGGGCACCCTGCGCCGTGGCGATGTGGTGCTGGCTGGCGCCACCTTCGGCAAGGTGCGTGCGATGCTCGATGAGAATGGCAAGCAGATCGCCGAGGCGGGTCCTTCCATTCCGGTGGAGATTCTGGGCCTTTCCGAAGTGCCGTCCGCTGGCGATGAAGCCATGGTGATCACCGATGAGCGCCGTGCCCGCGAAATCGCACTGTTCCGTCAGGGCAAGTTCCGCGACGTGAAGCTTGCCAAGCAGCAGGCCGCGAAGCTCGAGAATCTGATGGAGCAGATGACCGAAGGCGAGGTCAAGGCGCTGGCCCTCATCGTCAAGGCCGACGTGCAAGGTTCGCAGGAAGCGCTGGTTCAGTCGCTGCAGAAGCTCTCCAACGAGGAAGTGCGTGT
The DNA here is from genome assembly GCF_014736495.1 of Candidatus Dactylopiibacterium carminicum. Classification (GTDB taxonomy): domain Bacteria; phylum Pseudomonadota; class Gammaproteobacteria; order Burkholderiales; family Rhodocyclaceae; genus Uliginosibacterium; species Uliginosibacterium carminicum. The sequence continues at coordinate 16,615 of NZ_MDUX01000013.1, forward strand.
CAACGTCATCCACGGTGCGGTGGGCGGTATCTCCGAATCCGACGTCAACCTGGCGCAGGCTTCGCAGGCTGTCATCATCGGCTTCAACACCCGTGCCGATGCCGGTGCGCGCAAGCTGGCCGAAAACTTCGGCGTGGATATCCGCTACTACAACATCATCTACGACGCGGTCGACGAGGTGAAGCAGGCGCTGTCCGGCATGCTGGCGCCCGAGAAGCGCGAGCAGGTGATCGGTACGGTGGAAATCCGCCAGGTGATCGTGATCTCCAAGATCGGGACCATCGCCGGTTGTTATGTGCTTGACGGTGTGGTGCGTCGCAATTCGCGTGTCCGTCTGGTGCGTGACAACGTCGTGGTATTCGACGGTGAACTCGATTCGTTGCGTCGCTTCAAGGATGACGTCAAGGAAGTCAAGGCGAACTACGAGTGCGGTCTGTCGTTGAAGAATTTCAGCGACATCAAGGAAGGCGATCAGCTGGAAGTCTACGAAATCCAGGAAATCGCCCGCACGCTGTAAGTGTGTAAATCTGTTCGGTCGCCCGCCGTCCTTGCGATGCGGGTGGCACAGACAGCCAAGCGGGCCCTGCGGGGCCCGTTTGTACTGGAGAGAAGATGGCAAAGGAATTTTCCCGCTCGGCCCGTGTGGCCGAGCAGATCAAACGCGAACTGGCCGAGCTGATCCGTCTTGAGGTGAAGGATCCACGTGTCGGCATGATCTCGCTGACCGATGTGGAGCTCACGCCCGATTACGCGCACGCCAAGGTGTTCTTCACCTCGATGCAAGGCGAACAGGGGCTGGAGGAACTGCTGGTCGGCCTGAACCGGGCCAAGGGGTTCCTGAGGCGGGAACTGGGGCGCCGCGTACGCATCCATACCACGCCGGATCTGCATTTCGTCTATGACCGCTCGGTTGAGCACGGCAGTTACCTCTCTGCCCTGATCGACAAGGCTGTTGGCGAGGATCGTGCCTTGCGTGGCGAGGATGACGACAGTAATCAGGAAGAGCCGAAAGCATGAGTCAGCCTGTGGCGCGCAAGCGCTGGCAGATCGTGGATGGTGTGCTGTTGCTGGACAAACCGGGGGGGCTGAGCTCCAACGATGCGTTGCAGAAGGCACGGCGTCTGTTTTCGGCGGCCAAGGCCGGGCATACCGGTACGCTGGATCCCATGGCGACCGGCTTGCTGCCATTATGTTTCGGTGAGGCCACCAAGTTTTCCAATCGTCTGCTGGATGCCGACAAGACCTATCTGGCGACGATGCTGCTTGGTGTGAGCACCAGTACCGGAGATGCCGAAGGTGAGATCATTCGTCAGGCACCGGTGATGGCCGAACCTGCTGCCATCCATGCGGTTTGTGCCGGTTTTCTTGGCGAGATCGAACAGGTGCCGCCGATGTATTCCGCGCTCAAGCATCAAGGGAAGGCCTTGTACGAGTACGCACGCCAGGGCGTCGAAATCGCCCGCGAAGCGAGACGCGTGACCATCTATGCCCTGGAGGTGAAGCGGATCTCGGGGGCCGAGGTGGACATTCTGGTTCGTTGCAGCAAGGGGACCTACATACGGACCCTGGCCGAGGATATCGGCAATGCCCTGGGTTGCGGTGCCCATCTGACAGCCTTGCGGCGTACAGCCATTGGCCCGCTGACGCTGGAAGGCGCATTCACGCTGGATGCTCTGAACGAGTTGCCGGAAGATGCGCGCGGGCCTTTGCTGGCCCCAGTGGATTCCTTGTTGGGTAATCTGCCCGCCGTACAGCTCGACGCTGCACAGACAGCCTCATTCCTGCACGGGCAGGCCGTGCCGCAGATGCTGGAGACTGGGGAATACCGGATCTATGGCGAGACTTTCGTCGGTCTCGGCCGCGCCGATGGTGAGGGACTACTGCAGCCGGTACGGCTGATCGCCAGCAGGACCTGAATCGGGATTTACTGGGGGTTTTTGACCGGGGGGGTTATGACGAACCTTCGTCCCCCGGCATCATCGTTCACCGTAGCTGCTGTGCCAGCCACCAGGCGAGTGCCGAAATCAGTGCGCAGGCCGGGATGGTGCAGATCCAGATCCACAGGATACGGCCAGCCAGCCCCCAGCGTACTGCCGAGAAGCGTTGCGACGAGCCTACGCCGACGATGGCGCCTGTGATGGTATGTGTCGTGGATACCGGGATGCCCAGCATTGCGGCAATGAACAAGGAGAGTGCACCGCCGGTTTCGGCGCAGAAACCGCCGATGGGTTTGAGGCGTGTGATCCCTTGGCCCAGCGTGCGCACGATACGCCAGCCACCGAAGAGCGTGCCCAGCGCGATCGCGGCATAGCAGATCACACTGACCCAGCCGGGCAGGGCGTCGCCCGTGTGCGCATAACCGGTAGTGAGCAGCAGCAGCCAGAGAATGCCGATGGCTTTCTGTGCATCGTTGCCGCCATGGCCAATGCTGTAGGCTGCAGCGGAGGCCAGCTGCAGACGGCGGAACCAGTTGTCCACGCGCATCGGCGAGCGCCCGACGGCCAGCCAGGACATTGCCAGCATCAGCAGAGAAGCGAGGAAGAAACCCAGCAACGGAGACAGCAGAATGAAAGCCAGTGTCTTGATCACACCGTCCCAGATCAAGGGAGTGGTGCCGGCCTTGGCCAGCGCTGCTCCCAGGATGCCGCCCAGCAACGCATGCGACGAACTGGATGGAATCCCCTGATACCAGGTGACGAGATTCCAGCCGATGGCCGCGATCAATGCGCCGAACACCACGTAATGATCGATGGCCGCTGGATCGACGATGCCGCGCCCCACTGTTTCCGCGACCGTCAGATGGAAAATGAAGATCGCCAGAAAATTGAAGCAGGCAGCCAGGATCACAGCTTGCCCGGGCTTGAGGACGCCGGTGGAGACGATGGTGGCAACTGAGTTGGCCGCGTCGTGAAAGCCGTTGATGAAGCTGAAACACAGCACCAGGCCGACGAGCAGTACCACCAGCAACAGGCTTTGCTGAGCGATTTCCATGGTGTCAGAGGTTTTCCAGCACCAGGCCTTCGATCACCTTGCTGACGTTCTCGCAGGCATCGCTGATCTTCTCCAGTCCTTCGTAGATGGCTTTCAGCTTGATGACTTGAAGCGGATCGCGTTCATCCCTGAAGACGCGGGCCAGTGCCGTGCGCATCACGCGGTCGCAGTCGGATTCCAATCGCTCGATCTCACGGCAAGTGGAGATGATGTCACGCCCGTGATCAAGATCCTTGAGCAGACCGACGATGTGGCGCACGCGGGTGGCGCAGGAAAGGGTCAGCTCGGCAAGCTGCACGGCATCTGGCGTGAGGCGGCGCAGATTGTAGAGGCTGATGCCTTCGGCCACGTCCTGCGTTGCATCGACGATGTCGTCCATCTCGTTGACCAGCGCATGGATGGCGTCGCGGTCAAAGGGCGTGATGTAGGTGGTGTGCAGCAATGCCACGGTATCGTGGGTGATCTTGTCTGCTTGCGTCTCGATCTCGTCGATGGCCGCGACGATGGGCGCCATGCCTTCCTGAGAGGCAGACATCAGCGCCACCAGTTGTTCGGCGGCAAGTACGACCTGTTCCGCATGCGCATTGAACAGCTCGAAGAATCGACCTTCACGGGGCATGAAACGACCGAACATGGCTTGATATCGCGGTAAGGGCCGCCGGTGGGTTTCGGCGGCGGGCTTCATTCTGCGTGCAATTCACGGGGGATGGGGAAGGTCACGTTCTCCAGTGCGCCATCCAGCGAGCGTACATTGCCGGCTCCAAGCTCGCGCAGGCGGGCAATGACTTCCTGTACCAGCACCTCGGGGGCCGAGGCTCCGGCTGTGATACCCACGCGGCGTACGCCAGCCAGCCAGGTAGGATCCACGCCGGCAGCGTTGTCTACGAGATAGGCAGGCACGTTACGCAGCGCTGCCACTTCCCGCAGGCGATTGGAGTTGGAGCTGTTTCTGGAGCCGACCACGATGACCAGATCCACCTGGGGAGCCATGAATTTCACGGCATCCTGGCGATTCTGCGTGGCATAGCAGATGTCATCCTTCTTTGGTCCGACGATGGCCGGGAAGCGCGCCTTCAACGCGTCGACGATCACTTGGGCATCATCGACAGACAGCGTGGTCTGGGTCACGTAGGCAAGCATGTTTTCGTCACGGACCTGCAGGGCGGCTACATCCTCGACCGAGTCAACCAGATACATGCCGCCTTCTGCCTGGCCCATAGTGCCTTCCACTTCCGGATGCCCCTTGTGGCCGATCATCACGATTTCGCGGCCAGCATCGCGCATCCTGGCGACCTCGATGTGCACCTTGGTCACCAGGGGGCAAGTGGCGTCGAACACGCGCAGGCCGCGTGTGTCAGCTTCTTGACGCACCGCCTTCGAGACACCATGAGCGGAAAAGATCACTGTAGAGCCTCTCGGCGCTTCATCGAGTTCTTCGATGAAGATGGCTCCCTTGGCGCGCAGGTCTTCGACCACGAACTTGTTGTGAACCACTTCGTGACGCACATAGATCGGGGCACCGTACTGGCGCAGGGCGCGTTCGACGATCTCGATGGCACGTTCCACACCGGCGCAGAAGCCGCGAGGGTTGGCGAGGAGGATTTCTGAGCTCATGGACTCCGGATGACGATTTGAGGGTTGGGGAGGCGTCAGAACCTATTCATGGTTTTGCTGCGAACTCCTGATCAGGGCTGATGTGCTGCTCGGAATCCTCATGTGTCTGAATGCACTTCGGTTCCTGCGCCACGCTTCACCCTGCTGAGGGACTCTCGCGACAGAGACTCTGAACAGGTTCTCAGATCACGCCGATGATTTCCACCTCGATGCTGACGGCCTTACCGGCCAGTGGGTGGTTGAAGTCGATCACAGCGTAGTCGTCGGAGAGCTCGCGCACCAGTCCGGGATAACGGCTGCCATCGGGGGCGATGAAAGAGAAGAGGGTGTCGACCTCAAGTGCCATGCCTTCCGGTACATGTTTGCGGTCTACCCGCTCGATCAATGCGTCGGTGTATTCACCAAAGGCTTCGCCAGGTGCGAACAGCAAGGTTTCACGCGCGCCTGTCGACAGGCCGATCAGCCGGCTTTCCAGCGCCGGCATCAGCTCGCCGGCACCGACCTGCAGTGTCATCGGTGTCGATTCAAAGCTGGAATGGAAGACTGTACCCGTGTCTGCATCCGCTATACGCACATTCAAGGTGACCAGGCTGTGAGAGTCGACGTTCATGGCTGCTGGATCCTCTGTTGTTTCTCGCGCCGGTTTTCCTGGATCTGGGCCAGCAGCATCAGTACGACACCCAGACAGATAGCCGAATCGGCGAGGTTGAAGGCTGGCCAGTGTTGTCCACCAAGATGGAAGTCGAGAAAATCCACCACGCGGCCGTGGATCAGACGGTCGATCACATTGCCGATCGCACCGCCTGTGATCAGCGAAAACCCGGAAGGTTGCAAGCGCTCCGACCGATGTATCCAGGTCAGGCGTAACAACCAGGAACAGATGGCAGCGGCCAGGATCACGAAGAACCAGCGCTGCCAGCCATCATGCCCGGCCAGAAAGCTGAAGGCCGCACCCAGGTTGTAAACCAGCACCAGATTGAAGAAATCCGTAACCGGGCGCGCCTCGTATTCCATGAAATGCGCCAGTACCGTGAATTTGCTCCATTGATCGAACGCGATCACCAGCAAGGAGAGGCCAAGCCAGAGCGCGAAGCGCTTCATGCGTGGCTCCGTGCTTCGCCGGCACCGTGGAGATTGTCGTCGCAACGTCCGCACAGTTCGGGATGTGCAGGATTGCGGCCGACATCGGCGCGGTAGTGCCAGCAACGGCCACACTTCTGGTGAGTACTGGGCGTGACGGTGATCTTCTCGTCCGCTTCGCTGGCGACCTGTACGACTTGCGCGGCAGATGTGATGAATACGAAGCGCAGATCCTCACCCAGCGAGGCCAGCGCAGCGTATTTGTCGCCCGCAGCCTGAACAGTGATCTCTGCCTGCAGCGAGGCGCCGACTTGGCCTGCCGTGCGAACGGCTTCGATCTCTTTCATGACCTCGGCGCGCACGGCGCGGATAAGGCTCCAGCGGGCCTCCAGCTCGGAATCCGAGGCGGTCTGCGGCAGCTTGTGGAAGCTGTGCAGCATCACGCTGTCCTCGGCGTTGCCGCTCATCACCGCCCAGGCTTCCTCGGCGGTGAAGGCCAGGATCGGTGCCATCAGCTTTACCACGGTCTGTGTGATGTGCCACAGCGCGGTTTGTGCCGAACGTCGTGCCACGGATTTCGGGGCACTGGTGTAGAGGCGATCCTTGAGGATGTCCAGATAGAAGGCACCCAGATCCTCCGAGCAGAACAACTGCAATGCCTGTACCACGCGATGGAATTCGTACTTCGTGTAATCGGTCTCGGCGCGGGCCACCAGATCGCGGGTAAGGCCCAGTGCATAGCGATCGATCTCGAGCCACTGTTCGACCGGCAATGCGTCGGTGTCGATATTGAAGTCGGCGGTGTTTGCGAGAAGGAAGCGCAGCGTGTTGCGCACACGGCGATAGACCTCGACCACGCGGGCCAGGATTTCCTTCGAGGCGGCGATTTCGCCCGAGTAGTCGGTGCTGGCCGCCCACAGACGCAGGATCTCGGCGCCCATCTTGTCGGTGATCTCTTCCGGCGCGATGGTGTTCTTGAGCGACTTGCTCATCTTGTAGCCCTTCTCGTCCACCAGGAAGCCGTGGGTGAGCAGGGCGCGGTACGGCGCGTGGCCATCGATGGCGGCGCCGGTCAGGAGCGAAGAGTGGAACCAGCCGCGGTGCTGGTCCGAGCCTTCGAGATACAGGTCGGCGCGCGGACCTTGCGCGTGGCCGTCGTTGTGCGAGCCGCGCAGCACATGCCAGTGCGTGGTGCCGGAGTCGAACCAGACGTCAAGGATGTCGGTGGTCTTCTCGTACTGGGCCGCCTCGGCACCGAGCAGCTCGGCGGCGTCGAGCTTGAACCAGGCTTCGATGCCTTCGCGCTCGACGCGCTGCGCGACTTCCTCCATCAGCTCGACGGTGCGCGGATGCAGCTCGCCCGTCTCCTTGTGCAGGAAGAACGGAATCGGCACGCCCCAGTCGCGCTGGCGCGAGATGCACCAGTCCGGCCGGCCGGCGATCATCGCGTGCAGGCGCGGCTGGCCCCAGGCGGGGTAGAACGCGGTGTCCTCAATTGCGGCCAGCGCGCGTTCGCGCAGCGTCGGGCCTTCGTTCGGCTGCTTGTCCATGCCGACGAACCACTGCGCGGTGGCGCGGTAGATGATCGGCGTCTTGTGGCGCCAGCAGTGCATGTAGCTGTGCGAGATCGTCTCGTGCTTCAGCAGCGCGCCGACTTCGCGCAGCTTCTCGACGATCTGCGGATTGGCCTTCCAGATGTGCTGGCCGCCGAAGAATTCCAGGCTGGGGCCATATACGCCGTTGCCCTGCACCGGACTCAGGATCTCGTCGAAGCTGCGGCCGTTGGCGCGCCAGATGTTGAAGTCGTCCACGCCGTAGGCCGGGGCGCAGTGCACGATGCCGGTACCCGCATCGACGCCGACGTACTCGGCCAGATACACGATCGAGACGCGGTCGTAGAACGGATGACGGAACTCCAGCCCGGCCAGACGCGTGCCCTTGGCGGTGCCGATCACCGTGCCCTGCAGGCCGTAGCGCTTGAGGCAGGGCTCCACCAACTCGGCCGCCAGGATCAGCAGACGATCGCCGACATCGACCAGCGCGTAGTCGAATTCAGGGTGGATGTTCAGCGCCTGGTTGGCCGGGATGGTCCAGGGCGTAGTGGTCCAGATCACAACGGCGGCCGGCTTGGGCAGGCTATCGAGGCGGAAGGCTGCGGCAAGCGCTTCGGGCTGAGTGCAGGTGAACGCAACATCAATGGCGTCGGACTTCTTGTCCTCGTACTCGACTTCGGCTTCCGCCAGTGCAGAGCCGCAGTCGAAGCACCAGTTCACCGGCTTGAGCCCCTTGAAGACAAAACCTTTCTTGACGATCTCGGCGAGTGCGCGGATCTCGCCGGCTTCGTTGGCGTAGGCCACGGTCAGATAGGGATTGTCCCAGTCGCCCAGCACTCCCAGGCGGATGAAGCCCTTTTTCTGGATTTCGACCTGTTCGGCAGCGTAGGCACGCGACAGTTCGCGCACCTTGTCGGCGGGCAGGTTCTTGCCGTGGGTGACTTCGATCTTGTGCTCAATCGGCAGGCCGTGACAGTCCCAGCCCGGCACATAGGGGGCGTCGAAACCGGCTAACGTCTTGCTGCGCACGATGATGTCCTTGAGCACCTTGTTGAGTGCGTGTCCCAGGTGCAGGCTGCCATTGGCGTAGGGAGGGCCATCGTGCAGGATGAACTTTGGTCGGCCTGCGCTGGCCTCGCGGATCTTCTGATAGAGCTTCTGTTGCTGCCACTGCTGGATCCAGCCGGGTTCGCGTTTGGGCAGGTCGCCGCGCATGGGAAACGCGGTATCGGGCATGTTCAGCGTGGTTTTGTAATCAGCCATGTTGTTCTCGCAAGCTCAGGTATTCGGGGTGCGTGGAAAACCACGCACGTACATCGTCACAGTCCTTGCCGATCGCGGCTTTCAGCGCGTCCAGCGTGTCGTATTTCTTTTCGTCGCGCAGCTTGTGCCAGAAACGTACGGACAGACGTTCCCCATAAAGATCGCCGGAGAAGTCCAGCACAAAGACTTCCACACGAAGGCCAAGCCCGGCGCCAATGGTTGGCCGATAGCCGATGCTGGCCGCGCCGATCGCGTGCCGCAGCGGTCCGCCATCCACGGTTACCGCGAAGATGCCGGACAGTGGCAGCGTCTGCTGGCGCATGCGGATGTTGGCAGTCGGAAAACCGATGGTGCGGCCGATCTTGTCACCGTGCTGCACCCAGCCTTCGACCACGAAGGGCTCGCCGAGCAGGCGGGTAGCATGTTCGATTTCTCCACCTTGCAAAGCTTCGCGGACAGCCGAACTGGATACGCGCTCTCCGGAAACGGTCTGCGTCGTCATGGCTTCCACCGCGAAGCCATGACGTTCGCCCGCTGCAAGCAATGTGGAAAAATCCCCGTCACGGCCACGACCGAAGCGGAAATCGTCACCGATCATCAGATGTCGGACCTGCATGCCCTGCACCAGCACCTGCTCGATGAATTCCTGTGCTGAAAGACCGGAGAACCGCGCATCAAAGCGCTGCATGCAGATCTGATCGACTCCGGCTGCCTGCAGCAGCGCCATCTTGCGCCACATGCTGCATAGACGGGGAGGCGCGGAGTCGGGCGCAAAGAATTCGCGCGGATGCGGCTCGAAGCACAGTACCGTGGCCGGTAGCCCGGTGGCGTCCGCACGTGCGCGGAGCTGGGCAAGCAAGGCTTTATGCCCCAGGTGCACGCCATCGAAGTTGCCGATGGTCAGCACGCAGGGCTCGCTCAGGTGTGCCCGGACGCTCCTGTAAATACGCATGGAAGCCGCTGAAAAAAGGGACAATTATAGCCCGGTCAGACAGGCTTCTGCGCGTTGCGTCATCCGGTGAGGTGCTGATGCAATGCGATGAACTCCTGCGTCAGCTTGTGGCGGGCGTCCAGGTGGATCATCGGACGCGCCGACTGATGGCTTTCCCGGATTTTCACCGAGGCCGAGAGGTAGGCCGGCAGTATGGGTAGCCCCTCGTCACGGAGTTCCTGTACGAGTTTCTGTGGCAGGCTGGCCCGGGGCTGGAACTGGTTGACCACGATGCCTTCTACCCTGAGCGCCGGGTTATGGTCCGCTCGGATCTCGTCCACGCTGTCGAGCAGCGCATACAGCGCGCGGCGTGAGAAGTCATCGCAATCGAAGGGGATCAGGCAGGTGTCGGCAGAGATCAGTGCGGAGAGCGTGAAAAAGTTCAGTGCCGGTGGCGTGTCGATGTAGATCTGGTCGAAAGTTTCGTCCAGCTCATCCAGTGCTTCGCGCAACTTGTAGATCTTGTGCCGGGATTCCAGCTTGCTCATCAGCTCCTCCAGGCGTGGCGAGGAAGGCAGCAGGAAAAGATCCGGAAAGGGCGTTGGTTGAGCGTAACCCTGAGAGGGACGTTGCTCGAAGCGCAGTGCCAGCGTTTGCTCGAAGAGGTCGGCGAGGCCGGGGCCTGCACCTTCGGCAGCATCGCCCAGCAGATAATGTGTGGAATTTCCCTGGGGGTCGAGATCCACCACCAGTGTGCGCAGACCCTGTGCGGCCGAGATGGCGGCCAGGTTGCAAGTGATGGTGGATTTGCCGACGCCGCCCTTCTGGTTGAATACCACGCGTTTCATGCCTGCCTCCCCGGATGGAAATGCTGCACTGCACATATTGCCAGAAACCCGGGTTGGTACGTGGGGCAGCCCGGACGGGCTAGAATGAGCGAACTGGAGGGAGGTTGGATGAAAACACGCGTCTGGGGAGTGTTCGCGCTCTGTGCGGGCTTGGTGAGTGGAGTGCAGGCTGCCGAGCTGTTGTCTTTCGGCGGTGGTTCGCTACATTTCGAGCGCGATCTCGGGCATAACGAATTCAATTACGGTCTGGGGTATGAGCGCGACTGGAGCGAGGATATCTCCTGGTCGGTCGGCGTCTATAAGAACAGCATCCGGCGGGCCACTTTTTATGGCCTGGCCAACTGGTATCCCTGGGCGTGGGATAGCGGTATCCGTGCCGGCCTTTCCGGCGGCCTGATGACGGGATATCACAAGTCCCCCGTCATCGGCACCTTGATGCCCACGCTGGAATGGCGCGGAGAGCGCCTGGCGTTGCAGGCTTATGTGGTGCCTACGATCAAACCTTATGTAGATGGCGCAGTGGTTGTGCAGGTCAAGTATCAGTTCCGGCGCTGATCATTCGTCAGGCTTCACTGGCTCCAGCAGGACGGAGGCTGAATTGATGCAATAACGTAGCCCTGTTGGCGCCGGGCCATCGTCGAAGACGTGGCCCAGGTGTGCGCCGCACTGGCGGCATACGACTTCGATGCGGTACATACCGTGAGAGAAATCTTCACGCTGCTCTACGTTTTCAGGTTCCGCCGTGGAGTGAAAGCTTGGCCAGCCACAGCCTGCGTCGAACTTGCTGGTCGAATCGAACAGCTCTACGCCGCAGCAGCGGCAGCGATAGTCGCCCGCAGACCATTCGTTCCAGTACCTGCCGGTGAACGGATGTTCCGTGCCAGCCTGGCGCGTGATCCGGAATTCTTCCGGGCTCAATTGCTCACGCCATTCGGCATCCGTTTTCTCGATTTTTCGTGTCATTTCGAGGCTCTCTGTTTTATGGGTGTGTCAGACCTTACGGCATTCTGGTCCGGTTTTGGAAGGGCGCTTCCGCTATAATCCGCCCTCCCTTGAGGGGAGGTCTTGGGCTTGCCGCCGGATCTTCCCGGCCCCTTTGGGGCGGCTCGATATCTGTCTGTCGAGCCGGGAGCCTGCCAACACCGGCCTGTGCCGGATTCAATCCCCGAGTACCGCTCCATGTCCGACATCCTCAGTCTTCGCGGCGCACCGGCCTTTTCGGCCACGCGCCTGTCCCGTCTTTCCGAATCACTGACTGGCGCCGGCGTGAAGCTGCGCGGCCTGTCTGCCGAGTTCTGGTATTTCGTGGAGCTGAAGGAGGCTCTTTCCGCGCAGGAGTCGGAGCGTCTGGTCGATCTGCTCGATGCCCGCCCGACCAGTGCCACGCGGCCTGCCGGCGCCTCCCTGCTGGTGACCCCGCGTCTGGGCACGATCTCGCCGTGGTCCTCGAAAGCTACCGACATCGCCCACAACTGCGGCTTTACCAAGGTGGTTCGCATCGAGCGCGGCATCCAGTTCGTCCTGGACGGCAAGTTCGAGCGGGATGCAGTGCTGCCCTTGCTGCACGACCGCATGACCGAGTCGGTACTGGATTCCGTGGACGCCGCCGCAGGCCTTTTCGCCCACTACGCACCGCAGCCGCTGACTTCGGTCGATATCCTCACCGGCGGTCGCTCCGCGCTGGAAGCCGCCAACGTCGAGCTGGGCCTCGCGCTGTCGGACGACGAGATCGACTACCTCGTCGACAACTTCATCAAGATGCAGCGCAATCCGACGGATGTGGAGCTGATGATGTTCGCGCAGGCGAATTCGGAGCACTGCCGCCACAAGATCTTCAATGCTGACTGGATCATCGACGGCCGCAAGGAAGAGAAGTCGCTGTTCGGCATGATCAAGGACACCCACAGAGCCCACCCCGAAGGCACCGTGGTGGCCTACTCGGACAATGCCTCTGTGATCGAGGGTTTCGAGATCGACCGTTTCTACCCGGATTCGCAGGGCGAGTGGAAGTACCGCCAGGAGCTGACCCACATTCTCGCCAAGGTGGAAACCCACAACCATCCGACGGCGATTTCTCCTTTTCCGGGCGCTTCGACCGGCGCTGGCGGCGAGATCCGTGACGAAGGCGCGACCGGCCGCGGCTCGCGTCCGAAGGCTGGCCTGGCTGGCTTCTCGGTGTCCAACCTGAACATCCCGGGGGCCGTGCAGCCTTGGGAGAAGGCCTATGGCAAACCCGAGCGCATCGCTTCCGCGCTGGACATCATGATCGAAGGCCCGCTCGGTGCGGCTGCCTTCAATAACGAATTCGGCCGTCCGAACCTGGCCGGTTACTTCCGCACCTTCGAGCAGGAAGTCGAAGGCGAGGTACGTGGCTATCACAAGCCGATCATGATCGCCGGCGGTTTGGGCATGATCCAGGATCAGCAGTCCTTCAAAGCCCACTTCGAACCCGGCACCTTGCTGATCCAGCTCGGCGGGCCGGGCATGCTGATCGGCCTGGGCGGCGGTGCGGCTTCCTCGATGACCACCGGTACCAACACCGCCGATCTGGACTTCGCCTCGGTGCAGCGCGGCAACCCGGAAATCGAACGCCGCGCGCAGGAAGTCATCGACGCCTGCTGGCAGCTCGGCGACAAGAACCCGATCCTGGCGATCCACGATGTGGGCGCTGGCGGCCTGTCGAATGCCATGCCCGAGCTGGCCGACCACGCCAGCCTCGGCGCGCATTTCGAGCTGCGCAACGTGCAGATCGAGGAGCCGGGCATGAGCCCGCGAGAGATCTGGTCCAATGAGTCTCAGGAGCGCTACGTGCTGGCCGTTGCGCCCGAGTCGTTGCCGGTCTTCGAAGCCTTCTGCGTGCGTGAGCGCTGCCCCTTCGCGGTGTTGGGTACGGCCTCGACCGATGGTCGTCTGATCGTGAGTGACGCGCACTTCGGCAACAACGCGGTCGACATGGACATGCAGGTGCTGCTCGGCAAACCGCCGAAGATGTTGCGCGATGTGGCCTCCCGCGCGATCCATCTGCCACCTTTCGAAGTAGCCGACATCGACGTGAAGGACGCCGCGCTGCGCGTGCTGCGCATGCCGGCCGTGGCTTCCAAGAACTTCCTCATCACCATCGGCGACCGCTCGGTGGGGGGGCTGACCGCGCGCGACCAGATGGTCGGCCCCTGGCAGACTCCGGTGGCCGACGTGGCCGTGACGGCGATGAGCTTCCACGGCTACAAGGGAGACGCCTTCGCCATGGGAGAGCGCACTCCGCTGGCTTGCGTGAGCCCGGCTGCTTCCTGCCGTATGGCCATCGGCGAGGCGGTGACCAACCTGCTCGCTGCCGACGTGGCCGAGATCGGTGACATCAAGCTCTCCGCCAACTGGATGGCCGCCTGTGGCCAGCGCGGCGAAGATGCGCGTCTGTTCGAGGGCGTCAAGGCCGTGTCCGAATTCTGTATCGGCGCGGACCTGTCGATCCCGGTCGGCAAGGATTCGCTGTCGATGCGCACCACCTGGAAGGAAGGCGAAGAGGCGAAATCCGTGACCTCGCCGCTATCGCTGATTGCTACCGCCTTCGCGCCGGTGCAGGACATCCGCAAGACCCTCACGCCGCAGTTGCAGCTCGAAGCAGGCGTGGAAACCCAGCTGGTACTGATCGATCTGGGCAAGCAGCATCATCGCCTCGGAGGTTCGGTGCTGGCCCAGGCCTACAACTCGGTTGGCGAGCATGCACCGGACGTGGATGCCGAGACGCTCAAGGCCTTCTTCACGGGCGTGACCGCCCTGAAGCGCGACGGCCTGCTGTTGGCCTATCACGATCGCTCGGACGGCGGCCTCTTCGCGACTCTAGCCGAAATGGCTTTCGCCTCGCGCTGTGGCCTTTCCATCGAGCTGGATTCGGTCTGTTATGACGAAATGCTTTCCGATGTGGATGGCAGCGAAAAACGTCCGGACATGCTCCGCGGCCGTTTCAACGACCGTATCTTCGGCGCGTTGTTCGCCGAAGAGCTGGGGGGCGTGGTGCAGATCCGTCGCGCGGATCGCAATCAGGTGCTGAAGACCCTGTCGGATGCGGGTCTCGGCGCCTGCAGTCATTTCATCGGTTTCCCCAACGACAAGCGCGAACTGCGCATCCGCCGCAACGCCAAGATGGTGTTCGAGGCCGATGTGTTCGAGCTGCTGCAGGCTTGGTCTGAGGTCAGCCACGAGATCGCCCGCCTCCGCGACGATGCCGAGAGCGTCGATCAGGAATTCGCGGCGCTGGCCGACAGGGCCGATCCGGGACTCTCCGTGGCGCTGAGTTTCGATGCCGCCGAAAACGTGGCCGCGTCCTACATTGCCAAGGGCATACGCCCGAAGATCGTCATCCTGCGCGAGCAGGGCGTAAACTCACAGAACGAGATGGCCTCGGCCTTCGAGGCAGCCGGCTTCGCAGCCTTCGACGTGCACATGTCGGATCTAATGGCCGGCCGTGTCAATCTCGCGGATTTCCACGGTCTGGCCGCCTGCGGCGGTTTCTCCTACGGCGACGTGCTCGGCGCGGGGCAGGGCTGGGCCAAGTCCATCCTCTTCAACGACCAGTTGCGCGAGCAGTTCTCGGCCTTCTTCCAGCGCAAAAATACTTTCGCGCTGGGCGTGTGCAACGGATGCCAGATGATGAGCAACCTCGCCGGGATCATTCCGGGCGCGGATGCCTGGCCGCGTTTTGCGCGCAACCGCAGCGAGCAGTTCGAGGCGCGTACGGCCATGGTGGAAGTGCTGGAATCGCCCTCCATCCTGCTCGCCGGCATGGCCGGTAGCCGCATGCCGATCGTGGTCAGCCACGGCGAAGGCCGGGCGGATTTCAGCCAGTATGGCAATCAGGCTGAAGTTCTGCAGGCGATGCGTTTCATCACCAACAACGGCGAGGTGGCAAATAGTTACCCGGCCAACCCGAACGGTTCTCCAGCCGGCATCACGGGTCTCACCACGGCGGATGGGCGCTTCACCATCATGATGCCGCACCCCGAACGCTGCCGCCGCACGGTGCAGATGAGTTGGGCGCCGGCGACGCTGGGTGAGGACTCGCCATGGATGCGTATGTTCCGCAACGCGCGTGTCTGGCTCGGCTGACAACCCTCAAGACAGAAGGAGAGACTTCGATGTCGAAGACCGGCTCACTCGTGTTGATCCTGGTGGGGATCTTCTTTCTGCTGCATAACCTGGGGTTTCTGCGTTTCGCGCAGATCGGGCAGTTGTTGCAGACTTGGTGGCCGCTGGCCCTGATCGTCGTGGGCGCTATCGGTTTGGCACGCAAGGGTTGAGAAGAGGTTCTTTGCCTCAGCCCTTGGCGTTACTTGTCAGCGGGACGTTTTCGTCAATCGCTTCTAGTCTGGCGGTGAACCAGAATGTCGCGCCGTTGCCAGGGGCGGAGTCGACGCCGACTTCACCTCCCATGGCTTCGGCGAGCTGCTTGACGATGGAAAGTCCGAGGCCGCTGCCCGAACGACGATGACTGTCTGGCGTGGCGACCTGAACGAAAGGTTCGAACAGCTGGGCCACCTTGTCGGCATCGATGCCGATTCCGGTATCGGTCACGGAAAAGGCGACGCAGTTGTTGGCTTGCATGACGTCCAGATGGATGTTGCCAGCGTCGGTGAATTTGATCGCATTGCTGATGAGGTTTGTCAGCATCTGCATCAGACGTGGGCCGTCACCCAGCATTTGCGCGGAGAGGTCCGGGGCGATCCTGAAGCTCAGTCCCAGATTCTTGCTGCGAGCAAAATCTTCTTGCAGCGTGACGGTGTCTTCGACCAGTTGGTGCAGATCGAAGGGAGAGGACATCAGTTCCAGTTTGCCGGCTTCGATTTTCGCGAAGGCGAGAATGTCGTTGATGATCCCCAACAGCCACTGGCCAGCTTTCTGGACATTGAACGCATAACGGCGTTGTTTGTCTGTCAGATGGGTGCCCTGGAGCAGCTCGTTCATGCTCAGGATAGCGTGCATCGGCGTGCGAAGATCATGACTCATGGCCGCCAGGAAATCGGACTTCATGCGGTTGGCCTTGTCGGAAGCATCCCGCGCCAGGATCAGCTCCTTTTCGCGCTCCTCGATATTGCGTAGCAGCTGATTGAATCCATTGACCAGTACCCCGAATTCGTCTTCGCGCTGTTCAGGTACGCGGACGGAATAATCCCCTGGATTGTCCCGCACATGGGACATGGCTGCGACCAGCGCATCGATCGGTTTGATCACGAAATGCTGCAGCAGTTTGTAGAGCAGAAGCAGGCTGAAACCAGCGACAAGCAGGCCGACAGAGCCTCCCAGCGCCATCGTGTGCGATATCGTTGCTTCGACCAGTGAACTTGGAAAACCGACGACACTGGTGGCCACCCGACTGCCGGCGGGATCATAGACCGGCATCAGTACGAGATAGTGGCCGTCCTCCGGTCGCTGTGCGACCAGCTCTCCGATTTGCAGGCTCTCTCCGAGCAAAGGGGTCTGCAGCCGGGTGCCGGTATGGCCGGGCCGGTTATCGAACAGGACGATACCGTCCAGGCCGACGATCTGTGCGAAAGCCACGCCAGGATAGGCACGCACCGCTTCCTGGCATTGCTCTTCGAAGCCGACGATGTCGCCGACAGCAATACCGAGCCCCGCCAGTCGCTCAAGCTGGATTGCCAGGCTGCGCGCCACCGCGCTGGAGCGGGACTGCAGGGTTTCCACGTGATGAGAGACATAGAGCCAGGTCGCCGTGATCGCGATGGAGGCCGTGGTGGCGAATGTCATGAGCGCTGCGCTCAGGATGATCTTGCTGCGCAGGCCGAACTTCATGATCTATTTGGCCCATTCGAAATTCGTGACCACCGTGGCTGACAGCAGCACGGTCGAGCGGGGCGTGATACCGAGTTGGCGTGCGCGTGCCAGCTTGCCGGCAGCCAGCCCCTGCTCATGCCCGGAGACCACCACGCCAGCGAGCGTGCCGTGATACATGCGGTCTTCCCAAAAGGAAACATCAGGCAAGCGGGCATTCTCGACGTACCAGCGCTGCAGCACCGGATAGGGAACATCAGCGCCTTTTTCATCCTTGAAATTGAAATTCCCCAGCATGAGGTTGGCATCCGCCTGATTGGGGTTCTCCAGGGCGATGTGCTGGAATTCCGCGAAAGTGATGGGTTGGGCAACGCCCGCCAGTTCCAGGTCCGGATGCTCGCGGAAAAGTATGCGGATGCGGCCGATGACCTGAGGCCAGTAAGCGGCATTGTCCGAGATGACCTGGATGCGTTTGACGCCTGGTTTCAGTGCTTGCAGAAGCCGAATGGTTTCCAGGATGTGTTCCCGTTCCAGGACCCCGGTAACGTTCTGCACGTTGTCCAGGCCATGGGCACTTGCAGTCTTGTTCACTCCGCTGAAGACGAATGGAATGCGGGTGTTGTAGAAGTGTCGGGCCACCATCTCAAGGGCGTCGTCATCCGAGGTGAATACCAGATCGGGATGCCAGCGCTCGACCAGTTCGCGCCCTTCACGTGCGGTCTGTGCCATTTCCGTGGGTGAGCTCTTGCGCTTGGTGTCGAGCTGATAGATCTTGTATTCGACCTTCACATCGCTGCCCAGGCCAGCTTTGAAACCATCAAGCTGGGCGTCCGTCCAGCGATAGGGTGAGTTGAAACTCATGATGTGCAGGATGCGGAACCCCTGCTGCGCTGGCTGGCTGGCATCCTGTGCGTACGTGGGGACGGACGATGCGAACGGCAGGATGATCAGAACTGCAGCAAGGAACTGGCGGATCACGTCAGAACTCCGGTGGTTGGTCGGTACTCAGAGCGCCTGCGGCAACGAAGCCTTGCTCCTGTATGGCAAAGCCATGCACGGACAGGTCGCGGTGAGCGCCGCTTTGCTGCAGAATTGGCGTCCTTTTCCAGACCCAATGTGCCTTCAGGCTACCGTTATGCAGACATCCGTTTCACACAACCTGCCCACAGATACGCTTGCGGAACTCGCACCGGAGGACGTCCAGCAGCAGGCCGCAAGGCTTGTGCAGGAAGCCTTTGGCGTAGCCTTGCGCCTTGCAACTTCTCAGGGCCTGCCGCGAGAAGAGGCGATCAACCGCCTGGCGGGCCATCTGCGGGAATGGACGGCGTTGAGCAGCAGTGAGCAGACGCAGTTGCGCATGGCCATGCTGTTGGGAGGGCTGGATCAATGGGGGCTGGCCTACAGTCAGTTGCTCACCGCGACTGAGTTGGCGGGGGTGTCCATGTTGATCGGGGATTTACGCGCTGGCCTGGATCTTTCCGCCGAGGCCTTGTGCCAGCGTTTTCTGGATGGTTTGCGCGAGGATGAGGCGAGTGCCCTGAGTTACAAGATCCTCTTGCGCCGGGAACTGCATCTGTCCTTGTGGCATGCACTGATTTCCTGCAATTCGCGCGAAGAGGCAGAACCTGTCATGCGTCTGCTGGTAGGGATGTTGTTGGCCCTGGTGCAGGCGATGCCGCAGCTTGGCTGGCGCTTGATCGCCGATGCCATGGCCTCCATCCAGATCCGTTGCTTGCAGCATGGGCTGGCGGTGGAAGGGCTTTCACGCGATCTGACGGAAGGCCTTTTCGCCTCATTGAGCGAAGCCTTGCCGGAGGCCGCTCGTGCCCAGGTCGTTGATCACGCTGCGGAGGCTGCACGTGCTTGGCGTGATGCTTCTCAGCCGAAGCATTGAGTGTGCGGATCATGCCGGAGTCTCTGGAATTGATTCTTCCTGATTGGCCGGCACCGCGCCATGTGCGAGCCTGCTTCAGTACGCGTGTCGGGGGCGTCAGCCAGGGCAGGTATGCCGCGCTGAACCTGGCGACGCATGTGGGTGATGATCCGCAATCGGTGCAACAGAACCGGGCCCGTCTGCAGGCCCATTTGCCAGCAGGCCCCTGTTGGCTTGAGCAGGTCCATGGAGCCACGGTGGTAGACGCTACGCATGCTGCCAATGGTGCGCGGGCCGACGGCGCGATATCACGTCAGGCGGGAGTGGTCTGTGCCGTCATGACCGCGGATTGTCTGCCGGTGCTGTTCTGTACTGCCGATGGCCGTGCGGTGGGTGCCGCACACGCGGGTTGGCGCGGGTTGGCCGCTGGTGTGCTGGAAAACACACTGACGGCGCTGCAGGCAGCGCCTACGGGCGTGATGGCCTGGTTGGGGCCGGCAATCAGCCAGACGGCATTCGAGGTCGGTACCGAAGTGCGAGAAGCTTTTGTTGGTCGTTTGCCAGCGGCCGCCGAAGCATTCGTGGCGACCGGCCCTGGCAAGTGGCATGCGGATCTGTACCTACTGGCGCGCCAACGCCTGCGTGCTGCGGGCGTCAGTCAGATCTTCGGTGGCGGTCTATGCACCTATTCAGACAGCAGGCGCTTCTTCTCTGCGCGTCGCGATGGCACGCAATCCGGCCGGATGGCTGGATTGGTCTGGATTGATGCGTAGATCGACGCTCAGGCCGCCAGGATTTCAGTCAGCGCCTTGACCAGCAATTGGCATTCCGTGTCGGTGCCGATACTGATGCGCAGGTACTGATCGATACGCGGCAGTTTGAAATGGCGCACGATGATGCTGCGCGTGCGCAGGGCTGCAGCGAGCTCGGCGGCATCCTGTTCAGGATGGCAGGCGAATATGAAGTTTGCCGCGGAGGGCAGAACTTCGAAGCCCTGCGCCTGCATCTGCCGGGTCAGCCATGCCCGGCTGTCCATCACTTTGCGGCGTGTTTCCTCGAACCAGTCGACATCGGCCATGGCCGCGCTAGCGCCAACGATAGCAAGCCGATCCAGCGGGTAGGAATTGAAGCTGTTCTTCACGCGTTCCAGACCTTCGATGAGAGCAGGGTTGCCAATGGCATATCCTGCACGCAAACCAGCCAACGAACGGCTCTTGGACAGCGTCTGGATCACCAACAGGTTTGGGTAGCGTTGTGTCAATGCGACGGCGCTCTCGCCGCCGAAATCGATGTAGGCCTCGTCGACGACCACCACTAGGTCCTGCCTGGCGGCAACCAGGCGTTCAACTTCGCCCAGCGCCAGCAGGCGGGAAGTCGGTGCGTTCGGGTTGGCCAGGATGATGCCGCCCGCTTCGCGCTGCAGGTAGTCTTCCACGCGGATACTGAAATCCTCGCTCAGCGCGACCGTCTCGTACTGGATTCCGTACAGACCGCAGTAGACCGGATAGAAGCTGTAGGTGATGTCCGGGAACAGCAGGGGGCGTGAATGCTGGAGCAGGGCAAGGAATGCGTGGGCGAGGACTTCATCGGAGCCGTTGCCCACGAAGATGCACTGGCTGGGAACCCCGTGAAAGGCTGCCACAGCTTCACGGAAACGATCCGCATTCGGATCGGGATAGAGGCGCAGCGAATCACCGGCCTCTGCTGCGATCGCCGAGAGAGCCTTGGGCGAGGGGCCGTAAGGGTTCTCGTTGGTGTTGAGTTTGACGAGGTTGGTGAGCTTGGGCTGCTCGCCTGGTACATAGGGGGTCAGGCGACGGACCGTGTCGCTCCAGTATCGGCTCATGGTAATGCTCGGTATTCTGCTCGGGAAATGAGGTGCGGGAAATGCGGCCATCGTGCTCATTGGCTGGCGTCCGCGCTGTTCGCGGATGCTATCATAGGGCCGTGCCGCGGCCTTCTGGTGGGTGCTTTCTCCTTTTTCGACTTATTTTCCGAGTTCCGTCATGCGGCAAGCCGAGATCTCTCGCAACACCTTGGAAACCCAGATCAGCATCAGCTTGAATCTGGATGGCAGCGGGGTCGCCCAGCTTGATAGCGGGGTGCCCTTCCTGGATCACATGCTGGATCAGATTGCACGGCATGGTCTGGTCGATCTGAGTGTGAAAGCCAGGGGTGACCTGCATATCGATGCCCACCATACGGTGGAAGACATAGGTATCACCCTGGGACAGGCATTTGCGCGTGCGGTGGGCGACAAGAAGGGCGTGCGTCGCTATGGTCACGCTTATGTGCCACTGGATGAAGCCTTGTCGCGAGTGGTGATTGATCTTTCCGGGCGCCCCGGATTGATCTTCGACGTGACTTTCACTCGGGCGACGATCGGTGCTTTCGACGTGGATCTTGTGCGCGAATTCTTCCAAGGCTTCGTGAACCATGCCGGCGTGACGCTGCATATCGACAATCTGCGTGGCGAGAATGCTCACCATCAGTGCGAAACCGTGTTCAAGGCTTTTGGTCGTGCTTTGCGTGCCGCAGTCGAATTCGACGAGCGTGCCCTGGGGCAGATGCCTTCCACCAAAGGCTGCCTCTGATTTCGAGGCGGAGATTCCGTCCTTCGCGTCATCTCTCTTTTTCGATTTGCTCCGGTTCAAACATGAAGATTGTCGTTGTCGATTACGGCATGGGTAACCTGCGTTCGGTTGCCAAAGCCATCGAGAAGGTAGCGCCTGCCGGTGCCAGAGTGGAAATCTCCGCTGAAGCCGGAAGGATCGCTGCCGCAGACCGCGTGGTGGTGCCGGGGCAGGGCGCCATGCATGACTGCATGCGCGAATTTCTGGCGCGCGATCTGCGCGAAACCGTACGGCAGGCAGCCCAGTCCAAACCTTTTCTGGGTATATGCGTAGGCATGCAGATGCTTTTCGAGCATAGTGAAGAGGGCGATACCCCCGGTTTGGGCTTCATTTCGGGGCGTGTTCGTCGGTTTGCTGACGGCATGAGCGGTCCTGATGGCGCCCGCCTGAAGGTGCCGCACATGGGCTGGAATGAAGTGCACGCCACCACAACACACCCTCTCTGGCAGGGAATTGCGCCGGACGCTAGGTTTTATTTCGTGCATAGCTATTACTGCCAGCCCGAGCACGGGGCGGCGACGGCTGCCACGACCGAGTACGGGCATCGCTTTACCTCGGCAGTAGCCCAAGCTAATATCTTTTCGGCCCAGTTTCACCCCGAGAAGAGCGCCGCCGCCGGGCTGCAGCTTCTGTCCAATTTCGTGACCTGGCAGCCCTGAGCGAGAATTCCGCACGGCCTCCGGTCGTATCCTCGATTTCCCTGTATCAGCGCTTCAATCTATCCATCATGCTGCTCATTCCCGCGATCGATCTCAAGGACGGCTACTGCGTACGTCTGCGCCAAGGCGACATGGACGATGCAACCGTGTTTTCCGAAGACCCCCGCGCCATGGCACGCCACTGGCTCGACCAGGGCGCCCGCCGCCTGCATCTGGTGGACCTCAATGGTGCCATTGCCGGCAAGCCGAAAAACGAGGCCGTCATCAGGGCCATCCTGGATGAGGTCGGTGCCGAGATTCCGGTTCAGCTCGGCGGTGGCATCCGTGATCTGGATACCATCGAACGCTATCTGGATGCCGGGATCTCTTACATCATCATCGGTACTGCGGCGGTCAAGAATCCAGGCTTCCTGCATGACGCCTGCAGCGCTTTCCCGGGCAGCATCATCGTTGGTCTGGATGCCAAGGACGGCAAGGTGGCCGTGGATGGCTGGTCCAAGCTGACTGGGCATGATGTGGTCGATCTGGCGAAGAAATTCGAGGATTACGGCGTGGAGTCCGTGATCTACACCGATATCGGCCGTGACGGCATGTTGAGCGGGGTGAATATCGAAGCGACAGTGAAACTCGCCCAGTCCTTGCGTATTCCGGTGATCGCCAGTGGCGGCATCACCGATCTGACAGACATCGACGCTCTGTGCGAAGTCGAATCCGAAGGCGTGATCGGTGCCATCACTGGACGTGCCATCTACGAAGGTTCGCTGGACTTCGCTGCTGCGCAGGCGCGGGCCGATGCGCTCAACGGAGAGGCAGCCTGAGCGATGTTGGCAAAACGCATCATTCCTTGCCTGGACGTGACTGCCGGACGCGTGGTCAAGGGGGTCAATTTCCTGGAGCTTCGTGATGCTGGCGATCCGGTCGAGATCGCCCGTCGTTATGACGAGCAAGGCGCCGACGAGCTGACCTTTCTGGACATCACCGCCAGTTCCGACGAGCGCGACATCATTCTGCACATTGTCGAGCGGGTGGCCGAGCAGGTCTTCATCCCCCTGACGGTTGGCGGCGGTGTGCGCAGCGTGGCCGATGTCCGGCGCTTGCTCAATGCCGGTGCCGACAAAGTCAGCATGAACAGTGCGGCCGTGGTCAACCCTGATCTGGTGGCTGAAGCCTCTGCCAAGGTCGGCAACCAGTTCATCGTGGTGGCCATCGATGCCAAGCAGACTGCACCGGGGCAATGGGGGGTCTTCACGCACGGTGGCCGCAAGCCGACGGGGCTGGATGCCGTCGAATGGGCACGCAAGGTGGAATCGCTGGGGGCTGGCGAGATACTGCTCACCAGCATGGACCGCGATGGCACCAAGAGTGGTTTCGATCTGGCGCTGACGCGTGCCATCTCCGATGCGGTGAACATTCCCGTGATCGCCAGTGGCGGAGTTGGTAATCTGCAGCATCTGACCGATGGCGTGATCGATGGCCGTGCAGATGCAGTGCTGGCTGCCAGCATCTTCCACTACGGCGAGTTCACCGTGCGCGAAGCCAAAGAATACATGCGCGCGCGTGGGGTTGAAGTACGCCTGTGAGCCACTGAGGCTGCTGCCTGGAGTAGATGAGATGAATGCCGGTACACGCTGGTTGAACGAAGTGGTCTGGGATGAGCAGGGATTGCTTCCTGCCATCGCCCAGGATGCCGATACGGGCGAGGTGCTGATGTTCGCCTGGATGAACCGCGAAGCGCTTGCGCTGACCGCCGAGCGCGGGGAAGCGGTGTACTGGTCCCGCTCGCGGCGCAAACTCTGGCACAAGGGCGAGGAATCGGGGCACATCCAGAAAGTCCGCGAGATCCGCATGGATTGCGATGGCGATGTGATCCTGCTGCGTGTGGAACAGGTGGGCGGTATCGCCTGTCACACTGGTCGGCGCAGCTGCTTCTTCCATAAACTGCTGGGTGAGGGAACCTGGGAGGAAGTCGAGCCTGTGCTCAAGGACCCTGCCCAGATCTACTCTCCCAAGTGACTCCTTCAGGATTGACATGACTCAGATCGATATCCTGCAGCGTCTGGCGGCCACGCTGGCCCAGCGCAAGCAGGCCGCTCCCACCGCTTCCTATGTCTCGGGGCTGTATGCCAAGGGGACGGACGCCATTTGCAAGAAAGTGGCCGAAGAAGCGGCCGAAACCATCATGGCGGCCAAGGATGGTGGTGGCGAGCATCTGGTATACGAAGTGGCGGATCTGTGGTTTCACAGCATGATCCTGCTCACGCATTTCGGACTTTCGCCCGAGGACGTGCTGCGCGAACTCGAACGTCGCGAAGGGGTTTCGGGCATCGAAGAAAAAAAGGCACGCCAAGCATGAGCGATTGCATCTTCTGTCGTATCGCGCGGGGAGATCTTCCCAGCAACAAGGTCTATGAAGACGAAGAGTTCTTGGCGTTCAAGGATATCCACCCGCAGGCGCCGGTGCACATCCTGATCATCCCGAAAAAACATATCTCCACACTGGCGGAAGCCTCGGCGGAAGACGTTCCGCTGCTTGGCCGAATGCTGGAGCTGGCACCTCGCATTGCCAGGGAACATGGGGCTGAAGAGGGCTTCCGTACCATCATCAACACCGGTCGGCATGGTGGGCAGGAGGTGTATCATCTGCACCTCCATATCTTGGGCGGGCAGCCCTTGCCAGCCATGCTGAAGCACTGAGGAGATTACACATGGGTTCGTTTAGCATCTGGCACTGGCTGATTGTCCTGGTGATCGTTTTGCTGGTGTTTGGCACCAAGAAGCTGCGCAACATCGGTGAGGATCTGGGCGGCGCCGTGAAGGGTTTCAAGCAAGGCCTGAAGGAAGGCGCCGACGAGAAGCCCGTACAGCAGATCGCCTCCGATACCGTGGAAGGCGAGGCACGCGAGAAGAAGGATTGACCGGAACTCGTGCCTGAAGGGGGCGCATGCAGCGCCCCTTTATTTTTGTTTTTTCGAGCGCTCGCAGCAAGCCGACAGGTAAGACATGTTTGACATTGGTTTCTCCGAGATCCTCGTCATCGGAATCGTCGCGCTGGTGGTTTTCGGCCCCGAGGAACTGCCGCGCGTGGCGCGTACCGCTGGCCATTGGCTGGGCAAGTTGCGGCGCTATGTGAGCGCCGTGAAGGCCGATATCGACCGCGAGATCGAAGCCGCCGAGCTGAAGACGCTGGTAGATGACGTGCAATCCTCCGCGCGCAAGTTGCAGGCTTCGCTTACGGAGCAGGCAAGCGCCTTCGAAGCCGAGCTGAGCAGGGAAGTGACTCCCGTGGCGGCAGAAGCCCGCGCCCTTGAACAGGAGATTCAGCAGTCTCTCCGTATCGATGAAGCAGCTCCTCAGGTCATAGCGGAAACCTCTGTTCAGGACGTTCCTGTCGTGCCGGATACTCCGCCGGATGAGGTACAGGCGGAGTCCGACGATAAGCAACTCGATCTTTTTGCCGCCCCGGGCGAATTGCGCAAGGAGTAGTTCGCGTGGAGCAAGAAAGTTTCATCTCTCATCTGGTCGAGTTGCGCAATCGGCTGATCTATTCCTTGCTGGCCGTGCTGGCGGTATTTCTGTGCCTGGTCTGGTGGGCCAAGGATCTCTATTCCCTGCTGGCTGCTCCCTTGCTGGCTGTGTTGCCGCAGGGCGGGCAGATGATCGCGACCGATGTGGTCGGCGTCTTCCTGGTGCCCATGAAGGTCACGGCATGGGTTTCGCTGTTGATTGCCATGCCGTTCGTGCTTTATCAGGCTTGGGCGTTCGTCGCCCCAGGGCTGTATGCCCATGAGCGTCGGCTGGCGCTGCCATTGCTGGTTTCCAGTTGTGTGCTGTTCGTGCTCGGAATGTGTTTCGCCTATTTCGTGTTCTTTCCGGGCATGTTCAAGGTCATGACCAGCTTCACGCCGGAAGGTGTGGCGTGGATGACCGATATCGACAAGTACCTGGGTTTCGTGATGGGCATGTTCCTGGCCTTCGGCGCCGCTTTCGAGGTGCCGGTGGTGGTGGTCCTGCTGGTGTTGCTGGGGGTCGTGGATACACGGAAGCTTGCCGCCGCACGCCGCTATGTGATCGTAGGGGCCTTCGTTGTCGCTGCCGTGGTGACTCCGCCCGATGTGGCGTCGCAGTTCATGCTGGCAGTTCCCATGTGCCTGCTCTTCGAGGTTGGGCTGCTGGTCGGCCGGCTGATCGAGCGCAGGCAGTCGTCGGACTGAGCATCCGCCAGCCGCTGCGTCCATGCTGGCACGCCTGTCGCTGTATTACTTTGCCTATTTTTCCTTCATCGGCGTGTTCATGCCGTATTTCGCGCTCTACCTCGATCACCGGGGGCTGAGTGGTGGCGAAATCGGCATGGTCATGGCGTTGATGCAGGTGATGCGCCTGCTGGCACCCAACCTCTGGGGATGGCTGGCTGATCGCAGTGGGCAATCCCTGATGGTGCTGCGTCTGGCCGCCTTGATATCCAGTCTGGGCTTTGCTGCTCTGGTCGCCGGGAATGGGCTGTTCGCCATTGCTGCCTGTGTGACGGTGATGTCCTTCTTCTGGACGGCGCAGAGTCCCCTGGCGGAAGCCTTGACGCTTGATCTGCTGCGTGAGCGGCAAGGGGGTTACGGCAGGGTACGGGGATGGAGATCTGCAGGCTTCGTCTGTGCCGTGCTGCTCATGGGGTTCTGGCTGGAACAGGCCAGTCTGGAACACATCTATCATGGAGGCCTTCTTTGTCTGCTGGCGATCTTTGCCTGTGCTTGGCTGCTGCCGTCGCCACGCCTTTCAGTCTGCAGCAATGCCACGCCGCCCGCGCCCCTGCGTGAAATTCTATTGCGTCCGGAGGTCTGGAAGCTGCTGCTGGCCTGCCTTCTGATGACGGGCGCGCACGGTGCGTTCAACGTCTTCTACTCGATGCATCTGGTCGATGCAGGCCACTCCAAGACGGTGATCGGTGCCTTGTGGACGCTGGGTGTGCTTGCCGAGATCGCGATGTTTCAGTGGGCGCCCAGTTTGATGCGCCGATACAGCGTGACCGGCATGTTGCGTTTTGCTCTGTGCGTGGCGGTAATCCGTTTTGCGCTGATCGGCTGGACCGCAGACAGCCTGGTGTTGCTGCTGCTGGCGCAACTGGCGCATGGCATCACCTTCGGGCTTACGCATATCGTCGCCGTTTCGGCCATCAGCCAGTATTTTGGCGAAGGACAGGCTTCGCGTGGCCAGGCCGTGTATGGCAGTGTGGCTTACGGTGCCGGCGGAATCCTAGGCAGCCTCGTCAGCGGTTGGGTGTGGCAGGCAGCCGGTGGCGCCTGGGCTTTCACGGCATGTGCCGTGCTGGCCGGAGTCGGCGTGCTGGTCGTTGTGACGAAACCGGGCCGGCCTCAGTGGTGGCGGTCTTCAAGCAGCGAGACAGCGTCGAACTCGCGCTGATTTGCCAGATGGCGCAGGCGTACCAGCCACATGCTGCCTGCGATGAACATACCGAACATCACGACGACGACATTGACCGAGAGACCGCTACGGATCAGTAGTGCATACAGACCCGTCATGGCCAGGATGCTGAGGTTCTCGTTGAAGTTTTGTACGGCGATCGAGTGACCCGCTCCCATCAGCACATGGCCGCGATGTTGCAGCAGGGCATTCATCGGCACCACGAAGAAACCCGCCAATGTACCCACTGCCACCATCAGCAGCATGGCCGGCGGAATATGGTGAATGAAAACCATGATGTTGATGCCGATGCCCATGGCGATGCCCAGGGGAATCACGGACGGGGAGCGGCGCAGTGTCACGAATTTGGCTGCTAGCACGGAGCCTACTGCCACACCGAGGGCAACCACGCCTTGCAGGCTGGTCGCCTCCGAGAGATTGAGCTGAAGGTTGGCTGCAGCCCAGTCGAGCACGATGAATTGCAGGGTGGCGCCAGCGCCCCAGAACAGGGTGGTAACGGCCAGTGATATCTGCCCCAGCCTGTCTCGCCAGAGCAGGGCGACGCAATGCGAGAACTCGTGAATCAGATAGAGCGGATTGTTGCGCAGCGGTTTGTGATCGACGCCGGTATCCGGAATGTAGGCATTGAAACCGGCGGCTATCAGATAGAGCAGACCGATGCCGAGGATGCTGAGATCGAAGGGGCTGTCGAAGATAGGGCCGATCTGTGGGATGCCGAGATGCGCTATCGCGTTGCTGATGTGTGGATGGATCAGCACGCCACCCAACAGGGTGCCCAGGATGATGGCACCCACCGTGAGCCCCTCGATCCAGCCGTTGGCGATCACCAGTTTCCCCGGCGGCAACATCTCGGTGAGAATGCCGTACTTGGCCGGGGAGTAGGCTGCGGCCCCCAGACCGACCACGGCATAGGCCGCCAGCGGATGGACGTCGAAGAACATCAGCGCGCAGCCACCGATCTTGATCGTGTTGCTGATCAGCATCACCCGTGCCTTGGGCATGGAGTCGGCGAATGCACCCACAAAGGCGGCCAGCACCACGTACGAGATCGTGAAGAAGAACTTCAGCAACGGGATCTGTTCTGCGGGTGCGCCAGTCTGCATGAGGAGGGCGATGGCAGCGATCAGCAATGCGTTGTCGGCCAAGGCTGAGAAGAACTGCGCGGCCATGACCAGATAGAAACCAGAACCCATGCAAATCCCGACAATTGGCGGATCAACCGATCCGGCGGCTGGACGTTATAACACATTGCTCCTACGGCTCCTTGATCCATGAAGGTGTGCCGGAAATTTTCACATGGGTGGGGGCTTTTCCCACTCGACGCGCGTGAAAGCGCGACGTAGAATAT
Organism: Candidatus Dactylopiibacterium carminicum; assembly: GCF_014736495.1. Lineage (GTDB taxonomy): Bacteria > Pseudomonadota > Gammaproteobacteria > Burkholderiales > Rhodocyclaceae > Uliginosibacterium > Uliginosibacterium carminicum. The sequence goes on from NZ_MDUX01000013.1 coordinate 45,624, forward strand.
AAACAGCGTTTATCGAAAGGTGACAAATGGCTGATCGCAAATTGCAGGTCTTTTATGCCGTGGCCAAGCACGGATCCTTTACCCGTGCTGCGGAAACGCTGTACATGACTCAACCCGCGGTGACCTTCCAGATCAAGCAACTGGAGGAGCAGTTCAATATTCGCCTGCTGGATCGAGGGCATGGCCGGGTCACCCTGACGCCTGCGGGCGAGATCGTGTTTGCCTATGCAGAGCGGATACTCGGGCTCTCGGACGAGATGGAGACGCGCATTGCCGAGCTGACCGATGAGCTGACCGGCGTGATCACCATCGGAACGAGTCAGACGATTGCCGGCTACTGGCTACCGCAGTTGCTGCACAAGTTCATGGCCTTGCATCCGCGCGTGATTCCGCGGGTCTTTGTGGCCAACTCGGAGAACATCGAAAACCGTGTGGCTTCGCATGAGTTGGATGTGGGGCTGGTCGAGAAGCAGTCGTCCGATCCCACCCTGGAATGCAGCCTGGCTTGCCAGGATGAGCTGAAGGTCATCGTGGCGCACGGCCATCCGTTGGCCGAGGCGACCTCGTTGAAGGCCACCGATCTGCAAGGACATTCCTTTGTCGATCGCGATCCCGGTGCGGCCATCCGCGCGTTGGCTGAAGATTTCTTCCGCCGCAACGGCGTGCCGCCGGAAAATCTCAATCGTCGTGCCGAGCTGGGATCCTTGCCCTCCATCCTGCATCTGGTGAAGCAGGGGCTGGGCTTTGCCATCGTTGCCAAGGCGGCACTGAACGATTACAACAACCGCGGTCTGGTCGGTATCTCACTGGATCCGCCGCTCTATTCCTCGCTTAACGTGCTGGTGCCCAAGGATCGCTTCCGCGCGCGCTTGCATTCCACCTTTGCGGAATTCGCGATCAAGCTGTTTTCCAGCTTCGAGCGCGATGCTGACACCCCGGCTGAAGTGGTTTCGGTTGTCGAATCCGGGGAGAACCGCGCATCGTGAGTCGTCCGATCTTTGCGCGGATCGATCCGCAGGCTTTCCGTCACAACTATCTGCTTTGCAAGCAACGTGCCGCCGGTGCGAAGACCCTGGCCATCGTCAAGGCCAATGCCTATGGGCATGGCTTGCTGTGTTGTGCCGAAGCCGTACGCGACGTGGCCGACGGCTTCGGGTTGCTGGAAATCGGCGAGGCGTTGCAGTTGCGCAATGCCGGCTTCACACAACCCATCGTGATGCTGGAGGGGTTCTTCGCCGAGGCTGATCTGCTGATGGCCAGTGAAGCGCGCATCCAGGTGGCGCTGCATTCCGACGCCCAGCTCGGTTTGCTGGAGATGACCGAGCTGCCGGCGCCGCTGGATGTCTTCATCAAGCTCAATACCGGTATGCAGCGCCTGGGATTTCCGCCCGAGCGCTTCGCCGAAGTGCTGGCTCGTGTGCGGGCCTGCGGCAGGGTGGGCGAGATCGGTGTGATGACGCATTTCGCCTGTGCCGATGCTGCGGGTATCACCCCCCAGCTGGCCTGCTTCGACGCTGCCGTGGCAGGTAGCGGTCTGCCGCGCAGCGTGGCCAACTCGGCTGCTTTGCTGCGCAATCCGGAGGCTCGCTACGAATGGGTGCGGCCAGGCATCGTACTCTATGGCGGTTCGCCGATGCCGGATCTACAGAGCGCCGAGCAGATCGGTCTGCGTCCGGTGATGAGCTTTTTCAGCCGGATCATCTCCGTGCAGGATCTGCAACCGGGCGATGCTGTCGGTTATGGCGGTCTGTTCGTAGCCGATAAACCCATGCGTATCGCCACGGTGGCCTGCGGTTATGCAGACGGCTATCCGCGCCATGCCGGCACCGGTACGCCCATCCTGGTGAATGGTCAGCGCACGCGCACCATCGGCCGGGTGTCGATGGACATGCTTTGCTGCGACATTACCGGGCTGGAAGCTGGCGTGGGCAGTTTGGTGACCCTCTGGGGCGAAGGGCTGCCGGCGGATGAAGTGGCTACGGCTGCCGGCACCGTGAGCTACGAGCTGTTCTGTGCACTGGCACAACGTGTGCCGGTCACGAGCTGCTGATGGCAAAGGCCAAGACCGCACACGTTTGTAGCGAGTGTGGGGCACAAAGCCCGCGATGGCAGGGGCAATGCCCTGGTTGCGGCGCCTGGAACACCCTGGGCGAAAGCGTGATCGAGCGCGAGCCTGCGAGCCCTCGTTTTGCCGCACTGGCGGCGAATGTGGGCAAGTTGCAGAAACTTGCCGAAATTGATCCGAGTGAATCACCGCGTCAGGCCACCGGCATCGATGAGCTGGATCGTGTCCTGGGCGGAGGGTTCGTGCCCGGCATGGTGGTGCTGATCGGTGGCGACCCCGGCATCGGTAAATCCACGCTGTTGTTGCAGGCGTTGGCGAATCTCGTGGGCCGACAGAAGGTCCTGTACGTCAGCGGTGAGGAGTCGGCAGAGCAGGTCGCCTTGCGCGCGCGCCGGCTGCAGCTGGACGAAGCTGGTGAATTGCCGCTGCTGCCGGAGATCTCGCTCGAAAAGATCGTCGCCACCTTGCGCGAGAGCCAGCCCGACGTGGCTGTGATCGATTCCATCCAGACGCTGTATTCCGAAACCCTGCAGTCCGCGCCCGGTTCCGTGGCGCAGGTGCGCGAATGCTCGGCGCAGCTCACACGCCATGCCAAGGCTGCTGGCATGGTGATGGTGCTTGTCGGCCATGTCACCAAGGATGGTGCGCTGGCCGGGCCGCGCGTGCTTGAGCACATCGTCGATACCGTGCTGTATTTCGAGGGTGACACGCATTCAAGCTTCCGTCTCGTCCGGGCCTTCAAGAACCGCTTCGGCGCGGTCAACGAGCTGGGCGTCTTCGCCATGACCGACAAGGGGCTGCGCGGCGTGAGCAATCCGTCCGCCTTGTTTCTCTCGCAGCATGCGCAGCCCGTGCCGGGCAGTTGCGTGCTGGTCACGCAGGAAGGCACGCGGCCGTTGCTGGTGGAGATCCAGGCGCTGGTCGATTCCGCGCACATGAATCCCCGGAGACTTTCTGTCGGCCTGGAGCAAAACCGTCTGGCCATGCTGCTGGCGGTGTTGCACCGGCACGCCGGTATCCAGTGTGCCGATCAGGATGTGTTCATCAACGCCGTCGGTGGTGTGAAGATCGCCGAGCCGGCTGCCGATCTGGCTGTCTCGCTGGCAATCGTTTCCTCGCTGACCGGGCGCGCCTTGCCCGCGAAACTCATCGCCTTCGGCGAGATCGGCCTGGCTGGCGAGATCCGCCCGGCGCCACGTGGCCAGGAGCGTCTGAAGGAAGCCGCTAAGCTTGGATTCGAATTGGCTCTGATCCCTGCGGCGAATGCGCCGCGTCAGCCAATTAAGGGCTTGCGCGTTATCACGGCGGAGCGCATTGAAGGCGCGCTGACGGCGCTGCGTGAGTTATGACGGGATGAAAGCAGCGGGCTGCTGGTGTAAGCTTCGCGGCCTTGGCAAACACGGATGGGGCCGCAAGGCCCGGACAAGGAAGGCGTGATGAAGAAGAAATGGCTGATCGGCAACTGGAAAATGCATGGCAACCTGGCCAGCAACAAGGCCCTGATCGAGGGAATCCGCGCCGAACTGCCCGAACCTGATCCGCGTGCCGAGCTGGTCGTCTGTCCGGCTTTCCCTTATCTCTACCAGCTCAAGGATCTGACTGCCGGCACCGGTATTTATGTTGGTGCCCAGAATGCTTCCGATCACCTGCAAGGTGCCTACACTGGCGAGACTTCGCCTCTGATGATCAAGGAGCTGGGTGGTTCATTCACCATCATCGGCCACTCCGAGCGGCGCCAATATCAAGGCGAGAACGATGGTCTGATGGGCCGCAAATCCCTGGCTGCCATCGATGCCGGCCTGATTCCCGTGATCTGCGTGGGTGAGACTGCCGAAGAGCGTGATTCGGGGCGCACCCACGAAGTGCTGGCCCGCCAGCTGGATGCTGCCTTTGGCTACATCCGTACCGCGCATGACAAAATCATTCTGGCCTACGAGCCTCGCTGGGCCATCGGCACCGGGATTGCCGCCACACCGGAAATCGTGCAGGCCGAGCATGAATTCCTGCGTCAGCGCATCGCCATCCGTGACAAGGAATTCGCCGCGCGCCTGCCCATCATCTATGGCGGCAGCGTGAAGGCAGCCAATGCGATTTCGCTGTTTTCCATGCCCGACGTCGACGGTGGCCTGATCGGTTCGGCCGCGCTGAATGCCACCGAGTTCGTGGCGATCTACCGCGAGCTGCTGCAGACCATTCCTGCTGACGAGGCCGCCTGATGCGCCAGATCGTTCTCGACACCGAAACCACCGGGCTGGACTGGCGCACCGGAGATCGCATCGTCGAGATCGGTTGCGTCGAAATGATCGATCGACGGCAGACGGGGCGTACCTTCCACGTCTACCTGAATCCGGAACGGGATGTTGGTGACTCCGAACGGATTCACGGGCTTTCCGACGAGTTTCTCGCCGGGAAGCCGCTTTACACCAGCGTGGCCAGCGAATTCGAGATCTTCGTCGCGGATGCTGAACTGATCATCCATAACGCCAGTTTCGACGTCGGCTTCCTCAACATGGAGCAGGAGCGCCTGGGGCGGCCCCGGATTGCCGAGCTGTGCCCGGCGGTGGTGGACACGGTCAAGCTCGCCAAGGAGATGTTCCCGGGCAAGAAAGCTTCGCTGGACGCTTTGTGCGAACGCTATGCGATCAGCAACGCGCATCGCGTGCTGCACGGCGCCTTGCTTGATGCGCAACTGCTGGCCGAGGTCTACCTCGCCATGACGCGGGGCCAGGAAAGCCTCATGGATGTCTTCGAGCAGCCGCTCGAACTGGGGGGCGCGCACAGCGGGCCTCGCAGCGACCGCAAACCCTTGCGTGTCTTGCACGCCAGTGAGGCCGAACTGGCCGCGCATGAAGCGGTGCTGGATCAGATGGCGGGAAAAGGCCCCTGCCTCTGGCGGCCGCCAGTGTCTCAGGGCTGATTCACGCGGAGTACCCCCCATGTCACTGCCGCGAATGCTCTGGCACCTGGCCTGCGAACGCCTTGCACGCCAAACGGTGGCGAGGGTCCCGGAGCCGGACCTGGTGATGACGGACCCCGTGCAGGTCGATGCCTTCCGCGAGGCAGGGCAAACCGATGGCATCCTGACCGCCATCAACCTTTTTCATGCCATCCAGACTCTGCCATTGTTCAAGGCTGGAGACGTGGTGCTGGATCTTGCTTGCGGGCCGGCTACACTGTTGACGCAACTCGCCAGGCTGCACCCGCAGGTGCGCTTCATCGGTGTGGATGCTTCGGATGCCATGCTCACACTGGCCGAACGGACCCTGTCGCAATACGGTGTACGCAATGTCGACCTGCATCAAGGAGACATTACCCGGCTGGAGGGGCTGCCCGCTGCATCCGTAGATGGGCTCACCTGCAATCTTTCCCTGCATCACCTGCCGGATCTCGCGGCCCTGCACACGGCATTCACCTGCATAGCACGCGTGCTCAAACCCGAAGGCAGCGTCTACATCTCCGATTTCTGCCGTTTCAAGCGCGCGGCAACGCAGGAATATTTCGCAACGGACAGGGCAGGGGAGCAGTCTGCCGCTTTCACCGATGATTTCCGTAACTCGTTGCGTGCCGCCTTCAGTGAGGCAGAGTTGCTGGGGGCGGCTGCTCCGTTGCGCCCACGAGCGCGCATCTATCGCAACATGCTGTCGCCATTGATGCTGGTGCTGCGTGGTCCGGTCCGTGCCGAACCAAATGCAGCAGAGGTACCTGCGCGTGTGGCTGCGCTCTACGAAGCATTGTCGACGGAGCGTCGCGAGGATTTTCGTGATTTTTTGCGCTTCTTTCAGATGGGTGGTTTCCCGCTTGCCTGCAAGCCCTGGTGAGGTTGCCGCCCTTGTTTTTCGCATATGGCGGCAGGATTTGCCGGTTTTGATGCGATTGGGGTTCGCTGAGTGGGCCTAAGCATGGCTTTGCTTGCTTTTTTTCTGAAAACACGTTGTTGTTGTTTGTTTTTATTGGGTTTTTTTTGATCTGGCAATCCTTTTGCTATTCGAGTGCGTAGATAGCAGCAGGAGACCCGGATCATGGCCGGCCTACTCAGTATTTCGCTTACCGGTATCAACGCAGCCCAAGCGGGGCTGAGCACCACCGCGCACAACATCGCGAACGCGAAGGTTGATGGCTATAACCGTCAGCAGGTGGTTCAGGGCACTGCGGATCCGATGTTCTCGGGTGTTGGCTTCTTCGGCCAGGGCACCCGGGTTGATACCGTACAGCGGGTCTACAGCCAGTTCCTGGCTTCACAGGTGCTCTCGGCAGATACCGCGCGCGCCCAGTACGAGACCTACTACAACCAGATCAAGCAGGTCGACAACCTGCTTTCCGATACCACCGCCGGGTTGAACCCCGCGCTGGACTCCTTCTTCGAAGGTGTGCAGCAGGTGGCGGCCGCCCCTTCCAGCGTGCCCTCGCGCCAGTCCATGCTGTCGTCCTCGGAATCCCTCGTCTCGCGCTTCCAGGCCATGTCCGCACGCCTGCAGGAAGTCCGTGACGGTGTGGAAGTTCAGATCACCCAGGTCGTCGATGAAATCAACGTCCTGGCACAGAAGATCGCGGATCTGAACCAGAAGATCGTGATGGCGCAGGCCGCAGGTACGGGTGTGCCGGCAAACGATCTGCTAGATGCGCGGGATCGCGCCGTGGCGGATCTCAATGCCAAGATCAAGGTCACCACCACGACCAACAACGCGGACGGCACGGTGAACATCTTCATCGGCAGTGGTCAGCCCCTGGTGATGAATACCGACGTGTTCAAGCTTTCCACGGCCCCCTCGTCGGTGGACCAGAACCGTGTGCAGGTCGGCGTTCAGCTGGCAAGCGGCGGTGTGGTGACCATTCCCGAGGATCTGCTGACTGGCGGCGAACTGGGTGGCCTGATCAGCTATCGCGCGGAAGCGCTGGATGCGGCCGAGAATTCCCTGGGGCGTATCGCACTGAGCCTGGTCACCCTGTTCAATGCGCAGCACAAGCTCGGCCAGGACCTCAACGGTGACATGGGCGGCAATTATTTCGTGGCGCTGCAGGCTGCCATGCAGAATTTGCCGAATCTCACCACCGGCAATACCTCGACGGCCAATCTGTCGGTCAGTGTGACCAGCGTGGCCGGGCTGACCAACAGCGACTATGTGCTCAGCTACGACGGTAGCACCTATACCCTGGCCGAGGCCTACACGGGCAAGGTGGTGTATTCCGGTAGCCAGATGCCCGGTCAGGCGAGTACCCAGACCGCTGGGACGTCCGGTGCCGTCTTCAGCATGACGCCCACAAGCAATGCCACGGGCGGCGCGCAGAACTACAACATCAGCTACGACGGTACGAACTACACGATCAGCAAGGCCAATGGCGGTGGGGTGGTCTATTCGGGCGCGCTGCCAGCCACGGTGGAAGGCATCGTCATCAATCTGGCCAGCGGCACGCCGGTTGCCGGCGACAGTTTCAGCCTGCAACCGGCTGTCGATGGCCTCTCGATCAGCGGCACCATGAGCGCGGGCGACCGCGTGCTGATCCAGCCCACGCGCTATGCCGCGCGGGACATCTCTCTGGCGATCAAGGATACCTCCCTGATCGCCGCCGGTTCGCCAGTCCGTGCCACGGCGGCCAACACCAACTCGGGCACCGGCTCACTGACACAGCCTGTGGCTACCAGCCTGAATGGCATCCTGCCCGATGCGGCGGCCCACATCGCCACGCCGATCACGCTGACCTTCGATGCCGCCAACAAGCAGTTTGTCGTCACCGGCGCCACGCCGGCCACGATTCCTTATGACCCGGTCAGCAATGCTGTGGGTACTGAATTCACGCTGGACGATCCCGCGCTGAAATTCACCATCGCGGGCACGCCGTCGAATGGTGACAGCTTCACCATCGACACCAATGTCGGCGGCGTGACCGATTCGCGCAACGCCAGCGCGTTGTATGGCCTGCAGAGCACCAAGAACATGCTGGGGGGGACTGCGACCATTGGCTACGCCTATTCGCAGATGGTCAGCAAGGTAGGCACCCAGACCAACCAGGCCAAGATCAACGCGGAAGTCCAGCAGGGCCTGCTGGACCAGGCGGTGGCCGAGCAGCAGAGCCTCTCAGGCGTCAGCCTGGACGAAGAAGCCGCCAACCTGTTGCGCTACCAGCAGGCCTATCAGGCCAGTGCCAAGGCGCTGAGCATTGCTCAGACGCTGTTTGACGACATCCTTTCGATCATGAGGTGATGTGATGCGTATCAGCACATCCATGCTCTACAGCACCAACGTATCGAGCATCAACCGCCAGCAATCCTCGTTGCTCCACAAACAGCAGCAACTGTCCACCGGGCGGCGCGTGGTTTCCCCCAGCGACGATCCAGTGGCAGCCGCACGCGCGCTCGAAGTTAGCCAGTCGATCGCCCGTGTAGGTCTGGAAACGAAGAACCAGGGCACCGCGATGGATTCCCTGCGCAATCTGGACAGTCAGCTCGGGGCAGTCTCGGACGTGCTCAATTATGTGCGCGAACGCCTGGTGCAGGCGGGCAATGGCTCGCTCAGCGACGAAGATCGCAAGACCATGGCGACCGACATCCGTTCCCAGTTCGAAAGCCTGATGGGCGTGGCCAACACCCGAGATTCGGATGGCGAATACCTGTTTTCCGGCTATCAGGGGGAAGTCCAGCCCTTCACCGGCAGCATTGCCGGTGTCAGCTATCAGGGCGATCAGGGGACCCGTACCCTGCAGGTTTCCAGTACTCGCCATATTCCGACCAGCATCAGTGGCAACGAGCTGTTCATGAACATCTCGTCGGTCAATGGCGTGTTCAGCACCAGCGGCACGTCCATGACCGCGGCGATCAGCGATGGCAAGGTGTCCGGTCCGGTGGCCTACGACGGCGGGCAATACGGGATCCGTTTCACCTCGGCGACGACCTTCGAGGTATTCGACACTGTGGCGGACCCGACCATGAGCGGCACGCCGCTGTTGACCGGCACCTATACCGACGGTGAAGCCATCAATCTGCCCGATCCCGGCAATGCGGCCACGGCCCAGATCCAGATCAGCATCTCCGGCTCTCCAGCCGTCGGGGATACTTTCAATGTCACCCCGGGCAGCAGTACCGACATGTTCGGCATTCTGCAGAACATCGTCGTCGGTCTGGAAAGCGTTACCGACCCGGAGGGGTACAAGCAGATGGTTGCCGACTCCCTCGGGCAACTCGACAATGCCCTGGAGAACGTGTTGCGGCTGCGTTCCCAGGTCGGCTCGCGTCAGGTTGAGGTCGAAGCGTTGCAGAACATCGGCGCTGACCTGAAGATCCAGTACGCGGATCGACTGGAACGGCTGGTGGGGCTGGACTACGTCGAGGCCATCTCGGACTTCCAGCAGCAGAGCACCTACCTGGAGGCCGCACGCAATACCTTCTCCAAGATCTCCGGGCTGTCGCTGTTCAACTTTATCTCCTGAGGCCTCTGCCATGCGCCGGTACTTGCCCTGCCTGTTGATCGCATTGCTGCTGCCAGCATGCAACATCTTCTCGGGCAACATCCCGGGCAAGCACTCCATCGTTCCCAAGGGAGGCGTGAATCTTCTCCCGAACTACAGCATCGCCTATGCCGACATGGTGAACGTCGGCCTGCTGGTGGGCGCGGTCTACATGATCACCGATCCCACCGCACCGACCTGGGCGATCACCGAAACCCGCCTGCCGGACCAGCGCGTGCTCTACGCGCTGGACAAGCAGTATCTCAGTCAGGGCGGGGACGGCGAGGCGCGCTACGTGGTGGCCCGGCGTGCCGAAGCATTGGCGCGCGAACAAGGGCTGAGCGGCTATCGCATCGAGCGCTACGAAGAGGCCATCGACTCCCGCCTCTGGCTGCCGCGCCGTACAGCCTACGCGGAAGTCCGTCTGCTCTGAGATTTCCTCCATCCAGTGCCTGGTCATATTGGCGGATCCGCAAGCCAAGGCCTGCGGCTGTGCGCCATGTACGGCGGCATTCGGGCAAGGCTGATGCCGGCTTGTGGACATCGCGTTCTGCACTGGTGCGTGTCGCAGCCGGCCTGCCGATGAGGAACACGTTTTGGGGGCCGGGCAGATAAATTTTGCGCCACCTATTGCGTATTTATATACAGTGCTGTATAAAAATACACTCAAAGGAGGCCGCCATGCGCCAAGAACTTACCCGCCGCCAGCAGGACATTCTCGATTTCATCCGCGAGCAGATCGCACGTAACGGCATGCCGCCCACTCGTGCGGAGATTTCGGCGGCCTTCGGTTTCGCCTCTCCCAATGCCGCCGAAAGCCATCTGCGCGCGCTCGCCAGCAAAGGGGTGATCGTGCTGGAGTCCGGCTCGGCGCGCGGCATCCGCCTGCCGGCTGGCTGGCGTGCGGAAGTCGAGGACGAAGCCACCGGGCTGCCACTGATCGGTCGCGTGGCTGCTGGCTCGCCCATCCTTGCCCAGGCTCATGTGCAGCGTCATGTGGCCGTCGATCCACAGATGTTTTCGCCGCGAGCCGATTACCTGCTCACGGTGCGTGGCCTGTCGATGATCAATGCCGGCATTCTCGAAGGCGATCTGCTCGCCGTGCATGCCACGCCGCAGGCCCGCGAGGGGCAGATCGTGGTCGCCCGCGTGGATGACGACGTCACCGTCAAGCGCCTGCACAGCCGGCCCGAAGGCCTGATCGAACTGCAGGCCGAAAACCCGGATTTCTCGCCCATCCTCGTCGATCCGGCGCGTCAGAGCTTCGCCATCGAAGGGATCGCCGTGGGCCTGATCCGCGCCGGCGTGACCGCTTTCTGAGTTTCCCGATCCTGTCCGTGTATTTCCAGGAGCTTCATCATGAATTTCCCACGCTTGCGCAACACCAACCGCCCTGCCATTCCCGCCGTCACCCGTACCGTGATCCGCCCGCTCGCCCTGCTGGACGTGGTGCGCCGTCGTGGGCGCAGTTGGGGGCTGCTCGCCCAATACGAGGAAGCCCGCCTCGGCTTGCCGCGCTGACGGGGCCGATGCCTTTCTCCATCTTCAGGCCCGGGGCGAACTGCCGCGATCCGTCGCCATGCGGCCGGTTGGTGGCTCGTCGTTCGGTTGAGTGGATCCCCAAAAATCAAGCAGCTTGTGGCACGGCCCCCAGCCGTTGCCAGGCAGGCCATGTGTCGCTTTCAAAGGCAGCGAGCGCGTTTGCATCCGTGATTTCCGCGTCGAGGACACGCACCGCTGCCAGGAGCGCGGCGCCACGCAAGGCGGGGTCGCTGTCCAGCGCATGTGCGGCGAGCATCGCCGCGCGGCTGGCGGGCAGGGCGGAACCGATGGCCGGCGCGGCCACCCAGCCGTAGTCCCGCCCTTCCGCCGCCGCGCGCCACAAGGCGCGGTTGAGCGCCTGAGCCGGGGCCGCATCCGGTCCTGGCAGGCAGGGATGGAGATGACCCGCCCATAGCAAGATCTGGCAGGCCTGGTTGAGTAGGCCGCCGCGTCCGGCGTAAGCGGGTAGCGTCAGCAGTTGGCTGAAGGCGGCCGGGCGGCGGGTGGACAATGCTTGCAGCAGTGGCGAGAAGACTTCCGCCGCGCCGTCGACCGGACCGATGCGGGTGTTGAAGCGCAGGGCGCCGCCGGCGGGCGCGCCCGGCAGTGCGATGAAACGCTGTACCAGCAGCGCGGCACGGTGTTCCGCTGGCGTGAGCGGCTTCGCGTCGCGCTGATGGATGTCGCGGCGCAGCGTCTGGTTGCGGGCGATGTCCTTGGCGGTCTCACGCAGCGCCGTATCGGCGATGGTGCCGATCACGGCCTGCGCACCGCCGGGCAGCGATACCGCATCGATGTTCTCCAGGGGCGTGGCGCTGCCGACGTAGGTGCAGCCCACGTCGGCCGCTGCCGCGATCACATCGGCCACATGCAGGGGTTCCCAGTGTTCGCCGAGGAATTCATGGGCCAGGTAGCTCGGGGGCTGCCGCATTACCTGATCGAGCTGTTGCCCCAATTCCGGTACCACCACGAACTGGCCTGCGCCGCCATCGCGCAAGCCGCGCAACAGATCGAGCCCCGAAGCCAGGCCCGGCGTTGCACCGGCGATTTCCGCGCTGCGCCGCAGCACGCGCTGCATCGCCATCATCGGTGCGCTGCCGGGCTGGCTCATGTAGGCCAGGCACGCGATGCCGCCGGGCTTGAGCCAGCGTTCGATGATGCGCATCACCGCCCGCCGGTTGTCCGGCGAAATCCACGACAGCACGCCGTGCAGCACGATGAAGTCCAGCGCTGGCAGCGCGTCTTCCTCGGCTTCGGCCAATTCGGCGAAGCTGCGCTGCTGGAAATGTACGTTGTCGAGTCCGGCCGTGCGGTGCCCCAGGGCGGTGGCGGTGGCGACGAGCCAGGCGGGCGTCAGCTCACGGTGAAAGAACGCCGGATAGGGCGTTCCGGTGTGATAGCCGTCGGTGTGGGCGGAGTTCGCCATGTTTCAGGAAGAATCGATAAAAACGCCCGGCATTTGTCGGGCGGTGCATGTCAATCGAGCGGGCAGTATGCCACCCGCCCCGGACGGCAGATCTGTCAGAACGATGCCGTCAGCGTGGCGTAGTAGGCACGCCCAGGCTCATTGTACGTATTGGCGCCGGCCGCCGAGCCATTGCCTTCACGGAACAATTGCTTGTCGAACAGATTGCTGATGCCGATACGCCCCTTCAGATGCCTGTTGAAGGTATAGCCCGCGCCAATGCCCCACACCTGGTAGGCCGGCCGATCCCGGAGCGCGGCACTGTCGGTAACGGCCGCCCCGGTGCTGGCCGCGGTGGTGCGCGGCTTCTGCTTGCCATAGAAGGTACCGGTCACGATGAATGAAAGCGCATCGGTGGGTGCCCAGTCGAGCGTGGTGTTCACCGTGTATTTCGGGATGATGGACAGCGGCTGGCCGCGCTGGTCCTTGTTGCGCGACATGTAGGTGGCGTTGTTGCTCCAATTGAGGTTATGCGCCAGCGGAATCAGCAGATTGGCCTCGTAGCCGGCGATCGTCGCATCGGTTGCGTTTTCCCACTGCAGCACGCTGCCGGTGACGAGACCGGTGGTGTTCAGATTGGTCATGCCCGAGGTGATCTTGTTGTCGTACTTGTTGTGGAAATAGGTCAGACCCGCGTTCCAGCCGTTGTGGGTGTAGTTGATGCCGATTTCCTTGTTGAGGCTGACTTCCGGGTCCAGATCGGCATTGCCCAGCACATAGCAGGGGTTGGTCATGCCGACCGGGCAGCCGTTGCCCATGCTGTTGTACAGATAGTAGGGGTTGATCTGGTACAGATTGGGCGCCTTGAAGGCGCGGGCGACGCCGCCCTTCAGGGTGACTTCATCCGTGATCATGTAGGACGCATTCAGCGACGGGCTCCAGTTGTCGCCGAATTCGCTGTGGTGGTCCAGACGCAGCCCCGGGGTGAGGAGCAGGTCGGAAATCAGCTCGATGTTGTCCTCGACGAAGAAGGAGGTGATGGTGGCGTCGATGTCGGTCGGGCGCTGGTCGGCGGGGAGGACGCCGGGCCAACTGATGCCGGCGGCTACGGCGGCCTGGATCGAGCGCGGGTCGTCCAGCTTCTGATGGTTCCATTCCACGCCAGCGGTCAGCATCTGGCTGAAGCCGAACTGGAACGGAACGTCGACCTGGCCGTTGAGCGTGTAGCCGTTGAGCTCGCTGGTGAACTTCTCTGTGGTGTTGATGTTGCCCTCACCGCTGCCCGCGGCGCCTTCGCCCAGGCGCTTGTTCTTGGTGTTTTCGTACTGGAAATAGGCGCTGGACTTGCCGAAGGACCAGTCGCCCTTGTGCGTGACCGCATAGGAAGTGCGGGTCATGGTATTGGTCTCCTCGCCGAGGAAGGAGGCCGGGTTGGTGCCGGTCGCGGCGTTCGGGTCGGTGGCGCTGCTGCCGACGTTGGTGTCGCCCGCGTAGATGTTGCCCTGGCGGGAGTAGCCGGCATCGAAATCCACCGTCTGGCCAGCCACCGGTTTCCAGCGCAGGGTGGCCTTGACGTCTTCGTTCTTCACGCCTTCGCGGCCTGCGGCGGTATTGGTGACGCCCGGAGCGGTCTGGCCGACGTTGATGTCCGGCGCATCGGCGTCGGTCTTGTTGTAGTTGCCATAAACGCGGAAGCCCAGCTGTTCGTTGATCGGGCCGCTGAGGTTGAAGTTGACGCGATTGGTGTCGCCTTCGGCGGAGTCCTCGGGCTGGTTGGTGTACAGCGATACCGAGCCGCGCAGTTCATCCGGGATGCCCTTGGTGATGATGTTCACCACGCCGCCCGCAGCGCCGTTGCCATAGCGTGCCGCAGCGGGACCGCGGATGACTTCGATGCGTTCGACTTCCTCGACCGGTACCCAGTTGCTGTCACCGCGCGTGTCGCGTTCGCCGTTACGGCTGTAGCGCACCGAGTTGCGCGAGGTGACCGGCTTGCCGTCGATCAGGATCAGGGTGTTCTCCGGCCCCATGCCGCGCAGGTCGATCTGCCGGTTGTTGCCGCGCGCGCCGGTGGAACTGTTGCCAGTGAGGTTGACGCCCGGCATGCGGCGAATGATGTCCGAGAGGTCGTTGACCGGCGGGCGTTTCTCGATGTCTTCCGCCGTGATGGTGGAAACGCCGGGCATCTGCTTCAGGGTTTCCTCCGCGGTGGCGGTGACCTTGACCGTATCCAAGGTGGTTTCGGCTGCTTCTTGGGCATGCACGGCGGCGCCCGGCAGCAAGGCGAGGGCGACGGCGATGGGTTTGAGCTTGAACAGATTGGACTTCGACATCTAGCAGTTCTCCAGAGTGACCACGGCCGGGCGTTCGAGAGCGCTTGACCCGAATGCCGCGATAATTAAAATTCATGTTGTTGAGAACAATACTCATTAACCGTTGTGAGTCTTTGTCAAAACGTGCCAGATCTGTGTCAATGAAGCCGGGGTTGAAATGAATGAAGCGTTGCGCATCCTGATCGTGGATGACCATGAAGACATCCGGGAGCCGTTGGCGGCCTTCCTTGCGCGCTATGGCCTGAGCGTGAGCACCGAGGCCGATGGCGGGGCGCTGCGCGAGCGCCTGCGGCGCGAGCAGTTCGATCTGATCCTGCTCGACGTGATGCTGCCGGGAGAGGATGGACTTTCCCTTTGCCGTCATGTGCATGAGCACCACGGCATTCCGGTGATCCTGCTCACCGCGATGTCCGATCCGGCCGACCGGATCGCCGGGCTGGAGCTGGGGGCGGATGACTATGTGGTCAAACCCTTCGATCCACGCGAGTTGATCGCCCGTATCCGCAGCATCTTCCGCCGTGCGCGCATGGCGCCGCGGGCCCTGTCGCGCCCGCTCGGCGGCAGCCAGTGCTATCGCTTCGCCGACTGGCAACTGGATCTGAGCAAGCGCGAGTTACGCCATGCGCAGGGACGCGTGGTCGAACTCAGCGCGATGGAATTCCGCCTGCTCAAGACCCTGCTGGAGCATGCGAATACCGTGCTCAGCCGCGAGCGCTTGCTGAATCTGATGAACAAGGCGGATGCGCCCGTCTTCGACCGCAGCATCGACAGCCAGGTCAGCCGCCTGCGCAAGAAGCTGGAGGACGACGCGCGTCATCCCCGCTTGCTGCGCACTGCCTGGGGTGACGGCTATCTGCTGTCGGCGGACGTGCATCTGCTCGCCACATGAGGAGGCTGTGGCCCGAAAGCCTGGCAGGGCAGCTGATCGGCCTGCTGCTGCTCGGATTGCTTGCCGCCGGCCAGGCGGCCCAGTATCTGAGCGGTACCGAGGCAGGGCGCATGCATGGCATCGCCAGCGAACAGATGCTGCAGCGCTATGCCAGCGCCTATCGCAGCCTGCTGGTCTGTTCCGCTGGCTGCGATGCCGAGCGCCTCGTGGCAGCGCTGCAGGCCCGCGATGCGCGCTTCGAGCTGTTGGAGCGACTGCCACCGCTGCCGCAGTCGAGCGAAGATGCCGTCTTGCTGGCCGCGCTGCGCCAGAAGATCGGTGGGCCGGCCGATCTGCCCTTGTTGTTGCGTGTGCGGACGGAGGATGCGCAGCTGTCTCCCCTCCGTGAGGAGACCTTGCTGTTCACCCGCGCGATGACGCTCAAAATCGCCGCCCGTCTGCCGGACGGACGCTGGCTGGCCGCGCAGCAATGGCCCGTGGTGCGGGATCTCTGGCATTCCCTGGGCTATTCCTTGCTCGCCAGCGGGTTGTCGGTGCTGGTGGTGGTGGTCCTGTTCGTGCGCCGTCTGTTGCGGCCCCTGCGGGCACTGGCTCGCGCCTCCGAACAGATCAGCCGGGGCGAAAGAGCCGAAACCCTGCCGGTGCGGGGGCCGCGCGAATTCCGCGAGCTGGCCATGGCTTTCAATCTCATGCAGGAGCGGCTCACCCGTTTCGTGGCGGACCGCACGCGCATGCTGGCCGCGCTGAGCCACGATTTCCGCACGCCGATCACCTCGCTGCGGCTGCGGGTGGAAATGGTGGAGGACGCCGGCCTGCGCCGGGCGATGACGCGCACCCTGGAAGAAATGCGCCAGATGGTGGAAGCCACGCTGCTTTTCGCACGCGATGAAAGCTTTGCCAGCGCGCGTGAAACCATCGACCTTGCCGTCTTGCTCGACTGCGTGCAGCAGGAGCACGGCGCACTGGGTCACGAGGTGAGCTGGCGCGGAGAATCAAGCCTGCCGTATCGCTGCAATCCGCTCGGCCTCAAGCGGGTGTTGGGCAATCTGGTCGACAACGCGGTGCGTTACGGCCAGCGCGCCCGTATCGCGCTGCTGCGCGAAGCGGATGGCGTGCACATCCACGTTGATGACGACGGCCCGGGGCTGGCCGAGGAATGGCTGGAAAAAGTGTTCGAACCCTTCGTGCGTCCGGATGCCGGGCAGGACCGCGCCTCCGGCGGAGTCGGCCTGGGGCTGGCCATCACCCGTGCCGGGGTGGTTGCGCACGGCGGCCGGCTGAGGCTGGAGAACCGCGCGGACGGTGGCCTGCGGGCGCATATCGTGCTGCCGTTGTGACTGGTTTGCCGGCCGGAGCGGATCTGTCCAGATTCTATGTTCGAGCGCAAGGTTTTGCGCTGGATCGTGTCCGCAGGTTTCGGGAGTCGGGAGTGGGGAGTCGCGTAGGGTGCGCCATCGCTTGGCACGCCAAATCCGTTCGCACCCTTAGACAATCTCAGGACAGGCTTCGAACCCTCAGTGCGAACGGATTTGGTTCAGACAAGCCCGCTGCCACAACCCCGTTCGTGCTGAGGTATCGAAGCATGAACGGGCGCCGACTGCCATTGCAGTCACGTAGCCCGGATGCAGACCGAAGGCCGCAATCCGGGAAACCATCCGGTGTTCAGGCTCATGCCCGGAGCGGGGCCGTCTAGTCGATCTGTCTGCGCAGCACTCCAATGGGCGGCGCCCAGCTGTCCGCCGGCTTCTTCTTGCGCGTGACCAGGGTGAGCTGGGCGGGTTGAAAGACGTTGGCGTTGTGGGTGACCGGCGTGGTGATCAGGTATTGCGAGCGGGTGGCGCGCAGGAAGGCGCCGACGCGGTCGATGTTGGCCACGTCGAGGTGGGCGAAGGGTTCGTCGATGAACACGAAGCCTCCGGGGCGGGCGTCGTCCATCAGCAGACCGATCAGCAGGATCAGCGATTTCATCACCTGCTGGCCGCCCGAGGCCTCGCCGTCGTTGAGCGTCTGCGCGCCTTTCTGGTCGAAATCGAAGGCTACTTCGAGGCCGGCGGTGGCCAGCGTGGCGTCGTCGTTGTCCAGCGCCGGAACCGGGCATTCCACATGGATGCCGGCCAGCTCGCCCAGCGCGCGCAGGTTCTTGCCGTACTGGCGCACCGTGGCGCGCAGGCGCGCGATGTAGGCCGCGCGCGCCTCGTCCACCATCTGCTTGGTGCGTTCGGCGTAGGCCATGCGCTGGCCGTAGTCTCCTTCGCGCTGGTGAAGTTCGAGGCCGAGTTTTTCCTTGATGACCAGCACGTTCTCGTCCGTGGGCCATTCGCTTTCATTGAGGCGGCGTTTGAGGCGCGAGAGTTCGTTGCGCGCGCCGGCCAGCCCGCCGTAATGCTCGGCGAGTTCCCCGAGCGCGGCGGGCGAAAGCCAGTCGCGCGGCATGCCGCGACGCTTGCCGCGTAATCTCAATAGGCGCGCGGTCTGCTCCAGGCGCTGCGGCCGCGATTCGCTGGCGATGCGGTTCAGCACCTCGCGTGCCTGCGCCAGATCGCGCGAGCGGCGGTCGGTTTCGATGGCGATGCCGGCCAGGCGCTCCTTGCATTGATCGACCCGGGCGCGTGCTTCGTTGAGCGTGGCTTCGGCATGTGCCAATGAGCCCTGCAGGCTCGCCTTGTCCTGTTCCGCAGCCTCGAATTCGCCCGCGCGCGCCAGCAACAGTTCGGCCGCCTGCATGCCAAGCAGTTTCTCGCGTGCCGACTGCATCGCGGCCTCGGCTTCGTCCTGCTTCCTGCGCGCCCAGGCGAGCTGCTTGTCCAGCGCACCGATATCTTCCTGCAGGGATTCGAGGCGTGCCTTGCGCGCCAGCTCGCCGAACCAGAAGTCGTGCGGCACGCCCAGATGGCGCGCGCCGCGGCGTTCGCGGTGATAGCCCTCGCGGGTGATCCAGTCCTGCTCGCGCGGCAGTTTGGTGGCGGCCTGTGCATTGTCGACGCGGCGGATGCGGTTGAGCAGTTCGGAGAGCCACTTCGGCGGCTCGCCAGCGAAGCGCACCACTTCCAGCAGGCTGCCGGGATGGGCGTCGGGGCAGGGCGCGCGGTCGGCGACGACGAAATGGCGGAAGCGTTCGCGCTCGCCCAGCGCCCAGGCCTCGGTCCGGTCGCCTTCCTGTTCGAGCAGGATCAGCGAGCGGTAGGGGCGCAGGATCGCTTCGATCGCGCCCTGCCAGCTGGCGTCGGTGACCTCGGTGATCTCGGCGAGCAGGCGGTGTTCGATGCCGGCCTCATTGAGCGCGGCGCGGAAGCGCTGCACTTCGTGGTCCTGCGGTGCGCCGCCCTTGCCCTGGGCTTCGCGCAGGCGGGCGGTGACTTCCTCGAAGCGCGCGGTCAGCTCGCGCACCTTCGTGCGGGCGGCCTGCCAGTCGTTGTAGGCATTCGCCGCCGCGTCCTCGGAATCCAGCGCGGCCTCGCCATGCTCGCGCGCCACGCGTTCGCGCAGCGCATCGCGTTCGGCGAGCTTCTTCTCCACGTCGCGCAATGCATCGCGCGCGGCCAGCCACTGTCCGTCGATGTCCTTGAGCCGCGTGTTGGCTTCGGTGAGCTGGTCTTCGGCCTGGGCCTTCTCGCCGGCCAGCGCGGCCACGCGTTCTTCCGAGAGGCGGCGCGTCTCGATGGCGTCAGTCACCTCGTGGCGGGCGCGGCGAAGCTTTTCGCGCCAACTGATGACTTCGGTCTGCAACTCGGCCACTTCCAGGCGCGGAATGGCCTCGGCTTCGAGCACCGTGGCTTCGGCGCGCAATTCGCGCCATTCGAGGAAGCGGTCCGCCTCCAGGCGGCGCGCCTCGGCCTGGGCCTTGAGCTTTTCGAGGTCCAGCGCCAGGGCTTCGAGTTCGCGTTGCGCGGTTTTCTGCTCTTCGCGTGCGGCCTGGTAGTTGTCCAGCACTTCCTTGTCGCCGAAGACGTCGAAGACCAGATCCAGCAGCGCGCGCGGCGAGTATTCGCAGAGCTTGTCGGTGTCGCCTTGCTCCAGCGACAGTACCTTGGCGATCGCCGGGCTGAGGCCGGCGTAGGCCAGGCGCGACTGGTAGTCGCGCAGGCCGACGAACTGGGCGGTCTCTTCCAGTTGCTCGACGCTGACCAGGCCATCCTCGATGCAGTATTCGCGCGTCCAGTCGCCGCCGGCGCGCTTGACGCGGCAGGCCAGCGTTACCTCGTCCTTCAGGCAGGGGAAGAAAGGGCGCTTGCCGGTGCTGCCGGGATGGTTGGAAACCGTGGCGCGCAGCCAGGCGAAGCCGGCGTTGGCACGGCGCACGTAGCGGCGGAAATCGCGCTTACCCGAGCATTTGAGTGCGAACAGGGTGCGCATCGCGTCCAGCAGCGTGGTCTTGCCCGAGCCGTTGGGGCCGACGATGGTGATGATGTGGGCATCCAGCGGCAGCGTGAAGCGGCGCCAGAAATCCCAGTGGACGAGTTCGATCTCTCGGATGTGGAACATCTTCTGTGCTGTCCTTTGGGTGTTTAGCTGTGCGGGCCGAAGTCTTCTTCCGCTTCGTCCGTCTCGTCGAACAGTTCTTCTTCCTCTTCGCCCAGTCCGGCGGGCAGTGCGCGGCCAGCGGCGGCGAGCACGTCTGCCAGGGTGCCGTTGATGATGCGGTCGGCGAGCACGCGATAGTCGAGCAGCACGTCGAGCAGCGGGCCTTCGTGGATGTAGCCGTTGCGCCGCTCAATGAAGCCCAGGCGGGCGAGCTTGCCGAGCGCGAAGTTGCGCACCTTGGTCTTGCCGCCGAGCTGGGCACCGAAATCCGCCAGCAGTGAGGCTTCGGCAATCGCGCCGGAGACGGCTTCGCCGTGCTCGATGGGTTTGTCCTGGCCGAACATGTCGTCCTGGCCGTCGTCGCCCAGTACGCGGCGGCCGAGCTGGCGCTCGCGCTTGGGCAGGATGATCAGCGCCCAGATCACCACCAGCAGGGCGATCTCGTCGCGCGTGAGCCCCATGGTGCTGGCCTGATAGTCACGGCCACCAAAGACGGCATCCATGACCTCGTCCCTGAGCCCCACCGCCACGTGTTCGGCGAAAGGGTTGTCAAGCAGTTGCAGGCCGACTGCGGCCAGTCGTGCTTCCAGTTCGGCGCGGAAGCTTTCGTCGACCAGTGCGCGGCGCACCTGACTGTCGGCACGCGGCAGCCAGCGATGGGCGAGCAGGCGGGCGGTGAGTTCGGTGATTTCGGTCATGGTGCTTCCAGGAAGGGAGAAGGGGGAAGAGACGCGGGAGGCCGGGCTTCATCCTTCTCCGCTGTTTCTTCCCGCTTCACATCGTTGCGAACGACATTGCCGGCGGACATATGCGAGATTTCGTCTTCCATGATTTCCACCAGTTGGTCTTCGAGTTGCAGGTCGTAGGGCAGCTGGGTGAGGTCGGCCACGGGGCCGGCGGCGCCAGCTTCTTCGTTGCCGAGCAGCGAGAGCAGCGAGAGGCGGTAGCTGGCCGGGCCGAAGCCACCACCGAGCACCAGCCGGCTGGCCGGAGATGCGGTGAGAATGCCGGCAAGCCTTTCGGAGAGCCGGAGCAGCAGGCTGAGATCTTCGCTGGGGGCGGCTTCATCCTGTGGTGCGTCTTCGGCCGGCGGCAGGCTGGCGTCCGCCTCCATCTGACGGACTTCTTCGGAAAGCGCGGATTCGGCGCGGTCCAGCAGTTCATGCCCACCCGCCACGAACTGCATCTGCGGCCCGGCACCGAGTGCACCGTCGGCGAGGGCGGCGATGCGGTGGATCTCCAGGCCGCGCAGCCAGGCCGCAGCGTCAGAGGACGATACGCCCGAAGCCCCCAGCGTGACGCGCTGGGATTCGATCTTGTTCAGCGCGCGCTGGAAGGCGGCATCGACGCGTGCCAGCCGGCTCTGTGCTAGGCCGATGGCGTGGGCGATGCGGCTGGTTTCCGGGCTGATCTCTTCTTCGGCGAGCAGACCACGCAGGATCGTGGTGCCTTTGTCCAGCCAGCGCACGTTGCCGGTGAGCCGCGAGCGGGCTTCCAGGATGCGGAATTCCGAGCCTGAGGCAATGGCATCCTCGAAGGAGGCGGTCAGTGCATTGAGCTTGGCGAGCAGGTGCTGCAGCACTTCAGGCGTGACGGTGCCGGTGGCCTGCATGCCAGCGAGCTGGGTGGTGAGGAAGCCCAGCTCGGCATCCTCGTTTTCGCCGAAACGCAGCAGCACGGCCATGGCAGCCACAGCATTGCGGCCGGCGTCCGAGAACTGATAGCCATCCTCGCCGTGCACCAGCAAGCCGTTGTGGCGCAGGCGCGCGAGCACGGTTTCCAGCTTCACCGGGTCGATGTAACTGAAATGGCGGCGCAGTTCATCGGGTTCCCAGCGTGGATGATCCGCGCGCGCGCCAATCTCGCGCAGCACGTGCAGGCGGATGAATACCTCTTCTTCGCCGCCGCGAAACAGCGTGATGAAGGTGTTGATCAGCTCGCGCGAGCGTACCAGCGACCACAGCGCGGGCACGTCGTCCGGCTCGATACCGGGCGTGAAAAAGCCGGCGAGGTCGAAATCTTCGCGGTTGTCGGACTGGCTCACCAGATCGCCCCGGCGAAGTGCTGGCGGATCTTTTCATCCGCGCTGACGAGACGGGCACTGTCGCACTGGGCCTGAGCAACGATCAGACGGTCGAACGCATCGCGCGTCCAGCGAATCCCTGCCGCCGCGCTGGCAACCAGCGCGAAGGATGTCTGGCTGACGCTCAGCCCGAGACTGGTATGCAGGGTGTGCAGCATGTCGACCGGCGGGGTCCGCAGGCGACCGATTTCGTGCAGGTAATGCAATTCGAGCTCGACCATGGGTGAGATGGACAGTGAATCGGTGTTGAGTGCCTGCCGGGCCGCCGGGCTGATCTGCCGGATCAATCCATCATGCAGCCAGCAGACGACGTGGGTATCCAGCTGGATCATCGGCCGAGATTGTCCGGCTCGTTCCAGTCCGCTTCGTTCCAGGTTGGCGCGTTCACCAGATCTTCCGGATCGCCCACGATCGCGTAGCGGCGCGGCAATTCTTCCACGCGCAGACGCGGCGGCTTTTCGGGCGCGAGCACCAGGCGCTGCCCGTGGCGTTCGATCACCACGGGCTCGCCGGTGGCCAGAACCTGATCGGCGATCTGGAAGATGTTTTGGCGCAGCGTGGTCAGGCTGACGGATTCCATGGGGTCATCCTTCGATATGTACATGTTAAATCTAGCATGTACATGTAGCGATTACACGCCCTGTTTAAGGCTGGCCTCGATGAAGGCATCGAGGTCGCCATCGAGTACGGCCTGGGTGTTGCCGACTTCGCAGTTGGTGCGCAGATCCTTGATGCGGGACTGATCCAGCACGTAGGAGCGGATCTGGTGGCCCCAGCCGATGTCGCTCTTGGCGTCTTCCAGCTTCTGCTGTTCGGCCTGGCGCTTGCGCAGTTCCAGTTCGTACAGTCGGGCGCGCAGCATGCTCCAGGCTTCGTCGCGGTTGCGGTGCTGCGAACGGTCGTTCTGGCACTGCACGACGATGCCGGTCGGCACGTGGGTCAGACGCACGGCAGAGTCGGTCTTGTTGATGTGCTGGCCGCCTGCGCCGGAGGCTCGGTAGGTGTCGGTGCGCACATCAGCCGGGTTGATCGCGATCTCGATCGAGTCGTCGACTTCCGGAAATACGAAGACCGACACGAAACTGGTGTGGCGGCGCGCGTTGGAGTCAAACGGGCTCTTGCGTACCAGGCGATGCACACCGGTTTCGGTGCGCAGGAAGCCGTAGGCGTATTCGCCCGAAACTTTGATCGTGCACCTCTTGATGCCAGCCACGTCGCCTTCGGACTCTTCCATCAACTCGACGTTGAAGCCCTTGCGCTCGCAATAGCGCAGGTACATGCGTTCGAGCATCTGCGCCCAGTCCTGCGCCTCGGTGCCGCCGGCGCCGGACTGGATTTCGATGAACGCCGGCTGCGGGTCCATCGGGTTGTTGAACATGCGACGGAATTCGAGCCCGGCGACGCGGCTTTCCACGTCGGCCACGTCGGCTTCAACGGCGACGAAGGTGTCTTCGTCATCCTCGGCCACGGCCAGGTCGTACAGCTCGGCGCAATCCGCGAGGCTGGCGGCCACACCTTCGAGTACGCCCACCACGCCTTCGAGTTCCTTCTTCTCTCGGCCCAGTTCCTGCGCGTGCTTGGGGTCGTTCCAGATGGCCGGATCTTCCAGCCGCTTGCTGACTTCGATCAGCTTTTCAGCCTTGTTGTCGTAGTCAAAGATACCTCCGCAGTTCGGATGCCCGGCCCTTGAGGTCGGTCATCTGGTTGGCGACGGCATTGATGCGTTCTGCTTCCATGGCTTTCTTTCCTGGCGTTTCTGGCATTCGAGGGGCGCGATTATACCCGCAGCCATGCGGCTCAAAGACCGTCCGGGCGTTCACGCAGAAAGCGTGGGTGGCGCGGCAGTCCCTTGGCGGTCAGCGCCTGATAGCGATAGGTGACGAGGCTGCCGACGGGCGGAGGATCGTCGCGCTCCCGGTCGGTGAAGCCGCTGCCGAGGCGGAAGCGCCGGCCGTCGGGCAATTCCATCAGCAGCGAGCCCATGCGCTTCTGATTGCGTCCGGTGCCGGGCAGATGGGCGATCACACGCGCCTCGGCGTCCAGCCAGGGCTTGAGCTTGAGCAGCGCGTCGCTGCGACCGGTGAGATACGGTGCATCCACCCGATGCAGCATCAGACCTTCGCCGCCGGCTTCGACCACGGTCTCCAGCCTTCTCTGCAGTTCCGTCCGGTCTGCTACGCGGAACTGCTCCACGGCCTGCAGCCAGGGGCGCCGTGCCTGCCGTGTGATCTGACGGATGCGCTCGGCACGAGCTCTGAAATCGCCGGGCGCATCGGGCAGTTCGAAAATCATGTAACGGATGGCACGCCATTCGGCATCCTCCGGAGTCTGCTTGCGTACGGTGC
Organism: Candidatus Dactylopiibacterium carminicum; assembly: GCF_014736495.1. Lineage (GTDB taxonomy): Bacteria > Pseudomonadota > Gammaproteobacteria > Burkholderiales > Rhodocyclaceae > Uliginosibacterium > Uliginosibacterium carminicum. The sequence goes on from NZ_MDUX01000013.1 coordinate 70,247, forward strand.
TGACCACGCGTTCGAACTGGCCACGCCCAGCCCAGAGTTCGCCATCCAGAGGCTGCGCGGGCAGGGCGGCGAGAAACCAGGCCGGCGCGGCGACGGGCTGGCCTGAGCGGAAGCGCAGCTGTTGGCCATCCCAGGTGGCGCGCACGCCGTCGAGTTTCTCGCTGACGAGATAGTTCGCAGGATCGAGCGCCTGGCGGTAGACTTCCGCCAGCAGGATGTCGTGGGAACGTGCCGGCGAGGCGAGCAGCAAGAGGCCGGCGGCCAGCAGGGCGAGCAGATGGCGCATGCGTGTCCTTCCATGAACGGGCTTCGCAGCTTGCCGGAGCAAACCCAGCGTTTCCGCACCTTTGCCCCTCCGGGCCGGCCTGGTTATGTCCCTATTACCCATGGCTGCGTCCGTTGCGGACCGGAATCGGCTATAGTCGCGCCCCATCGCGCCAGCGGGCGCAGGAGAAACCCATGCCCTACGTCGTCACTGAAAACTGCATCAAGTGCAAATACACCGATTGCGTGGATGTCTGCCCGGTGGATTGTTTCCGTGAAGGGCCGAACTTCCTCGTCATCGATCCCGATGAATGCATCGACTGCACGCTGTGCGTGGCCGAATGCCCGGCCGAAGCGATCTTCGCCGAGGATGATCTGCCCGAGGATCAACAACATTTCGCCGAGCTGAACGCGGCGCTGTCCAAGGTCTGGCCGGCCATCGTCGAGCGCAAGAATTCCCTGCCCGATGCCGACGAATGGAACAAGGTGCAGGACAAACTCCAGTACCTCGAAAAGTAAGTCTTCACGTCCGGATGACAAGGCGCGTGCCTCACCAGGCCGCGCCTTTTTTCATGGCGCTGTTGGAGTTAGCTGTTGAGTCTCCATCGCCCGGCCGCCTCGTTGAGGCAAAGTGCGGGGGAAATAGCGTTCCGATAGCGCTCAAGGAGGCGG